>CACEKA010000001.1 GCA_902560015.1 uncultured Pelagibacteraceae bacterium
TTCTGCGCTAATTCCTCTGGCGTTGCTTCTCTACCAAATTCACTTAGTATTAATCTTTGAGTTCTTACAATTTTATTAATTGTTTCAATCATATGAACTGGAATTCTTATTGTTCTTGCTTGGTCAGCAATTGATCTTGTAATTGCTTGTCTTATCCACCACGTTGCATAGGTTGAAAATTTGTACCCTCTTCTATATTCAAATTTATCTACAGCCTTCATCAAACCAATATTTCCTTCTTGAATTAAATCTAAAAACTGAAGACCTCTATTTGTATATTTTTTAGCTATTGAAATTACTAATCTTAAATTAGCTTCAACCATTTCTTTTTTAGCAATTCTAGACTCTTTTTCGCCCTTTTGAACTCTGCTTACTAGTTTTTTGAAATCTGTTACAGAAATACCTAGTTTATGACTTATTTCTATCAATCTTTCTCTTATATTCTTAAATTCATCTTTATTTTTTGCAAAAAACTGTTTCCAAATAGAATTTGTATCTAAAAATTTTTTAAGATTTGGATTTATTTCATTGCCAATATAAAATTTTATAAATTCATTTCTAGGTATTTTATGATCCATTGCTAATCGCAAGAGATTTCCTTCTAAAGAAATAATTTTTTTATTTTCAACATAATGTTTTTGAACTAGTTCCTCTAAAACTGATGGGGATAATTGAAGAGATTTAATGTTTTTTAGAATATCATTGACAATTTTTTCGTAACCTTTTTCCTTTGTTGGTGAAAAATTTTGTGAATTTAGAACGCAATCTAGTTTTTCTTTTTGATATTTGATTAATTTATTATATTCTTTTGTAAGATTATTAATTGTTTTTAAAACTTTAGGTTTAATTTCAGTTTCCATCGCAGCAAGTGTCGGATTAAAATCATCATCATCTCCATCACTAGAGCCTTCATCTTTATCGATCTCTCCTGCATTTTTTTGTTTAGCGCTAGGGCCAGTTGATTCGTCTTCCATATAGTTAGTGTCAATATCTATAATTTCTCTAACTAAAATTTCATCTTTTTGAAGTTGATCATTCCATTCAAAAAATTGTTGTGCCGTTATTGGACTTTGCGATAACGCAATCAGCATTACATCTTTTCCCGCTTCAATTCTTTTAGCTATTGCTATCTCACCTTCTCTGGAAAGTAGTTCAACACCACCCATTTCACGAAGATACATTCTGATAGGGTCGTCACTTTTTTCAATAGTTTTGCCCTCTTCTTTTGATGAACCTTCTTTTTTTCTTAAAACTTTAAAATCAGATTTTTTTTCTACAAGCGATACACGTTCATCTAAAATATGAATAAATGCTTGAGACAAGTTTTCATCAGATAAATTTCTTTTTCCAAGAGATTTACTTAACTCTTCATAAGTAATGAAACCCCTATGGGTTCCACGACCCATTAATCTCGCAAATGATTTTGTAATAATTCTTTCCACAGCAATATAAGTTTGAAAGACTTATATAATATCAAATTTGCAAAAATCCATTGCTAAATTGATCGGATTAATTGATTTTTCTCTCATTTTTCAACTCTTTTAGCTCGTTAAATGTTGTTTCACTCATATCCTTTGAGAACTTCGATTCTAATTCTTGAATCCTAAACTCCAAATCATAATTAAATAAATCTTTTGAAATATCATCCAACAGCTCGATGACTTGATCATCATTATCAAGTTTATTTTTAAGAATGTGTTTAATTGGAGCGAACTTATTTATTTTATCTAGCAATTGTTTATCCAAATTTAGACTTTCAATGTTCATTTGTTCACCAGACTTTGATCTATCTATTATAGAACTAAATATTTGCTTATTTATTTCTGTAAATAGTTTAATATTTTCTATTAAGTGAATATTTGCTTGAAAAAAAGATAAATTATTTAGAAGTAGATATAGTAAAGAAAACTCTTTTAGCTCCACACCTGATATAGACTGACTTTCATTAAAATGTTTTTTAGTTGAATCAAGTGATTTAGTTTTTTTTAGGTAAAACTTTTTCTTATTTTGATTAGAATGAGGTGTTAACTCTGCAATTTTCTCTAAAAAATACTCAAGAACATATTTTTTAATAAAATCATCTTTAATAGTATTTGCTATAGATCGAAGCTTTTTCTCAAATATTGCCATAGAAGAAGGATTATTTTCAGTATGTTTTTTATAGTGACCAAAAATGAATTGATGAATAGACAGCTTACTCTGTTTAGTAAAATCTACAAAATAATTTTTTCCATGTTTATTAACATAACTATCTGGATCTTCTTTATTTGGTAAAAATAAAAATGAAATTTGTTTTTCAGGTTTTAATTCTTTTATAGAGTTTTCTGCAGCTCTGAGAGCAGCTTTATAACCACTTTCATCACCATCAAAACAAATTATTATATCGTCAAAAAACTGATTCAAAGTTAAGATTTGTTTATCAGTTAATGAAGTGCCAAGGTTTGCAACTACATTTTCAATACCATTTTTACTCAATCCAACAACATCCATATATCCTTCAACTAAATAAATATGATCTAACTTGTTAGATAATTTTCTAGCTAAATCTAAATTATATAAGTTCGAACCTTTTTTAAAAAAATTTGTCTCTGGTGAATTAATATATTTTGCTAAATAATCTAAGTTTTCTATTATTCTTCCGCCTAAAGCAATAGGTTGTCCTGAAATATTATTTATTGGAAATATTAATCGACCCCTAAATCTTTCAACATATATTTTCTTTTTTTCATCTAGATAAAACAGGCCACTTTCTATTAAAGTTTGTTCACTAAATTCATTTTTTAATCTATCAAAAAAAGAAGGATTTTTTTCAATGTAACCAATTTTAAACTTTTTAACTTCCTCTTTACTTAATGATCTTTTTTTTAAATAATCTCTTGCATTAGAATAAGCTTCATTTTTAAGTAATTCACTATGATAAAAATTAACGTATTGATCATAAATTGAGAGATATTCTTTCCATTTTTTTTCTCTTTCTTCATCTTGCTTTGAAAACATATATGGCTGCATTCCAGCGAGTTGTGCTAAATGCTTAACAGCTTCACCAAATTTTAAATTTTGAGTTTTCATTACAAAATCAAAAATATTTCCATGTTCAGATGTTGCAAAACAATGATAAAATTCTTTTTCATCATTAACTGTAAATGATGGAGTTTTTTCAGTTTTAAATGGAGATAAACCTACGTATTCTTTGCCTCTTTTCTTTAAAGCTACTGACTTTGATACAACTGTTGAAACTTTAAGTCTTGTCTTAATTTCATCAAGATAATCTTTAGGGTATTTCATTAGCCGCCTAATAACTCTTTTATTAGAGGTCCTGCTTTTGCAAAATCAATTTCATCTGCATAATCTTTTTTAAGTGCACCCATTACTTTACCCATATCTTTGACTGAACTTGCTCCAAGTTTTGAGATTAGGTCAGCGCAAATTTTCTTAGTTTCATCTTCACCGAGTTGTTTAGGTAAAAATGCATTTAGAATTTCATATTCATTTTGTTCAATTTCCAAAAGATCTGCTCTATTGTTTTTCTTGTAAATATCAATCGATTCGGCTCTTTGTTTAACCATTTTTTTAAGAAGCTTCTTGATATCCTCATCATCAGTATCTTTTTTATTAGGACCTGATCTGTTCACAATGTCCAAATCTTTAATAGAAGACAATATTAACCTGTAGGTTGATATTTTTGTTTTATCTTTAGCTTTTAAAGCGTTTTTATATTCTGTTTCGATAGTTTCTTTTAATGCCATAATTTTTTAATCTACTTGAAAGATAAAATTCTTCAAAAGAAAAATTGTTTTTTTACAATTTTATAATACATCTCTGTTGCGATAATAATGCAATTATTGTATTAACCTCTAACTCATGAGTTGTAATTGATCAAAAAAGCAAAAAAATCTAACTCAAAAAATTCAGAAATCAGTACAGGCGTTTTAGTTCTTGAAAACAAGAGGATCTTTAAAGGAATTGGAATTGGTTATCAAGGAGAAGCAACAGGAGAAGTTTGTTTTAATACATCATTAACTGGCTATCAAGAAATTATATCTGATCCATCTTATGCGGGGCAAATTATAAATTTTACATTTCCTCACATTGGAAATGTTGGAACTAATAAAGAAGATTACGAGTCTGATAAAATTTGGACAAAAGGGGTAATATTTAATTCTGAAATAACTTCTCCATCAAATTATAGATCTTTTCTTCACTTAGATACTTGGCTTAAAAAGAATAAAATAGTTGGTATTACTGGTTTAGATACGAGAAGTTTAACTAATTTTATCCGAGATAAAGGTGCCCCAAAAGGAACTATTGCCTATTCCAAAACTGGTAAATTTAATATTAGCAAACTAACTAACTCTACAATTAAATGGAGCGGATTAAAAAATCTTGATCTTGCAGAAAAAGTAACAACCTCAAAAAACTATATCTGGAAAGGTCTTAAAACATGGAAAAAAGAATCTGGATATAAAAAAAATAATAAAAACTCATTTCATGTAATTGCAATCGATTATGGGATAAAGAAAAATATTTTAAGATATTTTTCAGACTTTAATTGCAAAGTAACTGTTGTTTCTTGTAAAACTCCTGCTGATAAAATTTTAGCACTTAAGCCAAATGGTATATTTTTATCTAATGGCCCAGGAGATCCAGCAGCAACTGGGAAATATGCTATCAAAATAGTTAATGATTTGATTAACAAAAACTTACCTGTATTTGGTATTTGTTTAGGTCATCAAATACTTGCTTTAGCATTGGGTGGTAAAACAAAAAAAATGAAACTTGGTCATAGAGGTGCAAACCATCCGGTTAAGAATTTAATTCATGATAATGTAGAAATCACAAGTCAAAATCACGGTTTTGTAGTGGTTGAAGAAACTTTACCAAAAAAAATTGAAGTAACTCATAAATCACTTTTTGATGACACCATTGAAGGAATTAGATTTAAAAACAAACCTATTTTTTCTGTTCAGTATCATCCAGAGTCTAATCCTGGTCCACAAGACAGTGTGTATTTATTTCAAGAATTTATTAACAATATGAAAAAAAATGCCAAAAAGAAAAGATCTTAAAAAGATATTAGTTGTTGGAGCTGGTCCTATTATTATTGGTCAAGCTTGTGAATTTGATTATTCAGGAACTCAAGCCTGTAAAGCTCTAAGAGATGAGGGTTATAAAGTTGTATTAATTAACTCAAATCCAGCAACAATAATGACTGATCCTGATGTTGCAGATAAAACGTATATTGAGCCTATCACCTTAGAAGTTTTAGAAAAAATTCTAAAAAAAGAAAAACCTGATGCAATTCTTCCAACAATGGGCGGTCAAACTGCACTTAACCTTGCAATGGAGGCTGAAAAAAAAGGAATTCTAAAAAAATATAAAATAGAGTTGATTGGAGCTAACTCTAAAGCAATTTCAAATGCCGAGGACAGAAAGAAATTTAGAAAAAATATGATCGATATCGGTTTAGATTTACCTAAATCTGAAATTGTAAATAACATAAATCAAGCATCCAAAGTTTTAAAGAAAATTGGTTTACCAGCAATCATAAGACCAGCATTTACTTTAGGAGGTCTAGGAGGTGGTATTGCTAAAAATAAAAAAGATTATTTGAAAATTATTAAAAATGGATTGCACGAGTCCCCTGTTAATCAAGTTCTAGTTGAAGAATGCTTAGAAGGTTGGAAAGAATTTGAAATGGAGGTTGTAAGAGACAAGAAGGATAACTGTATTATTATTTGTTCTATTGAAAATATTGATCCAATGGGAATTCATACTGGAGATTCTGTTACTGTTGCTCCTGCTTTAACGTTAACTGATAAAGAATATCAAGTAATGAGAAATGCTTCAATTGCGTGTCTTAGAAAAATCGGGGTTGAGACAGGTGGATCAAATGTTCAGTTCGCGATCAATCCAAAAAATGGAAGAATGGTTGTAATTGAAATGAACCCAAGAGTGTCTCGATCATCTGCTCTTGCATCAAAAGCAACGGGTTTTCCTATCGCAAAAGTTGCTGCTAAACTTGCAGTTGGATACACTTTGGATGAGTTAAAAAATGAAATCACAAAAGTAACCCCTGCATCATTTGAACCAAGTATAGATTATGTGGTAACTAAAATTCCAAGATTTACATTTGAAAAATTTTCAACTTCACCTGCAACATTAGGCACTTCTATGAAATCTGTTGGTGAGGCAATGGCAATTGGAAGAAACTTCAAAGAATCACTTCAAAAAGCAATGGTTTCTCTAGAAACTGGTTTTTCAGGTTTAGATAGAATATTTGATCTTAATAAACGTCAAATAGAGAAAAAATTAAAAGAGAATATTCCAAACAAAATTTTACTTGTTGCAGAGGCAATTAGAAAAAAAATTAATTTAAAAAGAATTTTTGCTTTATCTAAAATTGACCCGTGGTTTTTAGAGCAGATTAAAGAAATTGTAGAAAATGAAACTAAAATTAAAAATAAAGGACTACCAAAAGATTTTAATGAGTTTAACCGATTAAAATCAATTGGTTTTTCTGATAAAAAATTATCTGAACTAACAAAAACTTCTGAAGATATTGTTAGACATAAAAGAATGGCTCTAAAAATATTACCTGTATTTAAGAAAGTAGATACTTGTGCGGCTGAATTTAAATCATTCACACCATATATGTATTCAACATATCAGCGTAATTTTTCAATTAATTCAGAATGTGAAGCAGATCCATCTTCAAGAAAAAAAATCATAATACTTGGTGGTGGGCCAAACAGAATAGGTCAAGGAATTGAGTTTGATTATTGCTGTTGTCAGGCTAGTTTTTCATTGAAAGATGCAGGTTTTGAGACAATCATGGTTAACTGTAACCCTGAAACCGTATCAACAGATTATGACACTAGTGACCGTTTATATTTTGAGCCATTAAAAGAAGAATACGTCTTCAATATAATTAAAAAAGAAAAAGAAAAAGGAAACCTTGTGGGTGTTATCGCACAGTTTGGTGGTCAAACTCCAATTAAACTTGCTAAATTTTTACATGATAACAAGCTGCCAATTTTAGGAACTCAATACACATCAATTGATTTGGCTGAAGATAGGGACAGATTTAGAAATCTATTAAATAAATTAAAACTTAAACAAGCTGAAAGTGGAATTGCTAAAACTTTCAAGCAAGCAATTCAAATTGCAGAAAAAATTGGTCTACCTTTAATGGTTAGACCCTCTTATGTATTAGGTGGAAGAGCAATGGAAATTGTTCATGAGAAAAGCCAACTTAAAAACTTTGTTGAAGAAGCATTCAAAGCTGCTGAAGAAAATCCAATTCTTATTGATAAGTTTATTGATCATGCAATGGAAGTTGATGTTGATGCAATATCAGATGGAAAACAAGTCCATGTAGCGGGTATTATGCAACATATTGAAGAAGCCGGAATTCACTCTGGAGACTCAGCATGTAGTTTACCACCAGTATCGATAAAGCCATATTTAATTAAAGAAATAGAAAATCAAACTAAGAAATTAGCTTTAGCTTTAAAAGTTAAAGGATTTATGAATATTCAATTTGCAATTAAGAAAGATGAAATTTATGTAATTGAAGTAAACCCTCGAGCTAGTAGAACAGTACCGTTTGTATCAAAAGCAAAAGGTCTTCCACTTGCTAAAATTGCATCACGTGTAATGGCTGGTGAAAAATTATCTAAATTTAATTTGAAAGACAAATCTAAAGGAATGTATGCAGTTAAAGAAGCTGTATTCCCTTTTAATAAATTTCCAAACAGTGATTTACTTTTAGGACCTGAAATGAAATCAACTGGTGAAGTCATGGGATTTGATAAAGATTTCGGTATGGCTTTTGCTAAAAGCCAAATTGGTGCTGCAAACTCATTACCAAAACAAGGATTAGCGTTTGTATCATTAAAAGACTCACATAAGGATGAAGGAATTGATTTAGCAAAAGAATTAATCAAGTTAAATTTCACACTTTGTGCAACAAAAGGAACTGCGGAGTACATTAGAAAACATGGAATGAAGTGTAAGATTATTAATAAAGTAAGTAGTGGCTCTCCTCATATAGTAGATGTCTTAGACTCTAAAAAAATTGCTCTAGTAATTAATACTGGAGGTGGAAACTCTGAATATAGATTAAATGATGCAATAGCGCTAAGAAGAGCAACCCTTAAGAACAAAGTTCCATATTGTACAAATATGTCTACTGCTCAAGCTTGTCTTGAGGCGATTAAATCACTTAAAACTAAAAAATTAGAAGTTACCTCTCTCCAAGATATTTAAAATGTCTGAGATAATAAAAATTGGGCTCACTAAAAATCATAACCAAGAAATTATTGAGGTAACAGAGGTAGATGTGGTTGCTGGCAAAGGAATTGTTGGTGACAGACATTTCAAAGATTATAATGATCCCTTTAATCAATTATCAATTATTGAAAGTGAAAATATTGATGAATACAATTTTAAAAATAAATTAAATATTCCTCACTTAAACTTTAGAAGAAATATTGTTACTAAGGGAATACGACTAAATGATCTTGTTGAAAAAAGAATTAAAATAGGATCTGTCAATCTAGAAGTAATAGATCTATGCAGACCGTGTCGACATCTTTCAGAAAAATTAGATAGAAATGACATCATCAAAGAATTTTTGAGGAAAGGTGGTATTAGATGTCAGATAATAAATGATGGCAAAATATCACTGGGTGATCATATAAAAATTATTTGACTTTCCAATCAGTTTCAAAGGTAACATAATTTACCTGAATACAACGTCTTTCTTTAACAATTGTTTTCTTTTCCATACCATGCCAAGTATTTGGGCCACTAGTAAACATATATCCATAATTATTTTTATAAGGGACGGTTTTGACCTTTTCTAATTTTTCATTGTAAAAATCAGTCCCTAAATCTTCAGACTCATTGGCATTATTCACAAAAATTAATCCTGACATAAGTTTTTCTTTAATATCACAATGAGGCTTTAGCCAAAAACCCTCTCGATCACAGATAACTTCAACTCTAACATATGAGTTTGATAAATCTTTATTAATCATTTTTGAGATAGTATCATGTACTTCTTTGGATTGTAATTCATTGATAAATTTAACTAGGTATGGGAATTGTTTTTCATTTTCCTTTGTAACAAAACATCTAAATTTAATTGCTTCACCACCAGATGCTATCCCTTCTCTAAATTCAGCAGCACCACCATCGATTGCTCTAGTTCCATCATAGCTAAGATTATGCTTGCTCACATCTGGGATATCAGCTTTAACAATTTCTTCAATTGCTCCATCTGAAAGTGCATTATGATATTCCCAATGATCAAAGGGGATATCATGTTTTTTTGATTGAGTTTGTATTGAATTTAGAAATGACATTAAGAATTAATTTTTTGTTTGATAATATTTGCTACTCTATTCGTTTCATCTAACTTTTGATAGTTCCAATTTTCTACTTCTTCACCTAGATTTCGAGTAATATTTAATTCTCTAAATAAATTTCTAAATCTTTGAAATCTTTTGTCATTTTTTTTAGGTAAAATACTGGCTATATAAATTGGTTTTCCAGTCAAAGCTGCTTCAGAGATCATTGAGCTTGAGTCACATGTAACTATAATATTTTCTGCAATTGCAAAAGCTGATAAATATGCTTTTTTATCCACGTCCATTATAACAGTATGACTTTCTCCAAAAAATTCTTTGGCGTAATGAATAGTGTTTATGGGAGTTCTCATTGATGGAATTACCACTAATTGAAAGTCATGTTTTTTTAACAATTTATATATAGAGGTGAAAATATGTTTCATATTTTTTGTTGAATAATCATAATACTTTGTCGGACCACCCAAGATTAAAGTCCAGATTTTCCTTTCATCATTTCTAATAAACGATTTTAAATAATCTTTATTTTCACTAATTTCGTTCTCCGTGAGGTAATGAATGGCGCCCTTTGTATTGAGGACATTTTGGCCATCTAAAGCATCATGTTCTGGAGCAACAATAAAATCAAAATGATTAAGATCTACTTTTGGATCCTGAATATGAATATTAAATACTTTTTTAGTAGCTGTATTTTTTAAATGAATTGATGGAATAACACTTTTGCGACCACAAGAAATTATAACATCAAAATCATCCTGATTAATTTTTTTATAAACGTTTTGTGAAATAGGTGTAAGCTTTGGAGGAATCACTTTCCAAAAACTATTTAGTTCAACTGTGTGGTGTGTAAAATCAACATCTAAAGCTTTTGCTAATCCTTCAACTTGGCTTATCATGCCATGCATACCTTGAGTTAATAAAATACCTTTTAATTTAGACATTAATCACTATATAGCTTTCATATGAGTCAAAATCCAACTAAACACACAAAAGTGTTAATAATTGGATCCGGTCCAGCCGGATACACTGCTGCAGTTTATGCGGCTAGAGCAATGTTAAATCCTATTTTAGTTTATGGTTCTGCACCTGGCGGGCAATTAACTACAACGACTGATGTAGAAAATTTTCCTGGTTTTGCTGATGTAATTCAAGGTCCTTGGTTAATGGATCAAATGAGAGATCAGGCTAAAGCTGTTGGAACTGAAATGATTGAAGATCATATCTCTTCAGTAAATTTAAAATCTAAACCCTTTGAAGCTGTAGGTGATAGTGGTCAAAAATATACTGCTGATAGCATAATTATTTCAACCGGAGCACAAGCTAGATGGTTAAACTTAGAGTCTGAACAAAACTTTAGAGGATTTGGAGTTTCTGCATGTGCTACTTGTGATGGTTTTTTCTTTAAAGATAAAGAGGTTGCTGTTGTCGGTGGTGGTAATGCTGCTGTTGAAGAAGCAATGTTTCTTACAAAATTTGCATCAAAGGTAAAACTAATTCATAGAAGAGATGAATTGAGAGCTGAGAAGATGCTTCAAAAGAAATTAATGGAAAATAAAAAAATTGAAATTATTTGGGATAGCGCTGTTGATGAAGTTATAGGTGACGGAGAACCAAAAAATGTGACAGGTATCAAGATTAAGAATTTAAAGACTAATGATATTAAAGAAATGAAAATTGATGGTTTATTTATTGCTATTGGTCACGATCCAGCAACTGCTTTATTCAAAGAACAGTTGGATATGGATAAAGAAGGGTATTTATTAACAAAACCAGATTCTACTGAAACTAATATTCCTGGAGTGTATGCTGCAGGAGATGTTAAAGACAAAACTTTTAGACAAGCCGTTACAGCTGCAGGAATGGGTTGTATGGCAGCATTAGAAGCCGAAAAATTCTTATCTCACTAATTCGAGATTAAAACATATAACAAACAGAAGGGTATTTATAATGACAGACAGGGTATTATTAACTGGAATAAGTGGATGGATAGCAAAACATATAGCAATTGAATTATTAAACTCTGGATACGAAGTTTTAGGAACGGTTAGAAATCAAAGCTCATTAGAGAAAACAAAAAAAACTCTAAGCGAATACGTTTCAATAGATAAATTATCATTTGTTGAATTAGATCTATTAAAGGATGAGGGTTGGAATGAAGCAGCTAAAGACTGTAAATATATTATACATACTGCCTCTCCTTATCCTATGAAAAGTTCCAGAAATAGAGAGGCTTTAGTTCCAGCTGCTAAAGGTGGAACTTTAAGAGTTCTAAATGCAGGAATAGAAGCTAATGTTGAAAAGATAGTTTTAACATCATCAATTGCAGCAATGTTCAAAAGGCCTAATAGAACAAACCCTTACAATGTTGGAGAAAACGATTGGTCTGATACCGAATGGAGTGGATCTAATGATTATATTGTATCTAAAACTAAAGCTGAGAAAGCAGCTTGGGATTTAATGGAAAGTAAAGGATTGAAGGATAAACTTACAGTTATTAATCCGGGCGGTGTTAATGGTGATGCATTAGATGATAAAGAAAATACATCGACTAAATATGTTCAACTTTTTCTTAAAGGAAAATATCCAATGGCTCCAAATTTTGGGATATTGATTTCTGATGTAAAAGATGTTGCAAAAGCACATGTACTTTCATTAAAAAATTCTAAAGTAAATGGAAGACGTTTGTTAATTGGTTCAGAAGTTAAAAAAATGCTAGAAATTTCTAAAATTATGCAAGAAGAGTTTCCGCAGTACGCAAAAAAACTACCAAAAAAAGAAATGCCAAACTTTATGTTAAAGTTGATTAGCTATTTGGACTCATCTGCAAAAATTATGGTACCTGAATTAGGAATTTTAATGCAAACAGATACTACTTATGCTGAAGATTTATTAGGAGTGAAATTTAAACCTGCAAGAGACTGCATTAAAGATGCAGGAAACTCAGTGATAAGACTTGGTTTGGTTTAAAGGTTAGTTAATTAACTCTGATATCTCATTAGATTCAAAAATTATTTTTGAACTATCATTTTGAGTAATAGCAATCATTGCTTTTGCAACTGTTGCTGAATGAATAGGTTTCATTTTCTTTAGAGGCCCTAAAAATAGAGGGGATAATAATTTAAATACAAAAATTCCTATTTTTTCACCTGTTCTCTTTTCTTTTCGATCGCCCAATAAGAAAGAAGGTCTCATAATTCCAAGCTTTGGAAAATTTAGTCTTCTTAATTCCTCTTCTACTTCTCCTTTAAATTTTAAATAGTCTCCTGAACTTTTTGGATCTGCATAGCCAGATGAAATAAAAACAAATGAATTTACTAAGTTTGATTTTGCTATTTGAGCGATTTGTTTTGGAACCTCAAGCTCCACTCTCTTATATTCATTTTTATCTGGTGAATTTTTCTTTGTAGTACCAATACAAAAAAAACAATCATCCCCTTTAATATCTTCTCTATGATTTTCTAAATTATTAAAATCTGTTTGAATAATTTCAATCTTTGGATCACTTATATTTATTGATGAACGAACAAATAACTTAATCTTAGAATAATTATTATTGCTAATTAATTGATTTAAAACATGGCTTCCAACTAAACCTGTTGCACCAAATAATAAGGCTGTTTTCACTTCTTAAGATAAACTTTCACAGAAAGTTTTTATTCTCTCCATGGCTTTTTTTAAATTTTGCATAGAAGTAGCATAAGAAATTCTAAAATAACCATCTAAACCAAATGCAGATCCTTGAACTACTGCAACGTTTGATTTTTCCAATAATTTTTGAACAAAATCAGTATCTGTTTTTAATTTTGTTTTTTTATTTAAAAGACCTTTGCAACTTGGAAATACGTAAAAAGCACCATTAGGTGTTAAACAATTAATTCCTTTAATATTATTTAAAGTTTTAACTACAAAATCTCTTCTTTCTTTAAAAGCCTTTGATCTCTTTTGAATGAAGCCTTGGTTCCCATTTAAAGCTTCAACGGCAGCTGCTTGACTTATTGAAGATGGGTTTGATGTAGATTGTGATTGAATTTTACCAATCGCTTTAATTATATCTTTTGGACCCGCTGCATAACCTATTCTCCAACCAGTCATTGCATAAGATTTACTCACACCATTCATGGTAAGAGTTCTATCTTTTAACTTAGAATTTTGTGCGATTGTATAAAAGTTGAAATTATCATATTTAATATGCTCATAAATATCATCGCTCAAAATATGAACTTTTTTATTTTTAATTAAAACTTTTGCTAACTCTTCAATTTCTTTTTTAGTATAACCTGCCCCTGTTGGATTTGAAGGTGAGTTTAAAATTAACCATTTTGTTTTTTTTGTAATAGCTTTTCTTAATTTTAAAGGTGTAAGTTTAAATCCCTCTTGTTCAGTACATTTAACTATTTTTGGCTTTCCACCAGCTAATAAAACCATATCTGGATAAGACACCCAAAAAGGTGCTGGAATTATAACTTCATCACCTTTGTTTAAAGTTGCCATGAATGCATTGTAGAGAACTTGTTTACCACCAGTTCCAACTGTAATTTGATCAACTGAATAACTTAACTTATTTTCTCTTTTAAACTTTGCTATAATTGCTTTTTTCAAAGCAGGGGTTCCATCAACAGCTGTATATTTGGTGTCTCCACTTTTAATAGCTTTGATTGCTGCATTCTTTACGTTATCCGGAGTATCAAAATCAGGCTCACCTGCCCCTAGACCGATCACGTCTTTACCAGCAGCTCTTAATTCTCTTGCTTTTTGAGTAACAGCTATTGTTGGTGATGGTTTAATTCTTTTTAAACTGTCTGATATTATGCTCATTGAAATATAATTTTAATCCTCTAGTTTTATAGATAATGCAGAATACTTATCAAGATTTAATTACAGAAATTCAAAATAAAAATCCTGGGATTAGTCCTAAGCTTGAGGGTGGAAAAAAGTTTCAGATGAAAACTGATTTTAAGCCTGCAGGGGATCAACCAGAAGCTATCAAACAATTAGTTAATGGTGCAAATAAAGATCAACTTAGTCAGGTTTTACTGGGTGTTACTGGATCTGGAAAAACTTTTACAATGGCAAAAGTTATCGAAAAAACAAACAGACCAGCTTTAATTCTTGCTCCAAATAAAACATTGGCTGCTCAACTATATGGAGAAATGAAATCTTTCTTTCCAGACAATGCAGTTGAATATTTTGTGTCTTACTATGATTACTATACTCCAGAAGCATATGTGCCTCGTTCAGACACCTATATTGAAAAAGAGGCTTCAATTAACGAACAAATTGATCGAATGCGTCACTCAGCAACAAGATCTTTGTTAGAAAGAGACGATGTAGTTATTGTATCAAGTGTCTCTTGTATTTATGGATTAGGTTCTGTTGAGGCTTATAGCAAGATGACCTTAAGCTTAAAAACTAATTATGACTATAATAGAGAAGAATTAATTAAATCTTTAGTAGCACTTCAATACAAAAGAAATGACCAAAATTTTTATAGAGGAACTTTTAGAGCTAGAGGTGAATATCTAGAAATTTTTCCATCTCACTTAGAAGATCGTGCCTGGAGATTAAGTTTATTTGGAGATAAGTTAGAAAAGATAGAAGAATTTGATCCTCTGACAGGTGATTTAGTAAATGAACTTGATGTGATTAAAATTTATGCAAATAGTCATTACATCACTCCAAAACCAACAATTGAGCAAGCGATAATCAAGATCAAGAGAGAGCTTGAGGCAACTTTAAAAAAATTTAAAGAACAAAATAAGTTACTAGAAGCACAAAGATTAGAGGAAAGAACTAAGTTCGATTTAGAAATGATTGAAGCAACTGGCTCTTGTGCTGGTATTGAAAATTATTCAAGATTTTTATCAGGTAGAAAACCAGGTGAACCCCCTCCCACTCTATTTGAATATTTCCCTGACAATACTTTGATTTTTGTTGATGAATGTCATGTAACTGTTCCACAATTAAATGGTATGTATAAAGGTGATAGATCTAGAAAAAGTAATCTAGCTGAATATGGATTTAGGCTACCTTCGTGTATGGATAACCGTCCCCTTAAATTTGAAGAATGGGATGCTATGAGAACTCAAACAGTTTTTGTTTCTGCAACTCCAGGACCTTGGGAATTAAAACAAACAAAAAATAAGTTTGTTGAACAAGTAATCAGACCTACCGGATTGATTGATCCACCAGTTGAGATTAGGCCAGCAAAAAATCAAGTAGATGACTTAATGCATGAATGTTTAAAAGTGATTGATAACAATTACAGGGTGCTGGTCACAACTTTAACCAAAAAAATGGCTGAAGATTTAACAGAATACCTCCATGAAAATGGTATTAAAGTTAGATACATGCACTCAGACATAGATACTTTGGAGCGAATAGAAATTATGAGAGATCTAAGGCTTGGAGTATTTGACGTATTGGTTGGTATTAACCTTTTAAGAGAGGGTCTTGATATACCCGAATGTGCTTTAGTTGGTATTTTAGATGCTGATAAAGAAGGTTTCTTAAGATCTGAAACTTCTTTAATCCAAACAATTGGAAGAGCAGCTAGAAACCTAGATGGTAAAGTTATTCTTTATGCAGATAAAGAAACAAAAAAGTATTAAAAATGCCATCAAAGAAACTGATAGAAGAAGAGCTATTCAAGTTGCCTATAACAAAAAACATAAAATTGATGCAAAGACTATAAAAAAAGAAATTGGCGATGTCCTTGAGAGTGTTTATGAAAAAGATTACGTAAAAGTTGGTACCGATGAAAATATTGGGGGTAATCTAAAAAAACACCTTAAGGCTTTAAATAAAAGAATGAAGGAAGCAGCAACAAACCTCGAATTTGAAGAAGCTGCTAAAATTAGAGATGAAATTAGAAAGCTTGAGGCCTCTGAACTAGAAATTACTTTAAATCCAAAAGTAAAAAAATATAGTTCCAATAATAAAATTTATCCAAAAGGAAGATCAACTATGGGTTTACCAGGTACTAGAGCAAAAAAAGGAAAGAAAAAATGGAAGCAAACAAAATAATTATAACTGGTGGTGCTACTAGAATGGGTGCTGCAATTGCAAGAAAATTATCTGGACCAAATAAAGAAATATTAATCCATTATAATAAATCAAAATCAAAAGCAGAAAGCTTAAAAAAAGAATTAGAAAAAAATGGTGCTAAGATTTACTTGGTCAAAGGAGACTTAAGTAAAGAAACAGACGTAAATAAGATAGTTAAATTTGCAAAATCTAAATTAAAATATTTTGATTGTTTAATTAACAATGCATCGCTTTTTGAAAATGATAAATTGGAAAATTTTACCACTGATAGTTGGGGACATCATTTAAGAACTAATTTAAGAACACCGGCATTACTATCTAAAGAATTTGCAAAAAATGTTAAGGGGAAAAATAATAATATTATAAATATTATAGATCAAAGAGTGTTTAAATTAACTCCTTACTTCTTTTCTTACACAATAAGTAAAACTGGTCTTTATACTTTAACAAAAACAAGTGCCATGAGTTTAGCTCCAAATATTAGAGTAAATGCAATCGCACCAGGCCCAACAATTAAAAACAAAAGACAAAGTGATAAACATTTTAAAAAACAATATTTAGCAACCCCTTTAAAAAGACAAGTAGATGTTGATCAAATATGTAATGCTGTTGACTTTTTTATTAAAAATAGATCTATTACTGGTCAAGTTTTGGCTATAGATAGTGGTCAAAATTTAAACTGGCAAACACCAGATGTGATAGGTAAAGAATGAAAAAAAGTAATTTAAAAGTTGTAAAATTAGATAAAAATAAAAGTCTTTTTAACTACGAAAAAAAAATTCTTATTAAAGAACTTACCTTAGATTTAAAACTTGGCTATTACGAATTTGAAAAAGAGAAACCTCAAAAAGTTAAATTTAGCCTTGAGATTGATTACGAAGATAAAAAACCAACCAGTGATAAAGATATCAAATCAATTGTAAATTATGGACAAGTTGTAAAATTGATTAAAAAACTTACCAAAAATAAGCACTACAACTTTTTAGAAACTCTGGCAGAAGATGTTTTTGATATTTTGTTTAAAGACAAACGTATTGGTAAAATAATGCTTCAAATTGAAAAACTTGAGATATTAAAAGAATGTACCTCTGTTGGTATTCAAATTACCAAAAAAAGAAGTCATGAAAAGCTCTGAATTTGGAAAAGAAGTAATAAAAAAAGAGCTACCACTAATTCCTAAAAGCCCTGGTGTTTATAGAATGCTCAATCATAAAGATGATATTATTTATGTTGGAAAAGCTAAAAACTTACCCAATAGATTGAAAAGTTATGTTGCTGAAAAAAATCACATCATTCGAACAGAGAGAATGTTATCTCAGACTTTTAAAATTGAAATCACCACTACAGCAAATGAAAGTGAAGCTTTACTTTTAGAGGCCAACTTAATCAAAAAACATAAGCCAAAATTTAATATTTTACTTAAAGACGATAAATCATTTCCTTTCATATTTATTGGTGAGAAGGAACAATGGCCTAGAGTAATGAAGCATAGAGGTAGAAAAGAAAAAGAAGGTTTTTATTTTGGTCCTTTTGCATCTGCAGGAACTGCTAATTGGACAATTAAAATGCTTCAAAAAATATTTCAATTAAGAGTTTGTGATGATGGAACTTTTAAAAATAGAAAAAGACCATGTATACTTTATCAAATAAAGAGATGTTCAGGTCCATGTGTAGGCTACATAGATAAATCTGATTATAAAAAAACAGTAGACCAAGCAATTCAATTTGTATCAGGTAAATCAAGAGATATACAAAAAAATCTATCTAAAGAAATGGAAGCGGCTAGTGATGAACTTGATTTTGAAAAAGCTTCAATTTATAGGGACAGAATAAAATCTCTAAATATAATACAATCCTCTCAAAGAATTAATGAAGCTAACCTAGTTGATGCTGATGTAATTGCTGGGTATAAAGAATCTGGCAAAGCTTGTATTCAAGTTTTTTTTTATAGATCAAAACAAAATTGGGGAAATCAAGCTTACTTTCCTAAGCATGATCCTGATCAAGATGTATCAGAGATAATGTCCTCATTTTTAATGCAATTTTATGAAAATAAAACTGTACCTAAACTAGTTATTATCAACACTGATATAAAAGATAAAAAACTAATTGAAGAAACTTTGAGTAAAAAAGAAGGAAATACTATTTCAATCAATACAGCTAAAAAAGGAACAAAAGCAAAAGTTGTGGCAATGGCTGAAAAAAATGCAAAAGAGTCATTAAACAGAAAGCTTTATGAAACAAATAATAATAAAAATTTATTCGAGGGAGTTGCAAAAAAATTTAATCTAAAAAGTTCAGTCAACTTAGTTGAGGTTTATGACAATAGTCATATTTCAGGAACAAACAGTGTTGGCGCCATGGTTACTTTTGGTAATGAAGGTTTTGTTAAAAAGAGATATCGAAAATTTGATATTAAAACAAAAGGAGCTAAACAAGATGATTTTGCTATGCTTAAAGAAGTTTTATCTAGGAGATTTAAAAGAGCGATTTTAGAAAAAGGAAATTATTTAACGCTTCCAGATTTAATTCTAATCGATGGAGGAAAAGGGCAATATTCTTCAGCTAAAGAGGTGTTGGATGAATTAGGTCTTCATGATCTTCCAATGATTGCTATTGCGAAAGGTAAATTTCGAAATAATGGAGATGAAACATTCTTCTATAATGGTAAAAGCTTTAAATTTGAAAAAAATGATCCAACTTTATTCTTTATGCAAAGACTTCGAGATGAGGCTCATAGATTTGCAATTACTTCACATAGAGCCAAAAGAGCTAAAGGATTATCAAAATCATTATTAGATCAAATCGAAGGTATTGGAGCTGTTAGAAAAAGGGCGTTATTAAACCATTTTGGTTCTGCAAGATCTGTTGAGTCTGCTAGTTTTGATGAAATAAAGTCTGTAGAAGGTGTTGAAGAAAAAGTTGCAAAAAAGATATATAACTTTTTTCACGAATAATTATGCTTAAAAAAATTCCAAACATATTAACAATTGGACGAATAATAATTGTCCCCTTCTTTGTCTTGGCGTTCTACCTTCCAGGTTTTTATGGAGATTTAACTGCACTAATATTATTTATAGTGGCCTCTTTTACTGATTTTTTAGATGGAATGTTAGCTCGAATGCTTGGAGAAGAGTCTAAATTAGGTGAATTGCTAGACCCAATTGCAGATAAAATTATTGTTGCTACAGCATTAATCTTGTTAGTAATGGATGGAACTATTAGACATTATGAGGTTATTGCAGCAATAATTATTCTCACTCGTGAAATATTAATTTCAGGGCTTAGAGAATTTTTAGCAAAAGGACGAATAAAACTTCCAGTATCAAATTTAGCAAAACTAAAAACTGTTTTGCAGATGGTGTCAATCGCTCTTTTATTGTCAGGCGATACTGGAAACAAGATTATAAATTTTCAAGATTATAATGCTCAAACAATTGGAATTATTTTGTTGTGGCTTTCAGCTTTTATAACTTTATTCACTGGCTATGATTATATGCGTAAAGGAATTGATCACGCAATGTCAGAAGATAATAAAGATTAGGCTGCTTTTTTATTTCTAACTAATGCTTGATAACTTTCGTTCAAGTCAATTATTGTATCACAAACTTTAAATTGATTTTCGGCAATACACGAAACAGGTGTAACTTCAGCAGCTGTTCCTGTTAAAAAACATCCAACAAAATTAGAAAGTTCAGATGGGCTAATTTTTCTCTCGTGTACTTTAATATTTTTTGATTTTGCAATTCCAATTACTGTTCTTCTGGTAATACCATCCAAAAATGAGTCTGGTACTGGGGTATGAATTTCTCCATTCTTATCTTTAAAAAAAATATTAGCTCCAGTTGCTTCTGCAACATTACCTTCATGATCTAACATCAATGAATCTGTATAACCTTGTTTTTCAGCTTCATGTTTTGATAAAGTACAAATCATATAAAGCCCTGATGCTTTTGTATCCCAAGGAATAGTGTTTGGGGCAGGTCTTCTCCAATTTGAAATATTTAATTTAATACCTTCTACTTTTAATTTTGGATCAAAGTATGAGCCCCACTCCCAGGTTGCTATAGCAACATGAATTTTAGTTTGTTGTGCAGAAATTGCCATCATTTCACTACCTCTCCAAATGGTAGGTCTTACATATCCATTTTCTACATTCTGAACTGATACAATTTTATTAGAAGCATCATTTATTTCTTTCTCAGAATATGGAATTGTAATTCCCATTCTTTTTGCAGAGTAAAAAAGTCTTGCGGTGTGTTCTTCTAATTTAAATATTGAACCATCATATACTCGCTCACCTTCGAATACGCAGCTTGCATAATGAAGTCCATGGTTTAAAATATGTATATTAGCGTCTGACCAGTCTACTAACTCATTATTATACCAAATTTTACCAGATCTTTTATCGTAAGGTGTCATGTGTGAAATTTATTAAATTATAACTGAAAAATATCTTTGTATCTGTAATATGTCAATATAACTTACCCATTATGAAAGAACTTTTGTATTTAAAAGATGATCAATTAAAAGACTTGATAGAAAAATTGTTTGTAAGTTATAGAGAAACATTTTCAGATTCTAAAAGAATATTAGATAGATATTCAATTGGAGTGGCTCATCATAAAGTCATTCATTTATTATCTATGTATCAAGGCATTTCAATTTCAGAACTTTTAAAACGACTTAAAGTGACCAAACAGAGCTTAAATAGAGTGCTTAAAGATTTAATAAAACTTGAAATTATTATTTTTAAAAAAGATCAACAGGATACAAGAGTTAAACATGTCTTTTTGAATGAAAAAGGAAAAAAAATATTTGGTGAAATTTTCGATTTACAAAAAAAAAGGATTTATAACGCTTTGCTTAATTCAAGCTCAGAAGAAGTAATTAATTTTGATAACGTTTTAAGTAAAATTATTAATGGATAACTTTATTGCACATATTCTAGTTGTAGACGATGATGATGGAATAAGATCATTAGTAAAAAAGTATCTTAATGAAAATAACTTTTTAGTCACAACAGCAGATAGTGCAGAAAGTGCATCAACTAAAATTGGAATTATTAAGTTTGATTTAATAGTACTTGATATTATGATGCCAGGCAAAAGTGGCTTGGAATTTATTCAAGATCATAAAAATAAACTTGAAACACCTATTATTCTATTAACTGCAAAAGCTGAAACTACTGAAAGAGTTGAGGGACTCGAAATTGGAGCAGACGACTATTTACCTAAACCATTTGAGCCAAAGGAGCTTGTTTTAAGAATAAAAAATATTTTAAATAAAACTATCAAAACTGAACAAAAGAGAATTATAGAATTTTCAAATGTCAAAATTGATTTGAATAAATTATTAATAATTAAAAATTCAAAAGAATTTAAAATTAATAATACTGAAAAAACAATTTTAGAAAAAATGATTAATAATCCTGGAAAAACATTTTCTAGAGAAGATATAGGTCAATTAATAGATTTAGACAAAGAAAGATCAATTGATGTTATAATTACTCGATTAAGAAAGAAAATTGAAATAGATCCCAAAAGTCCAAAATTTTTACAAACTATTAGAGGGGCAGGATATGTTCTCTGGATTGAGTAATTTTTTAAAAAAAATATTGCCAAAAAGATTATTCTACAGGGCACTTCTAATTGTAGCAGTTCCCATCCTGGTTCTGCAGTTGGTTATAACCATTGTTTTTTTTGATAGTCTTTGGATTAAAACCAACAAAGAAATGACTAGAGCATTAGTTAATGAAATTAGCACTTTTGTAGAGCTATATGATAAAGAAAAAACTGAAAAGAAAGATTTGACTAATCTTTTTTCGTTATTTTTAGATTTAAATATAGAATTTTATGAAGATAAAGATTTTACTAATAAATATACGGAGAGATGGTTTAGTCCTATTGATAGAACTCTTAGAAGAGAATTAAAATCTCATTTTGATGTTGGTAGCTATTGGTTTGATACCACAGGCTACATTGAATTAATTGATTTAAGAATAAAGTATCAAAATGGTTATTTTAAATTTTTAGTACCAAAAGATCGTGTTTCTAGCTCATCAGCCAGAATATTTGCACTTTGGATAACAGTACCTGCAATAATAATGGTGATTATCTCACTAATATTTTTAAAAAATCAAACTAGACCAATTATAAATCTAGCACGTGCAGCGGAAAGATTTGGTAAAGGTGAAGAGATTGAGGAATTCAAACCCTCTGGAGCAATGGAAATCAGACAAGCGGGACATGAATTTGATAAAATGAGAAAAAGAATTCAAAGACACTTAAATCAAAGAAATGAAATGTTATCTGGAATAAGTCATGATTTAAGGACCCCATTAACAAGAATGAAATTACAAATTGCATTTATAAATGACAAAGATTTGGCTAAAAAATTATCTGAAGATATTAATGAAATGGAAAAAATGCTCAATGAATATCTTCAATTTACCAGTTCCTCTTATATTGAAAAAGACGATATGTTTAACTTGTCAGAGTTAATTCAAGAAATTATTATCAAATATAATAACAAAAATATTTCACAAGAATTATTACCGAGAATTTATATTAACGGAAGAAAAAATTTAATTAATCGATGTTTAAACAATCTAATTGATAACGCATTAAAATATGCAAATAAGGTTAATATTCGACTTAATAAAAAAAATACAAATTTATTTATAATAATTGATGATGATGGCCCAGGTATTGAAAAAAAAGAACATGAAAATGTTTTTAAGCCTTTTTACAAAATTGATAAAGGAAGAGCTGACTCAAAATCAAGTGTTGGACTTGGTCTATCAATTGCGTCAGATATAATTAGATCTCATGGTGGTAATATAAAATTAGAAAAATCTAAAATGGACGGACTACGTGTTAAGATTTTTTTACCCGTTTAGTTTTTTTTACTTTTTTTATTTCAATTTTTTTAATTTTATTTTCTAAATTTTCAACTCGTTTTGAAAGAATATCAAATTCATCTTTACTAGTAAGTTTCATTTTGAAAACTATTTCGTCTCTTTTTGATTTTAGAATATTTAAAAGCTCTGAAGTAAGATCTTTGGAGGAAATTAGGCCTTGTTCAAAGACCTTTGAAAGCTTATCAATTATAAATTTAGAGTTTTTCATAATTAAGATATACAATATAAGTATTATTAAAAATGTTCATTAATAATTTTGACCCAGTTGCACTACAAATATTGTCTTTTGAAATTAGATGGTATTCTTTAGCTTATATTGCAGGAATTGTAATTGGGTGGCTATTATGTAAAAAAATATTCATAAAAAATTCAAGGTTAAATGAAATTTTTGATGATTATATTACTTATCTAATAATTGGAATAATAATTGGTGGAAGATTTGGATATGTGGTCTTTTATAATTTTAATTACTATATCAATAATATTCTAGATATTTTTAGAATTTGGGAAGGTGGAATGTCTTTCCATGGTGGTTTAATAGGAGTAATAATTTCAAGCATTTTATTTGCAAAAAAACACAAACAAGATCCTTTTTTGTTTATGGATTTAGTATCACTAGTTGCGCCAATCGGGATTTTTTTTGGAAGATTGGCAAATTTCATAAATTCTGAGCTTTATGGCAAAGTAACTGAAGTTCCTTGGGCCGTTACATTTGTTCAAATAGATAATATGTCCAGGCACCCTTCTCAACTATATGAGGCATTTTTAGAAGGTATAATTTTATTTTTGATATTAATGCACTTTAGAAAGAAAAATTATTTAGAAAAACCTGGTTTAATCTCTGCTATATTTTTAATTATTTATTCTATTTTTAGATTTGGAGTCGAATTTTTTAGAATTCCTGATGAACAACTAGGTTATCTAATTTTAAATTTATCGATGGGACAATTTATAAGCATAATCACTATTATATTGGGTGTAGCTCTATTTTATATTAAAAATGAAAACAAGCAGATCAACTAATTTAGCTTTAGATCAATTTATCGATTGGGCGCTTTACGATAAAAATTCTGGCTATTACATGAAAAAAAATCCATTTGGCAAAGAAGGAGACTTCATTACAGCGCCAAATATCACAAGACTTTTTTCAGAAATAATTGCTGTATGGATAATTACATTTTGGAAAAGTATAGGTTCGCCACAGAAATTCAATTTATTTGAGTTAGGTGCTGGTAATGGAGAAATGATGAAAGTAATAATTGAAACATTAAAAAATTTTCCTGATTGCTTTGCTGCATGTAATTTTATAATTCATGAAAAAAGTGATTTTTTAATTAATTATCAAAAAAAAAATCTAAAACCTGAGAAAATATTTTGGATTAAAGATATAAAAAAAATTAACTCTAAACCAACTTTATTTTTGGCAAATGAGTTTTTTGATGCCCTTCCTATTAAACAGTTTTTCAAAAAAAAAGAAGATTGGTTTGAAAGATTTGTAGAATTTAATGATCAAAAAAAAGCAAAATATATAGAAAAAAAAACAGATATCAAAATAGTGGAAAAAAATTTAGAATTTGAAATATCAAAAAAACAAAATATTATTGAGTATTCTCCAAAGACATTTAAATATTTAAGAGAGATATGTGACATTATTCAAAAAAATGATGGGGGGATACTCATAATTGATTATGGATATCTAAATTCTAAAATGTACGAAACTCTTCAAGCTATAAATAATCACAAATACTCAAGTGTTCTAGATAATATTGGTGACTCAGATATAACATATAATATTAATTTTAATCTATTTCAAAAATTTGTTAGTCAATTTAATAAACTTGACTCAATCATTACTAATCAAAAAAAATTCTTAACAAGTATGGGGATACTTCAAAGAGCAGAAATCATAAGTCAAAATATACCTTTTTCAAAAAAAACTGACTTATTTTATAGAGTCAGACGACTTATTGACGAAAAACAAATGGGTGAATTATTTAAGGTAATGCTAATAAAGAATATTAAAAATAATTTTAAAACAGGATTTCAAGGTGATTAAATCAAAAAAGCTAGCGAGGTTAAAAAATTTAAAGCATGGTTTTTTTAATAGTTCAGGTGGAAAATCAAAAGGAATATATCAAAGTCTGAATTGTGGGCCAGGTTCAAAAGATTTGTCAGTCAATGTTAAAAAAAATCTTGAAGTTGTAAAAAAAAAAATAAGTAATTCTGCTAAAAATATATTCTTATTAAATCAAATACATAGTAATAAATTGGTTTACATTGATAACAACTATAAATTAACAAAAAAAGCCAAAAGCAGATGCTGTTATTACAAATCAAAAAAATTTACCTATAGCAGTTTTAACAGCCGATTGTGTTCCAATTCTTATTTACGATAATAAAAAAAGAATTGTTGCAGCAATCCATGCGGGTTGGAAAGGAGCTTTCAGGGGTATTATAGACAAAGTGATAAAATTTATGGTTAAAAAAGGATGTAGTCTAAAAAATATAACAGCTGCAATAGGACCATCAATTTCGATAAAAAACTATGAGGTTAAAGATGATTTTATGAAAAAATTCCTTAAAAAAGATAAAAAAAGTCTTAAATATTTTAAGATTGATAATAACAAACTATATTTTGATTTATCTCAATATGTCTATTCTCAAATTTTACAAAACAAAATTAGAAATATAGATATAATTAAACTTGATACTTTTGATATTAAAAATAAATTTTTTAGTGCAAGAAGAGCTTTGAGCTTAAAACAGAATGATTATGGTAGAAATATTTCAATAATTATGCTTAATTAGGTTTTTAATGAAATTATTATCCGGAAATAGCAATAAACCACTTAGCAAAAATATTGCTAAATATTTGAAATCTAAATTAGTAAATTCTAGTATTAGAAATTTTTCTGATGGGGAAATCTACGTAGAAATAAATGAAAATATAAGAGGAAATAGTATTTTTATTATCCAATCAGTTTCATCCCCTGCAAATGATAATTTAATGGAATTATTACTGTGTATTGATGCATTAAAAAGATCTTCTGCAAAAAACATAACTGCGGTTATTCCTTATTTTGGCTATGCAAGACAAGATAGAAAAGTTGTTCCAAGAACCTCTATTTCTGCTAAACTTGTATCTAATTTAATTACCAAAGCAGGAGCAGATAGAGTTGTAACGGTTGACTTACATGCGGGTCAAATTCAAGGATTTTTTGATATTCCTGTTGATAACTTGTTTGCAACTCCAATATTTGCAAGACATGCTAAAAAGAAAATTAAAAGTAAAAATATTATATGTGTTGCACCCGATGTTGGTGGTACTGAAAGAGCACGTGCACTTGGTAAGCTTTTAAATGTAGGGCTTGCAATTGTTGATAAAAGAAGACCTAAACCAGGCCAATCTCAAGTAATGAATATAATTGGTGATGTGAAAGGAAAAACATGTTTAATAGTAGATGATATCATTGACTCTGGAGGGACAATAGTAAACGCCGCAAAAGCTTTGAAAGATAGAGGGGCAAAAGAAGTTTACGTTTATATCACTCATGGTGTGCTGAGTGGAGAAGCTGTAAATAAAATTAAGAAATCTGTTATAAGAAATTTAGTGATCACTGACACAATTGACAACAATGAAAAAATTAAAGGTGTTAAAAACATTGAGGTTCTGCCAATTTCAGGCTTAATGGGTGAGGCTATTAAAAGAATATCTAACTCAACATCTGTATCAGATTTATTTAAATAATTACCTTGAGTTATTAAAGAACTTGAGCTAAAAGGCCTTGTTTTTATGAATTCATTAGACGCAAACATTAGAAATAGCAAGACTAAGGGTGACCTTAGCTCAATAAGAAATAATGGTGGTGTGCCAGCAATAATTTATGGTGGTGAAGCACAAAATGAAAAAGTATCAATTTCAAAAAAATTATTAAAATCTTTGATGGATAAAGAGAATTTTTTATCTAACATCGTAACTCTGAATGTGGATGGAAAAACTCAAAATGTACTTCCTAGAGAGATAAAATATCATATTATTACTGACGAACCAATTCATGTAGATTTCCTAAGAGTAGTTCCAGGAGTTAAAATTAGAATAGAAGTTCCAGTTCATTTTATAAATCATGAAAAGTCCCCAGGATTAAAAAGAGGTGGTGTTTTAAATATAGTAAGAAGAAAAGTAGAACTTAGATGTCCAAGTGAAAAAATTCCAGAAAATCTAGTTATTGATCTTGATGGAGTTGAAATTGGTGAAAGCTTTAAGATATCATCTATAAATTTAGATAGTGAAGTAAAACCAACTATTCAAGGGAGAGACTTTGTTATTGCAACACTAGCTGCGCCAACAGTAATGAAAGAACCTGAAAAACCTGCAGAAGCCGATGCAGCAGCAGAAGGTGCAGAAGGTGCTGAAGGTGCAGAAGGCGATAAGCCAGCAGCGGAAGCAGCAGGTGGTGATAAAAAAGAAGGTGACGATAACAAGCCTGCAGAAGAAAAAAAATAATCAATCAAAATTGAATCTTACTATCCTTTAACAAAAAATATGCTTTTATTCGTAGGATTAGGTAACCCCACTCCAGATAGTGAGAACAATAGACATAATGTTGGTTTTAAAATTATAGATTCCATAAATAAAAAATTTGGCCTATCAAAACAAAAGCCAAAATTTAAAGGGTTGCTCACAACAGGAAATGTTGGTGACCAAAAAGTTTATGCTATTAAACCTCTAACTTTTATGAATAATTCTGGTATTTGTATTAGGGAGTTAATAGAATACTTCAAAATAGATGCAGAAGATGTAATTGTGTTTCATGATGATCTTGATGTAGAGTTTGGAAAAATTAAGGCTAAATATGGTGGGTCAAGTGCAGGTCATAATGGGATTGCGTCAATTGATAAATTTATTGGTCAAGATTATTCAAGAGTAAGAATTGGGATTGGAAAACCAAAAGAAAATATTGAAGTTGGTGACTTTGTTCTTCAAAATTTTGACGAAGATGAGATTATTGGTATAGAAAAAATTTCAAATAATATTAATGAGTCTATTTCATTGCTTGTTGATAAAAAATTAGATCTATTTTCTAGCACTGTAAATAATAAATAATGAGTTTTAAATGTGGAATAGTTGGCTTACCCAATGTTGGTAAATCTACATTATTTAATGCATTAACTAATTCAAGTAAGGCTCAGGCTGCAAATTTTCCTTTTTGTACAATAGATCCTAACGTCGGTGTTGTTCCTGTTCCAGATGAAAGACTAGATAATCTATCTAAAGTTTCAAAATCAAAAAAAATTATTAATACTACAATCTCTTTTGTTGACATCGCCGGACTTGTTAAAGGGGCTTCTAAAGGCGAAGGTTTGGGTAATAAATTTCTATCACATATAAGAGAAGTAGACGCAATTATTCATATGATTAGGTGTTTTGATTCTGACGACATTCAAAATGTAAACCCTACAGTTGATCCAATAAGGGATCTTGAGATAATCGAGACTGAAATGATGTTAGCAGATTTAGAGTCTATTCAAAAAAGATTAGAAAAAAATAATAAAAAAAATGTTGATGAAGAACAGCTAAAAATACTCGAAATAGCACTTGACTGTATTAATAACGATAAGGATATATCAATTTTAAAAACTCAATTTGAAAGTAAATTACTCAATCAAAGTGGTTTACTATCAATTAAACCTAAAATTTTTGTGTGTAATGTAGACGAACAAAGTGTGCAAAATGGAAACGAATATACCAAAAATTTTATAGAAAAATTCGGTGAAGAAAATACATTAATTGTTTCAGCTGATATAGAAAACCAAATAAATGAACTAGAGTCTGGAGAAAGATCAAATTATATGGAAATGATTGGCCTCAAAGAAACTGGGCTAAGTATGCTAATTCAAAAAGGTTATAAAATATTGGATTTAGATACATACTTCACATCTGGACCAGAAGAAACAAGAGCTTGGACAATTCAAAAAAATTGTACTGCTCCAAAAGCAGCAGGAGAAATACATACTGATTTTGAAAAAGGATTTATTAGAGCAGAAACAGTTTCATATGAAGACTTTGTTGCAAATGAAGGCTGGGTGAACTCGAAAACAAATGGAAAAATGAGATTAGAAGGTAAAGATTATATTGTAAAAGATGGAGATGTTTTAAACTTCAGATTCAACACGTGACCAAATTTTCTTCATACTAAAGTAAACTAAAATAGTTAGAATAATTAAATATATAATTGCTTTAAATCCCATTTGGTGTCTTGCTTCTAAATGAGGCTCCGCTGCCCACATTAAAAATGTAGTTACATCTTTTGACATCTGTTCTACTGTTGCTTTGGTTCCATCACCATATTCAATTAATCCATCAGAAAGTGGAGCAGCCATTTTAATTTTATTTCCATACATATATTTATTGTAGTAAACACCATCATCTAAAGCCATTCCACTTGGTGCTTCTTCATAGCCTTGAAGTAATGAATAAATATAATCAACTCCTCCACCTCTCGCTTTAACTAAAACTGACATATCCGGCGGGTATGCACCACCATTAGCTGCTTGAGCAGCTTTAACATTTTCATATGGCATCACAAATTTATCAGATAATTTTGCTGGTCTTAAAAACATTTCTCCATCTGCATTTGGACCGTCAGTTACTTCAAAGGATGCTGCTATAGCTTTAGTTTCTGCCTCGGAAAATTCTGGTCCACCTTTTTCACCTAAATTTCTATAGCTAAGATATTTCATTGAGTGACAAGACGCACATACCTCAGTGTAAACTTGATAGCCTCTTTGAAGAGACCCTCTGTCGAATTTTCCAAAAAGACCTTTAAAACTCCAATCAGTTTTTAAATAATCAACTTTTTCAGCTGAATTTGATTGAGCAGTTGTAAAACAAAATAAAACAATAATTGAAAATAATTTGAATATGTTTTTCACTTTATTTTTCAAGACTTTCTTTGTTTTTTACAGTTGCTAAGTTGGGTGATCCACCAAGAACGGACTCAGTTATACTTAGTGGAATAGGTAAAGTTTTCTCTTTAAACCCTAAGACTGGGAGAATAATTAAAAAATGAAGGAAATAATATGCTGTTGCAACTCTAGCAATTAGCAAATAAAGCCCTTCCGCCGGCATTGCTCCCATATATCCTAAGATTAATACGTCAGCTACAAGGATCCAATAAAATTGTTTATATAATGGTCTAAATACTGCTGATCTAATCTTAGATGTATCTAGCCATGGTAACACTGCTAAAATTAAAATAGCTGATAACATGGCAACAACACCAAGAAGTTTATCAGGTACAGATCTTAATATTGCATAAAAGGGTAACAAATACCACTCAGGAACAATATGGGCTGGAGTAACCATTGGGTTTGCCTCGATATAATTATCAGCATGTCCCAAAATATTTGGTGAATAAAAAACAAAAAATGCAAAAACGATCATGAACATTAATAAGGCAAAACCATCTTTAATCACAATATAAGGGTGGAATGGAACTGTATCTTTTGAAGGCTTCTTAATATCTATTCCAACTGGATTGTTATTTCCTGGGACGTGTAATGCCCAAATATGAAGAACAACAAGTCCTAAAATTAAAAATGGTATTAAGTAATGAAGCGTAAAAAATCTTGTTAAAGTTGGGTTGTCTACCGAATATCCACCCCAAAGCCAAGTGACTATACCCTCACCTACTAATGGGATTGCGCTAAACAAATTAGTTATAACGGTTGCTCCCCAAAAACTCATTTGTCCCCATGGCAATACATAACCCATAAATGCAGCAGCCATCATCAATAAATAAATAATTATTCCAATTATCCAAATTATTTCTCTTGGTGATTTATAAGAACCATAAAACAATGATCTAAAAATATGAATATATACTGCTAGGAAAAACATTGATGCACCATTTGCATGTATGTATCTAATTAACCAACCATAATTTACATCCCTCATAATATGCTCAACACTTTCGAAGGCCATATCAGCATGTGCGATGTAGTGCATAGCAAGTGTTAAACCAGTGACAATCTGAGTTATTAAACAAAAAGTTAAAATTCCACCAAACGTCCACCAATAATTTAAGTTTTTTGGAGTTGGGTAATCTGTTAAATGATTTGCAAGTGTAAGTAATGGCAATCTGTCATTAAACCATTTTCCAACTTTTGACGAAGGTGTATAATCGTGATCACTCATAAATTTTATCCAATCTTAATTGTATTGGCGTTAACAAATTCATATTTTGGAACTTCCATATTTAAAGGTGCTGGACCTTTTCTAATTCTTCCTGATGTGTCATAATGAGAACCATGGCATGGGCAAAACCATCCATCGTAATCACCTTTATCATTTAAAGGAACACATCCTAAGTGAGTGCAAACGCCTAGCATAACAAGCCACTCAGGGTTTTTTGCTCTATCTTCATCTTTTTCAGGGTGTATTAAATCTTCCATCTTTACAGAACGAGCCTCAGTAATTTCATCTTTGGTTCTTCTTCTAATAAAAACTGGCTTCCCTCTCCAGAGGACTGTTATTGTGTTTCCCGGCTTTACTGAACTGACATCTACTTCTGTACTTGCCAATGCTTTAACTGAAGCATCTGGATTCATTTGATCTATAAGTGGCCAAACTACAGCTCCTACACCTACTGCTCCTACAGCATATGAGGCTGTAAACAAAAACTCTCTTCTTTCTGGCTTTTTCTCTGACATTTTATAAAAATTATTGTTAAAAATTTATTTAATATACGATTTCTTATAAGATAACAGTTTTTTTTCTACTGAAAGAATGACACATAAACTATGAATCCAAGACCAAAAATTGCATTGTACGAGCCTGATATTCCTCAAAATACAGCAGCTATTATAAGAACATGTGCTTGTTTAGGAGCAAAATTAGAAATTATCGAGCCTTGTGGTTTCCTTTTGAAAGATAAAAGATTTAAAAGAGTTGTAATGGACTACATGGATTTTGAACAAATTGAATTTTATCAAAGCTCAGATAAATTTTTTGAGGCAAAAAAGAATCAGAGAATTGTATTGATGACAACAAAGGGATCAATATCTTATACTAATTTTAAATTTAACTCAGAGGATACGATATTGTTTGGGCGCGAAAGTGCTGGGGTACCAGAGAGTGTACACAAATTAATTAAAAATCGTTTAAAGATACCTATGAATGAAAATGCCAGATCTCTTAATATAGCATCTTCAGTTGCAATAGTTTTGGCAGAAAGTTTAAGACAAACAGGATTATTATAAAATGGACTTAAGTATTAAAAAAGATCTTGCAAGCAATTGGTTCAAATTACTTCAAAATGCTATATGTGATGACATCAACTTATTGGAAAATAATAAAGTAAAATTCAAAACAACTTCATGGAAAAGAAATAGAAATAAAGATGAAGGTGGTGGAGAATACAGAATTTTTGAAAATGGAAAAATTTTCGAAAAGGTCGGTGTAAACTTTTCTAAAGTTTATGGAAAATTTCCAAAACAATTTCAAAAAAATATTCCTGGTGCCGATAAAGATCCAAGGTTTTGGGCTTCAGGTATATCAATTGTAATGCATATGCAAAACCCACATATACCAGCGATGCATTTTAATACTAGATTTATTTGTACAACTCAAAATTGGTTTGGCGGTGGGATGGATGTTACTCCATCAATTAAAGATAATAATGAAAAAAATAAATTTCATAAAACTTTAAAATCGATGTGTGATCGACATAATAAAAACTATTACAAAAAATATAAAAAATGGTGTGATGAATATTTCTATTTACCTCATAGAAAAGAGTCTCGAGGGATTGGTGGAATTTTTTTTGATTACAAAAAAGATAATTTTGAAAAAAATTTTAAGTTTGTAAGAGATGTGGGTGTTACATTCCAAATGATATTTAATAATATTATTAAAAAAAAAATTAAAAAAAAATGGACTTTAAAAGATAAAGAGATGCAGTATATTAAAAGAGGCCGATACGCAGAATTTAATTTATTGTATGATAGAGGAACAAAATTTGGATTACAAACAGGAGGAAATGTAGAAGGAATTTTAATGTCTCTTCCACCCATAGCAAAATGGAAATAAAATATGGATAAAGAACCAATTACATTAAACGGACTAAACAAATTAAAAGAAGAATTAGTCTTTTTAAAAGAAAAGAAGAGACCAGAAATAGTAGCTGCTATAGCTGAAGCAAGATCACACGGTGATTTAAAAGAAAACGCGGAGTATCACGCAGCAAAGGAAGAACAATCTCATAATGAAGGCAGAATAACTGAAATTAACGACATAATAGCAAGGGCAAATGTTATTGATGTAACTAAATTAAACAATGATGGAAAAGTTATTTTTGGTTCGACAGTATCTTTGGAAAATTTAGATAATGGAGAAAAGATTAGTTATAAAATAGTTGGAAAAGATGAAGCTGATTTAAAACAAAAATTAATTTTTTTTCAATCTCCGATTGGAAAAGGATTAATTGGAAAAAATAAAAATGATTTAGTAGAAATAACTACTCCTGCTGGTATAAAAAATTTTGAAATTAAAGATGTTAAATATGTTTAATCTTTAGCAATTTTTTTAACTTGTTTTTCAGAAATCTTAAAACCATTATTAACCCATACTTCTTCAATCATTTTCAATTTATTACCTAAAGTTTTACCTTCTGGAATGTTATATTTCGTCATCAGATTATTTGCTCCTATTGGCATAGTTGGAATTACTTTATTTTTATAACTTTCCATTAAATTTATTAATTTTTTTTCAACTTTATCAGAAGTGAAAATTTTAAAATTAATAATATCAGTTACTGCTTGTTTACCATTAAAATAAAAGATCCTATTAAAGTTTTTTTCATTGAATTTTTTTATACTTACTTCTTCCTTGTGAAAAAGATTAATCATTTTTAATCTTTTCTGATCTTTTTTGGATAAATTGAATTTATATAAAAAATAATCAGTATTGTCCGTTCCATCAATTATCATAAGTGACAATAAAAAAATAAAATCAATATTTTTTAAATTATGATATGCATAAGTATTTAATTTCTTTAATTTATCTAAATTTTTAAATTGTGGAAATATTATTTGTATAAGCTCTACACTACTACTGTCTTCAAATAATTTTAAAAAATTTTTAGATAGTGTTAATTTCTTAAATTCATCTAATAATCTTTCACTAGATAATTTAGATATTCCACCAATATTTCTTTTTATTATTTTGATTATTTCGGGCTTATGTTTGTGATTTGAATAGTTTGTAAAAAAACGCACATATCTTAGTATTCTTAAATAATCTTCTTTTATTCTATTCTCTGCATCACCTATAAAGTTTACTAAACCGTCTTCTAAATCTTTCTTTCCATTGTTAGGATCAAATAAATTACCCTCACCATCTGAATAAATTGAATTAATAGAAAAATCTCTTCTTGCGGCATCCTCTTTCCAATCTAAAGAAAATTCTACTTTTGCATGCCTTCCGTCAGTTATTACATCTTTTCTTAAAGATGTAATTTCATATTTTAGATTATCTATTACTGCTGTAATTGTTCCGTGATCAATACCAGTTTCATAATAATTAATTTCTTTTTTTTTTAAAGCTTCACAAACTTCATTAGGTTTTAAATTTGTTGCAAGATCAACATCATCAATACTCTCTTTTTTTATGACTTTTCTAATACATCCCCCAACATATCTTACCTCACTAGTTTCAGAATAACTGTTGATGGCGTTAAAAATTTTCTTTGCTGAGGTATTATTGGTAATATCTCTGAGATTTTGACTTACGTAATCAAGATTTCGAGATCTAAAAAAAAATTTATCTAAAAAATTATACATATATGGCTGGGGCGCTAGGATTCGAACCTAGGATGCCGGTACCAAAAACCAGTGCCTTACCACTTGGCTACGCCCCAATATTAATTTCGTATAACACAAAAAAATAAATTTTATAGAGTTTTTGATGCATTACACCAATAATTTTCAAATTTTCTTTTAAATTGAACTTTTGCCACATCACAATCTTTTTTTGACAGATAATATGCAGCTATTACAGAGCCTGAACCAGTCATTCTAACAAAAAATGGATTTTTTAATTTTTCCAGAAAAAATTTAACTTTTTTTAATTTTGGATATTTTAAGAGAGCAACTTTTTCTAATGCATTAGTTTGTGTGGATAAATATTTTTTATTAAACATAGACTTTTTTGGATTATTAAATCTTGATCTTGTGAAATTATTCACTCCTAAATAAATCTTTTTTGTAGAACATCCAAAATTTGGCTTTACTAGAAGAGTATAAAATTTTGGACAGTTTGAAAAATTTTTAATAACATTATTCGAGGTCAAAATACCATTTTTAAGATTAATACCCAAAATTACATCAGAACCGATCAACCTAGAAATTTTTATTATTTTTTTTTGACTAACTTTAATAATTTTTTTTTTAATAAAGAAATTTAAAATACTAGCAGCATTCATTGATCCTCCACCTAACCCAGCTTTTTGAGGTATATTTTTTTTAATCTTAATTTGAAATTTTTCATTTTTTAATATTCCATCTTGTTCAAGTATCTTAAGCAGTTTTTCAACAGTATTATTTTTATTTATGTTTCTAGAAAATTTTCCAAAAAAAGAAACTCGGTGATTTAACTCATTAATTTTCTTAACAAAAATCACATCATGTAACTCAACAAAAGAAAAAATGCTTTCAATTTTATGTAATAAACTTGACTTACCAGTCACGTTTAGAGCTAAATTTATTTTAGCAAATGATTTAATTCGATACGCACCCATTTAAGAATTTGAAATACCTTCAATCATTTTAATATTTATATTTTTAATAATATCTTCATCGGCATCCTCAAGATTCAAAACATTATTCCAAAAATATCTAGCTTGGATTTTTCGATTTAATTTCCACAATATATCTCCATAATGATCATTAACAGTTGGATCTTCTGGCATCAGTTCTACTGCTCTTTTAAGATACTTTTCTGCTTGAACGTAGTTATCTATTAAATAGTATGCCCATCCAATTGAGTCTATAATATAAGGATCATTACTTTTTTCTGAATATGCTTTTTCTAACATTTGAAAAGCCTCATCAATTTTATAATCTCGCTCTAACCAAGAGTATGCTAAATAATTAAGAACATAAGCATCATCTGGATTTATTTTTAGAGAATTTAACATATCTTCATCAGCTTTTTCATAGTTACCTAATCGCTCGTAACTACCACCTCTTCTATATAATAGATCTGATTTAATATCTGTATCTCCTTCTAAATCAGAAATGATTTGAGTATAATAGCTTATTGACTTTTCATATTTTTTTGAATTTTTATAAAAATTAGCTATATCAAAAACCATCTTCAAATTAGGATCATTTATGTTGTTAAATTTTGAGCTTATGAAATCTATCCCTTCCTCATAACCTTGCTCTTTAATGATTATTTGCGCTTCTTTTTTAACCCTAAACCAATAATAAAACTCATCATCTTTATCAAAGTTTTTTAAAATCTTTTTAACTTTGTTATACTCTTTATTAAGATAAAAATTTTCAGCTACAAGTGACAAATTAAATTTAAACTTTGGATTTAAATAATTAGATAAATTCAGATAAAAGTTAGATTTTTCAAAATCATCCTGGGATGAATATAGATTCGAAATTAAAAATAAAAACTCACTAATAATATCGTTATGATTATTACAGGAAAACATTTTGTTAAATTTTTTAATTTTATTTTTATCTAGCCAACTTTTAGTTTGTGATAATAATAGAGTTGAGCTAATATATTCTAATTGATTTCCAACAGATTTAGCTTCTTCTATTTTTTTATTCTCAACTAAATAATTTATATAGAAAAATATATACCTAGAATAATCTCCCTGTTGATTATTAATTAAGTTTAAAAAAAAAGATCCTGTATTTTTTTGCTGTAAATAGCATCTTTGAAATGACTGAGATATTAAAGATAAATTTCCAAAATTTTGTTTATTAGATAAAATTTTTTTATTTTTAAATGTATAAACATATTGTCTTAAGGTTTCTGAAATTACTAAATTAAATCTCCTTTGATCTTGGAATTTTAAACTTTGGGTTAAGTATTTATCTGCTTTTACAAAATCATTTCTTTTTAAGCTATCAATTACTAAGAGTATGTATGCATTAAAAAAATCTGTATTATTTTTGTTACTCCTGTTTTTAATTATATTTATTGCTTGAGCAACTTTGTTTTCTAAAACTAATGAATTTATATATCTTTTTAAATAGGTGTCATGTCTGTTTATTAAAACTTTTGAAGCATTAAAAAATTTTAAAGCATCAGTATTTTCTCTATTTTCATAAGCAATGATTCCTGAAAAGTAATTCGTTAAATCTCTTGAATTAAAGTCATTCAAACTAGCACTTTTAGAATATGCAGCTGTCTGATAGAATAAGATAAAAACTGTGATTATTTTTATTAGTTTATTAAACATCTGCTCATTCTATGACTAAAAAAGTGATAAATCAAAAAGGCAAATTAGACGATGATTTAATTAATACAATTGAACCAAACTTTGTATTTACAAATAAACCAATAAATAGATTTAGTACTATTAATAATAATCATGAAGACTCTAATCTTAGCAATAAAGCTGATTTATTAATAAAACTAAAAAAACAAATGGATTCAATCGAAAATTGTAGTTTAAAAGAGAATTCTCTAAATATTGTTCTAGGTGATGGAAATATTAATAGCCCAATTATGTTAATTGGTGAAGCGCCGGGAATAGAGGAGGATAAATCTGGTTTAACATTTAAAGGCAAAGTTGGAGAATTATTAGATAAAATGCTTCTCGCAATTAAAATAAAAAGGAAAAGTATTTATTGTTGTTACGCAATAAATTTTAGACCTCCCGAAGATCGCAAACCTACTAGCCAAGAGATTAGAAGATACTCTATTTTCTTAAAAGAACATATTTCAATTATCAATCCAAAGATGATTATTTTAATGGGCAGCTCAGCTATGGAGGCTGTGACAGGTATTAATACAAAGATATCCTCTGAAAGAGGTAAATGGAAAGAAACAATACTAAAAAATAAAACTTATCCAGTGATGATATCATATAATCCATCTTATCTAATTAGATTTCCAGAAAATAAAAAATATTCTTGGGAAGACTTAAAAAAAATTAGACAGAAAATAAATGAAATGAAGATTGTCATTTAATTTTGTATGATTGAACAACACAAACATTTAATTTCATGGTGTAAAAAGATATTTAATATTTCTAATTATAGTTTGCTTTGGATTTCTTTTATAAAAGGAGTTTTAGTTGGGTTATTAATTTATCACTTTATAGTAATTTAGATGAAAATAATAGCTGGTGTAGATGAAGTTGGAAGAGGAAGCTTAATAGGTCCAGTATATGCTGCAGCAGTAATATTAAATAAAAAAATTGATAAAAAACTACTAAAAGACTCAAAGACTTTTTCTAAAAATAAAAGAGAATTATTGTCAAAATATATTAAAAAAAATTCTATTTGGGTAATTGGTAAAGCATCAGTTAAAGAAATAGATAAAATTAATATTTTACAAGCAAGTTTGCTTGCTATGAAAAGAGCAATTAAAAAACTTAAAAAAAAACCAACACAAGTTTTAATAGATGGAAATAAGGTTCCTGATTTAAAAAATTATAATTTAAAAGCTGTAATTAAAGGTGATCAAAAAATTCCCTCTATCTCTGCTGCTTCAATAATTGCTAAAGTTTCAAGAGATAAATTTATAGCTGGGCTTGCTAAAAATAATAATGGATATGGTTGGGATCAAAATTTTGGATATGGAACTAAGAAACATTTAAAGGCAATTAAAAAACTTGGAATTACAAAACATCACAGAAGAAGCTTCTCCCCTATATCTAGTTATTAGATACACAATATCTAGTAACCTATCTTTTGATTGGCACAAATCGAATCCAATTAATTCAATCACAGGTTGACCCAAGAATCCTTTTGGAGTCTAATTATTTTATACAAATGACTTCTGAATTTAAAAATAAAATTGTTAACAGAGATAGTCTTGAAGAATTAAAAAATATTCCAAGTGAAACATTTGATTTAGTTTTTGCAGACCCTCCATATAATTTGCAATTAAAAAATGAACTAATTAGACCAGATAGATCTAAAGTAAGTGCAGTCAACGATAAATGGGATCAATTTGAGAATTTTAAGAAATATGATGAATTTACGTATGCATGGCTTTCTGAATGTAAAAGAATTTTAAAAAAAGATGGGGCTATTTGGGTTATTGGCAGTTACCACAACATTTTTAGAGTTGGTGCCGCTATTCAAAATTTAGGATTTTGGATATTAAATGATGTCATTTGGAATAAAAATAATCCTATGCCTAATTTTAGAGGTACACGTTTTACTAATGCACACGAAACTTTGATTTGGGCATCTAAAAACGAAAAATCAAAATATACTTTTAACTATCAATCATTAAAATGTTTAAATGACGATCTTCAAATGAGATCAAATTGGAATTTACCAATTTGTAATGGAACTGAAAGATTGAAAAAAAATGGAAAAAAAGTTCATTCAACACAAAAACCAGAAGCACTATTACACAGAGTGTTACTAGCTTCATCAAATAAAAATGATATGGTTTTAGACCCATTTTTAGGATCAGGAACAACAGCAACAGTAGCAAAAAAATTAGGTAGAAATTATTATGGTATAGAAAAAGAAAAAACTTATTTTAAAGCAGCTGAACAAAGATTAAAAAATACAAAACAAATTGAAGATGATTTATTAGATACTTTAAAAAACAATAGATCTAAACCAAGAATACCTTTCGGATCATTAGTTGAATTAGGTATCATAAAACCTGGTACAAATATTTTTGATAATAAGAAAAAAATTACTGCAAGAATTATGGCTGATGGAAGTATTAAGCATAATCAGGCAGAGGGATCTATTCATAAAGTTGCAGCTACTATTTTAGGTGCAGAAAGTTGTAATGGTTGGACTTATTGGCACTGTGATATTAATGGAAGAACATATCCAATTGACTATTTAAGACAAAGATTAATTTCTAAAAATTAATTTTTATAAATTTTTCCTAAATAACTTTCTAAAAATTTCTTATTCTTAGTTAATATTCTTAAACTTAAATTTCTAAAAAAAATCATTAAAGGATTTGATAAATGAAAAGCAAATTGATTTAATTTAGATCTATTATTGATCATTTTTACTTTTTCTACTCTGTAATCATAGAAATTATTTTTATTATTTATAATATCAACAAACAGCTCTGATCCACTTTCAATAGATTGTGAGGCTCCTTGAGCGAATGAAGGTGGAAAAGCAAAGAAAGCATCTCCAATTAAAAAAATATTATTTCCTGGTTTTAGGTAGCCTTTACTAGCAAAAACTGGAAAACACTTGATGTTATTAAGATTAGCTAAAATGTTTGAAGAAATTCTATTTTGTAATTTTTCTTTAATACCTTCAATAAACCCTTCTCCTTTAAAAAGATCATAATTATCAAGCTCATTTGCTGTTAATTTGTATTTTAAAACTCCTATAAAATTAAAAGCTTCATCATTGTTGTTTATTGGATAAATCACGTAATGAAAATTACTTCCCATAAATAAAGAAATATTTTTTTCATTTAAATTATTAAGTTCTTTTCTTGAAATATTACCTCTAATTGCAATCGAATTATTATAAGCAGGTTTTATTTCATTATTAGAAATTAACGATTTACCTTTAGAAAACACCCCATCAGAAATAATTAGATGATCTGAAATTACTTTAATACTTTCATTAAAAGTTAAAATTATTTGATTATTATTTTTTTCAATTTTTTCAATTTTATGATTATACTGAATTATATTTTCTTCCAATCGATCTTTTAAAAATTCAACTAATTTAGACCTTTTTAGCGTTGTGTACTTACAATTTTCAGAATTAAACTTTGAAATATTTAAGTCACATATTTTTTTATGCTTAAGATCGTAAAAATCAATTTTTTCAGGATTAAATTTATCTTTATTTTCTAAATTATTAAATCCGATTTCATTAAGAAGCTTAATACTATTGGTAGATAGTTGTATTCCATACCCTTCCTCTAATTGTATAGAGCTATTTTTTTCATAAATCGTGACTTGGTAATTGGGATTTTCTCTAAATAAATTTGCAACAAATAAACCTGAAATACCTGCTCCAACTATTGCAATCTTTTTCATGAATGATTCTCCAAATATGAAACAATTTTTTTTGTAAATGTTGGTAGTGTATATTTTTTTAATTTTTTAGGATCAATCCAATAAGAAAAAGGTAAAGGTTTATTTGCCTTATTGGTTTGAATTTTAATGTTCATATTCATGTTAGACATTTTAAAATTTAAATTATGATCAAAGTTTTTTGGTTTTTTAATTTCTTGCATTGGAAAAATATCCAAATTTTTTAAAAAATTAAAATTTTTGTTCTTAACTAATAAATATTTTTTATTTTTTTTAAAAACTTTAAGTAAATAGTATTTTTCTTTGTTATTTTTTTTAAATTTAATTAATGCAAAATCTTTTTTTTTAAAAGATTTACATTTTCCTGAGATAGGACATTTTTCACAATATGGATTGATTGGTTTACAAATTAATGCTCCTAATTCCATCAAGGCTTGAGCATAATCACTAGATCTTAAAGATGTGCCAAATATTTTTTTTTGTTTAATTAGATTACCTTTGTGAATTTGATTTTCATTTTTTAAGTAAAGGTATCTTTTTAAAACTCTTTCAATATTACCATCTAAAGGAATAACAGGTTTATTAAATGCAATAGCCATAATAGCACTTGCTGTATAATCTCCAATTCCAGGTAGAGACTTAAGGTCTAAAATATTATCGGGTAAATTTTTTTTAAAATCTTTAATAACAATTTGAGCAGTTTTTTTTAAATTTCTAACTCTTGAATAATAGCCTAGACCTTCCCATAGCTTAATTAATTTTTGATCATCATATTTAGCAAGAACTTCTAGGTTGGGAATATGTTTTATGAATCTATTAAAATATGGGATCACGGTTGCAACTTGTGTTTGTTGCAACATAAATTCACTAACCAACGTGTAATATTGCTTTTTTTTTAATGAAGTTTTTTTTCTCCAAGGTAATGTTCTCTTATGAATATCGTACCAATTGAGAATTTTATTTGTTATTATTGATTCTTTCATATGCAATTTAAAGATAATACTAAGCAGAGAAGTAAAACCATTCAAGGTTTAAGATCGTTTAAAGACACTTTGCCAAAGAATGTAAAAAAAATTATAAATAAAAAAGGACATATTTATTCTGAAACTTTAAGTAACTGGAAATATATAGTTGGTGAGGATTTGTTTAAAGTTTGCTACCCAAAAACATTTAAAAACTCTAATAAATTTGGAGTAAGTACTTTATTGATAATGGTTAAAAGAGGCCATGAAGTTGATATGGAATATTCAAAAAAAGATATAATGGATAAGATGAATAGCTTTTTTGGTTATACTGTGGTTGAAAAACTTAAATTTATAAGCTTTGATGATGAGCAAAAAATTTTTGCTAAAACTGAGACTAAACAAGAAAATGTCGCAATTGATAAATACCAAGATAAGATCAATAATGTTAAGAATGATAAAATAAAAAAATCACTTATAGAATTAACCAAGGTCTTTAAAAAAAAATGAAAAAATTTTTAGCTTTTACCCTTATATTTTTCAGTACTATCTCAAATATCAATGCAGAAGAAATAAAAAGAATATTTGTTGGTAACAAAGATGCAAAAATTACTATAATTGCATTTGAATCTTTAACTTGTAGCCACTGTGCTAGTTTCCATAAAGATGTTTACCCTGAATTAAAAAAAAATTATCTAGATACTGGTTTAGCTAAAATTGAATTTAGACATTTTCCTTTAGATATTGCTGCATTCAATGCTTCAAAAGTTGCCCAATGTAATAATGATGGTGATTCGAAAATTTTAAACAGTTTATTTGCAAATCAGCAAAAATGGGTCAAAGGAAGCTCTGCTGCTGAAGCAAACGAAAATCTTAAAAAATTTTTAACAAGTGAAGGTTTTAATGTTGATTTTGAGGCATGCATTAATAATAAAGAAATTGAAGATTTCGTATTAAATGATCGAATCGATGGTGTTAAAAAATTCAAAATTAATGCTACCCCAACGATTATAATAAATGATAAAAAGTTCGAAAAATCTCTTAATTATAAAAATTTAAAAAAAGCTCTTGAAAAACTGATATAAGTTAGTGCATGGAGTTTAAAAAAATCCAACTTAATGGATTTAAATCATTTGCAGATAAAACAAATTTTTTAATCGAAGAAGGCTTGACTGGAATTGTAGGTCCTAACGGTTGTGGAAAATCTAATATTGTAGAGTCTTTAAGATGGGTTATGGGTGAAACTTCTGCAAAAAGTATGCGTGGCTCAGGAATGGAAGATGTAATTTTCTCTGGGACATCAAACAAAGCATCTAAAAATATTGCAGAGGTATCAATTGATGTTGATAACAAAAATAACGAAGGACCTGTTCAATACCGTGAGGTGGATCAAATTAACGTAAGAAGAAAAATAGAAAAAGATAAAGGTTCAAAGTTTTATATTAATGATAAAGAAGTAAGAGCGAGAGATGCTCAAATGTTTTTTGCAGATCTATCAACCGGGGCTCACTCACCTTCAATGATTAGTCAGGGACGTATTGGTGCCTTGGTAACCGCAAAGCCAACAGATAGAAGAGCTATTTTAGAAGAAGCTGCTGGTATATCTGGTTTACATGTTAGAAGACATGAGGCTGAACTAAGGTTAGGTGCGGCAGAAAATAATCTAAGAAGAGCAGACGAACTAAGAAGGCAGCAAGAAAAACAATTGGCTAATCTACAAAAACAAGCAGAAGAAGCTACTAAATATAAATTAATCACTGAAGAAATAAAAAAGATTGAGGCTGGGCTTTATTATTTAAAATTATTAGAGATTGATAAAGAAATAAAAATTGAAAACGAGATTAATAATGAGGCCGAAGGTGAGGTTGATGGATTTAATAATAAAATATCTGATCTTGAACAATTAATCAAACAAGCAACTGATAAAGTGTCTCCTTTAAGAGAAAAAAATATTGAAAATCTCTCTAGAATTCAAAGACTTAATCTTGAACTACAAAGTCTGGATGAAGAAAACACTAGAACACAAGATGAAATAGAAAGTATTAAAAAATCAATTCAAACTCTTGATGAAGACATTTCTAGAGAAAGAGGAATAATTATTGATGCTAACTCTAATGAAAAAAGGCTTAAAGAAGAAAAAGCTGATCTAATAGATATAGACTCTAAATACTTTGAAACAGAGAAATTGTCCAATGAAGAACTGGAAGAAGCCAAGAGAAAACTTAAAAGAGAACAAGAAGCTGTGGATGAAGTTGTTAGTACTATTGCTGAAGGAACATTAAATATAAGTATTGGTCCAATTAAAAACGTTAAAAATTCAATAAATAGGGTGAAAGAGTTAATCGATAGTAACGAAATAAATCAAGCAGTCACGTTGTTAGATAGATGTAACATGGAGCTAGATAATTTTTTAAGTGATTTGAAAAATGAAAAAAGTAGAGGTGAACTATTAAGTGTTAATGAAAAATCAAAAAATATAAAACAACTACAAGAAAAATATGCTGATGCGTACAGCAAAAATCAATCAATTAAAAATGAGTCTATAAAGCGTAATGAAAGAATTAAAACCATTGAAACGGAAATAGAAAGTTGGAAAAACTTACTATCAAACTCGGAGAAAATGGTTGCAGAATTAACAGAAAGAAAAAATAAATTAACAACTCAATTAACTGAATTAGATAACCAACCAAAAATTCAAGCAGAGAGAAAAGGTCAAATATCAGAAAACTTGAGAATTTCTGATAAAGATAAAATTGATAATGATGCGGTCATTGAAGAAACTGACTCAAAAATAGACTCTCTAAGGACACAGTTAAATGAAATACAAGAACAATCAATTCAAATTAGAGAACGTAAAGCAAGCTCTGGTGCAACTATTGAAGGTTTAAATAAAAGAAAAAGTGATTTATTAGATAGAATAAATTCTGAACTAAGTTTAACAGAAGAGAATATTTTGGAAAACTCTAATTTAAATGGTGTAGAAGAGCTTCCTAATGCAATCGATCAAGAAGATGCTTTGGATATTAAAAAACAAGAAAGAGAAAAATTAGGATCTGTAAATTTAAAAGCTGATGAGGAAACAAGTAAATATAAAGATGAAATAAAAAAAATGGAGCAAGATCGTTCTGATTTAGTGACAGCAATAGTTAAACTAAAAGATAGCATTAATGAACTCAATCAAAAAGGAAGAGAAAGACTTATTGAGGCGTTTGAAAAAGTTAATAGAAAATTTAACGAAGTTTACACAAAACTATTTAATGGTGGGAATGCTAAACTTGAATTAGTAGACTCAGATGATCCTTTAGAAGCAGGTTTAGAAATGTTAGTAAGTCCTCCAGGTAAAAGACTACAATCAATAACTTTATTATCTGGTGGTGAACAAGCTTTAACAGCTTTATCTTTGATCTTTGCTGTTTTTTTAACTAACCCCTCACCTATTTGTGTACTAGACGAGGTTGATGCACCTTTGGATGACGCCAATGTTACAAGATTTTGTAGCCTACTTGAGGAACTTATTAAGATTACTAATACAAAATTTATTATTGTCACCCATCACGCACTAACTATGTCTAAAATGAACAGACTTTACGGGGTTACAATGCCAGAAAAAGGGATTAGCCAATTAGTTGCTGTTGATTTACAAAAAGCAGAGAGTATGGTTGCTTAATCTATACAAATGCCTAAAGACCCCTTTAAAACTCGCTTAGAGATTGCAAAAGACAAAGTTTCAAAGAAAAATTTGTATAACAAGAAGAATAATCCCTCTTCAATAGGCACTGCCTTTAAATTAAGTACAGAATTAGTATCTGCAGTAGCAGTAGGGACAATTATTGGGTTTATTTTTGATAAGACCTTTGGTACTAAACCCTGGTTTATATTAATATTTTTTTTTGTGGGTGTAGTTGCTGGAATAACTAACGTAATTAGATCTGCAAAAAATATGCAAAAATAGATAAAATTTATGGCAGCAAATCCAATGACCCAATTCGATGTTTATAGAATTGGACCAGAAATTAAATTAGGGGCATTAGATATATCATTTACTAACGCAAGTTTATTTATGATTATAAGTACTGTTGCAATTTTAATAATTTTTAATCTTGGTTCAAAAAAAAATTCACTACTACCAAACAAAATTCAATTACTTGCTGAACTTAGTTATACATTTGTATCCAAGATGATTAGTGATACAGCTGGGTCAAAAGCAAAACCTTATTTTGCATTTATATTTTCTCTTTTTATGTTTGTACTTTTTTGCAACATGTTTGGAATGATACCTTATACATTTACCGTAACTAGCCATATCATAGTTACATTTGTATTAGCATCATTTATATTTATTGGAGTAACAGTTATTGGATTTATTAAACATGGTTTTGGTTATTTGAAATTATTTGTTCCTAGTGGCGTGCCAGCAGTACTACTTCCATTAATAGTTGTGATAGAAATTATTTCGTATTTAAGTAGACCTGTAAGTTTGTCAGTTAGATTATTTGCTAATATGATGGCTGGTCACACAATGATGAAAGTTTTCGGAGGCTTTGTAATAAGTCTTGGAATAGTTGGTGGATGGCTTCCACTGAGTTTTTCGGTTGCGTTAACAGGTTTGGAGATACTAGTTGCTTTTCTTCAAGCATATGTTTTTGCAATCTTAACCTGCATCTATTTAAATGATGCATTAAATTTACACCATTAATTAACATAGGAGGATATAATGGAATTAGAAGCAGCAAAAATGATCGGAGCAGGTTTAGCAGCAATAGCTTTAGCTGGTGCCGGTGTTGGAATTGGAATAATTTTTGGAAACTATTTGTCAGGAGCAATGAGAAATCCTTCTGCTGCACAAAAACAATTTCCTAATTTGCTTTTAGGTTTTGCGCTTGCAGAAGCAACAGGATTATTTGGATTAGTAGTTGCGTTAATCATTCTTTTTGCATTTTAAATTTAATGATTAAAAAAATATATTTTCAGTCGATATTTTTTAGCTTCCTCTTTTGTGTGGAAGCTTTTGCAGCTGAAAGCGGTGGTATGCCTCAATTAAATCCAGAGTTTTGGATTTCGCAAATCTTTTGGTTAACGCTAACATTTGGAGTTTTGTATGTAGTTTTATCTAAACTTATACTCCCAAAAATTAGTAACAATTTAGAGTCGCGAAAATCTCAAATATTAGAAAATATTGAGGCTGCAGAAAAACAAAGAGAAGATAGTGAAAAGAAGCTAAAAGAATATGAAGAAATTATCTCTAAAAGTAAACTTGAGGCAAAAAATATCTTCAATCATGCAAGAGAAAAGGCATTAAAAGATATTAATGCTAAGAGAGAAGTGTTAGATGGTCAAATAGATGAAGAAATCAGTAAAGCTGAGCAAGAGATAAGCACTTTACGTGAAAGTGCTCCAGATAAAATCAATACAATTGCTATTGAAACTTCATCGGAACTAATACAAAAACTTATTGGTGCTGACGTTAACAATAGTAGCATATCTGCAATAGTTGATGATTTATCAAAGAGAAATGGAGATAAATATTATGGCAATTGATGCAACTTTTTGGGTAGCAGTTTCGTTTATTATTTTTTTTGGAGCTTTAATTTATCTTAAGATTCCACAAAAAATAACTGAGATGTTGGATAAAATGATTTCAGATATCAAAAATGAAATTGATGAGAGTGAAAAACTGAGAACTGAGGCAAAAACCTTGCTTGATAACGCTCAAAGTAAATTAGATACAGCTAAATCAGTAAGTAATGAAATTTTAGAAGAAGCAAAAAAAGACTCCGATAAACTTATAATTGAACTGAACGATAAATTTCATAAATCATCAGAAATTAAAAAAAATCTTGCAGAAAACAAAATTAGCCAAATGAAAGAAGCAGCTTTAAAGGAAATAAAAGATGCTTCAATTAAAATTGCAGTAGACTCTGTTAAGAAAATAATTACAACATCTGTAGATAAATCTAAACTTGATGCTGTATTTCAAAAAAATTTAGATGAAACTAAAGAAGAGTTAAAAAAAATTAACTCATAATATCCTTACATTTTTTCAAAAAAACTATAAATTATTCAAATGAATTCTATAGTTATTGGTTCAGGATTTGGTGGAATTGCAGCTGCTCTTAGGCTTAGAGCTAAAGGTCATGAAGTAATAATAATAGAGAAACATCCTGACCTAGGAGGAAGAGCAAGAGTATTTAAAAAAAATGGTTTTACATTTGACGGTGGACCTACCGTTATAACAGCCCCCTATTTAATTAATGAATTATTTGATTTATTTAAGAAAGATCCCAAGGATTATATTAAACTTACACCACTTAAAATTTGGTACCAATTTCTTTTTGAGGATAAAACAAAATTTGATTACTCTGGAAATGAGTCAGAGATGAAAAATCAAATTCAAAAAATAAACATTGAAGATGTAAAAGGCTATGAGAGGTTAGTAAATTTTACAAAAAAAATTTTTGATAAAGGTTTTACTGAACTTGCGGATATCCCTTTTGATAAACCATTTGTAATGATGCAGCAATTACCTGCGCTATTAAAACTTAAAAGTTATAAATCTGTCTACTCCCTAGTTTCTTCATATATTCAGAGTGAAAAATTGAGAAGAATGTTAAGTATGCACCCTCTTTTAGTAGGTGGAAACCCTTTTTCTACAACCTCTATTTATGGACTAATTTTATACCTAGAAAAAAAATGGGGCATTCATTACTCGATGGGTGGAACTGGAAATATCATAAAGGGTTACGAAAAACTAATGAAAGAGGTTGGAATAAAGATATTAAAAGAAAGTGAAGTTACTAAAATAATCTCAAAGAATAATAAAATTTCTGGTGTCCAAGTAAATAATCAAACTGATATAAATGCTGATAATGTGATTTGTAATGCTGATCCACCTGCTGTTTATGAAAAATTATTAAGTCAAAACAATAGTAATTCGTTATTATTTAATTGGAAAAAAAATCGTATGGAATATTCCATGGGGTTATTTGTGTATTATTTTGGAACCAAAAAAATTTATGAGAACGTAGAACATCACACAATAAAATTTGGTAATAAATATAAGGAACATCTAGATGATATATTTGATAAAAAAAAATTAAATGAAGATATTAGTTATTATCTTCATAGGCCAACAGCGACTGACAAGTCAATGGCTCCTGAGGGTAGCGATTGTTTTTATGTATTGGTCCCAGTTCCTAACAATCAATCAAAAATTGATTGGGATATTGAAGGTGAAAAGATGAAAAAATTAGTAATAGAAAAAATGGAAAAAGATTTGATGCCCAATCTTAAGGAAAATATTGTAGAGGATTTTTACCTTACACCAGATTACTTTGAACAAGATTTGAATACTAAATATGGTTCTGGTTTTTCTATCCAGCCAAAATTTACTCAATCAGCTTACTTTAGATTTCACAATAAATCAGAGGTATATGATGGTCTTTACTTTGTTGGAGCAGGAACTCATCCTGGGGCAGGAGTGCCAGGTGTATTGTCTTCTGCAAAGGTATTAGATAAAATCATATAATGGCTAATCAGAGTTATTTATCGACATACGCAAAATCATTTAATTGGGCGGGTTTTTTTTTACCAAAACAAACTTATTTAAAATGTTCGGCTTTGTATGACTTTTGCAGAGTTGCTGATAATATTGCCGATAGTGAAGAGGCAATTGATATAAAAAAAAGAAAATTTTTAGATTTTCAAGATAATTTTAATAATCAAAAATTTGATGATCCCGTTGTACAAAATATGTGGCAACTCATAAAAGAATTTCATATTCCCTTAAAAGTTGTTCAAGATTTATTGGATGGAATAAATTCTGATATTAAAAAAAATATAAAACTGAATAAAAAAAAGGATTTATTACTCTACTCATACAGAGTAGCAGGGACCGTTGGTTTGATGATGGCTAAAATTTTAAAGGTAAATAAAAAAAACTCATTAAAATCAGCTATTGATCTTGGAATTGCTATGCAACTAACAAATATATCTAGGGATGTTGTTGAAGATCTTAATTTTGGAAGATCTTACATCAATCTTAATTTTGAAGAAATAAAATCTACTATAAAACTCTCTGAAAATTATTATGAAAACTCATTCTATTCAATCAAAGAAATTCCTTTTGCTTTTCGTTTTGCAATCTTAGTTGCCAGAAGAGTTTATAGAAAAATTGGTTATAAAATTTTAAATAAACAAAATTTAGAAAATTATAAAAAATCAGGTAAAATTTATGTGACTAATGTTGAAAAAATAGTTGAAACTTTGTTGTCTATTTTTGATTTAATTAAGTTATCACTTATAAGAAAAAACGATGATAACATTGAGCATGATCATGATTTAATTAATGAAGAAATAAATTTAAATGAAAGAATTTGATTATATAATTATAGGTGGAGGTTGTGCAGGTCTCTCCTTAGCTTATGAATTAGAAATTCATGATAAATTAAAAAATAAAACTTTGGCTATCATTGAGCCAAGGGAAGAATATAAAAGAGATAAAACTTGGTCTTTTTGGAAAGTTTTTTCACATAACTTTGACGATTGTATTAAAAAAAGCTGGAATAATTTTACAATAAATACTCCTGATAAAACAAAATATGTAGATTGCCAATCTACCCCATATCAGACAATTGATAGTGGTATGTTTTATAAAAAAACACTTTCAAAACTTAAATTGAATAAAAATATTCACTTTTTTAAAAATATTAATGAATTAGATAAATCAAATTCAATTGTATTTAATAGTGTACCTAATTTTGAAAACAAACAGAGTGAGTTGTGGCAGCATTTTTGTGGAATTGAAATAGAAACTGATAAAGACTTTTTTGATGAAGAAATATTCAATTTGATGGACTTTGCTTGTGAACAAAGAAACAAAGTTCATTTCTTCTATACACTACCATTTACTAAAAGAACTGCATTAGTTGAAACTACATGGATATCTGAACTGAATGATGAAAAACTTAAAAATTATGACGAACAGATTGATAATTATTTGAGTAAAAAATTAAATATCAGAAACTGTAAAATTAATTTTAAAGAAACTGGCGCAATTCCACTTTTTAGACAAAAAAATGTAAAAAAATTCAATGAGATTTGCATAGGCTCGGTAGGAGGCATGACTAGATTAAGTACAGGTTATACTTTCCTCAATATTCAAGAGCAGAGCAGATATATAAGAAAAAACATAGAGAATATAAAAAATATGAATTTATTTAAAATTCACTCAAAATATGATTTTTTAGATAAAATCTTATTAAGAGTTCTTAAAAATAATTCTACAGAAATGGGTAATATATTTTTAAAGGTTTTTAATTCAAAACCTAAAACAGCTATTAATTTTTTATCAAATAAAAGCAGTCTTTTTGAAGATTTAGAAGTGATTCTAAAAATGCCTAAATGGAAATTTTTAAAAGAATTAATTTAATATGAGTAACAAAATAAAAAAAATAAATCTTAATCACTCATTTATTTTTTTCTTTGTTGTAAACATTTTTTGTATTTTAATTTTTAAATATAGCAATCTGAATATCTCAACAATTTTATGTTTATTTTTAATTTTAATTATAGGTGTTTCCCATGGTTCATTAGATCATATCAAAGGCAATAAACTACTGAAGTTATTTAATTTAAAATCAACTTATATTTTTTATGTTACTTATATTTTAATTTCGGTAGCAGTAATAACAACTTGGATGCTATTACCATCAGTTACTTTAATTATTTTTTTAATGATCGCTTCCTATCACTTTGGTAAAGAAGATACACAATTTTTAATTAACGATAGATCTTATTTCACTCAAATGCTTTATTTTTTTAAAGGATTTTTAATTATACTTGCTCCTTTGTATTTTCATTTTCAGGAAACTATAGAGATTTTCAAATTATTATTAATTGATAATGAGATGTTTTATTTAAGTTTAAATTTTATAGAGACAAATAAAGTAATTCAATTAGCAATAATCTGCAGTACTCTTTCTAGTGTTTTTCTTTTCTTAAAAAATTTTGAAATCAAAAAATTTGTAATTTTTTTAGATTATTTTTCAATTTTAATATTGAATTACTATTTATCTCCACTGCTTGCTTTTACTGTTTATTTCTGTTTTTTACATTCAATTAGACATTCAATTTCACTAACCATTGAGCTTGATCCAAATAATGTAGCTAATGGATTTAGATTGTTTGTTAAAAAAGCTTTACCTTTAACCATTTTAACAGGTATTTTTTCTTTTATTGCATTGTATCTGCTAAGCAATTCATACAATTTAGATAGTGCAATTTTAAAAATAATATTTATAGGTTTGGCGTCTTTGACCTTTCCACATATATTGCTGGAATATTTCTTAGAAAAAAATGAAAAATAAAGAATTAAATATATTGTTATCTGCACCTAGAGGTTTTTGTGCTGGCGTTGAAAGAGCTATAGAAATTGTAGAAAAATCAATTCAAAAATACGGTGCTCCAGTTTATGTTCGTCACGAAATAGTTCATAATAAATTTGTTGTTGATGATTTAAGAAAAAAAGGAGCAGTGTTTGTTGAAGAGCTTGAAGAAATAAAAGATAGATCAAGACCAGTTATTTTTTCAGCTCATGGAGTACCAAAGAAAATAACTGAAGATGCCAAGAATTATAACATGACTTATTTGGACGCAACATGTCCATTGGTCTCTAAAGTGCACAGAGAAGCTGAAAATTTAAATAAAGCTGGATACCATATAATTTTAATTGGTCATAAAAATCATCCTGAAGTTATAGGCACCATGGGTCAATTACCTAGAGGGTCGATTGATCTTATACAAAATGAACAAGAGGCCAAAAATTATGACAATAAAGATAATAAATTGATTGCTTTTGTTACTCAGACAACCCTGTCCGTAGATGACACAAAAGAAATTATTAAAATTTTAAAAAACAGATTTGAAAATATAAGAGAACCTCAAAAAGAGGATATTTGCTACGCAACAACCAATAGGCAAATGGCTGTTAAAAATATAGCTAAAAATTGTGACATGTTTTTTATAATAGGTAGTAGAAATTCCTCAAACTCAGTGAGGCTTGTTGAAATTGCCAAAAAATCTGGCTGTGAAAATTCGATGTTAATCCACTCAGAAAGTGAAATACCTTATGACAAAATTGAAAACGCAAATACGATTGGTATTTCTTCAGGAGCTTCAGCTCCTGAAATATTAGTAGAAAATTTTATTAATGATTTAAAAAAAAGATTTACTATTAAGATAGATGAAGTAGAAATAATCAAAGAAGACGTAGTATTTAAAATCCCAAAAAAATTAAATTAAATGGCTGTTTATACAAAGATTAACAAGAAGGACATTGTTTCAATCAATGATCAGTTTAAAATGGAGAGAATTACTCATTTCAAGGGTATTAAAAAAGGAATTGAAAATACGAATTACTTATTAAAAACAAAAAAAAATAAGTTTATTTTAACAATTTTTGAAAAGAGAGTTTCAGACAAAGAAATACCTTTCTTCATGAAACTAATGGAGCTGCTTAATAACTCAAATATTAATTGTCCAAAACCCTTAAAAAGCAAAAATGGTTCACACTTAATAAAATTAAAAAATAAAAAAGCATGCATTGTTTCTTTTATAAATGGAAAAGATAAAATTAAATTAAATCTTAAAAATTGTTATGAGGTAGGAAAAATAATTGCAAATATTCATCAAATTACAAAAAAAATTAAAATCTATAGAAAAAATTCTATGGGTATTAAAGAGTTAGGACCATTATTAAAAAATATAAAATTTAAATCAAAAAAATTTTCTAACTTACAAAAATTTTTAATAAATAATTTAAAAGAAATTAAAAAAAACTGGCCATCTAAACTTCCTCAAGGAATAATACATGGTGATTTATTTATAGATAACATTTTTTTTAATAAAGATAAATTATCAGGAGTTATTGACTTTTATTTTGCTGCGAATGATATCTTTATGTATGAAATTGCTATTTGTATAAATGCTTTATGCTTTGATCATAAAAACTCAAAATTTGATATGAACAAACAAAAGATAAAAAAATTAATAAAAGGGTATGAAAGTATTAGGAAAATTTCACTAAAAGAAAAAAAATCACTAAATATTTTATGTAGAGGAGCTGCAATGAGATATCTTTTAACAAGACTGTATGACTACTCAAATACTCCTAAAACTGCATTAATAAAAATTAAAGATCCGAATGAGTATTATCAAAAACTTATTACACATAACAACTTAAGGTCTTACAAAGAATATTTAAATTAATGATTGAAATCTATACAGATGGTTCTTGTCTAACAAACCCTGGAAATGGTGGTTGGGCAGTAATAATTAATGATGCTGGAAAAATACAAAAAATTAGTGGTAGTGAAAAAAATACAACTAATAATAGGATGGAATTATTAGCTCCTATTAATGCATTACGGGAGATGAATGATAATTCAGAAATTACTATTTATACAGACTCACAATACGTGAAACTTGGAATAACAGAGTGGATAAATAAGTGGATTAATAATAATTGGCAAACATCCAAAAAAGAAGATGTTAAAAATAAAGATTTGTGGGTTGAACTATATAATTTAGATAAATCTTTAAATGTTAAATGGAATTGGGTGAAAGCTCATGCTGGCAATCCTATGAATGAAGAAGTGGATTTAATGGCAAAAAAGGCTGCAAATTTAGACTAATTTAATAAAATTTTCTGCGGCTGAAACTTCACAAGATCCAGTATCTGTCTCCTCTTGTAGTTTAATAATCTTCAAATTATCAACTAGCATTGTATATCTGTTGGATCTAACACCAAGCCCTCTTGCACTTTTATCTACATCAGCTCCAATTGCTTTAGTAAAATTTAAAAATGGATCTCCAATCATTAATATTTTATCACCAACATTATGTTCTTTACCCCACGCATCCATTACAAATGGATCATTAACTGAAATACAAACAATATAATCAATTCCTTTTTCCTTATATTGATCAAACATATTCACATATCCAGGTAGATGTTTTGCTGAACATACTGAGGTATAAGCGCCCGGAAGACCAAAAATAACAGCTTTTTTATCTTTTAGAAGTGCTTGAATATTTTTTTTGACTGGCTCTTCATTCTCTATAACAAAAATAGCTACATTAGGAATTTGATCATTTTCTTTTATATTCATTGAATTCTTTCTTTTATATGTTGCTTAATTTTTTCAACATCATTTTCAATAATTTCATAATTTTCTTTTTCATCCATAACAAACATCAATTCTTTAGGCAGGTCTGCTTTTACATCTATAGCTTTTTTAATTGCATCAGGAAATTTACATGGATGTGCTGTTGCTAAAACTATATTATTTCCATCTAGATTTATTTTATCAAATGCTCCATAGCCAATTGCACTATGTGGATCTAATACAACATTAAATTTTTTGTAAACTTCGTTAATAGTTTTTAAAACCTCCTCCTCACTCATACGAGAAGATAAAAAATTAACATTTATCTTATCTAATTTTTCTTGATTAATAATATATTTTCCTTTTTCTTTAATCCTTTTCATTGCATCTATTGTTTGCAAATCATCACCCTCATTTAAATCATAAAGTAATCTTTCAAAATTACTTGCAACTTGTATATCCATACTAGGAGATAAAGTTTCAAATACATTTTCCACTTCATAGCTACCATTTGAGATAGCTCTATGAAGAATGTCATTCTGATTAGTTGCTACTATTAGTTTATTAATTGGAAGCCCCATTTTTTTAGCTAAATATCCTGCGTATACGTCACCAAAATTTCCTGTTGGCACAGAAAAATTGATAGGGCGATTGTCATCTTCTATTAAAAAATAACTGTAAAAATAATATACACTTTGAGAAATTATACGTGCCCAGTTTATAGAATTTACACCTGACATCTTAATATCATTTGAAAAATTTTTATCTGCAAACATTGTTTTGACTAAATTTTGACAATTATCAAAATTTCCATTCACAGCAATATTAAAAACGTTTTTATCTTTGCCAGTTGTCATTAATTTTCTTTGAACAGATGACACTCTATTATGAGGATGTAGAACAAAAATATTAATATTACTTTTGCCTTTGATTGCATCAATAGCGGCTGCCCCAGTATCTCCTGAGGTTGCAACAACAATATTAAGCTTTTCATTTTGAGTATTTAGGTAATATTCATAAAAATTACCTAAAAGTTGCATTGCCACATCTTTAAAAGCTAAGGTTGGACCATGAAATAATTCAAGTACAGATCGATCACCAACTTTGATTAAATCGATAACATTTTTTTTTCTAAAAACTGAATAAGATTGATCTATAATTTTATCCAAATCAGACTCAGCCATAAAGTCACCTATAAACGGATATATAACTTTCTTTGCTAAATCGTTGTAATCAAGGCCTCTAAGCTCATTAATATCTACTTTATGCAGAGATTTAGGTATGAATAAACCACCATCATCTGCAAGGCCTTTTATAAAAACATCCTTAAATTCAAAGGTTTTTTTGTTATTTCTAGTGCTTATGTATTCCATCTAATAATTTTTTTTTCTAAAATATAGATATATTAAAAGGATTGAAATCGCCATTGAAAACCAAGTAATAGCATATTTTTTATGGTTGTTTGAAATTTTGGCAGTTACCACTTTAGGTTTTGGCAAACTATAATCTCCATTTAAATAAATTATATATTTTGAAAAATTTTTACCCGTATATTCAAAAATATCATCCCTATTTAATGTGAACCAATAATTTTTTTCAATATCATTTTTAGGTTTGAAGGAATTTGCCTTTGATTGAGTTTTTAAAGTTCCAACTATGTTGTTTTGATTCACTAAATTAATTTCAGATTTATCTTTTTTATCAAATGGAATCCAACCTCTATTAATTAAGTAATTTTTGTTATTTATCAAAATAGGATTTATCACTTCAAACCCAGGTTTGCCATTTTCATTCAAATTATACAAATAAATTTGTTTTTGAAAATTAATTTTTCCTGAAGTTTTAATTCTTAAAAAGTTTTTTTCTTCTATATTGGCTAATTCAACTGGCTTATTTTTTAATGAGTCTTCGATTTGTTTAATTAAATCAAGTTTCCAACTTAATCTATATAGTTGCCATGATCCTAGAGATAGCAAAACTAAAATAATAAAATAGACAAAAACTGAAAATAAAAACTTATTCTTCAAGAGTTAATTATTAACTTCCCCAAACATATATTGCTGCAAATAAAAACAGCCAAACTACATCTACAAAATGCCAGTACCATGCAGCTGCCTCAAATCCGAAATGATGCTCTTTTGTAAAGTGTCCTTTTTTAGCTCTAGCTAGACAAACAGCTAAAAATATTGTTCCAATTATAACATGGAATCCATGGAAACCCGTTGCCATATAAAATACTGCTCCATATATGTGACCTGAGTAGTTAAAAGTAGCATGATGATATTCGTAGGCTTGAAGTAAAGTAAAAAAGAAGCCTAAAACAACTGTTAAAGTTAAGCCTTGTATAAAACCTTTTCTGTCGCCCTCTATTAATGAGTGATGAGCCCAAGTTACTGTTGTTCCAGAAAGCAGCAAAACAAGTGTGTTAATTAATGGAATATCCCATGGATCAAATGTTTCAATATCTTTTGGTGGCCAAACATTTCCAACAAACTCATTTGGAAATAAACTTATATCAAAGTAAGCCCAAAACCATGCAACAAAGAACATAACCTCTGATGCTATAAATAAAGTCATACCATATCGGTGATGAATTTGAACAACAGGTGTGTGATGACCTTGGTGTTCTGCTTCTATTACAACATCTCTAAACCACATATACGCTCCATATAAAACTAAAGCTAATCCAAGATACATTCCCCACGAAACATCATTGTGCATATAAAAAATTGTTCCAATTGCTAATACTAAGCAAGAGAATGAAACATAGATAGGCCAAGGGCTTGGGTCTACTAAGTGGTAATCGTGTTTTTTTTCAGCTGACATTTTGCGTGATTATGATTGTTTATAGTAATCTGTCGAGAAAAAAGTGTACGACATAGTTACATCTTCTAAATTTTTTGTAGTCGGATCGTTTACGAGCTCAGGGTCTAGATAAAAAGTCATCACATAAGTCGCTTTTTCTCCTGCTTTAAGCTCTTGTTTTTCAAAACAAAAACAACCTAATTTACTGTAATATTTTCCAAAACTTGATGGCGAAACATTAAAACTAGCTACCCCATAAGTCGTTTCATCACTATAATTTTCAACTTCAAACTCAATTCTATTTACTTGGCCTACTTTTACATCAATTACATTGGATTTAGCTTTAAAATCCCAAGTAAGATTGTTCACATTAGTATCAAATCTAACACTTACTACTTTATCTAACACTATATCTGGAGCTTCTTTAGATACCTGGGTTGTTCCTCCAAATCCTGTTATACGACAAAACATGTCATAAAGTGGAACTGCTGCAAAAGAAAGTCCAAGCATAAGTACAAATATTCCTCCAAGCAATATCGGTGTTAAAGTTTTTTTCTTAATCATAACTGTCTATCAAAAACTCCAACATTGTATAAAGTAAATACAAATAGAAATACCATAAATGCCAAAATTGCTACAGCAGTTAAAATATTTTTCTTCTTTGTTTTTTTATCAGGTATCATCATAAAATTTTATCTATTAAAAAAAGAACAAATATAAGAAATAAATATAAAATTGAATATCCAAATATAGATTTTGCTTTTTTTGCATTAAATTTATTTTTCTTAAAATTATAAAGCTCAAAACATAAGAAGTTATAATAAAAAGTTAAAATTAAAGATGGGATTAAAAAAACTAATCCAACAAAGTCAATTGCATACGGCATTACTATTGCTGGGATCATTATTAATGAGTATATAAAAATATTTAACTTAGTGCTTTCAATACCATTGGTTAATGGAAGCATTGGAATTTTGGCCTTTTTATAGTCATCTGATTTATAAAGACTTAGTGCCCAAAAATGAGATGGAGTCCAAAAGAAAATAATAAGAAAGAATGTAATAGGTTCTAAAGATAAGGAATTTGTAGCTATAGCCCATCCTATAACAGGGGGTAAAGCACCAGCTGCTCCACCAATTACTATGTTTTGTGGGGTTTTTCTCTTCAACCAAACCGTATAAACCAAAACATAAAATAAGATTGTAAACAGCAATAAGCTTGCAGATATTCTATTAGCAAAAAAATCAAGTGCAATTACTGAAAATATTGAGAGCGCCACACCAAAAACTAATGCCTGATTTTTATTAACTTTACCTGTTGGTATTGGTCTCAAACAAGTTCGTGTCATCAGTGCATCTAAATCTGACTCGTACCACATATTCAATGCACCTGCCGCTCCAGCACCAATAGATACAAGTATAATTCCAATGATTGCATCTTTAGTTGGAATGACATTTGGTGCCATCAATAATCCTACAGCACAAGTAAAAATAACTAATGACATCACCCTAGGCTTCATCAGCTTAAAGAGCTCAGAAAAGTTAAAGACGTCTTCCTGACTTAAATTTCTATTCTTTGTTTTAGACTTAATCATTAATACTCAGTTTTAAAATCTAAAATTATTAACTAGTAGATTTTTCAACACCTTCTTCATCTTCAAACTTTGGTAATTCTTCAAAAGTATGAAAATTTGGAGGTGATGGAACTGTCCATTCTAAAGTTGTTGCACCTTCCCCCCATGGGTTTTGTGCTGCAGCTTTTTTCTTAGAAAAAGCCCATATAAGATTTGCAAAAAATACTACAAGACCAATTACAGATATATACGATCCAATTGAAGATATGTAGTTCCAGCCTGCAAAAGCATCTGGATAGTCAGCATATCTTCTAGGCATTCCTGCTAATCCTAAAAAGTGTTGTGGAAAGAATACCAAATTAACTCCAATGAAAGTTAACCAGAAATGTAACTGTCCCATCCACTCTGAATACTCATACCCCGTCATTTTACCAAACCAGTAATAGAATCCTGCAAAGATTGCAAAAACTGCTCCTAGAGATAATACGTAATGGAAGTGAGCAACAACATAATATGTATCGTGCATTGCAGTATCGACACCAGCATTAGCAAGAACAACTCCTGTTACTCCGCCAACTGTAAATAAAAAGATAAAACCTAAAGCCCAAACCATTGGTGTTTTAAATGAAATAGATCCTCCCCACATCGTTGCTATCCATGAAAATATCTTAATTCCTGTTGGAACAGCAATAATCATCGTTGCAGCTAAGAAGTAAGCTTTAGTATCTGTACTTAGACCCACTGTATACATGTGGTGAGCCCATACAACAAACCCTACAATACCAATAGCCACCATAGCATAAGCCATACCTAAATAACCAAAAACTGGTTTTTTAGAAAACGTAGAAACAATATGACTGATCATTCCAAAGCCTGGTAAAATTAAAATATAAACTTCTGGGTGACCAAAGAACCAAAATAAATGTTGAAAGAGGACTGGATCTCCTCCTGTTTGTGCATCAAAAAAAGCTGTACCAAAATTTCTGTCAGTTAATAGCATTGTGATTGCACCTGCTAAAACTGGTAGTGATAGCAATAATAGGAACGCTGTAACTAAAATAGACCATGCAAATAAAGGCATTTTATGCAGTGTCATTCCTGGGGTTCTCATATTTAAGATTGTTGTAATAAAGTTTACTGCACCTAAAATCGATGAAGCTCCTGCTAAGTGTAAGCTTAAAATTGCAAAGTCCATTGCAGGTCCTGGTTGACCAGCTTTTGAGGATAAAGGAGGATAAATAGTCCATCCACCCCCAACTCCTGTTTGGCCTGGAGGACCATCCATGAATATAGACATTATCAATAAAATAAATGAAGTAGGTAATAACCAGAATGAAATATTATTCATTCTTGGAAAAGCCATGTCAGGTGCACCAATCATAATTGGAACAAACCAATTACCAAATCCACCAATCATTGCAGGCATCACCATAAAGAAAATCATGATTAAACCATGGCCAGTAACTAACACATTGTATAAATGATAATTTCCACCTAAAATACCATCACCAGGATGCATCAATTCCATTCTCATTAAAACTGAAAAAGCTGTACCAATAACACCAGCAACAATTGCAAATATTAGGTACATTGTTCCAATGTCTTTATGGTTAGTTGAATAAGCCCAACGCTTCCAACCAGTTGGTGTATGATGATCGTCGTGTGATACTGTTTGTGTATACATATTATTTACTCGCTAGTTTTTTAAATTGATCTTCTTCCAAAATTTCTTTTGCAAATTTTATTTTGGCTCCTGTTAACCACTCAGCATAATCTTCTTCTGAAACTACTCTTACTGTAATTGGCATAAAAGCATGTTTAATTCCACAAAGCTCAGAACATTGTCCATAGTAAGTTCCAACTTTTTCAGCTTTAAACCATGTTTCATTAATTCTTCCTGGTACTGCATCTCTCTTAACTCCAAAAGATGGTAGTGCCCAAGCATGCAATACATCATTTGCAGTAATTAAAACTTTAACCACTTTGTTTACTGGCACTACAACTTCATTGTCGACTGCAAGCAATCTTGGTTGATTTTTTTTAAGATCTTTTGTTTCAATCATATAAGAGTCAAAAATAATATTTTCATCTGGATATTCATAACCCCAGTACCACTGATAACCAATTGCCTTAACCGTAACATCTGCTTTTGGAATAGTGTCTTGTTTATATAAAATTTTAAAAGATGGAACAGCCATCACAATTAAAATTAGACATGGGATCAATGTCCATAAAACTTCTACAGCAACATTATGAGTTGTTTTGGATGGATTTGGATTCCTTGATGCTCTAAATCGAATACATGCGTAAACCATCAAAAATAAGACAAAAACACTGATAGCAATAATAATTGGCAGTAATATTTTGTCGTGAAAATTAACAATGTCTCTCATTGATGAAGAGGCTGCCTCTTGAAAACCTAATTGCCAGTCTTTAGGTTGGTTGGCTAGAGCATTTGAGCTAATAAAATAAGTTAGAAATATATATATTAATTTTTTCATTTTTTTACCCTATATAGATTGTCTTTTAAAAAAATACACTTTTACTTTTAGCGACAAAATATCAATTAATGGCGTAATTAATGATCGATAGAGCAGAAATTACAGCCGTTTCAGATCTCAAGATGTTTTCATTGATTTTAATAGGTTGAACACCATTAAATTTAAGAATCTCTACCCTTTCTTGCTCTGAGAAATCTCCCTCAGGTCCAATAATTACGCATATGGGATTCGCTGTTATCTTTTTAAGTTCAATCTTATTATTAGAAGTATTTAAGTCTGTAAATATCAAGTGCATATCGTTTTTTAAAAAATTTTCTAAGGTTTGTGGTTGTTCAATATCTGGCACGTTTATTCGATTGGATTGTTCTGCTGCTTCTATAATAACTTTTTCTAGTCTCTCTTTATTTATCTTTCTGACAATTGTTCTATCAAAGATAATAGGCAAAAATTTCGTAACACCTAACTCAGTTGCTTTTTGTATCATAAAATTAAAATAATTAGATTTGATAGGTGAAAAAGCTAACCATAACTCATTGAAGTTTTCTTTTTGTCTTAATTGTTTTGTAACATTAAACTCAACAATACTTTTTGAAATACCTAAAATTTTTGCCTCCCACTCTCCACTACTATTGAATAAAGAAAAAACTTCGTTTTCTTTAATTCTCATAACTTTACTTACGTAATGAGATTGTGATTTATCAAGGGTAGCTGTTAAATTAAGTGATAAACTTTCACGATAAAATAATCTAATATTACTCATTGAGATAAGTTTAATTATGAAAAATATTAAAGCAATAATTTTTGATGCATATGGAACTTTATTTGATGTGAATTCAGCTGCTGAGAAATGTAAAGATAAAATTGGTGATAAGTGGGAAGATTTTGCAAATTACTGGAGAACCACTCAACTAGAATACACCTGGCTTAGAAGTTTAATGAAAAGACATAAAGACTTTTGGCAAGTGACTGAAGATAGTTTGGACAAATCTATGAAAGCATACGAAATAGATTCTTCAATGAGAAATGAATTATTAGATCTTTATAAAACTTTATCACCATTTAAAGAAGTGCCAGAAGTTTTAAAATCACTTAAAGAAAAAAATTATAAACTAGCCATCCTTTCAAATGGTAATCCTTCTCTTCTTAATGAATTAGTTAAGAGCAATAATTTAGAAAATATATTTGATGATCTTTTTTCAATAGAAGAAGTGGGTATTTATAAACCAGACTCTAAAGTTTACGATATGCCAATTAAAAAATATAATATTCAAAAAAATGAAGTTATCTTTTTAAGTGCTAACACTTGGGATGTATCAGGTAGTGGGAATTATGGATTCAATTCTATTTGGGTAAACAGAAATAATAATATTTTTGATAACCTTGATTATAAACCAAATTTAGAAATCAAAAACTTACTAGATCTGTTACCCAACATAAGGTCTTAGTAAGATTAAGCCTTATCTCCATAATCTGTCATATGTTTTGGAATTCTTTTATTTTTTCCATACATAAAATGATTTTCCATATTTTCTCTGTATTTACTTGCAGGTACTTTCAATCCAACAGACTCTGCTACTTCTCTGATTAACATTGGGTTAGCTCCACAACAAACACCAAGATATTTTATACCTAAAATATTTGCCCATTTTGCGAATTGACCTATTTCGTATCTATTGCAAAAATGTGGATCTAAAGCTGTAGGAAATGTTCTTCCATGTGGCGATGGGCAGCTACAATCATCTCTATCTGGCAAATTAAAAAAAGTTGGAAATTCTTTATTAGTTCTGTAAGGAATTGGTAAAGCACCAACATGACATTTCACAGCTTTTCTAATCTCTTTCAAGAACGGTAACATTGTTGCAGGACCTCTAAAACAATTTAAGCCAACTACATCTGCCCCTCTTTGTTCTAGCTCTTTACATGTGTCAACTACAGACATGCCGTCTCGCATTATATTTTCACCCATAGGAGAAATGGTAAGTACTGTTGGAAGATTGGCTTTCTTCATTACTTTAAGAGCCTTAAAAGCCTCCTCTGCATAATAAAAAGTTTCACCAATTAACATATCTGCACCTTCATCAACTGCCCATCCAATCATTTCTGAAAACATACTCTCAACTTCTCTTTGGGCTTTCTTATCGTTTTCTTTCCAAATGTTAGAGTTAGAAATATTACCAGCCATTAAATTAGGTTGAGAACCTTTAGGTGTATCTAAAGCTACTTTTTTTGCTATCTTCAAAGCAGATCTATTTAAAGGTTCAAGTAATTCCTCTTTACCAATAACTCTCATCTTTTCTCTGTGACCATTATAAGTAAATGCTTCAACTATATCTGATCCTGCATGTTGAAACTCTCTATGTAAATTTTCAAGAACTTCTGGATGATCAAGAGAAACCATTGGCACAAATTCTCCAGATGCCATATATCCTCGTCTTTCAATTTCAAATAAAAAACCTTCTGCACAAATTACTGGTCCTTTATCCAATCTTTCTTTAAGTATATTTATTGTCATTTTTATCTCCAAGTTATTTGGAGAAGAAGAGTTTTAAAACTAACTAAGAGGGCCAGAAGAAAAACTCTCCTCTCCTTTTTAGTGCTTTAGCAAAATGCTGGGTGCACAATACGGTTCAAATACCCGGTTTTAGTTTTGAGAAAATTTCAAAAAAAAACCACCGGCTAAAGCGGTGGTTGAAGTGTCGCTTTAGCAGGATTTTAAAGCGCTCTGCAATTTAACTTAAATCAGCGCTGCTTAATTTAACCACAAATTAACTATACTGTCAAAAGAATAAGTTTTATCTTAGTCTGTTTTCTTCAAAGTTTTTATTGAGTTTTAAAGAAATAGTTCTTGTATTTTTTCTATTCCAGTCAGAAAAAGATTTTAAAATAGGAATTACTGATAAGCCAAAATCAGTAAGTGAATACTCTACTTTTGGAGGTACTACTTGATGAACTTTTCGGTTCACAATGCCATCAGTTTCTAGCTCTTTAAGTTGTTTAGATAACATTTGTTGAGTGATAGTTTTTAATACCTTTTTTAGTTCGTTAAATCTTACTTTCTTATTATTAAATAATGTAAAAAGAATTCTTATTTTCCATTTACCACCTAAAAAATAAATAGCTCTTTCAGCCGGACAATTGATTAAATCTTTCATGAAGATTTAAATAACTATTTTATTTTAATTATCAAGGTATGATTTTATATACTAGTATGAAAATATTGCGTTCTTGTATATCTCATAACAAACTATTAATTATGTTTTAAACTAATCGAAAGGGTAAAAATGACTAAAGGAAAAAGAGCAGGAGATGGACCGGTAGCAGTAGAAGTTGAAAAAGGTAAATCTTACTATTGGTGTGCATGTGGGCAATCAAAAAAACAACCGTTTTGTGATGGATCACATATGAGCCCATTAAATGATGAAGGTACAAAATTTACTCCATTTGCCTACAAGGCCGAAGAATCAAAAAAAATGTTTTTCTGTACGTGTAAACAAACTAACAATGCTCCATTCTGTGATGGTTCTCACAATAAATAAATTATGACAAATATATTGGATTTATTAGCAAGAGTTTTTGTCTCACTTATTTTTTTATTAAGTGGATTAAACAAAATTGGAAACTACGAGGGAACAGTTGAATGGATGGAGTCTTTAGGAATGCCTGGTATCTTTTTAATTCCAGCAATTATATTAGAAATTGTTGCACCAATATTAATAATGATCGGATATAAGGTTAAAATTTCAGCAGCTTTACTAGGTGTATTTTGTGTAGTTACTGCGATTATTTTTCATAGTGATTTCAGTGATCAAATACAATTTAATTCATTTATGAAGAACATTGGTTTAGCAGGAGGATTTTTATTTCTTCTTATTAATGGAGCTAAAGAATTTAGTCTTGATAAAAAGTTAGGAAATTAAATGTCAAATATTGAAGTAAGTAAAATTATAGACCCTATTCCAGCATCAGATGGTGCTGGTGTTAAATTAAAAAGAAGCATTGGTGTTGAGCCAAACTACTTTGATCCTTTTTTAATGCTAGATGAGTTTGGATCAGAGAATAGTGAAGACTACATTGCAGGCTTTCCACCCCACCCCCATCGAGGAATTGAAACAGTTACTTATATGTTAGCTGGAGATTTTGAGCATAAAGATAGTACTGGTGGCGAAGGTAGAATGACTGCGGGAGATGTTCAGTGGATGAAAACAGGAAGTGGAATAATTCATTCTGAAATGCCAGCAATGAAAGAAGGTAAACTTCATGGTTTTCAATTATGGGTAAACATGCCTGCTAAATTAAAAATGAGTAAGCCTGAATATATTTATATTGATTCAGATAAAATGAGTATTCATAAAGATGGAGATAAACAAGTAAAAGTTATAGCTGGAAAATTTGAAAATGCTGAAGGCCCTGTAAAAGGTCATAATGTTGAGCCAGTTTATTTTGATGTTGAATTAAACAAAGATAAAGAATTTAATTTTATATTACCATCAACTCATAATAGTTTTATTTATTTGATTAATGGTGAAATCAAAATTGGCAAAAATAAACATGACGATGTTAAAGATAGTACTCTAATACTACTAACAAAAGGTGAGAATTTGACAGTAAAGGCTAAATCAGATGCCAAATTTTTACTCATCTCAGGAAAACCAATCAATGAAGAGATTGCTAGAGGTGGACCTTTTGTAATGAATACTAAAGCAGAAATCTTGCAAGCAGTCCAAGATTATCATAATGATACATTTGTAAAATAATTTATGAAAACAGTAGAAATAAATAAAACTGGTGGACCTGATGTTTTAGAGCTTAAAGATATTACCTTAGACAAGCCAGGACCTGATCAAGTACAAATTGAACAAAAGGCTATTGGACTAAATTATATCGATACTTACCACAGATCAGGCTTGTACCCATTAACTTTACCAATTGGTCTGGGTTTAGAGGGAGCGGGTATTATTACTGATGTAGGAGAAAACGTAAAAGATTTTAAAGTTGGTGATAAAATATCTTATGCAGGTATTCCTTTAGGTTCATATTCAACACACAGAAATTACCCAACTAAAAATCTTGTAAAAGTTCCTGGTGATATTGATCTTGAAGTAGCAGCTACTTTAATGACAAAAGGTTTAACTACTTATTATCTATTACATAAAACCTTTCCTGTGAAATCAGGTCAAACAATACTTTTTCATGCTGCAGCTGGTGGTGTTGGTCAAATTTTTGGACAATGGGCAAAAAGTTTAGGGTGCACAGTTATAGGTACAGTTGGATCAGATGAAAAAATAAACATAGCAAAAGAAAATGGCTACGATCATATAATCAATTATAATAAAGAAAACTTTGCTAAAAAAGTTTTAGAGATTACAGATGGCAAAGGTGTTCCAGTAGTCTATGATGGTGTTGGTAAAAACACTTTAAATGGATCTATTGAATGTTTAGCAATTAGAGGAATGATGGTGTCATTTGGAAATGCTTCAGGACCATTATCAGATATAAACGTTCCAAAAATGATACAACCGAAAGGTCTTTATCTTGTAAGACCAGCTATGCAACAATATCTGTCTACTAGAGAAGAGCTAGATGAAGCGTCAAAAATGATGTTTGAAAAAATTAGTTCTGGAAAAGTAAAAATAAAAATATTTAAAAAATATAAACTTGATGAAGTTATTCAGGCACATAAAGATCTTGAGGGCAGAAAAATTTTAGGACCTGCAGTAATAATTCCTATTTAACTTTTACGTCCATATCAGACATATGAAGCTTTAGAGCGTTTGTAGAAATGTGTATTTCTCTAATAAAAAATAAAATTGAAATAATCATAGATAAGCAACAAGTTCCAAAAATTACCCTAGCAATAAACACTTCATCTAAATACAGAGCAAATACCGTCAACATGTTAAATAAAAATCCAAAAGCAGCAAATAAAATAGTCCATCTTAAAAGTGTTATTCTTCCACTTAAGTTAATAAACTGTTTTTTCCATTCTGGAGGTATGTGCTTTTCATAAACATGTTCATCATGAAGTTGTCGTATTAAAATACTAAGTGAATGAAATCTGTTACTATAAACACTCATTAATAGAGGAATAGCTGGAAACATTAAAGCTGTGACTGTGTAATCTATATTCATACGAATCAGTTTGATTATGAATCTAGCCTTTGTTATTTACAAGTAAAATATGATTAACCAAGCAAAACTTTTTATTGATTTAACAAGATTAAAAAAACCAATCGGCTATATGCTTTTGTTTTGGCCGTGTGCGTGGGGATTAACTCTGGCATATGACTTTTCAAAAAGTTTGAACAATTATTTTTTTTACCTATTGCTATTTTTTTTAGGCGCCGTTCTAATGCGATCTGCTGGTTGTATTGTAAACGATATATTGGATAAAGAATTTGATAAGAAGGTATTTCGAACAAAAGATCGTCCTATAGCCTCTGAAAAAATCTCTATTAAAATTGCTTTTTTATACGCTTCAATTTTATGTTTATTGGCACTTTTTGTTCTTTTAAATTTTAATCAATTTACAATTTTTCTAGCCCTAGGCTCAATGCCGTTAGCTTTTACGTATCCTCTTATGAAGAGATTTACATATTGGCCACAATTATTTTTAGGAATTACATTTAACTACGGTTTAATTCTTGGATGGACATCAATTAAAGGTGAAATGGATATTGTTCCCATCATATTTTATTTAGGAGCCATATTTTGGACACTGGGTTATGACACGATTTATGGATATCAGGATATTAAAGATGATGAAATCATAGGTTTAAAATCAACCTCAATTAAATTTAAAGGTAAAGAGAAAAAATTTTTATTCATATGTTATGCTTTGTTATTAATTATGTTTTTAATTGGGGGATATTTCATGAAATTAAATAATGTTTATTACCTTTTAATAATTATTCCATTTTTACACTTATTTTTTTATCAAATGAAAAATTTCAAATCAAAAGATCCCATTAGTTGTTTAAAAGTTTTTAAAAGTAATAATATGTTTGGATTAATAATTTTCTTGAATATTTTAATTGTTAAAAATTTATAATGCAAAAAACTGAGATCTACAAAAGACTTTACAAAGATTATTCAAAAAAATATTTAGATAAAATAATCTTATCTGCTTTATTTTCAATACTTGTTGCAGGTAGCACGTCATCGATAGCATGGCTTTTAGATCCAGCAATAAAAAAACTTTTTATTGAAAAGGATCAATCATTGATATTTTTAATACCGCTAATGATTATTTTAGCATTCACAACTAAAGGGCTGTCTTTATATTTTGCAAAAGCAACTATGATAAGTGTTGGGGAAGAAATAAAGAAAAAACTACAATTTGATATGGTAAATTCATTAATCAAAACTGACACACAAATAATTGATAAAAAGCATTCAGGTAAATTTATCTCTAATCTTACTTATGATGTAACTCACATAACTAACTTACTCAGTAATGCCATATTAACTCTTTTTAAAGATTCACTAACGTTAATTGGATTGCTCACAGTGATGTTTTTACAAAATTGGAAGCTTGCTCTTATATCTATTATCATGATTCCTTTAGCTAGTGTTTCAGCAAGAAAACTTGGTAAACGAATAGGAAAAGTTGCAACAGAAGCTCAAGAAAAATCTGGCTATCTAACTACTTATCTTGTTGAACTATTTAAAAATCATAAATTGATTAAAATTTTTCAAAAGGAAGATTTAGAAGTTAACAGAGCTGATAAACATCTAGCTCAACTCAAAGACAAAAACAAAAAAATACAAACTGTTTTTGTGAGACTATCTCCTATAATGGAAACTCTGACTGGTTTTATGGTTGCTATTTTAATTTTTTATTCAGGAAAACTTATGGCAAGAGGAGAAGTTGATATAAATAATTTTTTTTCTTTTTTAGCAGCCATGATGTTAGCCTACCAACCAGTAAGATCACTATCGACACTTAATATGGTCATTAATCAAGGATTATCCGCTGCATCAAGAATTATCCCAATTATTGATCAAAAAAATGAAATTAATAACTCAGATAATGCAAAACCATTAATTATTAAAAAAGCTAATATAAATTTTAATAATTTAAATTTTTCTTATGAAATTGCAGAAGGAAAGACATTAGATACCATTAATTTAAAATTTGAAGGTGGAAAGATGACATCATTAGTTGGTCACAGTGGATCTGGAAAATCTACTATACTAAATTTGATACCAAGATTTTATGATGCTCAATCAGGTGATATTGTTATTGATAATCAATCAATTTATAAAGCAACGATTGAGTCTTTAAGAGGTGAGATTTCTATGGTTAGCCAAGAAACAACATTATTTGATGACACTATCAAAAATAATATTAAATATGGTAGAGAAAATGCGACTGATGAAGAGGTCTTTGAAGTGGCTAAATTATCTTATTGTGATGAGTTTATAAAAAATCTTCCAGATAAATTTGAGACTTTAATTGGTGAAAATGGAGTGAGATTATCTGGGGGAGAAAAACAAAGACTTTCGATTGCAAGAGCGATGATGAAAAAAAGTTCAATAATTTTGCTAGATGAGGCAACATCATCTTTAGACTCAGAAACAGAGTCAAAAATTCAAGATGCACTAAAAATCTTAACTAAAGACAAAACGACTATAGTTATTGCTCACAGACTATCTACTATTTTAAATTCAAATAATATTTATGTAATCGACTCTGGTAAAATTATTGATCATGGTAAACATGAAGAGCTAATGGTTAATTCTGAATTGTATAAAAACTTTTATGAAAAGCAGATACAAAAATAAGTATGTTTTTTTTGTATCAAATAATTTTTACATTAATTATTTTTATTTCTCCAATTTTAATCTACTTTAGAATTCTAAAAAATAAAGAACACAAAACTAGGTATAAAGAAAAATTTAGTATTTCCAAAAAAAAAAGAATTAAAGGAAATCTAATATGGTTTCACGGTGCAAGTGTAGGTGAAATACAAAGTATTATTCCTTTGATTGAGAATTATGAAAAAGATAAGACTATAAACCAAATATTAATTACCTCTAGTACTCTAAGTTCATCAAAAATACTTGAAAAGTTTAAGTTTAAAAAAACAATTCATCAGTTTTATCCTCTAGATCATATTTATATTACATCAAAATTTCTAAGATATTGGAAACCAAATATAGCAATCTTTATTGAGTCTGAAATTTGGCCCTGCATGTTTAAAGAATTAGAAAAAAGAAAAATACCTATTGTATTACTTAACGCAAGAATTACTAAAAAAACTTTTGATAAATGGATGAAACTCAAAAATTTTACTAATGAAATTTTTAATAAAATAACAATTGCCTATCCTCAAAATCTAGAAACAAAATATTTTTTAAAAAAATTAAAAACTAATAAAGTTAAAACTATTGGAAACTTAAAATTTATTGAAAATAATCATGAAAAATTCAATACAATAAGTAATAAATTAAAATCTCAATTTAAAACAAAAAAAATTTGGGTTGCATCCAGTACACATTCAAATGAAGAAATTTTTTGTGCAAAAACACATATTCAACTTAAGAAAAAGATTAAAAATTTAGTAACAATAATTATTCCAAGGCACATTCATAGAACAAACAAAATAATCTCAGAATTAGAGAGCTTAAATTTAAAAGTTACGAAACATAGTTCTAAAAATAAAAACATAGAAAATACAGATGTATATTTAGTAGACACATTTGGAGAAACTAAAAAATTCCATAAAATTAGTTGCTCAGTTTTTTTAGGAGGTTCAATAATTAAAAGAGGTGGTCAAAACCCTTTGGAAGCTGCTCGATACGGAGCAAGAATTTTACATGGACCGAACATTGATAATTTTAAAGATGTGTATAAGGCACTTTCTTCGTTAAAAGCTTCTAAAAAAATAACTTCTCCAAACGAATTGGCATCTCTAATTATTTTCAAAAGAAACAAGAATTTAGGTAGCAAAATTAAGAAAATTGGAGGAAAAATTTTAAAAGAAACTATAAATGAGTTAGATAAACTTATTAATAATGAATTTAAAAAAACCTAAATTTTGGAACTACAAAAAGCCAAATATACTTGCCTACTTCTTGTTACCAATTTCGTACTTAATACAATTTCTAAAATTATTTAAAAAAAAATCAAATTTTAAACTATCAAAAATAAAAAGTATTTGTGTTGGTAATATTTATCTTGGAGGTACAGGTAAAACTTCTCTTAGTATTAAAATTAATGAAATACTAAATAAAAAAAAAATTAAATCATGTTTTGTAAAAAAATTTTATTCAAATCAGATTGATGAACAAAGACTGTTAGAAAATAGAGGTAAGCTTTTTACATCATCTAGACGAGTAGATGCGCTCAATCTTGCAGAAAGTGAAGGTTATGAAGTAGCTATTTTGGATGATGGTCTTCAAGATAATTCAATCAATTATGATTTAAGTTTTGTTTGTTTTAATAATCTTAACTGGATAGGCAATGGATTAACAATTCCAGCAGGTCCTTTAAGAGAAAATATAAACAATTTAAAAAAATATCATCACGTTTTTTTGAATGGAAATTTGGAAAATTTAGATAGTATAAAAAAACAAGTACTAGATATAAATCCAAACATCAATTTACATATTGGCAAATATGTTCCTTTAGATATTCAAAAATTTAATAAAAATGATAATTATATTGTTTTTTCTGGAATTGGAAATCATGAGACATTCGTATCTATGTTAAAAGAAAACGAACTAAATATTGTTAAAGATATTGAGTTTTCAGATCATTATAAATATACCAATTATGATATTGATAAAATTTTGAAATTATCATCTGAAATGAAATGCAACATCATAACCACTGAGAAAGATTATCTAAGACTAGATAAAGCTAATTCAAACAAAATTGATTTTATTAAATCAGAATTAAAGATTATTGATGAAGATAAATTGATCTCCACTATATTGAGTGCCAATGAAAATTATTAAATATTTTTTTCAATTTATATTTATAATTATTTTTTTTTCTTTATTCAAAATTTTAGGATTAAAATTTTCATCAGCACTTGGCGGAAAAATTTTTGAAATAGTTGGTCCATTTTTTAGGTCAAAAAAACTAATTCATTCAAACATTAAAAAAGCTTTTCCAGATATTAATTTAAAAAAATTAAATCAAATGACAAAGTTAATGTGGAATAATTATGGAAGAGTTTTTGCAGAATATATGTTTATTAAAGATTTTAGATCAGATAAATCAGGCTCAACGATAAAAATTGAAGGCCAAGAAATACTTGATAAAATCAAAACGGAGGGGAAACCTGTTGTTTTTGTCTCTGGCCATCTCAGTAATTTTGAACTTATGGCAATGCACATCGAAAAATCTGGAATTAAATTATCAGCAATATACAGGCCTTTAAATAATATTTTTCTAAATAGAATAATGGAAAGAATAAGAAAAAAATATATTTGCAAGAATCAAATAAAAAAAGGTGTAGGTGGGATGAAAAAACTAATAAGTTTAAAAAAAAACAACTATTCAACAGCTCTAATGATTGATCAAAGAGTTACTCAAGGAATAGCGTCAAATTTTTTTAATCAAAAAGCTTTAACAACTACTGTTCCAGCACAATTAGTAAAAAAATATAAAATACCTGTCGTGCCAATTTTTATAGAAAGAATTAACGATATTAATTTTAATATAGTTGTAAAAAAACCTATTAATTTTGACGACAAAAAATCAATCGGAGATATTACTGATAAATTAAACTATGTTTTGGAACAAATGATAATTTATAAACCTGAACAATGGATTTGGTCGCATAATCGTTGGAAATAAATTTTATTTTTTATTTAATTGCTCTCTTTTTTGAAAAGCTTCCTTATAAGAATAATAGGGTTCTTGTAATTCAACATTCCAATAATTTAAATTTTCAATATCTATTCTTTTTCCAGAAACAGCACATTCAACGTAGTCACCATTTTCTATTATTTGAAAATTATTAGGTAAATATTTTAATTTTGCTAATTTTTTTGTCATTTATAGTTTATATACTTGTATATGAAAGTTGGAATAATAGGAAGTGGTGGAAGAGAACATGCAATTTGTAACAGTTTAAAAAATTCAAGCAAAATTACTGAAATTTTTTGCTTCCCAGGAAATGCAGGAACAGAAAATATAGCCAAAAATATAATCTTAGATTTAGATAATTTTGAAAATCTTAAAAACTTTATATTTGAGAAAGAAATTGATCTAATTATCGTTGGGCCTGAAAAACCTTTGGTTGATGGACTGGTTGATTATCTTGAACAATTTAACATAAATGTATTTGGACCCAACAAAATAGCTTCTCAACTTGAAGGGTCAAAAATATTTACAAAACAAATTTGTGAAAAATTTAATATTCCAACAGCAAAATTTGGAATATTCCAAAATAAAAATGATGCCAAGCATTTTTTGAAAAATACAAACTATCCTACAGTAATTAAGGCTGACAACTTAGCATCTGGTAAAGGAGTTTATATTTGTAGCAATGAGAAAGAATCAAATATTGCTATAAATGAAATTTTTGATGGAAAATTTGGTGAAGCAAAAAATTTACTAATAGAAGAATTCCTTGAAGGTGAAGAGATGAGTTACTTTATTATAAGCGATGGCTTAAATTTTAAAAGTTTTGAAACAGCTCAAGATCACAAAAGAGTTTTAGAAGGAGATAAGGGTAAAAATACTGGAGGCATGGGTGCTTACTCACCATCAAGACTTATTAATGAAGAAATGGAAAATAAAATTATTAATAAAATTATTAAACCTACATTAAAAGGTTTGTCAGAACTTGGTTCTGAATATAAAGGATTTTTATACGCTGGTTTAATGATAGTTAACAATGAACCTTTTCTAATTGAATATAACGTTCGTATGGGTGATCCAGAATGTCAAACAATTCTACCAAAACTTAAGACTGATTTAGCTGAAGTTTTTTTAGCTTGCTGCAATAGAAATCTTAATCAAATTGAGCTTGATTGGACAAATAAAAAAAGTTTATGTGTAGTAGTTTGTTCTAATGGATATCCAGATGAGTTTAAGAAACATATAGAGATAGAAAATATAAATTCTGTTGAATTAAATGAGCATAATCACTTGTACCACGCAGGAACAACTCAAAAAGATGAAAAAATTTATGCTATTGGTGGTAGGGTTCTAAATTTTGTATCCCTGTCAAATAATTTTAGCGATGCAAAAATAAAAATTATGCAAAATCTAGACAAACTAAATTGGTCTGGTGGTTTTTATAGAAAAGATATTGGCTATAAAGTTATAGAATAATGAGAATAATATCGGGAACTTTTAGAGGTAAAAAAATTCTTGAACCCAAAGACATCAAAACTAGGCCATTAAAAGATCTAACAAAAGAGTCTATTTTTAATATTCTTAATCACTCAAATAAATTTAAAATAAATTTAGAAGATTCAAACATTCTAGATTTGTTTTCTGGAGTAGGATCATTTGGAATTGAATGTTTATCAAGAGGAGTAAAAAGCGTAATTTTTATTGAAAATTATAGTGGAGTATTGCCCATATTAAAAAAAAATCTTCAAAACTTAAAAGCTATAGAGAATTATAAAATAATTGAAAAAGACATTAACAACGGAAAAATATTTGAAATTTTAGATAAAAAATTTGATATCGTTTTTATGGATCCACCCTATAAAGATAAAAATTTAAATCTCTTACTTGAAAATTTAGAAAATATAAAAATTTTAAACAAGAATGGAATCGTTGTGATTCATAGACATAAAAACGAACAAGATATGATTCCAAAAAATTTTAAAGTTATTGAAGAGAAAAGATATGGTTTATCAAAAATAATTTTTTTATTCTTATTAAATTAATAATTTTTTTGTCTCTTTTTTTATTAATTCAACAGAAGGTTGATCAAAAGGATTTAATTTCATCGATTGACCTAGTAAAATTGTTTCTAAAATAAAAAAACAAAATAATTCTCCTAGCGTTTTTTCATCTCTTTTATAAATTTCGAAACTTCTGAATGGAATATTCTTATTTTTAAATACATTTTCAGTTGCTTTTTTTTGAGCAAGCATAATTTGAGACAGGTTTTTATTTTTTAAATATTTTTGTGAAGATAAAATACTACTATTGTTTATTTTATCTGACTTCTGCTCATTTACATAAAAAAAGGTAAAAAAATTATTTTTAAAGCCATCTAAATAAAGTTGCATCACGCTATGGTTATCTTTAGGCATATTTGAAACAACTGGCAGTAAACCCTTTTGATGTTTACCTAAACTTTCAGCAACTAATTGTTGATACCATTTAAATAAATTTTCTGATTTTTGATCATAATTAATTATTATCGAATTGAATTTTTTTCTTTTTATAAAATATAGTGTTGAACTTACATTTGAAATTAATGCATTAATGAATTTTTTATTTTTAATTAACTCATTTAATTGCTTAAAATTTTTAGACTTTAAACCCATTAATTCAGCTGGCAGCATCCCAACTTCTGATAAAACAGAATATCTTCCACCAATAAAGTTATTATGGTGAATTATATCTGCTTTAAGTTTTTCTGCTAAAAGGAATAGGTAGCTATTCTTATTTTCTGTAATAAAAATATTTTTATCTTTTTTTTTTAACAAAATATTAGCATTCACTATAGTTTCAATAGTATTTCCTGACTTAGAAACAATTAAATTTGTTAAGTTTTTTTTTTTGTTTCGAAGTCTATGTGCTTGAAGATTATCGATAAATAAAAAATTTTTTTTTATTTTATGATTTAAAAAGTCGTAGATTGCTTGTGATCCAAGGGTTGAACCACCCATTCCAATAATTCTATAATTAGAAACTTTTTTATATTTTTCTAAAATCTTTTTATCAAAGTTATTTTTATAATTTTGACTCAACGAGTTTATTACTTCAGTCTTTTTTTCTAATAATGAAAAAAGAAGTTTTTTTACTAAATTTGTTTTTTTTTTAATTTTAAAATTTGTAAAATTAATACCAGAAGTAATCATTAATTACTTTTAATTTTCTCTAATAGAAGATCTTCAAAATTTTTGTTTGTACCATCAGAATTTTCAGGAAGTTTATCTTGATTTTTTGTCTTAGATATTAAAGATTCTATCTCATTTCCTTCAGATTTTTTTTCTATAGTATTTTCTTTTGGGACTGGTAACTCATTGTAGTCTGGAGGCATTATAAGTGGTGATTTTTTTTCTACTAAAAATTCATCACTATTATTTTTTTTTTGACTACTAAATCCTTCTTTTACAGTTCCACATGAAGACAAAAGAAGAATAATACTTAAAAACACGAATAAATTAAATTTTTTCATTATCTTTATTACTACCAATTAATTCTAATAAAATCATAAAAATTACACCTATTGAAATAAATATGTCAGCTACATTAAAAATAAACCAATGAAATTCTCCTACATGAAAATCGATAAAATCAGGAACTGCTTTAAAAAATACTCGGTCATATAAATTTCCTATAGCTCCTCCAAAAATCATTAATAAAGGATATCTTTTAATATTATTGTTCTTAATTATCATAAAAAAAACAATAACAATTATTAAAGCAATAATTGATGTAAGAATATTATATAAATCTGATTGGTCAAAGGACAAAAGACCAAATGCTATTCCCTCATTCCAGATTAAATTAATATTTAAAAATTTTGATGAGAATAATTCACTGGTATAATTTTTACTAGCTAAGTTAACTACATAAATTTTTGAAATTCTATCAGCAAAAAAAATTAAAAGTATTATTGTAAAATTAATATAAAAATTTTTTGTTAAGTATTTTAAGATCATTAACTATGTCTTGGACAAGGTTCTTCACTTATTTTCCAACAAACTGGACACTTTGATCCTTTAGCTTTTGTGGTATTTACTATTGTTTCTGATTTTTCTTCAAAAATGATCTCAGCTTTTGAAGTTATACATAATTCTGAAAAATCAATATTTTGAGTAATATTTTTAAAATTATTATCTAAATTAATTTTTAATTCTGCTTCTAAACTAGACCCTATTTCCTTACTAGCTCTTTTCTCCTCAATACTAATATTACAAATATTTCTAATTTTAATTAATTCTTGCCATTTTAGATTTAGAATATCATTTTTAAATTTTTCTGGAAATTCAAAGAACTTTTCTAAATGAATACTTTTATCGTTTTTAAAAAGTAACTTATAAATTTCTTCAGTTGTAAAAGAGAGAATTGGTGCAAACCACCTTAACAAAGAATTTAATATTATATTTAACAATATAATTGTTGATTGTCTTTTTTTTGAATTTATTGGATCGCAATACAAAGTATCTTTTCTTATATCAAAATAAAAAGCTGATAAATCGACAGTACAAAAATTTAATAACTCTTTATATAAGTTATGAAAATCATAGTTATTAAAATAATTTTTAAAATTTTTATTTAATATATATATCTTATGAAGCATAAACTGCTCTAACTCAGGTAAATCTGCTAAATCTATTTTTTCTAAATCAATTTTTTCAAAGTTATCGTTAAGATTGCCAAGTAAATATCTAAACGTATTTCTAATTTTTCTATAAGAATCAGCATGCTGATCTAAAATAGAGTGATCAATTCTTAAATCTTCAGCATAATTAGAGGATGCTACCCATATTCTTAAAATATCAGCTCCATATTTCTTTAAAATATCTTCTGGAGAAATTACGTTACCTAATGATTTTGACATTTTTAAACCTTTGCCATCAACAACAAACCCATGAGATAAAATTGACTCGAATGGAGCTCTACCTCTAGTTCCACAAGACTCAAGTAGTGAAGAATGAAACCATCCCCTGTGCTGATCTGAACCTTCTAAATACATAGATGCTGGCCATTTCAAATCTTCTCTTTTTTCTAAAACAAATGAATGAGTGGAACCACTATCAAACCATACTTCAACTATATCGCTGAGTTTTTCATAATCATCAGATTTGTATTTTTCACCCAAAAATCTTTGAGGACTATCTGAAAACCAACAATCAGAGCCTTCTTTTTCATAGATGTTAGCAATATTTTCATTAACTTCGTCATCAACTAAGATTTCTTTTGTTTTTTTATTAACAAAAATTGGAAGTGGTACTCCCCAAACTCTTTGTCGAGACACACACCAATCAGGTCTAGTTTCTATCATTGCTTTTAACCTCTCTTTTCCCTTACTTGGATAAAAAGTTGTTTCATCAAGAGCTTTTAAAGCCTTATCTCTCAATTTATGACTTTCCATAGATATAAACCATTGAGGCGTTGCTCTATGAACAAGTGGAGCCTTTGATCTCCATGAGTGCGGGTAAGAATGAACTAACTCACCATTTGATAATAATTGTTTTTGTTCCTTAAGTTTTTCAATAACAATTGGATTAGCTTTAAAAATATGAATACCCTCAAATAATTGAACATTTTTTGTATACTTTCCATCTCCATCGACTGTTTCAATTGCTTTAATTCCATGATTTAAACATAAATTAAAATCATCTGGCCCGTGACTTGGTGCACAATGAACAATACCTGTCCCTTGCTCTGTTGTTACAAACCTAGCTTCCAGCATTGGAATATCATATTCATAACCTAATTTAAAAAATGGATGCTTACAGATTGTATCTTTAAGATCTTTTCCTTTAAATTTTTTAATTAATTGAAAATTTTCTATTGAACAATCTTTGATAACTGAGTCTAATAAAGCTTCAGCAATAACTATCTTTTTATTTTTAAAATCACCCTCGTCATGTAATTCAATTAATATATAATCTAGAGCTTCATTAAAAGCTAAAGCCTTATTTGCCGGTATTGTCCATGGAGTTGTTGTCCATATTACAATCTCACTATTTTCAAGTTCTTTAATTTTAGATGTTTTCACTGGAAACAATGTATAGATAGTATCTGATTTATGGTCTTGATACTCAACTTCTGCATCTGCTAGAGCAGTTTTTTCAACTGTGGACCATAATACAGGTTTAAAACCTCTATATAAACTTCCTTCTTTTAAAAATTTTCCTAATTCTCTTACTATCTGTGCTTCAGCATCATAGCTCATTGTAGAGTAATAATTTTCCCAATCTCCAACAACTCCTAATCTTTTAAATTGACCTTTATGAACCTCTATCCATTTTTCAGCAAAAGACCTGCACTCTTTTCTAAATTCAACAATTGGAACTTCATTTTTATTCTTTTTATTTTTTTTGTATTGTTCTTCAATTTTCCACTCAATTGGTAAACCATGACAATCCCATCCAGGAACATATATCGAGTCTTTCCCATCCATTTGATGAAATTTTACAATTATATCTTTTAAAATTTTATTGAGAGCAGTTCCCATGTGAATATTTCCATTTGCATATGGCGGCCCATCATGAAGAACAAATTTTTCTTTTCCTTTGCTAGAACTTCTTAACTCTTCATAAAGATTTATTTTCTTCCAATATTCTAATATTTCTGGCTCTCTTACCGGTAAATTAGCTTTCATTGAAAAAGCAGTTTTGGGAAGATTTATCTGTGACTTATTCATTTTGTTTTTTTAGCAATCATCAAATCAGTTTGAATTTGGGTTTTTAGCTGATCAACATTTTTAAATTTTTTTTCTTTTCTTATAAATTTTAAAAATTCAACTGATAAATACTTATTATAAAGATTGCCAGAAAAATTAAATAAATGAACCTCTAATAATATTTTTTTTTGATTAAATGTAGGTCTATAGCCAAGATTAGCTATCCCTTTTATATATTTTGAATTATTTTTTCTTAAAACCTTAACAGCATAAACTCCAGGTTTTGCTAGAACATAATCCTTAATACTTACATTACATGTTGGAAACCCAATTTTTTTTCCAATTTGTCGTCCTTTTTGAACAATACCAACAATAGACCAATTTCTACCTAAAAGTTTATTTGCTTTTTCTAAAAAACCATTTTCTAAAAGATTTCTTATAAGGGTAGATGACACTACTTTTTGATTAACAATTAGAGGTTTTGGTTCAATAACTTTATATTTATATTTTTTTTCATTTTTAATAAGCAGATTTACATCTCCTTCTCTTTTATTACCAAATCTAAAATTATTGCTTACAAAAATAAACTTGGCATTTAATTTTTGATAAAGAATATTTTTAATAAAATTAATTGATTTAGTTTTAGAAAAAGTCTTATCAAATTTTTTTGTTGCTATAAAATCAACGCCTAAGTTATTTAATAAATCAATTTTTTGATTTATACTTGAAAGTCTAAAATTTTTTAAAGATTGATTAAAAAACATTTTTGGCATTGGATCAAAATTTATTACACCAATTTTTAAATTATATTTTTTTTTATAAAATTGAGCTAATTTAAATAATTTTTGATGTCCAAGATGAACTCCATCAAAATTACCAATTAAAATTATGGACCCTTTATGATTTTTATTGATATTAAAATTTTTGTATAATTTTACCATTTTAAATCTGACTGCATGAAGTTTACAATTGACTCATATTGTTTTGATACATTTTCTATTCCACTATCTTTAATTTCATTTTTATGAACACCATTAGAAATTAACAAAGAGTCGTAGTTTAAAAGATTTGCACCTTTTATATCAGTATTTAGATTGTCTCCAATTGATAAAATTTTTTTGTTTTTATTATTTATTGATTGATTGTAAACCTCTGGATAAGGTTTACCAAAATAAACAACATTTCCTCCTAATTTTTCAAATACCATTGCAACAGACCCAGCACATAACTCTCTTTTATTTCCTTTATCAACAATTAAGTCTGGATTCGTACATATCATTTTTTTGTCTATATATTTTTCTAATAAATTTTTATAATAATTTAAATCGTCAAAATGCTCATCAAACAAACCTGTGCATAGGATATAATCAGACTCATTAATTTCATTTGACTTATAATTTTTAAAATCTTTAAACAAATCATAATCTTTCGGTGGACCAATATGAAAAAAAAATTTTGTGGTATAAAATTTTTTCAAATAAGAGAGGGCAGCTTGTCCTGAGGTAAACACATGATCTCTTAAAACTTTTTCCATACCCATTTTTTCAAGCTGCATAGTGACAACAAATGTGGGTCTTGGTGCATTTGTTAAAAGAACAAAATTCTTATTTATTTTAGATAATTCTTTAAGCACGTTAATTGCCTGCTCGTGAAGATTAATCCCATTATGAACAACACCCCACAGATCAATGTAGAACAGATCATAATTATCAGCAATTGATCTAAGTCCCTCTAAATCTAAATTTTTAGTCATATTTTAAGGTATATCGCATAAAATCGACATTTTCCTAGCATTAATACTAACATATTACTTATCTTATCTTGAAATAGTCTCTGTAATATCTATATGAAGACAATATTTATAAAGGAGAATTATGAAGTTTAAACCGTTACATGACAGAGTATTAATCGAAGTTTTAGACAGCAGTGAAAAAACTGCTGGTGGAATAATCATCCCAGATACAGCTCAAGAAAAACCTCAAGAAGGTAAAGTAGTAGCTGTTGGTGGTGGAGCAAAAACAGAAGATGGAAAGTTAATTCCAATGGATGTTAAAGTTGGTGACAAAGTTTTATTTGGCAAATGGTCAGGAACTGAAGTTAAAATTGATGGTAAAGAATACAGCATAATGAAAGAGTCAGACATTATGGGTATTTCAGGTAAATAATTTAATTTAAAGGAGAAAGAAAAATGGCAAAAATAATTAAATTTGACGCTGAAGCTCGAGCGGCAATGATGAGAGGTGTCAATATCTTGGCTGATACCGTTAAAGTTACTTTGGGTCCAAAAGGCAGAAATGTTGTAATGGATAAATCTTATGGTGCACCAAGAATTACAAAAGATGGTGTGTCTGTTGCTAAAGAAATAGATTTAGAAGACAAATTTGAAAACATGGGCGCTCAAATGGTTAAGGAAGTCGCTAGCAAAACTAATGAAGAAGCTGGTGACGGTACAACTACTGCAACTATTTTAGCTCAAGCTATTGTTAAAGAGGGTGTAAAATACGTAACAGCTGGCATGAATCCTATGGATGTTAAAAGAGGAATTGACTCAGCTGTAGAAAGTGTAAAACAAAACTTAATTTCTTCTGCTAAAAAAGTAAAAGATAGTGATGAGATTGCTCAAGTTGGAACAATTTCTTCAAATGGTGATAAAGAAATTGGATCTATGATTGCTAAAGCAATGCAAAAAGTTGGCAATGAAGGTGTTATTACTGTTGAAGAAGCAAAAGGAATCGATACCGAGTTAGATGTTGTTGAGGGTATGCAGTTTGATAGAGGTTATTTGTCACCATATTTTATCACTAACAGTGATAAAATGACAACTGAGTTAGACAATCCATATATCTTATTACATGAAAGCAAATTGACTAATCTTCAACCAATGGTTCCATTATTAGAAGCAGTTGTACAATCTGGAAGACCTTTAATGATAATCTCTGAGGATGTTGAGGGAGAAGCATTAGCAACTTTAGTTGTAAACAAACTAAGAGGTGGGTTGAAAGTTGTTGCTGTTAAAGCTCCTGGTTTTGGTGATAGAAGAAAAGCTATGCTTGAAGATATCGCTATACTAACTGGTGGACAAGTAATTTCTCAAGACTTAGGGATTAAACTTGAAAATGTTAAACTTGAAGATCTTGGATCTTGTAAAAAGATTAAAGTTGATAAAGATAACAGTACAATTGTTAGTGGTAGTGGTAAAAAATCAGATATCGCTGCAAGATGTGATTCTATCAAACAACAAGTTGAGGAAACTACATCTGATTACGATAGAGAAAAACTTCAAGAAAGACTTGCTAAATTAGCAGGTGGTGTTGCAGTTATCAAAGTTGGTGGAGCAACAGAAGTAGAAGTTAAGGAGAGAAAAGATAGAGTTGAAGATGCTTTAAATGCAACTAGAGCCGCTGTTGAAGAAGGTATTGTAACAGGTGGTGGTTGTGCTCTTTTATATGCTGCACAAGACTTAGATAAAGTAAAAGCTAAAGGTGATGACCAAAAAGCAGGTGTTGAGCTTGTGAGAAAAGCACTTGAAGCTCCTATCAGACAAATTACTAAAAATGCTGGTGTAGATGGTTCAGTAGTAGTTGGTAAATTGTTAGAGCAAAAGAAAACTTCATATGGTTATGATGCTCAAAGTGAGGAGTATTGTGATATGTTTGCGAAAGGGATAATTGACCCTGTTAAAGTTGTAAGAACTGCTCTTCAAGATGCTGCTTCTATTTCTGGATTATTAGTAACTACAGAAGCAATGATTGCTGACAAACCTGAGGAAAAAGATGCTGCTGGTGGAATGCCTGGTGGTATGCCTGGTGGAATGGGCGGCATGGGTGGTATGGGTGGAATGGGAATGTAATCGTTCTACTCAAATTTTAAATTCAAAAAGGGCAGTTTTTACTGCCCTTTTTTTTTATGTATTATTTCTAAAAATATTTTAAAAAAAATTGTGAATAAAAAAATTTTAATTTTACTAACATTATTAATTTATCCATTGCCAGTGTTTGCTCATAATATAATGGAGAGAGTTGGATTTTATGATGGTCTTTCTCATCCAGTTTTAGGATTAGATCATCTGATTGCAATGGTAAGTGTTGGGATAATATCTGCTCAGATCGGTGGTAGGGCTATTTGGACTGTACCTTCCATTTTTGTGGTCTTAATGACAATTGGAGGTTTATTTGGATTTTTATTAATTGTTGAAGAGTTTTATTTTGTAGAAATTGGAATTGTGTTTTCTGTAATCCTTTTAGGAGTTGGAATTAGTATTGAAAATAAAATTCCAATAAAATTAATAATGGTCTTTGTAGCAACCTTTGGTCTATTTCATGGAATTGCTCATGGATTAGAGGTGCCAGCAGCTGCAAACCCTATTTTATTTGTTTTAGGTTTCATTTTTGGAACAACAACTCTTCATTTACTAGGTGTTGTAATTGGTCACTTATCAATTAAAAATAATATATCTTTAATTTTATTGCGCTTAATAGGAGCATCTTTTGCTATTTATGGAATTTTACTACTTAATCAAATTTTTTAAAAAATTATAAGATAATTTTTAAAAGAATGATAAAGTAACTTAATGTCAAAAAGATATAGCGGAAAATCATTTAAAGACTCAAGTGTTAGCAAAAAACCAAAACTAAGCCTTAAAGAAAAAAGGAAAATAAAAAAAGAAAAAGCTAAAAAGTCTTAAAAATTATCTTCTTTTTTTATTGTGTTTTTTAAAAGTAAAATTTTTTGGTCTTCTGTTTCTACTTTTAAACTTTTTCTTACCTTTAAAATTAAATTTTTTTCTTTCTCCGTCTAATGATGGATTTTCAGACTGTTTTTTTTCAAGATACTTTGGATTATTTGTCAAACCAGCTGGTTTTGTTTGTTTTTTTTTAAAAAATTTTTTCTTTCCTCTGAAACTATAATCTTTTTTTTTCATCTCTATAGAGAGTTTTTTAGATCTTCCTTTTCCAAAAGATTTTCTTTTATCCTTAAAATTTGATTTTTTCTTAAATCCTAATTCACTATTATCACTGTTTCTTCTTGATTTATCACGTTCTCCTTTTGCAAAGGATCTTCTTTTTTCTTTAAAATTAAATTTCTTTTCTTCTCTTAATTTTCTTTTTTTATTATTAGGCCCCTTACCTCTTCTTTTAGTTTTTGAATTTCTTCTTAAATTATTAGAGACTGATTTAAAATTTGGATCAATCAATTTATTTATTGAATTCCACATCGATCTATCATCAGGCGTCAAAAAGGTTAGAGCAGATCCATCAGATCCTGCTCTAGCTGTCCTTCCTATTCTATGAACATAGTCTTCTGGAACTTGAGGAAGATCATAATTAATAACATGCTGAATTAATGGTATATCAAGGCCTCTAGCCGCAACATCAGTTGCTATCAAAATTCTTTTTAAGCCTTTTCTAAAAGAATTAATTACACGATCTCTTTTACTTTGTCGAAGGTCTCCATGAATAGCATCTGCAGAATGTCCTTCTTCTTTAAGACGCTTAACCATTTTATCTGCACTTCTTTTAGTTTTAACAAAAACTAAAATTGAACCCTTTCTGGCTAAAAATTGATCTATTAATTCATCATATTTATTTTCTTTAAAAACCTGAAGTGTTTCTTGCTTAATCTTAGCTATTGGGACTGATGTGGCTCCAGTAGAAATTCTTTCAGGCTTATTTAAGTATCTTTCTGAAATTCTTAAAATATTTTGAGGTAATGTTGCTGAAAAAAGTAATGTTTGATGATCTTTTGGTACAAATTTTAAAACCATCTCAATTTGTGGAGTAAACCCCATATCTAACATTCTATCTGTTTCATCTAACACCAAATATTTTGTTGCTGATAAATTCAAACTTTTCCTTTTTAAGTGATCATTTATTCTACCAGGTGTACCTACTATTATTCTTGACCTATTTCCTAGTTGTCTAAGTTGTTTTTGCATAGACTCTCCGCCAATAAGTAAGGCTGTTTTGATATTGATTTTATCACTAATAATACTTTTAATTGCTTCCATGACTTGGGTGGCTAATTCTCTTGTTGGACACATCACAAGTGCAAAAGCATTTTTATCTAAAATTAATTTATTAATTAATGGAATACTGAAGGCTAACGTTTTTCCTGTTCCTGTTTGTGCGGTTCCTAAAATATCTTTACCCTCTAATGCAGCAGGAATTGCCATACCTTGAATAGGAGTTGGTTTGGTAAAATTCATTTTATTTAATGAATTTTTTAACGAGTCTTCTATTTTTAATAATTTAAAATTTTCCATTTAATGAATTTGAAATATAGATAATGATTCTTTATTGCTGCTAATTTTATTGCGATATCTATATGTTTTTAAAACAATCACAAGAAATGAATTTTTTGTTAATGTCAATTTATCAAGTAAATACTGACTTTTTTTAAGTTTTCAAATTAAAGAATTAATGTATAAGAGCCACAATTTATGAACAACAATATCAGAAACATCACCATCATCGCACACGTTGACCACGGTAAGACTACCTTAATTGATAATCTAATGAAACAAAGTGGATCATTTAGAGAGAATGAAGTTGTTGATGAAAGATTAATGGACTCAGGTGAGCTTGAAAAAGAAAGAGGAATTACAATTTTGGCAAAACCAGCGTCGATTAATTGGAAAGACTCTAGAGTAAATATAATTGATACTCCGGGACACAGAGATTTTGCTGCAGAAGTTGAAAGAGTGTTAAGTATGGCAGATGGTGCTTTATTACTTATAGACTCAGCTGAAGGTGTAATGCCACAAACTAAATTTGTATTATCTAAAGCTCTTAGACAAGGATTAAAGCCAATTGTTGTAATAAACAAATTAGATAAGGCAGATCAAAGAGCAAATGAAGTTTTAGATGAAACTTTTGATTTATTTGTAAGTTTAGATGCAAATGAAGAGCAATTAGATTTTCCAGTTATATATGCAAGTGGTAGATCAGGATGGGCAGATAAAGAAGTTGATGGTCCTAGAGAAAATTTAAATCCGCTTTTAGATTTAATCGTTGATCATGTAAAACCTGCTGAACTAGATAAAACTAAACCTTTTGCAATGCTATCAACACTTCTTTATGCAGATAGCTTTTTAGGAAGAAGTTTGGTTGGAAGAATTACTCAAGGAACCGCTAAAGCAAATCAGTCAATTAAAGCTATAAATTTAAGCGGTGAAAAAGTTGATGAAGGAAAATTAACTAAAATTTTTAGATATGAAGGTACAAAAAAGGTTCCAATTGAAGTTGGTGAAGCTGGTGACATCGTAGTAGTAGCTGGATTAGAAAAAGCTAACGTTGCCGATACTATTTGTGATCCAGAGGTTATTGAACCAATTCCAGCAACACCTATAGATCCACCAACAATGTCTATTACAATTACAGTAAACACTTCTCCTTTGGCAGGAACTGAAGGTAAAAAACTTACAAGTACTCAAATTAGAGATAGACTGCTTCAAGAAGCTCAAAATAATGTTGGTATTACTTTTTCAGAAAATAATGGTAATGATTCTTTTGTAGTAAGTGGACGTGGTGAACTTATGTTAGAAATTTTACTGACTCAAATGAGAAGAGAAGGCTTTGAAATGACAGTAAGTCCTCCTAAAGTATTATATAAAACTGATGAAAATGGGAATAAGCTTGAGCCTATTGAGGAAATAACTATGGATTTAGATGAAGAACATTCGTCTAAAGTAATTGACTCGATGAACAGAAGAAAAGGTAAGCTCATTGATTTAAAAGATACTGGTAAAGATAAAAAAAGATTAATATTTCATGCACCAACAAGAGGTTTAATGGGATATACGAGTAGGTTTTTAACTCTTACAAAAGGAAATGGTGTAATCAATAGAATATTCCATGCTTATGGACCTTTTGAAGGGGATATGGAGGGCAGAAGAAACGGTGCTTTAATTTCAATGGAAAAAGGTAAAGCGGTTGCTTTTGCTATATTTAATTTGCAGGCTAGAGGAGAAATGTTTGTAACTCATAATGATCCTGTGTACCCAGGGATGATTGTGGGATTATCTCCAAAACCTGGTGATATGATTATTAATGTTATGAAGGGTAAGAAGCTAACTAACATGAGAACTCAAGGAACAGATGAAAATGTTGTGTTAACCCCAGTTAGAAAAATGTCTATAGCAGAACAGTTAAGTATGCTGAATACTGATGAAGCATTAGAAATCACACCAGATTCATGTAGATTAAGAAAAGCAATTTTAGATCCACATGAAAGAAAGAAAAGTGAAAAGTCTGGGGCTGCAGCCTAATTAAAAATTTTATTAACTAGAAATAAACCTAAAGCAACACACGGGCCAATCCCAAAAGCAAATAATAATGTTCCTATACCAACAGTTCCACCTAAATACCATCCAACACAAACCACAGTTATTTCAAGGGTAGCTCTAACAGCTGCGATCGGAAGATTTGTTTTTATTTGCAAACCAACCATCAATCCATCTCTTGGACCTGCTCCTAAATTAGCAATTAGATAAATACCTCCTCCTATTCCAGTCACTAAAACAGCCATAGCTCCTAATAGAGTTTGTGAAAGAAAATTTTCTGGAGATGGAAAATATTTTATGCAAATATCAATCATAAAAGCAACAATCAAGGCATTAAGAATTGTACCAATTCCTGGTTTTTGATTTAAGGGTATCCAAAAAATTAAAACCGAAACACTAATTATAAATGTAATCAATCCAACTGAAAATCCTGATTTTGAAGAAATACCCTGAGCTAATACGCTCCACGGAGATGCTCCTGAAGCAGAGACAATTAATAAACCTTCGCCTAAACCAAATAAGGTTAGTCCAAAACAAAGAAAGAAAAATGTAGAAATCTTTGGTTTAAAATTGAGCGGTTTATCTGAACTCCAAGGTACGATTGGAATTTTTTTTATTTTTAAAAACATTATTAATAAATTACTTCTTTTAAATTTAAAGTCTATTAAAGTAGTTGTTTAATGAAAAAATTTTTATTCTTCATATTTTTATTAACTTGTTCATTCAATAGTAGTGCTCATATGGCTCACTATAATAAGTTTAATAAAATAGAGATGGAAATTTTTAGGGATGGTGAAGTTATTGGTTATAATTACTATTTCTTTAAGAAAGACAAAGACAATACAACTGTCACAAATCAATTAAAATTTACTGTTAAATTATTTGGAGCAACTGTTTTCGAAGTTGAAAGTTTTGGAGAGGAAAATTACATTAAAGACAAATTGATTTCCTTTAATTCAAAGACACGTCAAAATAAAAAAGATAAGTATGTTCAGCTAAAGTTAAGTGAAAAAGGAAATGAATACGATATTAAAGGTTCGTCCTATACTGGCAGTGCATCAATAGACAACGTAGTTGGAAATTGGTGGAATCATAAAATTCTTCAAACAAACTCTCAAATAAGTCCAATTTCTGGAAGTATTAAAGAACAAATAGTTACTTTTATAGGAAAAGAACAAATTGAATTATATGGAAAAACACATGAGGTAGAACACTTTAAATTAACTTCAAAAGACATGTCTATTCCTAAAGACAAAAGATTAAACTTTGACATTTGGTTTGATAAAAAAAATGCATTAATTCTTAAAGTTGCCTATTCTAGAATGGGAAACTGGGAGTATAGAGTTAAAAAATTTGAATAAATTTATTTAATAATTTTTTTATAAAGATCATTGGCACTTATCCAACCAGCTTCAAGTCTTGGTCCCACAAACCAATCTGCACATACTCCTAAATTTAATGAAGAATTCCAATAACTTTTTATATTTAAAGGATTTGAATTTGATGAATATTTCCAACCATGATTAAGGTAAAACAATATTTTAGTTTTTTTAATTCCTGTAAGTTTAAAAAATTGCTCAATGAGAATTTTAGAATTTTCATCTTTATTTTCCCTATTTTTATTAATTTTTTTATTTGCCCATTTATGAGTACTTTGCAACGTCCATAAATCTTGATCACTTTTAAACCTTTTTTTACTATTTTCTTTTGCGGCCCAACCCAAAATTTTGTCATCAAATAGATAGCTACTAAGATTTTTATTTGTTTTTTTAATTACAATCATAACTGTAATATTTGCATCCATTTTAACTTTTTTTTTAATGAATGGAGCTTTTATAAATTTTTTTGATAACTTTGATAATTGAGCAAATGGACAAGTTAAAATTAGCTTTTCATAAATTCTTTTATTTCCATCAGAAAAAGTGAGAACCCATTTTTTTTTTTTATAATCTATTTTTTTTAATTCTGTTTGAAAATAACATTTAATATTTTTTAAAAGATACTTGCTAATATCATTATTTCCTTGTCTACCTATTATCTTTAGATGGTTTTTATTTTCTTTTTTATCATTATTTAGAAACAAATGATTACCGCTCCAATTTTTTAATATTTTTTTTTTAATTAATAATTTAATTAATTTTTTAAAACCTGGACTTTTTGGTGAAATATATTGGGTTCCATGATCAAATCCTTTAGCTTTATCTAATCTTTTAAAAGAAGACCTGCCCCCTGGCCCTCTTGCTTTATCAAATAAATCAACTGAATATTTTTTACTTAAAAGATTAGCAATTGTTGCTCCTGAAATTCCTGAGCCAATTACGCAGTACTTATTCATTTTCCAGCAACAGTCATTCCATCAATCATCATAGTGGGAGAATTTACTGAATACTTAAATTCTAGATCATTCGCTAGTGTAATGTTTTTAAACATTTCATTAAAATTTCCAGCTATTGTTATTTCATTTACTGAATGTTTAAATTCTCCATTTTCAACTAAAAAGCCAGTAGCACCCACTGAATAATCACCAGTTACTAGGTTTGTTCCATGGCCTATCGTCTCAGTTACATATAAAATTTTAGAATGACTTTTTAACAAATCGTCATAACTAATTTTTCCATTTTCAAAATAAAGATTAGTGCTACCACCACTTCTTCCATTAGATTTTAAATTTAATTTTTTTCCATTGTAAGTATCAACTAAATAATTGCTAAGAATACCGCTATTCACTAAATTTAATGTTTCTGTTTTAACTCCTTCTGAGTCAAAACACTTCGAGCCAATACCTTTAATTAAATCAGGTTTATCAATGATATTAATTGAATTAGAAAAAATTTGTTGATTTACCTTATCTTTAAGAAATGATGTTCCTCTTGCTATAGATGAAGCAGAGATTGCTCCAGCAAAAGAGCTTAAGAATCCTTTGGATATTCTTTTATCGAAAATGATAGTTATTTTATCGCTTCCTATTTTTTTTGGACTAAGTTTTTTTATAGTTTGCTCAGCAACAATTTTTCCAAGTTCTAAAGGATTTGAAATATCATTTAAGTGACATTTGCTAGTAAATTCATAATCTCTTTCCATGCTATTCTCATTTTTTGCAACTGTTACACAAGATGCGGTAAATGATGATGATTTGTATCCATTACAAAAACCATCGCTATTTGCTAATATAAAGTTTGATTTATTTTCTGTAAAACCTGACTCTGTATTAATTATTTTTTCATCACTTGAAGCTGTTTCCTCTAATTCTTTTAAATAATCAATTTTTTTATCATTCTCTAAATGCGATTGATCATACAAATTTAAATCTTTAATATTTTTTGCTAATAATTCTTTATCAGGTAATGAATTAAATTCGTCTTCAGGAGTAATTTTTGTAGTTTCAAAACATTTTTCAATGAGTGTTTTTAAATTTTCATCTAATAAATTTGATGATGATATTGATGATTTTTTTTTACCAATATAAGTTTCAATACTTATTGCTAAACTGTCAGATCTATTTGATTCATCTAGAACTTTATTCCTAAAACTTACAGTCTCTGCTATTGAATTTTCAACTGTTACACTTGCATCTGTTGCTCCAAGTTTTTTTGCTAGATCTAAACAATATGAGGCTTTAGATTTTAAATACTCTTGGTCTTTAATCATGATTATAGTTTTGTTCCACCAACAGTCATTTTATCAATTAAAATTGAAGGCTGTGCTACCCCAACTGGTACACCCTGACCCGCTTTTCCACAAGTTCCTATACCTGGATCCATCATCATATCATTACCAACCATAGAAACTTCTTTTAAAATTGAAGGACCATCACCTATCAAAGTTGCTCCTTTAATTGGTGAACCAATTTTACCATTATTAATTTCATAAGCCTCTGTACAATTAAAAACAAATTTTCCAGAAGTAATATCTACTTGTCCTCCCCCAAAGCTAACTGCAAAAATACCTTTATCTACAGATTTAATCATTTCATCTTGTGTTTGATTACCACTTAACATCATTGTGTTTCTCATTCTTGGCAAAACTATATGTTTATAATTTTCTCTTCTTCCACTTCCTGTAGATTTTGTATTCATCAACCTGGCATTCAACCTATCCTGCATAAAATTTTTTAAAATTCCGTTCTCTATTAGAACAGTTCTTTCAGTTGGCGTGCCTTCGTCGTCTATTGAAAGACTGCCCCTTCTTTTATCAATAGTTCCATCGTCAACAATCGTGACTCCTTCACTAGCAACCTTTTGACCCATTAAATCGTGAAAAGCTGAGGTTTTTTTTCTATTAAAATCACCCTCTAAACCATGACCTATTGCTTCATGGATTAATATTGCTGGCCATCCAGGTCCTAATACCACCTGCATTTCACCCGCAGGTGCTGGTTTACTTTCTAGATTAACTGAAGCTATTCTTAATGCTTCTTTACATACGTTTTTCCAATTATCATTTTTTAAATACTCATCATAAGACTGCCTACCGCCAATGCCATAAACACCCGTTTCTTTTCTTCCATTTTTTTCTAACATGACAGAAACGTTAAATCTTATAAGTGGACGGATATCCGTTAAAGCCTCACCACCAGCTCTTATGATTTCAATTGATTTTTGTTCTCCACTAAAACTTGCTGTCACTTGTTTAACTTTAGAATCTTTTTTACGTAAATAGTCATTTACTTTATTGAGAACTTCTAATTTTGAGTTTAGTGACTTTTGTTCAATTGGATTTATATCTTCATAAAATTTTTTGTTAGTTCTAGGAATTTCGTAGTTGTAGGTTCCTTTGCTTGATTTAAGTGTTGATTTAAGATTTTCTGATGAATTTATTAAAGACTCTTTTGAAATCTCATTAGAATGAGAATATGCAACAACTTCTTGAGAAACAGCTCTAAAACCAAAGCCTAAATCAGAACTATAATTTGAGCTTTTAATCTTATCGTCATCTAATAAAATTGACTCAGATTTTGATTCTTCAAAATATAGTTCGCCATCATCACAGTTTTTTAAAGTTTCAGATACTATATTATCTGCATCTTTTCTTGTTAAATCTGATTTAGTGAAAAAATTACTCATGAAGACTTACATAGTTGTTTATATATAATTTTCAATGGATGATTTATCACATGTACAAAAGTTAGCTTAATAGATAGTTAATTGTTAGTTATGAAAGTATATTTTAATAATTCATGTAAGATATGTAGATCAGAAATTAATTTATACAAAAAAGAAAATATTAAAGAAATAGAATGGATTGATATCACTAACAATTCTGAAGCTGAAAAAGAAACCTCAAAAAAAGATAAAGATCTTTTAAGAAGATTACATGTGGAGGAAGATGGTGAAATAATCGAAGGTGCCAAAGCTTTTCTTTATGTCTGGAAAAAAATTCCAAAATATAAATTTTTATATTATTTTTTTAAGCTTCCAATAATTTTCACTTTATTTAAGTTTGGATATGAAATTATTGCGTATTTTTTATTTCTAAAAAATAAAAAGCAACTAAAAAATTAATCAATAAAAAATATTAATAACTTACTTAACAAAGACATTGAGGCGATAAACATAATCATCACAACAGAGTACATTAAAGTAATAATCTTATTTTTTCTTCTTCTTAATCTTACAAAAGATTTATCATCTAGATCAGAAATATCCCTCTTTCCTATAACTTGATAATCGTAGCTCCATCTCCAAGTAGAGTCCCCTAACCTTGGATCCAAATTATTAAAATATCTTATCCAGGCAAGGATATATTTTAATATCAAAAACAAAACGATCATTGTTAAAGTCCCAAAAAACATCGCTTAATAATACTTAATTGAATTGGAAATTTTAATTGCTATTTTTAGCTCTTTTTCTAGCTATTAATTGAGTTAAAGAGTCTACCATAGTATCCGAAGCCTTAAAGATATCATTATTTTTAAACTCATGAGAAATATTTTTTTCAGGATTGGTTTTATCTTCAATAACTATTCCTTCATCTGGAGAATTATTCTTAATGTAAATTAATAATAGCCACTCATCATCAGTAGACTCATCCCATTTAATAAAGACTTCTCCTGTTTCAAATCTTTTATCAATACATCTAAAAATAGACATATGTCTTGTTATATGTCTTTTATTTAATTGAAAAACCAAACTGCTGGCACTTCTATAAAAACTTTCTAATGCAAACTCTATTTTTTGTCTTGCTATAGTATACTCTTTTTCTTTTCTTAATAGTGTTTCCCTATCTTCATCACCTTGAATTTTTACACCTAACGCTTCTACTCTATCTCTAATTTTTTGATCCCTAATTATTCGATATTTTTCTTTTAACTTTTCAATTCTTTGTTGAAGCCCAGCATAATCATCTCTTTTTTCCCTAAGAGAAATTTTTTCTAATTTTTCTAATTCTTTTACCTCTCTTATTCTAAATTTTTCAATTTGCTTTTCTAACCTTATTTGCTTTAAGAATTTTTTTTGTTTTTCAGCTTGTTCAATTCTTAATAATGCTTGCTCTTTTCTTAAAAAAACTTTTATATCTTTGGCTCTTTGTTTTTCTAACTTAATTTCATCTTTAATTGCTTGCTCTTTTTGTTTAATTTTTAATTCTTGGTCCTTTTGTTTTTGATTTTCAATTTTAATCTTTTCTAATCTTTCTTTTTCCTGCCTCTCAAGTATTAATCTTCTAGCCTCATCTTTTTTAACAGTTTTATATTCTGAAATTGTATTTGAAATTTTATCAAAAAAAGCTTGAATATATTTTTCAATATTAAAATTTATTTTAAAATTTATTTCAGGTTTCAATGAATTCTGAAAATTAATTAATTTTAAAATTAAACTTTGTTTTTTTAGTTTTTTGACTTTAGGTTTGATTTTAACTTTATTTGTTTTATTTTTTGTTTTTTTTTTACTGTGTTTTTTTTGATTTGATTTAATTTTTTTAACTTTTTTTTTAATTTGTTTTAATTTTTTGCCAGTTTTGCTTTTTACTCGCTTTTTTGATTTTTTTGATTTTTTCATATTAAAGAAATTTATTTCTATCAATAAATTATTGATAAATATAGTCTCTTGTAACTGGAGTAGAAGTATAATTTTTTGTTAATTGAAATTGATATACAACCTGATCTCCCCATTTAAAGGCCATTTCACATCCAGCTAAATAAAATTCCCACATTCTAAAAAATCTTTCATCAAACATCTGAATTATCTTTACCTTATTATTGATACAATTTTCCTTCCAATGTTTTAATGTTTTAGAGTAATGAAGTCTTAATACCTCTATATCAGCAACAATTAAGCCAGCTTTTTCGATGGGCGTAGTTACTTCGCTTAAGCTTGGTGTGTAACCACCTGGAAATATGTATTTAGTGATCCATGGATGAGGATCTCTCGGTGGGTTAACTGATCCTATAGTGTGTATCAAAGAAACCCCGTCTTCATTAAGTAATTTTTCTATTTGTTTAAAAAATTTTTTATAAAATTTTCTTCCCACATGCTCAAACATGCCAACACTTACAATTCTATCAAATTTTTCATCTAACTCTCTATAGTCTATTAATTTAAAGTTAAGTTGTTCTTCTAGATTAAGTTCTTTAATTTTTTTATTACAATAATTAAATTGGTTCTCAGATAATGTTATTCCAGTTACTTTACAATTTGCACTTTTAGCAATATCAATTGCTAGTGATCCCCATCCACAGCCAATATCTAAAACTTTTTGATTTGGTTTAATATTGAGTTTTTTTATAATGTGTTGAATCTTATAATTTTGAGCATCTTCCAATGTATCATTATCGTTTTTAAAATATGCACAAGAATATTGTCTCTTTGGATCTAAAAACAAATCATAAAGATCATCAGAGATGTCATAGTGATGAGAAACATTCATCTTTGATTTTTTTATAAAATTAAAATTAGTTAAGTATCGATAAGAACCTCTAAGTCTATTAATCAAATAACTAAAAAAATTTAGATCATTTCGTCCAAAATTCATTAAAGCTAGATCTAGAAAATCAGATAGACTTCCATTTTCTATTTCAATATCTCCGTCTGTATATGCCTCTCCAAAATATAAGTCTGGATGAAAGAGCAACTTATAATGTAACTTCTTATTTAATATTTTTACTTTAATCGGAGTTTCAGATTCCGGAGTTCCAATAATATAATTTTTTGAATTTGCATCAATTAATATAAAGCCATCTTTCTTAAAAACTGTATTTAAGAATCTTGCCAACTGCATTTTAGGCTGCCATTATTGATTTTGTTGTAAAGTTTAATTTTTCTAAATTTTGAATTAAATCTTTTTCATCTTTTGAATTTAAAGTACTTAAGGGAGGCAATATATTTTTATAAAGTTCATTCTTTTTTAAATAATATGTGTGGAGCCCAGATATTAAATTATATTTTTCGAACACGCTTCTTACATCACATAATTTTTGATTGAATGTTTGTTTTTCACCAGCTAAAAAATCATCATAAACTTTTCTTGATAATTCTGCTGTCACATTACAGGTAGCTGTAATAATTCCAGAACATCCTAATTCAAGACCCTTAAGTAATTTTAATTCTGATCCTGGCATAATTGAAAAATTATCTAATTTTAAATTTTCAAAAATATTGTATGAACTATCTTTTACACCTACGATTTGATCTGGAAATCTTTTGACAAGTTCTTCTATGCATTCAACACTAAATTTGTATCCACATAACTTTTCAAAATTATAAAGTACAATTTCACTATCTGGAACTGTTTCTACTATTTTTGAATAAAAATTTATTACATCTTCGTCTCCATATTTATAAAATGCTGGAGGCATAATTAAAAATTTTTTAAAATTTAATGATCTTGCAACCTTCATTAAATTAATGGTTTCACCCAGTGAGTTAAGACCTGTTCCTATAATAAACTTTTCATTATATTTGCTAGATGCAAGTTGATTAAATAAATTTATTTTTTCTGAAATTGGTATGAGTTGAGCTTGGCCTGTGCTTCCAAATATTGCTGTACCGTGACACCCTTGATCAATAAGTTTTTCAGCATGTTCAACTGTTTTTGTAACATTTAACGTCAAATCTTGATTTAACACAGACATTGAGGCAGCAAATATGCCCTTAATTTTACTCATCTGCAAAATTTATATAAAATTATTGAATAGTAAAGTCTATAAATCAAATATGAAAATTTTAGCTGTACAAAATAGGATGGGTATTGGGGATACCGTTATATTTTTACCTTACATCAAGGCTATTTCACAAAAATTTAGGGTGCCTGTAAGTTTATTGGTTAAAGAAAATTCAAAAGCAGACCAATTTCTAAATCAATCAGATTATATTGATAAAATTATTATTCTACAAAGAATTAAAAATAAAAATAGTAGACATGATGGAATACTTGGATCATTTAAATTAGCAAACGATTTACGAAAACATAAATTTGATAAAATTTTTATTTTTAATTCATCTTTAAGATTTAATTTAATTGCAAGATTGGCTGGTATTAAAGATGTGTACCAATATCCTCTGTTCAAAAAAACAAATCAGCATATCACTCAACCTGCAAAAGATTTAATCAAACAAAGTTTAAACTCAGAAATTACCTCCAATCCAGAAATTCAAATTGATCAAGATTTAATAGAAGCTGCGATTTCAAAATTTGATATCAAAAATAATCAACTAAATATTCTACTTGGGATTGGTGGTTCAGAACCTTCAAAAAGAATTCCAGCAAAAACTTTCTTATCAGTTATTGAAAAAATTAATAATTTAAGGAGTTGTAAGTTTTTTTTAGCTACTGGCAAAAATGAGGAAGAGCAGTTAATTTTAAATGAAATAATGAATTCAAAATTTAAAGAAAAATGTATACCTATTGATGGGCTGTCTATTTCTCAAACACTACCTGTTATAAAAAATTGCAATGTTTCTATATGCAATGATACTAGCTTCAGCCATTTATCATCTGCATTAGGAATACAAACAATAACATTAATGGCTGATACACCACTAATTTATGGATCCTATAGTTCAAACATGCACCCTATTATCCCTGACGGTGAAATAACTGTAACTCACAATACTTTAGGAAAAGATAAAATAAATCCTGATAAAATATTTGAAAAGTTAATTTCAATTATTGGTTAAGAAATATCTCTCAAAACTATATCTTTAGCTTCATTAACAATAGTAGATAATCTTGAAGTTTCAGGAGATACATCGGGATGAATTTTTTTTTGGATTTTTATATAAGCTTTATTGACCAACTCTTTTGTTGGCTTATTATTAATATCTAAATTTAAAATTTTATATGCTTCTGTTACTGATATAGTATTTAAATTACTGTTTTCAGATTGATTAAATGAAAACCTTCCTGACCGTCTAAGTGTTTGGATAAGCCTGAATAACGAAAAAATTTGAATAATAGAAAGACCTTTGAGTTTAACTAGGGCTAAACTTAAAAGAGTTAATGGCAGTGTTAATAAAATTTTACCACCAACAGCAAATAAAATTGCCAAAATAAGTAAAATTAATATTGTCAAAAATCTCACATTTTTAGACATTTTCTTTGTAGAAACGCTTGACCACCATTTCAATAAAAAATAAAAAATAGTCAAAATAACAACTATATAAATTATAATATTCATATATTTCCTTTAGATCATGAAAGTACCATATCTTAAAAAAAAACTAGAGTTAAAAACTTGTCACAATGTAGAATGGGAAGACAACTATAGCTGGATACATCAAGAAAATATCCTTGAAGTTTTAAGGGACAAAACAAAATTAGATCCAGAGGTAAAAAAATATTTAGATGAAGAAAATTTGTATGCTGATCATCATTTAAAAAATACGAAAAATTTACAAAAAAAATTATTTAATGAGATCAAAGGAAGAATAAAATTAGATGACGAGTCGCTTCCCTACAAAGATCATACTTACGAGTATTGGACTAAAACTACAGCAACTGGAAATTACTCTATAAAACTTCGAAAAAAGATAGATTCTGATAAAGTTGAAGAAATTTGGAATGGTGATAGCGAAAAAGAAAAATTAAAAACTGAATATTTTGGTGTTGGCGATTTAGAAGTAAGTAATAATGATAAATACCTTGGTTATTCACTAGATACCAAAGGTTCTGAATATTACTCCATATTCATAAGAGATATTCAAACTAAAAAAATTATAACAAAAGAAATTAAGGAAACATCAGGAAGTATTACTTTTAGCTTGGATGATAAATATATTTTTTATTCTAAACTTGATGCAAATCACAGAGCAAGAAAAATTTTCAGACATAAAATTGGAAATTTTGAGAATGAAGACGAACTAATTTTTGAAGAAAAAAGTGAAGCATTTACCGTAGGGATAGGTTTAAGTTCAGATGAAAAATATTATTTCATAAATACATCAGATCATAATACATCTGAACAATACTACTTTGAGGTGAATGAAGAAAATCCTTTACCTAAATTAATTATAAAAAGAGAAAAAGGAGTAATCTACTCTGTCAGCTCTTGGGATAATAAATTTTATAATCACACTAATAAAAATGCTGAAGATTTTAAGATTGATGTCTCAAATAGTTTAACAAATCAAAATTGGGAAATATTTATTCCTCCAAGAGATGAAGTTTTAATTGGAGGATGTACTTTTTTAAAAGATTGGATTATTCGTTCTGAAACATCTAATGCATTAGAAAAATTATTTGTAAAAAATATTTCATCTGGAATAGAGGAAGAATTAATATTTTCTGATGAAAATATTTGTGTTCCAGGTATATCTTTAACTCAAAAAAATAGAGATACCGATGATGTATATCTTGGGTATTCTTCACCTAAAACTCCTTCTAGAGTTTATTTATATAATTTATCTGACAAATCAAAAAAACTTGTGAAAGAGCAAGAAATACCATCAGGTCATAACTCAGAAGATTATATTGTTGAACGAGTAGAATATAAATCACACGATGGAAGATTAGTTCCATTAACAATCACTAGACACAAAAATACCAAAATTGATGGTTCGGCAAATTTATTACTTTATGGATATGGTTCATATGGTAGCTCAATGAGTCCTGGATTTTCATCAACAAGATTAAGCTTGATAAATAGAAATATTATTTGGGCTACTGCTCACATTAGAGGAGGAATGGAAAAAGGAATGAAATGGTGGAAAGAGGGAAAGCTTACAAATAAAAAAAATACTTTTGAAGATTATATTTATGCTGCAAAATATTTAGTTGAAAACAAATACTCATCTAAGGGCAAAATAATTGGAATGGGAGGTTCTGCAGGAGGTTTATTAATGGGAGCTGTAGTTAATCAAGCTCCAGAATTATTTTTAGGAATAATTATGGCAGTACCATTTGTAGACTCTCTAACAACAAATCTTGATCACTCGCTTCCCTTAACTGTTGGTGAATTTGATGAGTTTGGAAATGCCAAAGATAACAAAGAACATTTTGATTATATATTTTCATATGCACCTTATAATAATATAAAAAAAATGGACTATCCTCACATTCTAATTACTACTAGTTTGAGTGATAACAGAGTTTTGTTTGATGAGCCTGCAAAATTTACTGCAAAATTAAGGGAATATAAAACTGATAATAATTTACTTCTTTTAAAAACAGAAATGAATGCAGGACATGGAGGTAAATCTGGTAGAGATGGAGCTATTGAAGAAATTGCAATTGATTATGCTTTTGCTTTAAAGATATCAGAAAAAATTTGATTCTACTGATCTTGAAATATTAAAAACAATTCCCATATTAATTCTGTAAGTCGCCTAATGGGGCTTACATAAATTAACTTGCTTAACTAAAAAGGAGTAAATTATGACAAGTAAGGATCTATCTATCTTTAATTCTCTAAGACCTTTTTCAATTGGTTTCGACGATATGTTTGATCAATTTGAAAATATGCTTGGAAATGGAAATTTGACTTTGCAGTCGAATTATCCACCATACAACATCAGAAAAACAGGGAAAGATAACTATGCTATTGAAGTAGCATTAGCTGGCTTTAACAAAAATGATGTTGAAGTAGAGTTTGAAGATAATTTATTAACTGTAAGAACTAAACCAGTTAATAAATCGGAAGAAAAAAATGTGGATGGAGAAATTATTCATAAAGGAATCTCACAAAGACAATTTGCAAGATCATTTACCATTGCTGATGATGTAAAAGTAAATGATGCAGAACTTAAAGATGGTCTTTTGACGATATCATGTGAACGAATAATCCCAGAACATAAAAAGAAAAAGCTTATTGAAATTAGATAAGTTATACCTTGCTTGTGGGGATTTCTCCCCACAAGTTATACATTAATTATTTTTTTGCCATTAGAGCGTTTAGAACAAATGCTAATAATCCAGCAGGTATAAGTCCAGTCGTTAAAAGTAGTTTTAAACTTATTCCAAAGTCTGGAATATTTTTAACGAAGTCTGGTAATAATGACATTCCAATACCAAAAGATAAAGAGAGTGCTAAGATTAATAAATTTCTTTGATCCATTTCTGCTTTTGAAATCAATTTAATCCCAGCAGCCGCTATCATTCCAAACATAATGATTGCCGCACCACCAATAACTGACTCAGGCATTGCGGCTATTATTCCACCTAATTTCGGAAATAATCCCATTAGAACTAAAATTATTCCAGCAATAGTTCCAACATGCCTACTTACCACACCTGTAAATGCAACTAATCCAGCATTTTGAGAATAAGATGTATTTGGCATTGCATTAAATAGAGCTCCAATTGCAGTTCCAACACCATCTCCCATTATTCCACCTGATAATTCTTTATCAGTTGCTTCTCGTTTAGCGCCGCCCATTGTCGTAGCACTTATGTCTCCGATTGTTTCAATTGTTGTAACAATTGACATAAATAACATTAGAATTATTGCACCCGGAACAAAATCAATTCCATACTGAAGAGGCATTGGAAGTGCAAACCATGATGCAGACTCAATTTTACCGTAGTTAACCATTCCTAGTGCTGCAGCAACGATGAAACCAGCTACTATTCCAATTAAAATTGAAGCTGAAGAAGCCATTCCCTTGCCTTTAATATTAAAACCAATAGCAACTATAAAAACAGTAAAAGCAACAGTTAAGTGATTTGAATTTGCAAAAATTTCAGGTTTGTTGTTCATTAACCATCCACCTCCACCAGCATACATGAAACCAACTTTAAGCAAACTAAATCCAATCATTAACACAACTATACCCGTGACTAATGGTGGAAAAAGATGTCTTACTGGTTTTAAAACTTTTCCTATAAAAATTTGGAAAATTCCTCCAATAAATGCTGCTGTAAATACTGCACCTAAACCTGCGGCTTTAAATGGTAGCATTATAGGTATAAATGCAAAACTTGTACCTTGAATTATTGGTAGTCTTGCACCAATTTCTTTATATCCAACAGTTTGAATAATTGTTGCTACTCCTGCTACAAACAAAGCCATTTGAATCAAAAATATTTTTTCTTCAGGCGTTTGACCAAAAACTCCAGCCACAATAATAGGAACTGTTATGTTACCAGCAAACATTGCTAGAACATGCTGAATTCCTAAAGGTATGGATTTATTTAATGGGAGTTTTTTGTCTGGACTGTTTGTAGAGCCCATTCGTGTTTTACTTAATGCCATTTACCCTCCGTCGTTAATAGTAAGACGTTACATTATTGTTTATTAATTTATATAAAAAAACTATTGAGGTTAGAATTCCTAATATTTTAGATAATTAAAAAACCTATTATGAGCAGATTGAATTCAACTCATGAAAGAAAAATTTAATTTACCATTCTCACTATAATTAGGTTTTAAAAGCAACCGTTTGACACAAAACCTATAACAATCTTATCTGAATTAATTTCAAACCTTCGTTCACAAGGTACAAGGTATTTTTTACTATTATATATAAGCTCAAAATTTCCTTTAGCATTTTTGAAATCTTCATCTGGTTTTCCTAGTTCCATCTGGAGTTCGCTTGCAGATTTTCCAAGAAATTTGCTTAATTTTTCATTTTCTTTTTCAACTATTGCATCAGTTTTTTCTTTAACAGTTTGACAACCTGAAAAAAAAAATACGATAATTAAAAGGCTTATTACTGATTTTAATTTAGACATAATTTAAATTAACATTTTTTGTTTAATAAATTATTAACTTTTAAGTTGTATAAATAATTTATTTCTTATTACTTTCAAGATTAATTTATAGTAACAATTGTGTTCTTTATTTGATAGTTCAAGCATATGAATGAAAAAGCCCTAGAAAAGATACTAAATATATTTTTGAATGAAGTTTTGCCTCTTACAGAAAAAGGTGTTGCAAAAGGTAGTAAAATATTTGGGGCTGCTATAATCAAAAAAGATGATTTATCACTGGTAATTGCAGAAACAAACAATGAAATAGAAAATCCATTGTGGCACGGAGAAATGCATACTCTTAAAAAATTTTATGAATTAGATGCAAATACTAGACCAAATGAAAAAGATTGCATGTTCTTAAGTTCACATGAGCCTTGTAGTATGTGCTTGAGTGCGATCACTTTTTCTGGATTTGATAATTTTTATTATCTTTTTCCATACACAGCCACAAATGATGATTTTAATATTCCACATGATTTGAATATATTGAAAGAAGTATTTAAAATTAATGATGGAGAATATAATAAAGAAAATTCCTACTGGAAAAGTCAAAATATAAATTTACTCATTGAAAATTTACCCACTTCTAAAAAAGAAAAAATTTTAAATCAATTAAATGAAATTAGAAAAAAATATCAAACTTTATCAAATCAATATCAGGAAAATAAAGATGGGAATTCTATACCATTAAATTAATCAATGAATACAAATCTTAAAATTTCAAATGTAACCAAAATATATCCAGGGTGTATTGCTAACGATAATGTTTCTCTCGAATTTAATAGTGGTAAAATTTATGCTCTTCTTGGAGAAAATGGTGCTGGTAAATCTACCCTGGTTAAAATTCTATCGGGTGTCATCATTCCTGATGAAGGTAAAATTCATTTAAATGAAAATAATCTTCAACTTAATTCACCATTAGATGCTAAAAAAAACGATATTGGAATGGTTTTTCAGCATTTTAACCTTTTTGAAACTTTGTCTGTTTTTGAAAACTTAATAATAGACTCAGACGAACAAAGAGAAAGTTTAAGAGAAAAAATTGACTCAATTATGAAAAAATACAATTTTTCAATTGATCTTGATATTCCTGTTTTAAATCTTTCAGCGGGTCAAAAACAGAAAGTAGAAATAATCAGATGTCTAATAAGGAGTCCAAAAGTATTAATTATGGATGAACCAACGTCTGTATTAACTGAGCAAGAAACGAGTGAATTATTTTTATCTTTAAAAAAATTTTCAGAAGAAGGAATTTTAATTATTTATATAACTCATAAACTAAAGGAGGTTATGCAGCTTTGTGATGAAGTTGCTGTAATGAGAAGAGGAAAGCTAGTCTCTGTAAGCCAAATCAAGAATGAAAATTTAGAGTCACTTGCTAACAAAATGGTAGGTCAAAGATTAAAAACTATTAAGAAAAAAAAAGCAAATATATCATCAGATCAATTAATTAAAATAACTAATCTTAATTTTATAAGCGAGGATCCTTTTGAAACAAATTTAAATGATATTAATTTTTCTGTTAATAAAGGCGAATGTTTGGGAATTGCTGGTATATCGGGAAATGGCCAAAGTGAATTATTTCAAGTATTAAGTGGTGAAATTTTGTCAGACAAGAATTCTATAGAATTTAATAAAAATTATATTGGAGATTTAAATCCTCAAGAGAGAAGAGAATATATGGTGGCTTTTTCTCCAGAAGATAGGCTTGAACAAGCAGCGATTCCTCAAATGAAAATTTTTGAAAATGTAGCCTTAAACAATTTTAAATCCTCAAATTTTTTTAACAATGGATTAATAAATGAAAAAAAAATTAGAGAACATTCAAAAAAAATAATTTCGGACTTTAATGTTAATACGGATAACATAGATTTAAAAAGTCAATTTTTGTCTGGAGGAAATCTACAAAAGTTGATTATGGGGAGAGAATTAATAACCTCTCCAGATTTATTGATTTGTTTTAATCCAACTTGGGGACTGGATGTTGGGGCAATAAATTATATCCACGAAACATTGATTAAAATCAACGAAAACAATAAATCAATAATATTAATATCTACAGATACTGATGAATTGTTAAAACTAAGTGACAAAATTTCTGTAATAAATAAAGGAAAATTATCAAAAATTATGAATGCTGATGAGGTTACCTCTGAGAAACTTGGAGTGCTTATGGGGGGAGGAGAAATTGATTAAAATTGTAAAAAGAGATCAACCTTCAAGAGCTATTTTTTTTCTTACACCAATTTTAGCTATTTTTCTAACATTGGTAGCGGGAGGTCTAATTTTTTATATTTTAGGTTTTAAACCTTTTGAGGCTCTTAAATTTTTTTTCATTGTTCCAATTGCAGATAATTATGGGTTAAGTGAATTACTACTAAAAGCAACACCACTTTGTTTAATTGCAATTGGTTTATCTTTTTGTTTTAAAAGTAATAATTGGAATATTGGAGCCGAAGGTCAATTAACTTTTGGTGCTATAGTTTCAGGAGGTGTTGCTTTACTATTTTATGATCAAGAAGGATTTTACATTCTTCCTATAGTAATATTAGCTGGTGCAATTGGTGGTATGCTATATGCATCAATACCCGCAATTTTGAAAACTTACTTTAATACAAACGAAATATTAGTAAGTCTTATGCTAGTATATGTTTCAAAATTAATTTTGGATTATCTTGTTGTAGGCCCTTGGAGTAACCCAGAGGGATTTAATTTTCCTGAAACCAGACAGTTCAGTGACTCTGCAAGACTTCCATTATTATTTGAAGGACTAAGAATTCATGCAGGAATATATTTAGCTTTAGCTGCAGTAGTTATTAGCTGGTTTATTTTTTATAAGACATTTTTGGGATTTCAAATGAAGGTTTCAGGTTTTAGTTTAAAAACAGCCAAATATGCTGGATACAAAGGTAAAAAAATGATTATCCTCGTTTTTTTAATAAGTGGAGCTTGCGCAGGTCTTGCAGGAGTTGGTGAAATAACAGGGCCTATAGGACAACTTCATAGAGAAGTATCTCCTGATTATGGTTTTACAGCAATAATTGTTGCTTTTTTAGGACGTTTACATCCTGTAGGGATAATCTTTGCTTCATTAGTTGTTGCAATAACTTATCTGGGAGCGGAAACAGCCCAAATATTTATGCAGATACCAAAATATACTGGTCAAGTTTTTCAAGGAATGATTTTATTTTTTCTTCTTGCATCTGACTATTTACTCTTTTTCAAATTTAAATTTATAGGTTCAAAAAAATGATCATAGATATAAATTTTGTTGGACTAATAATTACATCAATAATGGCCTCTGCAGTTCCTTTGATTTTAGCGTCTTGTGGCGAGTTAATTACAGAAAGATCAGGAGTGTTAAACCTTGGTGTTGAAGGAATGATGATCATTGGGGCTATTTCAGGTTTTGCACTAATGACTGTTACTGGAAGTTTGTTTATAGCAGTTTTTGGCGCAATGCTGGCTGGTGTTTTAATTTCAACAATTTTTGCATTCCTAACCCAAACTTTAATTACAAATCATGTAGCAACTGGATTGGCACTTACTATTTTTGGAATAGGAATTTCAGCAATGATTGGAAAAAACTTCGTAGGTATTCCTGGAAAAGAGTTTCCTGTTTTATTTAATAGTTTAAAGGATACAATACCTTTTTTAAGTCCAATATTATTTGGACATTCAATTGTTTTTTATTTTGCTTTTGCTTTACCATTTTTTACAAATTATTTTTTGAAAAAAACAAAGATAGGATTGATTGTAAGAGCTGTAGGAGACTCTCCTGAGTCAGCTTCTAACCAGGGTATAAATGTAAGATTAGTTCGTTACGCTTGTATACTTTATGGAGGGGCAATGTGCGGACTTGCGGGTGCATATTTATCAATGATCTATACTCCGCAGTGGATTGAAAATATGACAGGTGGTAGAGGTTGGATTGCATTAGCACTAGTAGTATTTTCTACATGGAACCCGATTAAAATTTTAATAGGGGCGATGATTTTTGGTGGACTAACAATAATTCAGTTCCATATGCAAGCTATGGGTGTAAGAATACCTGTACAATTTTTGACTGCTCTCCCCTATATTGTTACAATAGTAGTATTGGTTGTAATTTCTCGTGATAGTAGAAAAATAAGATTAAGTACACCTAGTTCATTAGGTAAATCCTTTTATAAAGACAATTAATTATAAAATAATTATTTTTTTTTAAGTAATTTAATTTAAGCTTAATTTTTAAAAAAAACTAAAAGGGATATAAATTTATGCATAAAATATTTACTAGATCTTTGGTTTCTTCTTTAGTTTTCTTATTTACATTAACTGTTTCTGCTGTAGCAAAAGATGTTAAAGCAGCATTCGTTTACATTGGTCCTACTGGTGACCATGGATGGACATATCAGCATGATGTAGGAAGAAAAGCGGTAGAAGCAGCCGGATATGAAACTACATATGTGGAAGGTGTTCCAGAAAGTGCTGATGCCGAGAGAGTTCTTAGACAATTAGCAAATTCTGGTCATGATGTTATTTTTACAACTAGTTTTGGATATATGAATCCAACTAACAAGGTTGCAAAAGAATTTCCTAATGTGAAATTTGAACATGCTACTGGATACAAAAGAGAACATCCAAATGTTTCAACGTATGCAGCTAGATTCTATGAAGGAAGAGCTATCTTAGGAACAATAGCTGGCTCGATGACAAAATCTAATGTAATTGGATATGTTGCATCTTTTCCAATTCCAGAAGTAATAAGAGGAATTAATTCATTTACTTTAGCAGCTCAAAAAGTAAATCCAAATATCAAAACAAAAATTGTTTGGGCTTTTACTTGGTATGACCCAGGTAAAGAATCTGAAGCAGCTAAAGCTTTAATTGATCAAGGTGCTGATATAATTGCTCAACATACTGATAGTACTGCTATTGTTCAGATTGCAGAAAAAGCAGGTGTATATGCCTTCGGTCAAGCAAGTGATATGGATAAGTTTGCACCTAAAGCAGTATTGACTTCAGTTGAAAATAACTGGGGACCTTACTATGTTGAAAGAGTTAAAGCTGTAGCTAATGGTACGTGGAGTCAAAAAGATACTTGGCATGGTATCGGTGATGGTATGGTCGTTATATCTGATCTTGACTCAGCGATTCCATCAGACTTACAGAAAAAAGTTAAAAAACTTCAGTCAGATTTAGCATCTGGAAAAGTTCATGCTTTTACTGGTCCTATTTATGATCAAAAAGGTAACATGATGGTCGCTGAAGGCAAAACAGCAGATGATGGAATGCTTGCAGGAATGATGACTTATGTAAAAGGTGTTGAGGGCGATATACCTAAATAAGTTTATAACTTTTAAATTTAAAAGGCCGGTCTTAAAACTGGCCTTTTTTATATCTGGTGTTTTTTTTTTATTTCTTCAATCCGTAACTCTTCATAGATTTCAAAAGGCTGTACAATCCATGGGTTGTCAGGAAGTTTATTGGCACAAAAATCTGGTTCAAAAGTTGATTGTTTTTTTTTAAAAAGGGTAGCTGTCTTTATATCCTCAATTTTATTTTTTATTGGTTCATATTTTTTTAACCAATCAACACTTTTATTAAAAGTAATTCCTGTATCAGATAGATCATCACATAAAAGAATTCTTCCACCCATGCTTGGTGCTATTGAACTCATCTCTCTTGAAAAAACTAAATCACCTTGTTCGTCTTCAACCCCTTTTCCACTATAAGATTCAACAGCAAGATATGCACATTTCAACTTGAATATTCTACTTAATACATCAATCATTGGTGCAGCTCCTCGCATAATTCCAATTAGTATTGTTGGCTTGTAACCACTTTCATGTATTTGGATAGCTAATTTCTCTACTGTCTTATTATATTCTTCCCAACTGATAATTAATTTATCTGACATAATTTCTATATCTACTTATTTAAATAATAAAACCAAAACTGCAAGAACGATAAGTGCAATTATTGAAGAAATTAAAATATACAACTTGTGAATGTTTCTTCCTCTTAAATTAAAATAATGTCTTGCTACCCCAGAAATAATTGCAATCGCACATAATATTAACCAATTATATTGGTGATAAACTAAAAAGCTAGAATGCCCAGAAAGCATTATAAACAATACTAAAAAGGTTGAATAATTATTGTGAATTGACCGTTGTTTGGCTGCTAAGGATAAGCTCATGTCAAATTTTTCACCTCTTTCGCTACTACTAATTATGTTCATTTGATTAGGTATAATTACTGTAAAGACATTGCCAAACATATTGGTGCCAATGATTAATCCAACACTCAAAATTGCAAATTTAGGTCCAAATAATTTTGTTAGACCAAAAGATGCAAGTGTTAACAAAATTATTCCTGTGCATATAAATAAAATGTTATTCTCTATTAATTTTGATTTACATAAAAGATCATAAACAAACCAAGCAATAATCAATGATAAAAGCGAGATAATAATAGCATAACTTGGAGGCATTAATAAAACGCGCTTATCAACCATCAATACTCCAGCATTATAGTAATAAATCACAACCAAGAGCAACATTCCGGTTACAAAAGTTAAGTAACTTTGCCATTTGAAGATTACTAATCTATTTAAATAATCCTGAGGTGGAGATGTTTTTAATCTTGAAAGTTTATAAAAAAAACCAGAATGCATCAGATATCCTTCACCATCGATATCGTCACTTGTTATATTTTTATTTAAATTATTATCTAAGTAATTAAATAAAAAACTATTGCCTACCCATAATATTGCAAATAATACATGACCCCATCTTAAAATAACTTCTAACCATTTTATTGTATAAGGTAAAAATTCCATCAATATTTTATTTTATCTACTTTTTTATCCCAAATTTCAAATGCTTTTAAAGCTTCATCTCTAAGCATTTGTGTCATTTTAATTTTCCTATCATCAATTTTTTTTGGAATTTCTTTATAAATAAACGAGTCATCAAAATCTATATTTTTTGCATCTTCTCTAGTGTTTGCATAATATATTTTATCTAATCTTGACCAATAAATTGCTGAAAGACACATTGGGCAAGGTTCACAAGAGGTATAAATCTCACATCCAGAAAGGTCAAAAGTATTTAATTTTTTACAGGCTTCTCGAATTGCTACAATCTCTCCATGAGCGGTTGGATCATTTGAAGAAGTCACTTTATTAGAGCCCTCTGCAATAATCTTGTCATCCTTAACTATAACACTCCCAAAGGGACCACCCATAGTAATTGCGCTATTGATAGAAAGTTCAATAGCTTTTGCCATAAATTTTTTTTTATCTTCCATTTTAATTTTTTAATTTTTTAATTTTTTTTTAATCTTATTGATACTCATCAAAATTCTTTCGGGTGTTGCTGGAGCATTAAGTTCTGGTGAAAACTGATAACTTCCAATTGAAGCAACCGCATCTTTAATTGCATAAAAAACGCTCATGGCTAACATTAAAGGAGGTTCACCAGTTGTTTTTGCTTTATTAATAACTTTTTCTTTATTTAATCCCTCCTTAAAAATCTCTACATTAAATTTTTTTGGAATATCACTTACAGCTGGTATTTTATAAGTTGATGGAGAAAAAGTTGTAATCTGACCATCTGATTTCCATTTTAATTCTTCTATTGTTAACCAACCTTGTCCTTGAATAAAACCACCTTCAATCTGACCTAGTTCAAGTGCTGGATTTATTGGTTTACCAGCATCATGCAAGATATCTACTCTTTCTAAGATATTTTCACCAGTCAATGTATCTACAGTTACTTCTGAAACAGCCGCACCATAACAAAAGTAATAAAAAGGTCTTCCTCTAAATTTTTTTTTATCAAAATTAATTTTTGGTGTTGAATAAAAACCTGACGATGAAAGGGAAATTCTATTTAAATATGCCTCTTGAATAATGCTTTTATATTTAAACTGTCTATTTCCAAATATTATATATTGATCTTTATAAACTGCTTCTTGATTGAAGATCTTATATTTTTTCTTAATAAATTTTTCTAAATTTAATTTAATTTTTGCAACTGCATTTAACGCTGCAGCCCCATTAAGATCAGTAGTTGATGAAGCAGCACTAGCTGAGGTATTTGGAACCTTGGCTGTATTTGTTGATGAAATATGAACTAAGCTATAGGGTAATCCTAAAGAGTTAGCTACTAATTGAGCTATCTTAGTATGGGTCCCCTGGCCCATTTCGATACCACCATGATTTAAATGCACACTTCCATCTGTATAAATATGGACTAAAGCTCCAGCTTGATTTAAATGAATTGTTGTAAAAGAAATACCAAATTTTAATGGTGTAATAGCTATACCCTTCTTTCTAAATTTATTTTTTTCATTGAATTTTCTTATATCTGCATATCTTTTCTTGTAATTAGATTTATTTTCTAAATTTTTAAATATTTCGTTAATTACATTATCTTCAACTGTCATCCCATAATGGGTTACATTTTTTTTATCTTTTTGATAAAAATTATTTTTTCTAACTTCTAAAGGATCTTTTTTTAAATATCTTGAGATATTATCTATAATATTTTCTATAGCCATCATTCCTTGATTTCCTCCGAAGCCTCTAAATGCAGTTGAAGTTGGAATATTTGTCTTACATAAATTGTTTATTACCTCAATGTCTGAAATATAATAGGCATTGTCTATATGAAGCAAAGCTCTTTCATTTATTGCTGCTGATAAATCTGGTGACATTCCACAATTTGAAGATAAGTTTATTTTCAATCCTTCAATAATTCCCTCATCATTAAAACCAACCTCATATTCTGATAAAAATTCATGTCTTTTACCAGTCAATATTATATCATCGTCTCTATCTAACCTTAATTTTACTGGCTGCCCTGATTTTTTTGCCAACAAAGCACAAATACATGCTGTCATGAAATTTGTTTCCTTTCCCCCAAATCCACCTCCAATTCTTCTCACTTCAACATTTATTGAATTACTTTTTTGATTAAACATTTTTGCAATTAACTGTTGTGTTTCTGATGGATGTTGTGTCGAACTATAAACTAAAAAATTATCATCTTCTTTGGGAATAACAAAAGCTGCCTGGCCTTCTAAATAAAAGTGCTCTTGACTTCCAGTCGTAAAATTTCCTTTTAAATTATTTTTTGAATATTTTATTTTTTTTGAAGGGTTACCTTTTTTAACTTTTCTTGGTTGAAATAGAAATTGCTTTTTATTTAAAGCTTCTTTTATTGTAATAATGGGTTTTAAATCTTTATAAGTAACTTTAGCTTTTAATACTGCTTTTCTCGCAAGTTCAGTAGTTGTAGCAGCTACAGCAAATAATGGCTGACCAAAAAACTCAACTTTTTTTTCTGGAAAAATTGGATCACCTTCAAAAACTGGGCCCACATCATTCCTGCCTGGAATATCACTTTGAGTTACTACTGATATAACTCCTTCACTTTTTTTAACTTCAGTTAAGTCTATTTTTTTGATTATTGCATGAGCTTTTTTACTTAAACCAATAGCACCATAAATTGTATTTTTTGGTTCATTAATATCATCTGTATACTCTGCGTATCCGCTTACATGCTTGTAAGCGCTATCATGTGGTCTTGTCTCCTCAATGTAGTTCTCTTTACTCATTTAATTAACTCTTGATAACTTATTGGAATTTATTTCTACAAAACATTTCATCAATAAATTTTTTGCTATCTCTAGTCTGTATTCTTTGCTTGCTCTCATGTCACCAATAGGACTTAAATCTTTTTCTAAATAATTTTTTGCTTGATCAAAAGTATTTATAGTAAGAGGCTTGTTTTTAAGAATTTTCTCACAAGCTTTAGCCCTTTTTGGTACAGCGGCCATACCTCCGTATGCAATATAAACCTCTTTAATTTTATTATTATTAATTTCAAAATTAAAAGATCCACAAACAGAAGAAATATCATCATCAAATCTTTTTGATATTTTAAACGCCTTAAAAATATTCTTCTTAAATAGTGGTATTTTTATAGAGTGAATAAATTCATTATTTTTTAATTTTGTCTTTCTGTAATCAAGAAAAAAATTATTTATAGGCAAAACTTTTCTTTTATTAAAACTTTCAATTTTAACTTCTGCATTTAAAGATAATAGAATTGGCAATGAGTCACCTATTGGAGATGCTGTTGCAATATTGCCTCCTATAGTTCCAACATTTCGAATTTGAACAGAGCCGTATCTTTTTAGAACCAAATAAAAATCTGGATAATATTTTTTAATTTCTTTTTCAAATTTTATTAAAGGTGTAGCAGCACCAACTTCTAAATAATTTTTACTTACTTTGATAAAATCTAATTCATTAATTTCTTTTATATCAATTATAAAAGGAATTTCTTTTCTTTCTTTTGTAACTTTTAAAGATAGGTCAGTTCCACCAGCAAGAAAACTAAAATTAGAATGTTTTTTAATTATATTTTTTAAATCTTTAATATTTTTTGGTGAAAAATAAATTTTATCATCTTTTTTGATATAAATATTTTTTGGTTTAATTTTTTTTAATTGTTGAATAACTTTATTTTTATTTTTAGTAAATTGATCATTCTTTTTAATCTTATTTAAACTTTTGGCAGCATCAATTATAGGTCTGTAACCAGTGCAACGACATAAATTACCTGATATAGAATCTGTTATTAATTCATTATTTAGACTTTTGTTATTTTTAAACATTGAAAATAAAGACATAACAAATCCCGGTGTACAGAAACCGCATTGGGAGCCATGAAATTTTACCATAGCATCTTGCACTGGATGAAGTTTTCCATTTTGAGAAACTAAATCTTCGACAATTAGAAGCTGCTTGCCATTCAATGATGGAACAAATGAAATACAAGAATTAATTGCTTTATATATAATTTTATTATCGACTAATTCACCCAAAACAATAGTGCATGCACCACAACCACCTTCCGAACATCCTTCTTTAGTTCCAGTCTTTTTTAATTCAGTTCTAATATAATTAAGTAATGTTTGATTTGGATTAGGATTTTTGATTACTATAAGCTTATCATTTAATAAAAATTTAACAGAACTCGATATCACTTAACTACCTCTATAAGTAGAATAACTCCAAGGTGAGACAAGTAAAGGAACATGATAATGCTGCGAGGGATCTGAAATACCAAATCTTACAACAACGTCATCCAAGAATGGTACATCGCTAGCTGAAGATGTATTTTTAAAGTAATCACCAATATGAAAAACTAATTCATATTTACCCTTAACAAAAATATCTCCCTCTGCTAATGGAGAGTTAGCTCTACCGTCGTCATTGAGTTTCGTTGAAGTTAATTTTTTTCGTTCTGAATTATTAATATAAAACAACTCAACTAAGATACCTTTGCCAGGTTTACCAGAATATACATCTAAAACATGAGTTGTGAGCTTTGTCATAAAATTATAGTATCATTTAATTTCAAACTTAAATTATTTAAAGTTATGAGAACAATAGATAACATTAACGATCTTAACAAGTCTGATTTTTTGTCTGTATTTGGTAATGTTTTTGAAAAGACTGAATCAGTTGCTGTGGAAGCTTTTGAGTCAAAACCATTTAAAAACTTCGAAGATGTTGTGTCTAAAATGCTTAATATTTATGAAAATTATAAAAAAAATAAAATTTTAGAGATTTTAAATGCACATCCAGAGCTTGCTGTAGCAAAAAAAATGACCTCAGAGTCTATATCTGAACAAGCTTCTGCAAAATTAAACCAATGTTCTAATGATGAATATGAGGAATTTAAAAAATTAAATTTAGAATATAAAAAAAAGTTTAATTTTCCGTTTATAATTGCTGTAAAAGGTAAAGATAAAAATGAAATTTTGAATAATTTTAGACAAAGAATACAAAGTGATGTAGAAAGTGAATTCCTTGAAGCAAAAAAACAAGTAAAAAAAATCGCAACCTTTCGTTTGAATGAAATAAATAAAGAATGAAAAAATTTATAAGTGCAAAAATGATTAACTTAGCAGATCCAAGAATTGGATCTAAAATTATATTTAAGACTGACGATTTTTTTGCAGCTGCTCATAGAATATTAAAAATCGAAGCTCCAGTTTTTAAAGATGGACTATTTGACAAACATGGTAAATGGATGGATGGATGGGAAACAAAGAGGAGAAGATCAAAAGGTTTTGATTATTTAATTTTAAAACTTGGTAAACCTGGAAAGATATTTGATATAGACATTGACACAACACACTTTAATGGAAACCAACCCACACATGCTTCGTTAGAGGGTTGCTTAAGTAAAACAAAACCTAATAAGAAAACAAAATGGATTTCTTTAATTAGCAAAAAAAAACTTGGGCCAAGTAGAAACCATAGCTTCAAATCAAAAAATAAATCTGTTTTTAATTATATAAGACTAAACATTTTTCCAGATGGTGGCGTTGCAAGACTAAGACTTTATGGAAAAATTGATATGGAGAAAAACTTTTTAAGTAATAAAAACATCAACCTTACATCTGTTTTAAATGGTGCTTCAATTATTGGTTGTAATAATGAACATTTTGGCAGAGCTGAAAATATCATCTCACCTGGTAAAGGAAAAAATATGGGAGATGGTTGGGAAACAAGGAGAAGTCGAGGAAAAAACTTTGATTGGCTTATAATAAAATTTGGAAAACCAGGATTAATAAAAAAATTAGAGATAGATACCCATCATTTTAAAGGAAACTACCCCGATACTTGTTCAATTCAAACTGCAAGCATTACAAAAGATCTGTCCAATAAATCAATTGTCAATAATTCAAAAAATTGGAAATTTATTTTAAATAAGTCCAAACTATCAGCTCACAAAAAACATGTTTTTAAAAAATTCTTAATTAAAAGAACAAAGGAAAATTATCTTAGAATAAATATCTACCCAGATGGTGGAATTTCAAGAATAAGAGCATTCGGAAATTTTGTGAAATGAAAGTAATAAAAGCAAAAAAAATTACTAAAAAAAATTTTTCAAAATTTGGTCAATTAATAGATACGTCTAAAAAAAATCCTATAAATATTAATAATGGGTATGCAAAAAGATTTGATAATTTAATAAATTTAGATACCTCTAAAAAAAAAGGGAAAGCAATTGTTAGTATTTTTAAAGCAAAAAAAAGAAAGTTTCCCATGAAAATTGATATGATGGAAAAACATCCTTTAGGGAGCCAGGCCTTTATACCAATGGACGATACAAAATTTTTAATATTTGTAGCACCAAGAGGAAATAAACCAGATACAAATAAAATCCAATCCTTTGTGGTCCCAAAACAAACTGGAGTGAATTACAATGCTGGTATTTGGCACTTTCCGCTAATTTCTATGAAAAACATGAATTTTCTAATTGTTGATAGAAAAGGAAAAGGAAACAATCTTGTTATTTATAAATTTAAAAAAGATAAAATTATTTTAAAAAAATGAAAAAAAAATATCCAAGAGATTTGATAGGATATGGTTCCAAAAAAATTAAGGTAAGGTGGCCTGGTAATGCAAAGTTAGCTTTGCAATTTGTGCTAAATTATGAAGAAGGGGCAGAAAATTGCACTTTACATGGCGATAAAACCTCAGAGGTGTTTTTATCCGAAATAATAGGAGCAAAACCAATTAAAGGTCGACACTTAAATATGGAGTCAATTTACGAATATGGATCAAGAAGAGGATTTTGGAGAATTCATGATTTATTTAATAAAAAAAAAATTCCACTAACTATTTTTGGTGTTGGAATGGCATTAGAAAGAAATAAAGATGTTTGTTCGGCTATAAAAAAAGCAAATTATGAAGTTGCTAGTCATGGATGGAGATGGATTGATTATCAAAATGTTTCAAAGTTAAAAGAAAAAAAAGATATGAAGCTTGCAATTAAATCTATAAAAAATATTTTTGGTACTCAACCTGCTGGCTGGTATACAGGGAGATGTAGTACAAATACTTTAGATTTAGTTATTCAAAATGGAAATTTTTTATACTGCAGTGATACATATAGTGATGATCTTCCCTATTGGATAAAAAAAGGTAATAAAAAACAATTAATGGTTCCTTACACACTTGATAATAATGATATGAGATTTGTAACTAATCAAGGATTTAACTCTGGTGAACAGTTTTACAATTACTTAAAAGACAGTTTTGATGCTCTTTACGAAGAAGGAAAATCTTCGCCAAAAATGATGTCAGTTGGTTTACATTGTAGATTAATTGGTAGACCTGGAAGGATACAATCTATCAAGAAATTTTTGAATTATGTTTCAAAATTCAAAGATATTTGGATTTGTAAGAGAGTAGATATAGCTAAACATTGGATTAAAAATTATAGCTAAAATTTATATTATTGCTCGGCGCTTATAGAAACATAATGAGCAACTGCTTCTATTTCCTCATCAGATAAAATACCCTCCATTGCAGGCATTACTCCTATTCCATTTCTAACGGCCATAAGAATTGTTTGAACTTGTGGTCTTATTTGGTTCAGATTTGGACCAATCTCTGCAATTGATCCTGCATCTGAGAGGGTGTGGCATGCAGCACAATTTCCAGCCTCAAGAAAAACTTCTTTTCCTTTAATAAATATTTCATCAGCATTAACATGTATAATTGATGAAAATAGTATTATGAAGAAAGCTTTTGAGGAATTTAAAAATAATTTTTTCATTATAAATTTGGTATCATAAATAAAAAAAACTAAAAAGATAAATTTGTTGTATGACAAAACAATTGAAGAGAACAGTTTTGGAACAGGCTAATGCCTGGATTGAATCGAACCAAAAAGTAGTACTTGCAAGAGTAATTCATACTTGGGGTTCCTCTCCTTGTCCAACAGGGAGTAGTATGATTATTAATGAAAAAGGTGACTTTTTTGGATCAGTTTCGGGTGGTTGTGTAGAGTCAAATGTAATAGCTGAATGTTTAGAATTAATAAAGAATAATAATTTATTTAAGCAAATAAAATTTAAAGTTTCTGATCAGAGCGCATGGGACGTAGGTCTAGCGTGTGGAGGTGAAATAAAAATTTTTATTGAACAAATTAATTCATGAAAATACAAATACTCAAAGAGATAATTCAAAAAAAATCTTCTAAAGAAAAATTTGCTGTATTAACAAATTTGATTAATGGGAATAGTGAAATATTTGAATTTGGAAAATTCTTAAGTAAAGATTTTGAAAGTTCTAAAAAAAAAATAGAAAATTACCATTATCTTAAAAAAAATGGTATTATTGATGGAACTCAAATATTTATTCAAAACTACATAAAGCCAATTGAGGTTATTATTGTTGGAGCTGTTCATATTTCTCAATATTTGGTTGATTTATTTAAAAATCTTGATTTTGTAGTTAAAATTATTGATCCAAGAAAATATTTTATCACTGAAGAAAGATTTCCAAATATAGAAATTATAAATGGGTGGCCAGAAGAAATTTTAAAGAAATTACAAACGAACTCTAATAATGCATTAATCACACTCACTCATGACCCAAAAATAGATGATCCAGCATTAAGGCATGCATTGAAAAATAAGTTTTTTTATATTGGTGCTCTTGGAAGTAAAAAAACACATATTAAAAGATGTGAAAGATTAAAAGAGGCTGGATTTAGTGAAGTAGAAATTGACTCAATACATGGACCAATAGGTATTAAACTTGGAGGAAAATCTGCTCCTGAAATAGCTTTATCAATTGTTGCGCAGCTCGTTTCAGAAACTCACAAATTATAATTGAACTATAAAAATTAAAGAAATAAGTTAATTAATATGAAAAAAGGTTACTGGATAAGCTTATATTTAAAAGTTGAAAATCAAGAAAACTTAAAAAAATATGCTGAAGCAGTGACACCTATTATAAAAGGTTTTGGGGGTGTACCACTTGTGAGAGGAGGTGATCATAAAACTTTTGATGGTGATGATTTTGTTAGAACGGTTGTTTGGGAATTTCCAAGCTATGAAAAAGCTATAGAATGCCATAATTCAAAAGAATATTTAGCTGGTTGGGATCTGGCAAAAGATACAACAGTTAGACATATGCAAGTAATTGAGGGTTTTAGTACTGAATAGGTTCTGGATCTATACTTCTCCATAAATACCAGGTTGCTACTGAACAGTATGGAGAAAATCTTTTATTCAATAAATTAACGTAACTTTCAGGTGGTAAATATTTTTTTTTATAATTTTTAGAAATAGCTCTTAACAACCCTATATCTTGAACTGGCCAAATATTAGATCGATTATAAGTAAATAACAAAATCATTTCAGCAGACCATCTTCCTATCTGTCTTAATTCAGAAAGATATAAAATAGCTTCCTCGTCTGACATCTTAGATATTAGTCTTGGATTAAAAGTTTTATTTAGAATTTGTTTTGATAGGCTTTGAATACCTTTTACTTTTTGTTTACTAAGTCCACATGACTTTAATTGTACAAAAGATAATTTATTAACCGTTTTGGCATTAATTTTATTTTTACATTTTTTTTTAAATCGTAAAAAAACTGAATTTGCTGCTGCTACACTAATTTGTTGACCAATAATACTTTTACATAGTGAAAAAAAAACATCTCTTCTAGAGGTTAATATTGTTTCTGATGGAGATCTGTATTTATTTATCAAAGATAACATTACTTTATCTTTTTTAGATAAATATTTTTTAGCAGTGTTCCAATATTTAGGTATTTTACTCATGTCTTGCAACCGATACACGTTTCTTTAAAGACATTTCTCTTTTAAATATTATAAATGAAGAAAATATAACTAGCAAAGCTCCTACTAGAGTTTTTAGAGTAGGAATTTCATCCCAAATGAAATAGCCAAAAATTATTGCAAAGATTAACGCTAAATACTTTAATGGGGAAACTAAGCTTACTTCTGAAAGTTTATAAGATTGAGATAACCATAAATTTGCCAGACCTCCTAATATCCCTATCATTGAAAGTAGAAATATATCTATCAAATTAGGCATAATCCAATTTTGATAAAAAGTAAAAAAACTTAAAATCATTATAGAAAAGGAAAAGAAAAAACTAATCAGCCAGACTGGTTCCGTTGTAGACAATTTTCTAATTGAAATAGCAACATAAGACAAACCTAAACAAAAAATAATTGGATATATGTAATAAAGATTTAAAGAACTAAACCCAGGCTCTGAAATTACTATAATCCCAACAAAACCTACCAAAACTGCTAACCATCTATAAAATCCAACTTTTTCATTTAATAAAAATATTGAGAAAACAGTTGTAAATATTGGTGCAGCAAATGAAATACTAACAACTGTTGCAAGAGGTAGATTTCTTAAAGCTATAAATATAGATATCAAAGCTATTAAACCTGCTAAGCACCTTTTCAAATGTAGAAACGGACGATTAGTCTTATAAAAATCCAAATATCTATTTTTTGGTATAAGAAATAAAAGTGGAATTATTCCAAAAAAACCTCTGAAAAATAACACTTCACCAACCGGATACTCATCAGACCACTTAACTATCACGTCCATTAATGAAAATGCACATACTGAAATGAACATGTAAAAAAAGCCCAATTGATTTTTAGACAACATATGATTAACTTTAAATTAATTAAGTTAATTATCAATGGAAATAGCAATTTTAGGTTTAGGATGTTTTTGGGGGCCAGAAATTAAGTTTAGTAAACTTGATGGAGTTATTAAAACTGAAGTGGGTTATTGTGGCGGTAATAGTAGTGAAACATCTTATAAAGAAGTATGTACTGGAACTACCAATCATGCCGAAGTTGTAAAATTAGATTTTGATCCAAAAATCATTTCTTATGAAAAAATTTTAAAATTTTTTTTTGAAATTCATGACCCAACAACTCTAAATTCACAAGGTCCAGATTTTGGCACTCAATATAGAAGTGAAATATTTTACTTAAATGATCAACAAAAAGAAATTTCAGAAAAAATAATTAAAGAAGAAAATAATAAATATTCAGGAAAAATTGTAACCAAAACTTCTCTAGTAAAAAATTATTGCCCGGCAGAAGAGTATCATCAAAAATATTTAGAGAAGAGATAATATGTCTTTAGTTGATACAAATTGGTTAGAAGAAAACATTGATAATGTCAAAATTATTGATTGCTCCTGGCATATGCCTCAAACTCAAAGAAATGGTTTAGAGGAGTATAATAAAGAACATATACCAAATGCAATTTTTTTTGATTTAGATAAAAATTCAAAATTAGATACAGATTTGCCACATATGTTAACTGACTCTAGATCTTGGGAAAAAATAATGAGCAATATCGGTATTAGTAATAATGATCGAATAGTGATTTATGATAACTCTGATGTAATTAGTTCCTGCAGATGTTGGTATAATTTAATTTACTATGGTCATGATCCAAAACTAGTTCATGTTCTTAATGGAGGGTTCAAAAAATGGAAAAAAGAAAACAAAGCTATAGATAACAAAAAAGTGATCCCTAAAACTTCTTCATATTCTTGTAAAGAAAACAAAGGACTTGTTAAAAATAAAAAACAGATAGATGAAAACATAGATACAAAAGAATTTAATGTTTTCGATGCAAGAAGCAGAGAAAGATTTGAAGGTAAAGTTGCAGAACCAAGAAAAGGTTTAAGAAGCGGTTCAATAAAAAATTCTTTTTGTTTACCTTTTTCTGAATTAATAAATGATGATCATACTTTTGTAAGTAAAGATAAAATCCAAGCCCAATTTGGGTTATTTAAATTAGACCTTAATAAAAATACAGTGTTTACATGTGGTTCAGGAGTAACTGCAAGTGTATTGGCGCTAGCTTATTCTCTAATAAATGATAAATATATGCCGACAATTTATGATGGCTCATGGTCTGAGTATGGAAAAAACTAAAATATGAAAAGATCAACAAAAATTATATCCATAGTATTAATCTTCTTTTTCATAATTGCAGCGGTAATTATTGCAAGAACAATGATAGGAAATCATTTTAAGAAGAAATTCAGCAAAAGACCTCCGCCAGGTATTATTGTAAAAGTTGTTGAACAAAAACTATTTCAAAATACTATTGAAACATTTGGTACTGCAGTCCCAGCCCAGATTAAATCGTATAATATTGAAAAATATGAAATTTTAGAACCAATTAAATTTAATACAAAAGTTAAAAAAGGAGATGTAATAGCAAAGTTAAAAAATAGAAATATAGTTACTCCTTTTGATGGAATTATTGGTAAACGTGATTTTTCTAATGATATAGATGTATCAAAAAGTTCAATTATATTAAATTTAGAAGATACTTCAGTTCTATTTGTTGATGTTGATATACCCGAAACCTTTGCTCAAAATATAAAAAAAAGTCAAAATGTTGATGTAAGATTTGCGGGAAATAATAAAAAAAAATATTCTGGAATTGTAGATTCTACTGCGAGCAGAATTGATACAAATAAAAGATCTCTACCAGTAAGAATTAAACTTGATAATCCTAATAATGAACTTCTATCTGGTTCATTATTGGAAATTTCTATTAATTATAATGAGAGAAATTCATTAAGCATTCTTGATACAAGTTTGATTATGGAGGGTGATAATGTTTATGTCTATAAAGTAGACAAAAAAAATACCATTAAAAAAGTTGAAGTAGAGATTGGTTTAAGAAAAAAAGGAGTTGTAGAAATTATAACTGGTCTTGATAATGGTGATACGGTAGTTGCTGAAGGATTGAGAAAAACAAGACCTAATGGAAAAATTAAACCAATTAAATACGGAGAAAAACAAGCGTCATCAAATTGGAAGAAAAAATCTAAACCTAAAAAAGATAATCTAAAAAAAAATAGCTCTGATTGGAAAAAATTATTAAAAATTTCTGAATGGAAAAAATTAATGAATATATTTAATAAACCTGATTCAGAAAAAAAAGAGAATAAAAATTAATATTTAAATGTATATAACTGAACTTAGTATTAGAAGACCAGTTGTAGCTTGGGTTTTATCTTTAATACTTATTGTATTTGGATTATTCGTTTATTCTGAACTACCTGTTAGAGAACTACCAGATGGTTTACAACCACCAGTGGTGCAAGTTAAAGTTAATTACAAATCTGCCTCAGCACCAATTATAGATCAAGAGATTACTCAAGTAATTGAGGACGTTATAGGGGGAGCAGAAGGAATTAAAAATATAGACTCTAAATCTGAAAATGGAAGAAGTAGTATAAATATTGAATTTGATACTGATATAGAACTTGATGATGCTGCAAATGACATAAGAGAAAGAGTGGCTCGAGTAGTAGACAATCTACCATCTGAAGCGGATGCTCCACAAATATTAAAACAAGCAGCTGGTTTTACTACAACAATGTGGCTTTCAGTTTCATCTGCAACCTGGTCAGATTTAGAACTTGGCGATTATGCAGATAGATATTTGGTTGACACTTTTTCAAGTGTAAAAAATGTTGGAAGAATTTTATTAGGAGGTCTTAGAGAGCTTAGTGTTAGAGTATGGATAGATCCTATAAAGTTAGCCGCTAATGATATGAGTATACAGGAGGTAGAAAGTGCACTTAGAAACGAAAATATTAGCTTACCAGCAGGAACTTTAGAAGCAGACAATATAGATTTAACAATTAATTTAGATAAATCTTATACAAATATTGACCAATTAAAATTTTTACCTATTAAAAAAACACAAGATAAAATTGTAAGATTATCAGATGTTGCAAATGTAGAACTAGGTCCAGTTTCTGAAAAAACATTATTTAAAGCTCAAAGTAAAAATAATTTAAACCAAAAAACAGTTGGAATTGGAATTTATGCAAAAAGTGGCGCATCAACAGTTGAGCTATCAAAAGAAATTCAAAAAAAGATTATTGAAGTCAGAAAAACTTTACCAGAGGGTCTGAAATTAGAAGTTTCATTTAATAGAGCCACATATGTTAAAGCAGCTATTGATGAAGTTTATAAAACTTTAATAATTGCATTTATTTTAGTTGTGATAATTATTTATCTATTTTTAGGTAATATAAAAGCAGTCATAGTTCCTGCGGTTGCACTACCTGTAAGTTTAATTGCATCTTTTTTGGGTATTTATTTATTTGATTTATCAATCAATATTTTTGTTCTTTTAAGTTTTATACTTGCTATTGGAATTATAACTGATGACTCAGTTATAATGACGGATGCAATATATAGAAGAATAGAAAATGGAGAAAGTCCATTAGTTGCTGCATATAAAGGGTCTAAACAAATAACCTTTGCAATTGTTGCAACAACTTTAATTTTGCTTGCAGTTTTTATTCCATTGATATTTATTAAAGGAATATCTGGAACTTTATTTCGAGAAACTGCAATAGCTTTATCTTTTTCTATTGTTGTTTCCTCATTTGTTGCTTTAACGTTGTCGCCAATGCTTGGAAGTAAATTTTTAAACAAAAAAGCAAATACTGGGTTTTTTGTAAAAAAATTTAATATTTTTTTTAAAGGTTTTTCTAATTTTTATAAAGAAACATTAGATTATTGGATTAATAAAAAGAAAACTATAATAACATTTATATTCTTGATTATAGCTGGTTCGGTATCTCTATTTATGTACACTACTAAAGAGCTCCTTCCAAAAGAAGATAGAGGTGTTTATTTAGTTATTGGTTTCACTGACGAAGGAAGTTCTTTTGATTATACACAACAAAGAGCTCAAGATGTAGAAAAGAGATTGCTTCCATTGTTACAAGCTGAAAATAGTCCTTACGATAAATTTATCATGAGGGTTCCAGGTTTTGGTAGCTCTGCAAACTCATTTAATAGCTTTATAATTATTGCTTTACTTGAAAATTGGAAAAAAAGAGATAAAGATGCAATGACAATAATGAGACAGGCTATAGGTAAAATAGTAACTGTTCCTCAAACATTAGCATTTCCAATTTCACCTCAAGGTATAAGAGTTTCAAATTACAATAAACCAATTCAAATGGTTATTCTTGGTAGTACTTATGAAGAATTAGAAAGTGTTCAAAAAGAAGTTATTAGCAAACTTCGAAGAAATAGAGGATTATCAAGAATTGAGTCAGACTACAATAGAAATAAGCCAGAAGTTAAATTAGTTATTAATAAAAATAAAGCTAAAGATTTAGGGATATCGACTCGTTCAATTGGTCAAACATTAGAAACTTTATATGGTGGTAAAAGAGTTACTACATTTAATAAATTGGGAAAAGAATACCCAATTATACTTCAACAATATCTTTTCGATAGAAAAGACAAAGATAGTCTGAGTAAGCTTTTTGTAAGGTCTAATACTACAGGTGAGCTGATTTCTCTTTCAAACTTAGTTGATCTAAGAGAAGAAGGGTCTGCAAAAGTACTTGCAAGATACAATAGACAGAGAGCAGTAACAATTTCAGCAAATGTAAATGAAAACTATTCTTTATTTGAAGCAATCGAATATCTAGAAAATATAATTGAAGAAGTTGCGCCCACTAATCAAATTACTTGGAAAGGCGAGTCTGAAGAAGTTAAAGAGACAACAAATGAACTTTATATAATTTTTGCCCTTGGTCTACTAACTGCATATTTAGTAATGGCTGCAACATTTAACTCTTTTGTTCACCCATTCATAATTATGCTTACAGTACCATTAGCTGTATTTGGTGGTTTGGTATTTATTCTTTTTTTAAACAGTTCAATTAATATTTTTTCTCAAATTGCCTTAGTAATTCTGATTGGTATATCAACCAAAAATAGTATTTTGATTGTTGATTATGCAAATCAAATAAGAACTACCGGGAAAAAAATAGAAGATTCGGTTAAAGAAGCTTGCGATTTAAGGTTTAGACCAATTATGATGACATCAATAAGTACTATGATAGCAATGTTGCCTTTAGTGATTGGAAATATTGGACCTGGTGCTGGTGAAGCTTCTAGACTGGCTGTTGGAGCAACTATTCTTGGAGGAATGATTATTTCAACTTTCTTTACTTTATATGTTACGCCAACAATGTACTTAACACTTGCCAGAAATAGTAAAAGAATAGACTCTGTTGATTTAGAATTAGAAAAAGAATTATCTAAAAAATAATATATTTATTTGTGGTTAGTGAACTACTGCATTTTGAAAGTTGTTTTTTATAAATATTTGATTGTTTTTCGACTTTTTTTGCCAAATTAATTATTTTTTTATTATTTTTATAATTTTTAAAACCTCCCCACCCCTCATGGTACGCAACATATTGCTTGAAAGCATCTTTTTTAGATATCTTCAAAATACTTTCTGACTTATTCGTGTACCAACCAATAAAATCAACACTATCTTTAAATCGAGTTCTGACTGCTAACTTATTTCCTGTTTCTTTTTTATATTGTTCCCATGTTGCATTAACAGCTTGTGAATAACCAAAAGAACTTGATGGTCTTTTATATGGAATAACTTTAAAAAGTTTTTGTCTAGGGGGCTTTGCTAACCAATCAAAATCAGACTCCATTTTAATTATAGCAAGCTGCAAATAAACAGGTGTACCCCATTTTTTTTCAGATTTTTTTGCATGCTTATACCACAAATATCTTTCACCAAATATTGAACAACTATTTGAGGTATTTGAAGGAATTGACGAACAAGCAGAAATAAAAAATAATACTATAAATAATGAATTAATTTTAAAAATTTTCATATAATTTTATTAGTAGTCATATTTTATAAATTAAATTAAAAGATTAACAAATGAGTTATTTAATTTTAGTTAGACACGGCCAAAGTGTATGGAATCTTGAAAAGAAATTCACAGGCTGGGTTGATGTAGATTTAACCGAAAATGGTAAATTAGAGGCTAAAAAGGCTGGTGAACTTATAAATACAAAAAATATTAATATTGATATTTATTATTCGTCTTTTCAATTAAGAGCCAAAAACACATTAGAATTAATAAAACAAACGTTACAAGATACAAAAGTTTCAAAAGAAGCTTGGCAATTAAACGAACGACATTATGGAGCCCTTACAGGTTTAAATAAAGATGAAATGAAAGTAAAACTTGGTGAAGATAAGGTTCATCAATTTAGACGTTCGTGGGATTTGCGGCCAGACCCGTTAGATAAAAACAATCCTTACCATCCTATTAATATTGATACATATAAAGAAATACCAGTTAATAAAATTCCTGATACTGAATCTCTTAAAGATACCTATGAAAGAGTATTAGAGTTTTATAAACAAGAAATTGAAGATAAAATGTCAAAAAATAATATTTTAATTTCTGCACATGGAAATTCAATTAGAGCGCTATGCAAATACTTATTTAAATTAGATGAAAATCAAATATCTAAACTGGAGATTCCAACTGGAAACCCACTATTAATAAGTTTAGATAAAGAAAACAAAATTACAGATTGTAAATACTTAGATGAAGAAAGAGCTAAAGATCTTGTAGTTTTCTAAAAGTTTCAAGATCAGTTAAGTGATAAAAATCATTATTAGTCTCGAATCCATTTAATTCTTTTTTCTCAATTAGATCATTCCATATATTTGTAATTGAAAAATTTTTATCTTTTAAATCAGAAAGAAGTTTTTTATTCATTATTTGACATCCTGTATAAATAAACTTTCTCTCATTATTTTTTATAATTAAATTCTCTTTAAGATCAAAATCACCATTTAAATTTTTATCAAAACTTAATTCTTTTTTTACTAATAAAAGTATATTTTTTAATTTTTTAGAAAAATACATCTTTTCCATCTCAATGATTTCATTGGAATAATGTTTCTTCCATATTGTATCCGGGTTAAATATTAAAACATCATCCTCATTTGTATGTTTCATCATATTTTTTATGCCCCCACCTGTATCAAGAATATTCTCACCGTCCTCAATAATTGAAATTTTAGATTTAAATTTTTTATGATTTATAAAATTATGAATCTGATTTTTTAAATAAAAAGTATTAATAATAATTTTTTGTATACCTAAACTTTCGATTAGATTAATACAGGTCTCAAGTACTGTGATATTGTTTAATTTGATCAATGGTTTGGGGGTCTCTAGTGTTAAAGGATTTAATCTTTTTCCAAATCCTGCACATAAAATAAAGGCTGTATTAATTCTCATTTTACTTAATTATAAATTTAGGGAAATTAGATGCTAACAACAACTTCAAATCAACTAAGTCTTTGTTTTTGCTCATCCTGTTATTAATCATCTTCCAAGCATATGGAATAAGCTTTAAATATTTTCTTTTTTTATCTCTCTCTGCTAGCCTCGTGAATATTCCAATAATCTTTAAATTTCTTAGTACAGACAAGATATCAAAGTCATTCTTAAATTTGACTGCATCAATTTTTTTATTAGTATTTAAATAATAGTTATATACCTTGTCTTTTAATAAATTAGATGTTTTATATCTAACATCATCTATTAAAGAGGCTAAATCGTAGGCTTTGTTTCCAAAAAGAGCATCTTGATTATCAATCAATCCAATTTTATTTTTAGAATTTATGATTAAGTTTGAAACATGAAAATCTCTATGAACAAACGTATTATTTTTAAAATTTAATTTTGATAATAATAACTTAATTTCTTTATTAAATCTGCTGTTAAATGTCTTAATTTTTTTTTTATTTAATTTTTTTGAGACATACCAGTGGCTAAATAACTTTGCCTCATCTAATAGGATCTGATTTTTATAATCTTGAAGCAGGTAAAATGAATTTCTGAAATTTTTAATTTTTTTATCTTTAATTAATTGAATTTTATTCAAAACGTTAATTGCCTTTTTAAATATTGAATATTGATTTTTTTTATTTTTCAAAAATATTTGATAAATAGATTTGTTCCCCAAATCTTGTATTTCAATATAATTCTTTTTATAATTTTGATTTAATAGTTTAGGTGCGATTATATTATTTTTGATTAAAATTTTATTAACTGAGTCATAAATTAATAAATTTTTATTTTTTTCTTTATTTGCAAATACTATAATTGAATTTTTTTTAGTATTTCTATAAAATTTTCTAAAAGATGCATCTCCTTTAATTTCCTTAAAATCTTTTGAAAGCTTCATGTTTAAAGATTAATCTAAACCATCGATTTTAATAGATCTATTATTTAATTCATTTTCATAGCTAAACGTTAAATCTATAGTCTTTTTAAATTTTTCTTTTTTAATCAATTCAGGCCACTCAATGAGAGTTATTGTACTTCTATTTTTATCAAATAAATCTAAATTTTTAACCTCAGATTTATCTTTTAATCTGAATAAATCGTAATGTTTAATTACTAAATTATCTAGCTCGTACTCATTAAGTAAATTGAATGTTGGACTCGTTACCTCTGTAATTTGAAATTTTTTGTTTATTTGAAATTGATTAATCAAATATTTTACAAAAGTGGTTTTGCCAACTCCCATCTCTCCATATAAAAAAATTACTTCACCACCAATTAGATAGTTGGAAAAATCTCTAGCTAATTCTTTGGTCGTGTCTTCTGAAGATATATCTATTATGCTATTTTTAATAGCGATAGGCATCTGGTTTAAAAGGACCTTCGGTCCCAACACTTATGTAATCTGCTTGTTCTTTGGATAGTTTAGTCAGTTTAGCACCTACTTTTTTTAAATGAAGAGTTGCAACTTTTTCATCCAAATGTTTAGGAAGAACATAAACTTTATTTTCATAATTCTTATGATTATTCCATAGCTCAATCTGTGCAATAACTTGATTTGTAAATGAAGCACTCATAACAAAACTTGGATGTCCAGTTGCACAACCTAAATTAACAAGTCTTCCCTCTGCTAAAAGAATAATTCTTTTTTTGCTCGGTAACTCTATTTCATGAACTTGTGGCTTAACTTCACTCCATTTATAATTTTTCAAAGCTTCTACTTGAATCTCATTATCAAAGTGACCAATATTACATAAAATTGCTCTATCTTTCATATCTCTCATATGATCTGCAGTAACAATATCTTTATTACCTGTAGCTGTTACTACGATATCTGCTCTACTTATAGCTTCTTCCATTAAAACAACTTCATACCCTTCCATTGCAGCTTGTAATGCACAGATTGGATCTGCTTCAGTAACTAAAACTCTCGCTCCACTTTGTCTTAGTGATGCTGCACTTCCTTTACCCACATCTCCAAAACCTGCTACGATTGCAATTTTTCCTGACATCATGACGTCTGTTGCTCTTCTAATTCCATCAACTAGACTTTCCCTACAACCATACAAGTTATCAAATTTTGATTTAGTAACTGAGTCATTAACATTAATCGCAGGTACTAATAGAGAATTATCTTTTTCCATTTTATTTAATGCTTTTATTCCAGTAGTAGTTTCTTCTGAAACTCCCCTTATGTCTTTCATTAAATCTTTATATTCATTATGCATAATTGCAGTTAAGTCACCGCCGTCGTCTAAAAGCATGTTTGGCTTCCAATCAGGTTTACCAACAATGGTTTGTTTAATACACCAAAGATATTCTTCTTCTGTCTCACCTTTCCATGCGTAAACTGGTATTCCAGCCTTTGCAATTGCAGCTGCTGCATGATCTTGAGTTGAAAAAATATTACATGAAGACCATCTTACCTCAGCCCCTAAAGCGACTAATGTTTCTATCAATACTGCAGTTTGAATGGTCATATGCAAACAGCCAATAATTCTTGCGCCTTTTAAAGGTTTAGTTTCTGAATACTCTTCTCTTAATGCCATTAATCCTGGCATTTCACTCTCTGCTATAGAAATTTCTTTCCTACCAAATTCAGCTGATGATATATCTTTGACTTTATAATCTTCCATGGGAAAGTTTTATACAGTTAACGAAGAACAAATCAAGTTAAGATTAGATACTAGGAAACTTTATTTCTACAATAGCACCATCTCTATCTAATCGATTTGATGCTACAATTTCACCATCATGAAGATCGACTAAATTTTTCACAATATTCAATCCTAGACCTGAATGCTCTCCAAATTTATCTGGCCTATTACTATAAAATCTTTTAAATACTTTTGATGTATCTTTCTCTTTAAATCCTTGCCCATCATCAATAATCTTTACCAAAATTTTTTTATCCACAGTATTTGATATATTCACAAAAATACTTTCTCCTTCTTTACAAAATGAAATTGAATTATCTAATAAGTTAGCAATTATTTGCTCAATTCGGTTTTCGATACCATTAATGATATATTTTTCATCACCATCATTTTCATAATTAATTTTAATATTTTTTTTAACTCTTTGTATGTTGTTATAATCATCTACAACAGACTGAACAATAGGTTCAATATTAATTTTTTTCATTTTTTCTTTACTTAAAGCAACTTCATCTTTTAACATTTGAGAATAATCAGTAATCAATCTTTCAATTCTTTGAACATCATGGCTTAGAATATTTATTAGTTTTAATCTTTGATCTGAGTCATTAGTATCTTGTAAAATTTCAGAAGCACTTTTTAAAGATGCTAAAGGATTTCTAATTTCATGAACAAGATCAGTTGAAAAATTTTCTGCATGAGCTACCCTTTTTTGAAGTTCATTTGTCATATCATCTAATGAGTTTGATAAAAGTCCCAATTCATCATTACGACTTTTCAAGTTTTCAATATTTGTTTTGTTTTGACTTTTTTCTTTAATAACTTTTGTATAATTTACAAGATTTTGAATAGGCTTAATAAAATATCTACTTAAAACAAAAGAAAAAATAAGAATTACAAATCCTACAGCAATTGCAGTTCTAGTTACAAAAGCTTTTCTTTCATCAGTAGCTATCTTTATATCATTAGCGTTTTCAGTAATTGCGATATATCCAATATTCAAATTATCTTTAATAACATTTTTAACTGTAACAAGCTTAAATTGATTTAGATCTTCTTGTGCAAATGTGAAAGGACTTCCATAACTATCTCCATTTAAGTATTCTTTTAAAATATCTTTGAAAAATAATGGCTTATTTTCAGATATGTTAATATTTTTATTTTCTTTATTCTGATCTTTTTGATTATTATTTAGACTTTCAAATTCAATTTCATCTATTCTTGCTGAAAAAGCTCTTGGGTCTAGATCTAATGTATCTGTATCTCCAATTAGATTTAAATCATTATCAAAAAAAATTACTCTGTCTAAGTTTTGAAATATAAATCTCGTTGAAAATAAAAAATCTCTAATGTCATCTACTACAAACTGTACATCTAACCTTGAAATCGTATTAATAGTGTTGTCTATAATTCTTATATGATTAATAGATTTTTTTTTAATCAAATTTGGCTGGACATTATTCAGGTAGATAAAAGTAAATAATCCAATAATCGTAAAAATAATAAAATTTATGAATAAAAATTTTTTTAATATCGATAAACTTTTTAAGTATTTACTAAACATTAGCTAACATTCCATCTATATCCACTACCATATCTAGTTTCAATAGCTGAAAAATCAGGATCTACTTTTTTAAATTTTTTACGAATTCTTTTAACATGACTATCGATGGTTCTATCCTCAATATCGGTATCCTCTCTATAAGCAATATCCATTAATTGAGCTCGTTCTTTAATAATACCAGGTCTTTTAGCCAGTTCTTTTACAATTAAAAACTCTGTTGTTGTTAATTTATCTGGGAGTTGTTTGCTATTCCACTCACATTCAAGCTGAGATGGATCTAATTTTAATCGTCCATGAGCAATTAAACTTTTATTTTCTTCTAAAGTATTATTTGAATCTTTTTTTCTTAACTGAACTCTAATTCTCTCTATCAAAACTTTTATTGAAAAGCCTCCAGATTTTTTAACAAAATCATCTGCTCCTAATTTAAGTCCTAATAATTCATCAATCTCATCATCTTTAGATGTTAAAAATATTACTGGAAGAGAGGTTTTTTTTCTTAGTTTCTTGAGTAACTCTTCACCATCCATTTTTGGCATTTTAATGTCTATTACAGCTAAATCAGGTGGAGTTCTTATTAGGCCAATTAAAGCACTTTCACCATCTATATATGTTTGAACTTTAAAACCCTCTTTTTCTAACGCAATACTCAAACTTGTTAGAATATTTCTATCATCATCAATTAAAGCTATAGTTTGTTTGTGCATAACTTATTTAAAAATACTAAATTGTTCTAAATTGGGCAATCTAATAAAATTAATGGAGCATACCCCAATTATCTCCAACATTAACATCAACTGTCAGTGGTGTTGAGAATGAATGGTAATCACTTTGTGCTACACTGGTCATTTCCTCTTTAATTAATTTAATCATTATTTTTTCATCCTTTTTTGGAACCTCAAAAATTAATTCATCATGAATTTGTAATAACATTTTTGAGTTAAAATTTTTTTGTTCCAATAATTTTTTATCTAATCTAATCATTGCTAAGCGCATAATCTCTGATGCTGAACCTTGGATTGGTGCATTAATTGCAGCTCGTTCTTGAAAATTTCTCACATTAAAATTTTTATCATTAATTCCATTAAAATGAGATCTTCTACCAAAGATATTATTTACATATCCACTTTTTCTGCAGAACTTAATAGTACTATCCATATAAACTTTTATTTCTGGAAATTTGGCAAAGTATGCTTCCAAAAATTCTTCTGCTTCATAATTTGAAACATTAATCTGTTTAGCTAAACCATACTGAGAAATTCCATAAATAATTCCAAAATTAATTGCTTTTGCTTTTCTTCGATGATCTTGATTTACTTTTTTAATATCAATATTAAAAATCTGACTAGCTGTTAATGAATGGATATCTTCATTATTTTTAAAAGCTTTTTTAAGTTCTTTAACATCTGCTAGATCTGCCAAAATTCTCATTTCAATTTGATTATAATCTGCAGAAATTAGAAAATGATCTTTTTTAGCAGCAAAAGCTTTTCTAATATCTTTTCCATCCTCTGATTTAATTGGAATATTCTGTAAATTTGGATCACTAGATGCTAATCTACCCGTTGTAGTAGCTGCCAACAAGAATGAAGTATGTACTCTTTTTGTTGATGGATTAATATGCTCAGGAAGAGAGTCTGAGTAAGTATTTTTAAGTTTTGATACTTGCCTCCAGTCTAGAATTAATTGTGGAAATTCGTGACCTTTAAAGGCTAGATCCTCTAAAACACTTGCACTTGTAGCAAAACTTCCTTTTTTAGTCTTTTTTAAACCTGCAATCTTAAGATCATTATAAATTATTTCTCCTAATTGCTTCGGGGAGGCAATATTAAATTCTTTTTTTGAAATTTTAAAAACTTTTTTTTCTAAATTATTTATTTTTTTTTCAAATTTTAAAGAAAGTGATTTTAAAAATTTACTATCGACTTCAATTCCCTCCATTTCCATAAAGGCAAGAATCTTAATCAATGGTTTTTCAAAGATTTCGTAAATATTAATCATTTTTTCAAGCTTTAGATTTTTAATAAATTTTTTATACAATCTAAAAGTAATATCTGCATCTTCAGCAGCATAATCTTTAGCTTTATTAATCTCTACATCACTAAAATTTATCTCTTTCTTTCCAGTTCCAACGATTTCTTTAAAAGAAATAGTTTTATGGCCTAAATGAATCTCTGATAGCGTATCCATATTGTGTCTATTTTTTCCTGCATCTAACACATAGGACATGAGCATTGTATCTTCCATTGGTGAAATAGTTATCCCCTGATTATATAAAACTATAAAATCAAATTTTATATTTTGACCAATTTTCTTAATACTTGGATCTTCTAATAAAGGTTTTAATTTTTTTATAACAATATTTTTATCAATACATTTTGATGATTTGTGCCCTATAGGTATATAACAAGCTTTACCAATTTTTGAACACAACGAAACACCTACTAAGTCTGCCTGATGTGGATCTAAAGAATTTGTTTCTGTGTCCACTGCAACCTCTCCTACTTCTTCAGCCTCTTTTATCCATTCATCTATTTCATCAGGATTTTTAATTAAATGATAATTCTTGTTATTAATTGGTTGTTGTTTTGCTGATGAGACTTTTTCAGTTGATTTATTTGATAATTTTGGTTCACCATATGCAGAAATGACAGAACTCAAAAGCCGATTAAATTCCATTTCTCTTAAAAATGTATAAAGCTTATCTTTATCTATTTCTTTTAATTTAAACTCTCCCAATTCCCTGTCGATTGGAGCATCTTTCATTAAAGTCACAAGCTGTTTACTGATTAATGCTTTATCTTTATTTTCAATTAATGTTTCTCTTCTTTTATTTTGTTTTATTTCACCCGCTGATTTTAAAAGTTTTTCTAAAGTTCCATATTTATTAATTAGTTCTGCAGCGGTTTTAACTCCTATACCTGGAACTCCAGGAACATTGTCACTACTATCACCAGCTAGAGATTGCACATCTATTACTTTTGAAGCGTCAACTCCAAACTTTGTTTGAATATCTTCTTCTGAGATAAATTTATTTTTCATAGGGTCAAAAATACGAACCCCTTTTTTATACAATTGCATTAAATCTTTATCAGATGAAACAATTGTAACTTTAGCACCTTTCTTTAATATTTTTTCTACATAAGTTGCAATTAAATCATCCGCCTCATAATTAGGTAAGTCAACTGATGGTAAGTTAAAAGCTAGAACTGATTTTCTGATATACTCAAATTGAGGTGCCAAATCATCAGGTGCTTCTGAACGATTAGCCTTATATTCGCTATAAATATTATTTCTAAATGTTTTTCTTGCTGAGTCAAAAATTACTGCAAAATGAGTTGGTTTTTGTAAATTTTGATCTGACTTTGAGTCCTCTAGTAATTTAAAAAGCATACTACAAAATCCACTTACGGCTCCCGTTGGCAATCCATCGCTCTTTCTAGTTAATGGTGGAAGCGCATAATAAGCTCTAAAAATATATCCTGAGCCATCAATTAGGTAAAAATGATCTGTTTTTTGAATTTTATCCATTAAAATATCATTAAATATTACAGACGTATTAAAATCTGTATATAAAAAAATTTACTTTTTTTAAGATCGTTAATTATATCTAGATTATTTTTAGCTTTGGTAGTATGATTTGTGCATGGAGCTTACTAAAAATATATCACAGACTAAATTAATAAAATCAGTGTTAGCAATAATACTTGGGTCTATAGCGTTAACTATATCTGCGAAAATTAAAATACCGTTTTATCCAGTTCCAATGACTATGCAAACATTTGTAGTTCTATTTTTAGGTGTTAGCCTTGGATACAAAATAGGTCTTGCAAGCATAGGGTTATATTTGTTTGAGGGAATTTTAGGTTTACCTGTTTTTTCAAATTCTCCTGAAAAAGGTGTTGGATTAGTGTATTTTACAGGTCCAACTATGGGTTATTTGATAGGTTTTTTAACTGCAGGATATTTGGCTTCCAAAGTTAATATTAAAGATAATTTTTTGCTCGTTTTAGCTAAACTTATAGTGGCAACATCTACTATTTATATATTTGGATTGTTGTGGCTAGGAACTCTTATTGGATGGGATAAACCAATTATAGCTTTAGGTGCTCAACCATTTCTACTAGCAGAAACTTTTAAAGTTGTACTTTTAGCCTTACTAACTAAACAAATTTTAAAAATTAGAAATATTATCTAGGTGATCTTTTAGATAGGATTCTTTGAAGGGTTCTTCTATGCATTTTTAGTCTTCTTGCAGTTTCTGAAACATTTCTATTACATAGTTCAAATACTCTGTGGATATGTTCCCATTTCACTCTATCTGCTGACATTGGATTTTCTGGTGGAGCAGCTCTTTTTGCAGGATCTGCAAGTAAAGCTTTTTCAACATCCTCTGCATCAGCTGGTTTAGCAAGATAATCAATAGCACCCTCTTTAATAGCTGCCACTGCAGTTGGAATATTTCCATAACCCGTTAGCATAATTATTCTACTTTCACTGTTTGTATTTTGAATTTCTTTTACAACCTCTAGTCCGTTACCATCTCCAAGTCTTAAGTCTACTACTGCAAAACCTGGTTTCTTTGATTTAACCGACTCTACACCTTTCTGTACACTTTCTGCTTGAGTTACCTCGAATCCCTTTTTCTCCATCGCTCTAGCCAGTCTTTCTCTAAATGGATTATCGTCATCAACTATAAGTAGAGATTTATTCTCAAAATCGTTGATATTTTTAAGGACTACTTGTTCTTTCATGGCTCTCATATGGTGATTAGCTCACATAATTCAATACCTATTATTTGCTTTACATTATTAATCTATAGGCTTAATAGGAGGAAATTTTAAAGTTTTTTATCAATAAAAAGCTTTTTTTTATTAAATTTTTTTTTGGAGGCATTTTAAATGCAAAAATTTAAATCAGTTGAACAACTAATTAGTCAACTGAAACCTGAAAAACCGATTTATTGTATTAGAAAGAATTCCATTCGTTCTGCGACAAAATATTTTCTTAAGAACTTTCCAGGTAAAATTCTTTATGCTGTAAAAACAAATCCACATCCAGCTGTTATCCAAACAGTTATTGATAGCGGAGTAGATCAATTTGATGTTGCTTCTATAGAGGAAATTAAAAGCATAAGAAGTTTTAGTCAAACGGCAAAATGCTCTTATATGCATACAGTAAAAAGTAGAGAAAGTATTAAAGAAGCTTATTTTAATTATGGAGTTAAAACATTTTCATTAGATACTAAGGATGAGTTAATAAAAATAATTGAAAGCACAAATAATGCAAAAGATTTAGAATTATTTGTAAGAGTTGCTGTATCAAACGAACATGCCGAAATAGATTTATCCAAAAAATTTGGTGCATTAAATTCAGAAGCAGTAGGACTATTAAGGTTAGCCAAACATCATTCAAAAAAAATTGGTTTAAGCTTTCATGTCGGTTCACAATGTATGCATCCAATTTCATACTCAAAAGGTATTACTGAAATTGGAAATATAATAAAAAAAACAAAAATTTTACCTGATTACATTAATGTTGGTGGAGGATTTCCAACAATATATCCTGATTTAATACCTCAATCTATGGACAGCTATTTTAATGAAATTAAAAAAGGATTAGAAAACTTAAAGCTTGAAAAGTTACCTGAAATTATTTGTGAGCCAGGAAGAGCTCTGGTAGCAGAAAGTGGCTCTACAATTGTAAGAGTAAATTTAAGAAAAAAACAAAAACTTTATATAAACGATGGTACTTACGGAACTCTATTTGATGCAGGAACACCTAATATAGTTTTTCCATCTAAAATGATTAAAGATAATACAAATAAAATAATATCAAAAAAACTAACTGCTTTTGATTTTTTTGGACCAACATGCGATAGCATGGATTATATGAAAGGTCCTTTTCTTCTTCCTAATAACATTAAAGAAAATGATTACATTGAGCTTGGCCAACTAGGTGCTTACGGATTAACATTTAGAACTCAATTTAATGGCTATTACTCAGATGAAATATTTGAAGTTGAAGATAAACCAATAATGACAATGTATGACAAAGACTTTAACAAAGCTACTTTGGTCGCTTAATGTCAAATCATAATAACCCAGGTCATAACAGTAAAAAAGATTTTTTAAAAAATCCTGTTGAACATATCGATATCACTTCGTTCGACTCTCGTAAAATAATCTCTTCAATGGAAAAAATGTCTTTTGTATCAAGAGAAACAGCTAATGCTGCAAACATTTATAATGACATGCTTAAAGATAAAGATTGTACTATATTTTTAACTTTAGCTGGTTCTACATCAGCTGCTGGATGTATGAATATTTATAAAGATTTAGTGAAATATAATATGGTTGATGCAATTGTTGCAACTGGGGCTTCTATAGTAGATATGGATTTTTTTGAGGCACTTGGATTTAAACATTACCAAGGTTCACAATTTCAAGATGATACAGAATTAAGAAATAATTATATAGATAGGATATATGATACTTACATTGATGAAGAAGAGCTTCAGATGTGTGATAAAATTATTTGCGATATTGCTGATAGTTTAGAGCCCAGAAGTTATACATCTAGAGAATTTATCTATGAAATGGGAAAATTTTTAAAAAAAAATTCAAAAAAGAAAGACTCTTTAATTGAAACAGCTTTTGATAATAATGTGCCAATTTTTTGTCCAGCTTTTACAGACTCGAGTGCTGGTTTTGGTTTAGTAATTCACCAAGAAAAAAATCCAAAACAACATATGACTATAGACTCTGTAAGAGAATTTAGAGAACTTACAGAAATTAAAATTAAATCTAAAGGGTCAGGACTATTTATGATTGGAGGAGGTGTGCCAAAAAATTTTATACAAGATACTGTAATTTGTGCTGAACTATTAGGTAAAGAAGTTGATATGCACAAATATGCTGTTCAAATTACAGTGGCTGATTCAAGAGATGGTGCTTGTAGTAGCTCAACTTTAAAAGAAGCAAGCTCTTGGGGTAAAGTTGATATTACAAAAGAACAAATGGTATTTGCAGAAGCAACAAGTGTATTACCTTTAATAGCAAGTGATGCTTATCATAAGGGTGAGTGGAAAAATAGAGATAGAAAAAACTTCACAAAAATTTTTGAGTAAAAATTGAAATATCTTTCAAATAAAAATGGATTTCTTGGAATTGACAACAAAGTTGATTTCAAAGAAAAAGTTGTGGTAGTTCCTTTTGGGCTTGAAAAAACTGTTAGTTATGGAGGAGGAACTAAAAATGGACCCAAAGAAATTATAAAAGCCTCTCATCAAGTAGAGCTATATGATGAAGAATTACATTGTGAACCTTATAAAAAAATAGGTATTAAAACTTTAAGACCTTTTAAGATAAACAAAGACATTAAAAAAGCCCTCTCTAAAATGTCTAAAATAAATAAGGAAATTATAGATAAAAGACTTTTCCCTATGACCTTTGGTGGTGAGCACTCAATTACTCCAGGATGTATTGCTCCTTTTGTAAAAAAATACAAAGATATTTGTCTTCTACATTTTGATGCTCATGCAGATCTTCGAGAAAGCTATAATGGAGAAAAATTTTCACATGCTTCAGCAATAAAAAGATGTTTAGATTTTCCAAATGTTTCATTAATCTCTTTTGGTATAAGAAATATATCTGAAAGTGAGATTCCATTTTTAAATAAAAACTCATCTAGAATTAATATTTTTTGGGCAAAAGATAAAAGCAAATGGAATCTTAATAAATTTAAGAAATTAATAAAAAACAAAACAGTTTATCTAACATTTGATGTTGATGGGCTAGACTCTAGTATTATGCCTGCAACTGGAACTCCTGAGCCAGGTGGATTATTATGGGATGAAACTTTAGATATTATCAGAATTGCAGCAAAAAATTCAAAAATTGTTGGAGCTGATATTAATGAATTGTCACCAATAAAAGGTTTTAATTCATATAACTTTCTTGTAGCTAAATTAGCTTATAAAATATTATCTTATAAATTTTTATACTAGGCTTTTACAGCTTTAAGGGTGCCAATCAATAATCTAAAAGGTATTAACATCATCAGTGCTACAAATATTTTCACCGCTAAGTCACCTAATGATAAAGTAATCCATGGTATTCCTGTACCATAAAAAGATATTGAAAAGAAAAGAAACGTATCTACTATTGAGCCAATAAATGAGGAAGTCAGCGGTGCCACAAACCATTTCCTTTTTCTTAACTGGTCAAAAATTTGTACATCTAATAATTGAGCAACTATAAACGCCGTTCCTGAACCAATAGCAATCCTCACAGAAATTAAATCTGCAAAGTTAGTTGAGAATAAAAGAGTAAAGCTTACGCCAATTGTGAAACCAATATAAACAATCTTTCTTGCTATTATTTTACCATAAGATCTATTTGCTAAATCTGTAATTAAAAACGCAACTGGATAAGTAAAAGCACCATAGGTTAGTATTTCTTCAAGACCATGATACTTTATTGGAAATTGAACTAGATAATTTGAAGATAAAACAACAACTCCCATTAAAAATGAGAGAAGTAAAAAAAATTTATTCATTAAGCAGTTTTTGCTAATAGCTTCTTCTTAAATGGAGACTTAATTAAAATTCCTTTTTTTAATTTTTTAAGTCTTGGGGATAAATTTTTATTTTTAACAACTTTTAAAAATTCGTCAAAACTACCTTTTTTATCAACTGATCTAACACCTGCGTTACTTACTGTTAGCTTCAAACTTCTGTTCATAAGCTCACTTGTAAATTTCACTTTTTTTAAATTAGGCAAAAATCTTCTTTTAGTCTTATTGTTAGCATGACTAACATTATGACCCTTCATTGGGATTTTACCGGTTAATTCACATTTTTTTGACATAATAACAGTGCCTATATAAGGCGAGATATTGAATGCGTCAAGTTTAATAGATTTAAGATAGTGTTTTATTTCCTATAATTTCAGTAAAATTCTTCACTCCATCTCTTAATAACAAATCTTTTAGATCTTTTTTTATAATCCCAGCAATATTTGGACCTTTAAAAACCATACCTGTATAAAGTTGAACAAAATCTGCCCCAGCAAGAAATTTATCGTAAGCTGCCTGTCCAGAGTCAACACCTCCCACCCCAATGATCTTGATTTTGCCTTTTAATAATTTATAAAATTTACTGATTAAAATATTTGATTTTTTTTCAATTGGTTTTCCAGATAATCCACCTTTTTGATGTCTTTGAATATCACTAAGCAAATTTCTTGATGACTCTGATGTATTAGAAATAATTATTGCCTTTATTTCATTTTCTAACAGAATTTCAGAAATTAAGTTAATTTGATTTTCATCTATGTCAGGTGAAATTTTTACTGCAATTGGAACATCTGATTTTAAATCTTTTTTTTCTTCTAAAATAGATTTTAATAATTCTTGCAATTTACTTTCTTCGTGAAAATTTCTTAAATTTTCTGTATTTGGTGATGAGATGTTAATTGTTATATAGTCAGCAAATTTATGAAAGGTCCTTAATCCAATTAAATAATCATTCATTCTATTATTTGAGTCTTTATTAGGACCAACATTAACCCCAAGCAATCCTTGTTTATTGTTTGATTTAATTCGATCTGAAATAATTTCAGCTCCCTGATTATTAAATCCCAATCTATTAATTAAAGCTTCATCTTCTACAAGCCTAAAAACTCTAGGTTTAGAATTTCCATATTGTTTTAAAGGAGTTATCGTTCCAACTTCTACAAAACCAAAACCTAACTTAAATAAAACATTATAAACTTCTGCATTTTTATCAAAACCTGCTGCCATTCCTATTGGGTTATCTAATTCTTTATCAAAGATTTTAGTTTTAAAAATTGGATCACTTTTATTTTCATCAAATATATTTGGAACTAAATTTAACTTTAAAGATTTTATTGCTAAAGTATGCGCTTTTTCAGGATCTATTTTAAATATTAAAGATCTAAGCTTTGAAAACATTATTTTAGTTTACTTATTAACAGCTCTTTAGTTTCGATAACACCAAAAAAGCTTATAAAAAATCCCATTCGAGGTCCATTTTCATCACCAAAAACTACCTCATAAATTAGTTTAAACCAATCTCTTAGATTATCAGAATAGCCATTTTCTTTTCCAGTTGAATAAATTAAAGTTTGTATATCCTCTGGTGTCATTTCATCAGTACATTTTTCAAGTGTTTTTACTAATGCTTGTAGTGCTAATTTTTCATTTTCATTTGGTATTTTATATTTTTTTTGAGATTTAATTACATCATTAAAATATTTAATCGCATATCCTACTAATCCATCAAAAATTGGAAAATTTTTTTCAGAAATATCAGGTTTATATTTTTTAACAAACTTCCATAATAATTCCTTACTATCAGCGTTGCTTGTTTCAACTAGATTTAATAGCATTGAAAAAGTCATAATCATATCCTCAGCTGGAATATTACCATTATGCACATGCCAAACTGGATTCATTAATAACTGCAGTTCATTTTGATTTTTTGATTTTTCAATACTATCTAGATAATCATCAACTGCTTTTGGCACTATTTCTTTATAAAGTTTTTTTGCTCTTTTTGGATTTTGATACATATATAAAGACAAGCTTTCGGGGGAAGCGTAATTTAACCATTGATCAATTGTGATTCCATTTCCTTTTGATTTAGAAATTTTTTCACCTTTTTCATCTAAAAAGAGCTCATATGCAAATCCAGAAGGATTTTTCTTTCCAATTAAATTAATTATTTTTGTTGATAAAATTGCACTCTCTATTAAATCTTTACCATACATTTCAAAATCTACATCAAGCGCATACCATCTCATTGCCCAATCAACCTTCCATTGTAATTTACAGTTTCCATCCAAGATACTAGACTCTAGTTTTTTTCCATTGTTATCAAAAATAATTTTAGAATTTTCTTTATCAATTTCTATAACAGGGATTTCTAAAACATGTCCTGTTTCAGTACAAATTGGTAAAAATGGACTGTAGGTTTTTTGACGCTCTTTACCTAATGTTGGAATAATAATATTCATAATCCCCTCATAATTGTCCAAAATGATTTTTAATGTGGGGTTAAAAAATCCATTTTTATAAAGTGAAGTAGAACTTTGAAAATTATATTTAAATTTAAAACTATTTAAAAACTTTTTTAACATTTCATTATTATGTTCACCAAAACTATCAAATTTTTCAAATGGATCAGGGACTTGAGTTAATGGTTTGTGAAGATTTTCATTCAATAATTTTTGATTAGGAATGTTGTCAGGAACTTTTCTCAAGCCATCCATATCGTCTGAAAATGTTATTATTTCCGTTGGCAAATCAGATAATTGGTTTAATGCATTTACTAACATTGAAGTTCTTGCAACTTCTCCAAATGTTCCAATGTGAGGTAGGCCACTTGGTCCATATCCAGTTTGAAGTATTATCTTACCTTTTTTTTCAATAAATGATTTTCTTTCTCGAAGCATTTTTTTTGCTTCCACAAAAGGCCAAGCACTTGTTTTATCTAAATTTTCTTTTTTAATCATGAATAATTCTTCTAAAAATCTTAAATTGGCGATTTTATTAATTCTTATAGAGTTGAAATTTATTTACCATAAAATAATGTTCTTTCAAAATGTCTAATTACAAAACTGTTTTTTTTACACTTGGAATTTTGCAAATAATTCTTGGTGTATCAATGTTCATACCTATAATTGCACAATTAATTTACTCTGAAATTGACTCATCTTTCTTTGGAGCATCAATTGTAACAATTATATTTGGTACTTTATTTTTTTTATCTAACCTAGATCATGATAAAAAGTTGAATTTACAACAGGCTTTTTTATTAACTGCTTTATCATGGTTAAGTATAGCAATTTTCGGATCTCTTCCATTTATATTCTCAACTATTGAGTTAACAATTACTGATGCTTTTTTTGAAAGTATGTCAGGTATTACAACTACAGGATCTACAATTATCTCCGATTTAGAAAATACACCTAAAGGAATATTATTGTGGAGAGCAATCCTGCAGTGGCTAGGAGGAATTGGAATAATTGTCATGGCAATTACTCTAATGCCAATAATGAATGTGGGTGGAATGCAATTATTCAAAATATCAAGCAATGACTCATCTGAAAAAATACTGCCAAAATCTAAAGAGATTGCTTTAAGATTAATTTATATTTATTCAGGCTTAACTGCACTCTGTGCAATCACCTATTGGATATTTGGCATGGGAAAATTTGATAGCCTAACACATTCAATGACAACAATTGCAACTGGTGGTTTTTCAAATTATAATCAATCAATAGGTTATTTTAATAGTCTTCCAATAGAAATCTCATCAATGATTTTTATTATTTTAGGAAGTTTACCGTTCATTGCATATATTAAATTTTTAAGTGGAAATAAAAGAATTTTTTTAACAGATGTTCAGATAAAAACTTTTTTAAAAATAATTCTGGGGACAGTTGTTTTATTATTTGTCTATTTATCTATAAATAGTAATGATAATTTTAATTTAAGATCAGTTTTTTTTAATACAGTTTCAATATTAACTGGAACTGGTTATGTTAATGCTGAATTTGATGGATGGGGTAGTTTTCCACTTACAATATTTCTAGCTTTAATGTTCATTGGAGGTTGTGCAGGATCAACCACATGTGGAATAAAAATTTTTAGGATTCAAATATTATATTTATTTATAGCAAACCAGCTTAAAAAAATTATTTATCCTAAAGGAGTATTTATAATTAAATATGATCAAAGTTCTGTAGATGATAAATTCATTGCTTCAATAATCTCATTTATTTACTTTTACTTCGTAATATTTTTTGCATTAACTGCTTTACTTTCGTTAACTGGACTTGATTTTATAACATCTATATCTGGGGCAGCTACTTCAATTTCTAATGTTGGGCCTGGGTTAGGCCCTATAATTGGTCCTAATGGGGATTTTTCATCTTTACCTGATATTTCAAAATGGATTTTAACTATAGGAATGATTTTAGGTAGACTTGAGTTGTTTGCAATATTAGTATTGTTCTTACCATCTTTTTGGAGAAATTAATTATGTCTGAAACAAAGAAACAAACATGGCTTGATTCTCTTGCGGTTTATAAAGATATTCGAATGGTAAGAATTCTTTTATTAGGTGCAATAAGTGGATTTCCATGGGTATTAATCGCAAGCAGCTTGAGTCTTTGGCTTAAAGAAGAAGGTCTTAGTAGATCAACAATTGGGTGGGCAGGTTTAATTTTTGGAGTATACGCTTTCAATTATTTGTGGGCTCCCATTATAGATAGAATTCAAATTCCAATACTAACAAAAAAGTTAGGCCACAGAAGAGGCTGGATAGTTTTGATGCAATTAATTATTATATTAAGTCTTGTTGTTTGGAGTGTAATTAATCCAACAGAAAATTTAGCTTTATTAATTACTGTTGGTTTAATTATTGCTATAGCATCAGCAACCCAAGATATAACAGTAGATGCATTAAGAATTGAACAGATAAATGAAAATGAAGGAAAATCAATGGCTGCTGGTGCGGCTATGGCTGTTGTTGGCTGGTGGACAGGTTACAAATTAGGTGGAGTTGTTGCATTATTTACAGCAGAATATTTTGAAAACCTGGGTGTTGTCGACTATTGGCAAGCTACTTTTTTAATTTTAGGTGTTTTAATAATTTTAATGAATATAGGATTAATGTTTGTTCATGAACCTATAGAAACAAATAGACAAGCAAAGCAAAGAGAAACGGACAAATTGATTGAAGGAAAACTTGGACCTAACAATATAATTACAAATTTTATCGCATATATTACAGGAACTATAGGCGGACCTATTATTAGTTTTTTTAGAAAAAATGGTTTTGCCATTGCAGCTGGAATTTTAGGATTTGTTTTTTTGTTTAAAATAGGTGAGGCATTTATGGGAAGAATGTCTATTGTTTTTTATAAAGAAATTGGATTCTCCAAAGGTCAAATTGCAATTTATTCAAAAGGACTTGGTTGGATAACAACAGTAGTGTTTACTTTGTTGGGTGGAATAATGGCCATGAGAGCTGGAACAATTAAAACTATGTTCTTTGCTGGTGGGTTAATGGCTATAACAAATCTTTTATTTGCAGTTTTAGCATGGACTGGAAAATCAGAAATTTTATTTGCAATTGCGGTTATAGCTGATGATATCACAGCAGCTTTTGCAACTGTAGCATTTGTTGCATTTATATCATTACTAGTTGATAGAACTTATACAGCAACACAGTATGCATTACTTGCTTCAATTGGTACTGCTGGCCGTACTACTTTAGCTTCATCTTCAGGAGCTTTGGTTGACTGGTTAAACGGAGATTGGGGAACATTTTTTGTTTTAACGACTATTATGGTGATACCATCGTTAATTTGTTTGTGGTTAATTAAAAACAAAATTAAAATTGGTGCAAAATAATTTTTATTTCATTGGTAATTTTTCGAATATTTACAAAAATCCTTCGAGAAAATCTGAAGTAACTTCACAAATTGTGTATGGTGAAAAATTCAAAATTTTAGCAAAAAATAAAGATTGGATAAAAATTAAAACTTTATTTGATAATTATAAAGGGTTTATAAAAAATTCAAAATATATAGAAAAATTTAGCCCCAATTATAAGGTCAGTTCACTAAAAGCAAAGATTTATAAAAAACCTGGAATTGGAACTAGCAGTTGGCTTCCACTTGCATCCAAATTATCTGTAATTGAGCAAAATAGGAATTACGTAAAAATTGAAAAAAATAAATGGATTAAAAAAGCAGATATAAAAAAATTAACTCATAAAGAAAATAATTTTACAAAAATATTTAAAAAATTTTTAAATGTAAAATATGTTTGGGGTGGAAAAACATTCCAGGGTATTGATTGCTCAGCCTTATTACAAATATTTTTTTGTTATAATAACTCGTTTTATCCAAGAGATACAAGAGATCAGATCAAATATACAAAAAAGAATTTAAAAAAAAGAAAATTTAAAAAAGGAGATATTATTTTTTGGAAAGGTCATGTTGCAATGTGTTTAAATTCCGAAAAACTAATTCATGCTTATGGCCCAGAAAAAAAAGTAATTATTATGCCAATTATAGAAACAATTAATAGAATTCAAAAGACTGCCAACCTAAATGTAAAAAAAGTATCTAGAATAAAATATTAATTTCTTCCAAAGTCAGGCTTATTAATATCTTGTTTCAATTTAATGATTTTTGACCTTACTTTTTTAGTCTGAATAAGTTTCTTTACAATAGACTTATTGTTTTTTGAATTAATATCTTTTTTAAATTGATTTAAATTTTTAATAAATAGATCAATCGCTTTTGAAATATTATTTTTATTGTTAAAAAAAATATCTCTCCACATGATTTCATTTGATGCTGCAATCCTAGAAAAATCTCGTAATCCACCAGCGCTATATTTGATTAGCTCATAATTTTGTTTTTTCTCAAAATCTTGTGCAGATTTCACCAGATTATATGCAATTAAGTGTGGTAAATGACTAGTAATAGAAAAAATTTTGTCATGTTTTTCAGCGCTCATAACAACTACTTTTGCTCCAATTTTTTTCCAAAACTTAGTTAGAATATTTATATTATTTTTTTTAATATTTTTTTCTTTAATTATTATGCACCATCTATCAGTAAACATATTTTCTTTACCATTCTCCGGTCCACTGACCTCTGATCCAGCTATTGGATGACTTTGAATCCAATGAATACCTTTCTTTAAAAATTTATTTATAATTTTAGAAGTTTCAATTTTTGAGGAACCAATATCTGTAATTAATGTTTTTGATGGTATAAAGTTGTTTATTTTTAAAATAATATCTCTGTATTCACTCATTGGTGTGCAAAAGATGATTAGATCGGAATTACTGACACCTTCTTTTAATGATTTAATAATTTTTCCAGGTAATTTTAATCTTTTTATCTTAGCAATATTTGATTTTGATTTTTCATAAATAAATACTTTTTTTGCTATTTTTTTTTTGCTGATACGCCTTAATAAAGATGAACCTAATAATCCACAGCCAATAATTAAAATATTTTTCATTTTTTCAATACTTGCTTAATAACACTCATAAATTTTAAGTTTTCTTTTTTAGATCCAATAGTTAACCTTAATTTATTCTTTATATGATAACCATCTTCTGTTGATCTTAGTATAATTCCTTTATTTTTAAGTTTTTCATACAAAAATTTTGCAGAATACCTACATCTTTCAAAATTAAGAAACAAGAAGTTTGCTGAAACAGAATTTGAAAAAATATTATATGTCTCGAGAAATTTCTTAATTTTTCTAGAATACAATAAATTGTGTCTAATTGATTTATTTATAAATGTTTTATCCTTCAGTGATTCAGAGGCAGCTAATTGAGCAATACCATTTACATTAAATGGTGGTTTTATAACATTTAGTGCATCCACTATTTTTTTTGATCCATATCCCCAACCCACTCTTAGAGAAGCTAATCCAAACATTTTGGAAAAAGTTCTGAGAATAAAAACATTGTCTTTGTTTTTAAACAAATCTAAACCCGAAGAATAATCTTTATTTTTCATATATTCCGCATAAGCATCGTCAATAACTAATAAAATCTTTTTATTTAATCTTTTTCTTAATTGTAAAACCTCTTTTTTAGTTAAGTAAGTTCCTGTTGGATTATTTGGGTTAGCTATAAAAACAATTTTAGTTTTTTTTGTAATTTTTTTTAAAATTTCTTTTACTGAAACTTTAAAATTAATTTCTTTTGCAAATACAACTTTTGCACCAACAATTTTTGAATAAATTCTGTACATTAAGAAACTATACTCTGGAACCACGACCTCATCTTTTGGGTTTAAAAATAATTGGCAGATCATTTGGATAACTTCATCTGAACCTGCCCCACAAATAATTTTCTCCAAGTTACATTTGTAAGCTTTAGATATTGTTTTTTTTAAAATTTCAGATTTTCCATCAGGATATTTATCTAAAATTAGATTTTTGTTTGATATTATTTTCTTAGCTTTAGGACTTATACCTAAAGCAGATTCATTTGCAGATAGCTTTATTACCTTCTTAAGTTTTTTAACTTTTGATTTACCAGGCTTATAAGCTTCAATATTAAATTTTTTAAAATTTGGAGTCGTCATTTTTTTAATTTATGAGCTCTTTATAGATAAAATTACAAATTTTTATAGAGAATAAGAGGATTTTTTAAAAATTGACATAATAAATAAGTTCTAGTAAAAAAAATATGCGCTGATTTAACTGAATTGCGAGCGCTTAAAAAAAACCGCTAAAATAGTTTTTTTTCTCACAATTCAAAATAAGCTTAAATATGAACACTGAGAAAAACATAAAAACATTAATTGTTAAAAAACCGTTAAAATTAGACTGTGGAAAGACTATCAGTGATTTTCCAATAGCCTATGAAACTTACGGTTCTCTTAATTCAAAAAAAGATAACGCAATATTAGTTTTTCATGCGCTAACAGGAGATCAGTTTGTAACTGGAATAAATCCTGTAACAAAAAAAGATGGTTGGTGGAGCTATGCAGTCGGTCCAAATAAGGCTATTGATACAAATAAATATTTTGTTATTTGTACAAATGTAATTAGTGGATGCATGGGTTCATATGGACCAAGCAACAAAGATCCTGATACAAAAAATATTTTTGGAAGTAATTTTCCAGTCATTACTATTAATGATATGGTTAACGCACAATATCATTTACTTGATCACTTTAATATTGATAAACTATTTTCTATTACAGGAGGCTCCATGGGAGGTATGCAAGTTCTTCAATTTATAAGTAACTTTCCTGATAAAGCTAAAACAGTAATACCTATTGCGACAACTTCTAGTCATTCGGCTCAAAATATTGCTTTAAATGAATTGGGAAGACAAGCAATTACAGCAGATAGTAATTGGAAGGATGGAAATTATATAGCAAACAATACAAATCCAGGTAAAGGATTGGCTGTAGCTAGAATGGCTGCTCATATAACTTATCTGTCCAAAAAAGGTTTGCAGGAAAAATTTGGAAGAAAATTACAAGAAAGAGAAGATCTTAAATTTGGTTTTGATGCAGATTTTCAAATTGAAAGTTATTTAAGATATCAAGGTTCAGTTTTTGTTGATAGGTTCGATGCGAATAGCTACCTTTATATTACTAGAGCTATGGATTATTTTGATTTAGCAAAGCAATTTGATGGGGATCTCTCAAAAGCTTTTAAAAATACAAAAGCTAAATTTTTTATAATTTCTTTTACTTCTGATTGGCTTTATCCAACTCAAGAAAATAAAGATATAGTTATAGCATTAAATTCAATTGGAGCTGATGTTGGGTTTGTTGAAATAGAATCTGATAAAGGACATGACTCTTTCTTGCTTGATATTCCAGATTTTTTAAATGCTCTTAAAAACTTTTTAGATAAATCTTATTTGGAAAATTAAAATGAAAAATGAATTCAATGTAATAGCAGACTTAATTGAAAAAGACAAAAAAGTTCTAGATGTAGGTTGTGCTGATGGAACTTTGATGAAATTTTTAAAAGATAACAAAAATATTGATATTAGAGGATTAGAAATTTCTAAAGAAAAAGTTCAGGAATGTATCGCAAAAGGTTTAACTGTTATTGAAGGTAATGCCGAAAAAGATTTAAAACAATTTCCAGACAAGTCTTTTGATTATGTTATTTTAAGTCAAACACTTCAGGCTTTTTTGAACCCTGAATTAGTTTTGAATGAACTTTTAAGAGTTGGAAAAAAAGCAATAGTTACAATTCCAAATTTTGGTTATTGGAAAATAAGACTTCATTTATTAATTAAAGGAACAATGCCAATAACTAAAACATTACCTGATGAATGGTATAATACTGCAAACTTACATATGTGTACAATCAAAGACTTTGTTCATTTTGTTAAATCAAGAGATATAAAAATTTTTAAATCACTTGCATTAAATAATTTAAATACTTCTTTAATAAATGATAATAATTTAGGGATTAAAAATATGTTTGCAGATCTTGGTATATTTTTGATAGAAAAATAAAATGCGTATTGAAATTATACCCTGTCTTCAAGATAACTATAGTTATTTAATTATAGATGATAGTAACAATTCTGCGTGTGTAATAGATCCTAGTGAATCTCGACCAATAATAAATTGGCTAGATAACAAAAATATAAAATTAAAATATATTCTTAATACTCATCATCATTATGATCATATTGGAGGAAATAAAGAATTAAAAAAAAAATTTGGATCAACCATCTTAGGATTTAAAGGAGATTCAAAAAGAATACCAGAGATAGATATATTATTAGAAGATAATCAAATATGGAAAGCTGAAAATTTTGAAGCTAAAATTATGCATATTCCCGGACACACTTCAGGTCATATTTGTTTCCATTTTTTTAAAGAACAATTAATTTTTACTGGAGATACACTCTTCTCACTTGGTTGTGGAAGATTATTTGAAGGTTCTTATGAAGAAATGTATGAGTCTTTAAATAAGATTAAAGTCTTGCCGGAAGAAACAAAAATTTATTGTGGTCATGAATACACTCTCAGTAATTCAAAGTTTTGTAAAAAATACGATTCTGAAAATAAAGATTTACAAAAAAAAATAGAAAAAATAGAAAAACAACGAGAAAATGGAATACCAACAATACCCTCAACTATAAAAGAGGAATTAGAAAGTAATATATTCTTAAGAGCAAATGATATTGAAACCTTTTCAAAATTGAGAGATTTAAAGGATAATTTCTAGTTAATTCGACTTGACTATAGCTTTACTGCAACTATATTGCGGTAACTTAAATTTAAATCATACTATGTCATACGCAGTAATAAAAACAGGTGGAAAACAGTATAAGGTAAAATCTGGAGAGATTCTAAAGATTGAAAAATTATCAGATTCAAAACCTGACTCAAAAATAGAATTTAATGAAGTTCTTGCTTATGGTGACGACAAAACTATTGAAATCGGTACCCCTACAGTTGCAGGAGCAAAAGTTGAAGCTGATTTAATTAAAAATGATAAAGATCGAACTATTTTAATCTTCAAAAAAAGAAGAAGACATAATTCAAGACGAAAAAATGGTCACAGACAAGAGCATACAATGATAAGAATTAATAAGATTTTTTCAAAAGATGGTAAAGTTTTATCAGAAGCAGAAAAAATAGTTAAACCAACTAAAATGGTTGAGGCTGAAGTTAAAGAGAAAGCTACAGCAACAGGAAAATAAATTAGGTAATTTATGGCAACAAAAAAAGCAGGTGGATCATCGAGAAACGGAAGAGATAGTGCTGGGCGTAGGCTTGGTGTAAAAAAGTATGGCGGTGAAACAGTAATCCCTGGAAATATAATTGTAAGACAAAGAGGAACAAAAATTTTTCCTGGTGAAAATGTAGGAATGGGTAAAGATCATTCGATTTTCTCAGTTGTTAAAGGTAAAGTTGTATTCAAAAAATCAAAATCAGATAGAACTTTCGTTTCAGTAAAACCCAATTAATAGTACAACTAAATTAGATGTTGTATTATGAAATTTCTCGATCAAGTAAAAATTTATATTAAAGCCGGTAACGGTGGTGATGGCTCACCAAGCTTCAGAAGAGAAAAATATGTTGAGTATGGTGGTCCAGACGGAGGTGATGGTGGAAAAGGTGGGTCGATAATTTTAAAAGCTGAAGAAAATCTCAACACACTAATAGATTACAGATATCAACAACACCATAAAGCACAACGAGGTGAGAATGGAGCTGGACAAAATCGTACAGGTAAAGGAGGAGACGATTTATTTTTAAAAGTGCCACTTGGAACTCAAGTTTTCGAAGAAGATAATAAAACTTTATTATTTGATTTTAATAAAAGAGGAGAGGAGTTTGTCGTTGCTATTGGTGGCAAAGGTGGATTGGGAAACACTAGATTTAAAAGTTCTACAAATAGAGCTCCAAGAAAATTTACTAAAGGTGGAATTGGAGAGGAATTTACAATCTGGCTTCAATTAAAAACAATTGCTGACATTGGAATAATTGGATTACCTAATGCTGGAAAATCAAGTTTGTTGGCAGCTATTACAAATGCAAATCCAAAAATTGCTAATTATAGATTTACTACTTTAAATCCTAATTTGGGAGTTGCCTCTTATGATGATAAGGAAATAACTATTGCAGACATTCCAGGATTAGTAGAGGGTGCCCATGAAGGTGTTGGTCTTGGTATACAGTTTTTAAAACATATAGAAAGATGTAAATCATTATTGCATCTTATAGATATTACCAACTTAGATTTAAATAACTCTTATGAACAAGTTAAAAATGAATTGAGAAATTACAGCTCTAAATTGATTGATAAAAAAGAACTTGTAGTGCTGAATAAGGTAGATTTGATAGATGAAGATACTGTTAAAGATGTAATTGATCATTTTTCTAAAGGAAAAAATTGTGAAATAATGACAATGACAACATTAGAGAAAGATTCTATATCTAAGATTAAAGCTAAACTTTTGTCATATGTCTCTTAAAAATTCTAAAATAATTGTTATTAAAATAGGATCTTCACTTCTCGTTGATAACAATAAAAAAATTAGAAAAAAATGGCTTTCTAGTTTTGCAAAAGATATCAAAAAATTAAAAGATAAAAATCAAAAGGTAGTAATCGTAAGTTCAGGTGCAATAGCTCTTGGATGTAAAAAAATGAATATAAATAAAAAAACGATAAAACTTGATAAAAGTCAGGCTATAGCCTCGATAGGGCAAATTGAATTGATGAATTTGTTTTCACAAACATTTACAAAATATAAGTTAAATATATCACAAATCTTACTTACTCTTGAAGATACAGAGGAAAGAAGAAGATCTTTGAATGCTAAAAGAACTTTTGAAAATTTGTTTGATTTAGGTTTCATTCCAATCGTTAACGAAAATGATACGATAGCTACGTCTGAAATAAAATATGGTGATAATGATAGACTGGCTTCGAGAGTGGCTCAAATTACTGATGCTGACACTTTAATTCTTCTTTCAGATGTAGATGGTCTTTATACAAAAAACCCAAAAATTTACAAAGATGCTAAATTAATTAAAAACGTAAATAATTTAAAAAAAAATTTAAAAGAAATTAATATTAAGGGTGTAAATGAGTATGGTAGTGGTGGGATGCACACCAAGATAGAGGCAGCAAAAGTTTGTCAACTGGCTGGCTGTAATATGGTTATTGCAAATGGACTAAGCTTAAATCCTGTTTCACTGATTAGTGAAAAAAATAATTGTACATGGTTTCATTCTAAAGTTTCAAAACTAGATGCTAGAAAAAAATGGATCATAAGTTCAATTGCACCAAAAGGATCTATCATAATTGATGAGGGTGCAAAAAAAGCGCTAAGGTCAGGAAAAAGCTTATTGGCTGCTGGAATTAAAAAAATATCAGGAAAATTTAATAAAGGTGATCATGTCAAAATTCTTGATAAAAAAAATAATGAATGTGCAAGAGGCTTAAGCTCATTTACCTCTGATGAAATAGTTAAGATTATGGGACATCATTCAAATCAAATAGAAAAATTATTAGGTTATGTTTCAAAATCAGAAGTTATTCATAAAGATGATATGGTAGAGATTTAAAATGAATAAAATAATGAATTTAATAGGTGTCAAAAGCAGAAAAGCGGCTGAGAAAAAAGTTAATATGGAAACTAAAAATAAAGTTTTGAGTCTTTATGCTAAATTGCTCGATAAAGAGAATAAATCAATTTTAAGAGAAAACTTAAAAGATATTAAATTTGCTAAAAATAAAGGAGTTAAAGAAAACTTAATTAACAGACTGAGAATTGATGAAATAAAATTAAAAAACATAAGAAACTCTATTATTAAAATTTCAAAACTAAAAGATCCTGTAAATGTTACGTTAAAAAAATGGACTAGACCAAATGGATTAAACATTAAAAGAGTGACTATACCTATTGGTGTAATTGGAGTTATTTTTGAAAGTAGACCTAATGTAACGTCTGATGTAGCTAGTTTATGCTTTAAGTCTGGTAACGCTGTAATTCTAAAAGGTGGATCAGAGGCTATAAATACTAACAGGATATTGGCAAAATTATTTCGTCAAGCTCTTCGAAAAAATAAAGTTGATGAGAATTATATCCAATTTGTAGACTCTAAAGATAGAAAAATGGTCGATATCATGCTTTCTAAAATGAAAAAGTACATTGATGTGATAATTCCTAGAGGTGGAAAAAACTTAGTTAAAAGAGTTCAAGATTTTTCTACGGTTCCTATAATTGGTCACTTAGAGGGTATCTGTCACACATTTATTGATAAAGATGCAGAATTAAACATGGCATCAAATATTGTTTATAATGCAAAGTTAAGAAATACGGCTATTTGTGGTGCAACTGAAACTATTTTATTTCATGACAAGATAGTTAAAAAATTTAGTAATCCAATTTTAAAGAAACTTGAGGATGAGAATTGTAAAATATATGGGGATAATATCTCAAGAAAATACTACAAAGGTAAAATGTATCCAGCTAAAGAGAAAGACTGGTCCACAGAATATTTAACCGCCGCTATATCAGTTAAAGTTGTTAAAAGTTCTGACGAAGCTATCAATCATATCAACAAATATGGAACTATGCATACCGACTCAATTATTACAAAAAATAAAAATACAGCTAATAAGTTTTTAAAAAATGTTAAAAGTTCTATTGCAATGCATAACACTTCAACACAATTCGCAGATGGTGGTGAATTTGGATTTGGTGGAGAAGTTGGCATATCAACAAATAAACTTCCTCCAAGAGGTCCTGTTGGATTAGAACAACTAGTTTCATACAAATATGAAATTTCAAGCAAAGGAAAAATAAGAAAATAAACTAAATATAGAAAATGAAAATTGGAATTTTAGGAGGTTCTTTCGATCCAGCTCACAAAGGTCATTTAGCAATATCTAAGGAAGCTAAAAAAAGATTTAAACTTGAAAAAATTATTTGGGCAATCACTAAAAGAAACCCACTCAAAGCTGAAAGTAAAACACCCATTTCTAAAAAAATAAAAGATTGTAAAAATATAATAGGAATAAATTCTTTTATAAAGGTTAAATTTTATGAGAATATTATAAAATCTAATAAGACTATAGATTTAATCAACTATCTAAAAAAAAATAGAAATATTGAAATTTTTTTTTTAATGGGAGCAGATAACTTAATTAACTTTCATAAGTGGCATAAATCAGAATTGATTTCACAAAAATGTAATATCATTGTATTTGATCGTCATGGTTATAAAAAAAATTCTTTAAAATCAAAGACATTTAAGAGACTCCATAATAAAACACTTACATTTGTAGAGTTTAAAAAAGTCAACATTTCATCTTCTCAATTAAGAAAAATTTGATAGTCTCATTGTAATTAATGGATAAAATTTCAGATCTTAAATCAGTTGTAATTAACACACTGGATCTCAACAAAGCACAAGATATTGTCACTATTGACCTTAAAGACAAAAGTTCAATGGCTGATTATATGATAATCGCAAGTGGCACTTCTTCAAGACACATTCAATCTTTGTCTGAACAAGTTTTAGAAAAATTAAAAGATAATGGCATTAAAAATTCTAAAATAGAGGGCAAAGAAAGTAGCGAATGGAAACTTGTTGATGGTATAGATTTAATTGTCCATATTTTTCATCCTGAAAAGAGAAAATTTTATGAACTTGAAAAAATTTGGTCTGAATTAATACCAAAAGAAAAAGTAAGTATATGAAAATAATTCAATTTTATTTAATAATTTTTTTTACTCAGTTTCTTTTTTTAAAACAATTAAATTCAACTGAAATTGATATCTACAAAAAAATTGATCTATTTGGAGAAGTTCTTGAAAAAATAAATAAAGAATATGTAGATGAGATTAATCAATCTGAAAGCATGGACTCAGCTATCAATGGTCTTCTTCAATCACTTGATCCGTATTCAGCTTATATGTCTCCTGAAATTTTTGAAGAAATGCAAACTGAAACGAGTGGTGAGTTTGGTGGTTTGGGAATCGAAGTAAGTATGGAAGCAGGTGTAGTAAAAGTAATCACGCCTATTGATGACACTCCCGCTTCAGAAGCAGGATTAAAAGCTGGGGACTATATAGTTAAAATAAATGATATTCAGGTCCAAGGTAAATCCTTAAGTGAAGCAGTAGATTTAATGAGGGGACCTGTGGGGTCTGGAATCGAATTAACTGTCAGAAGAAGAGGTGTTAAAAAAGCCCTTACTTTTAATATCATCAGAGAAATAATTGAAGTTCAATCTGTTAAATCAGATTTATTAGATAATAATATTGGCTACATCAGATTAACTTCCTTTAATGATAACAGCAGTCAGCAAATTAAAAAGCAAATTAAAAAATTAAAAAAAAATAAAAATTTAAATTCATTTATTTTAGATTTAAGAAATAATCCTGGAGGATTATTAACGCAGGCAATTAAAATCTCTGATTTCTTTCTAGAAAATGGAGAAATAGTATCTACTAAAAGTAGAAAAAAATCTGAAAATAGAAAATGGTTTGCAAAAAAAGGAGATATTACTGAGGGTAAAACTCTATTAGTTTTGATAAATTATGGATCTGCTTCCGCTTCTGAAATAGTTGCTGGAGCTCTCAAGGATCATAAAAGAGCAATAATTCTTGGTGAAAATAGTTATGGCAAAGGCTCTGTTCAATCGATTATTCCTTTAAATAACAAAGGAGCAATACGTCTAACAGTTGCAAAATATTATCTTCCTTCTGGTAAATCTATTTCTGAAGTTGGAGTTAGACCTGATATTGAAGTTAATGAAGAAGGTGACAACTTTAAGATAAAAACTGAGACTGATAATCAGTTAAACTACGCTATTAAACTACTCAACGGATAATATGAAAAAAAAATTAAGCGAATTACCGCTTAGAAGCGGAGTAGGAATAATTGTTTTAAATAAGGACAACAAAGTGTTTGTTGCAAAAAGAATTGATAATCCAAAAAATTTTTGGCAAATGCCTCAGGGTGGTGTTGATGAAGGTGAAGATTTTTTAAAAGCTGCTTATAGAGAATTGGAAGAAGAAACCAGTATAAAAAATGTAGATTTGATTAAAGAACTGGATGGCATGATAACTTACGAACTTCCTGAAAGATTACTAGGAATTATTTGGAAAGGAAAATATAGAGGTCAAAAACAAAAATGGTTTGTTATGAAATTTGTCGGTGAAGATAAAGAAATAAATATTAAAACTAAAAATCCAGAATTCTTAGATTGGAAATGGATCGAACTTGATCAAATAACTGAGGTTGTAGTTGACTTTAAATTACACGTTTACAAAGAGCTAAAAGAAAAAGTTAAAAAAATTATTAATTAAGAGATTTCAACACTTCAATTTTTTGATCAACTAAATATTTAGACTGATCATTAATTTCAGGCTTATTAGCTTCTTCCTCAGCTAGCTTAAGTAAATCTTGTTGCTTAGATTTATCGAAATCTTTAAGATTAAAGATAGAGCTTGTTAAAATAGATAAATTATTATTTTTAAATTCAACAATTCCATCTTCTATATAATAATTTTCATCACCTGATTTAGATAAGATCTTAATGATGCCTGGTTTTAAAAAAGAAATAATAGAAATATGATCTTTAAGTATTCCCATCTCTCCTTCGAAAGCAGGTACAACTACTTCCAAAACATCTTCTTTAACTAAAAAAGATTTTTCTGGATTTACTATTTCAACTTTAAACTCTTCACTCATTAAGCGGCTGCTTCTTTCGCCATTTTATCAGCTTTTTCTATTGCTTCTTCGATAGTTCCTACCATATAAAAAGCTGCTTCAGGTAAATGGTCGTAATCCCCTTTACAAATTGCAGCAAATCCTTTTATTGTTGAGTCTAAATCAACCAGTTTTCCTGGTGATCCTGTAAATACTTCTGCAACGAAGAATGGTTGAGATAAAAATCTTTGTATTTTTCTAGCTCTTGCTACAACAAGCTTATCTTCTTCAGAAAGCTCATCCATACCAAGAATAGCAATAATATCTTGAAGAGATTTATAAGTTTGTAAAACTTTTTGTACCTCTCTAGCAACTCTATAATGTTCATCCCCTACAATTCTTGGATCTAAAATTCTTGAAGTAGAATCCAGAGGGTCAACCGCAGGATAAATACCAATTTCAGCAATTTGCCTTGAAAGAACGGTAGTTGCATCTAAGTGAGCAAATGAAGTTGCTGGAGCTGGGTCAGTTAAGTCATCAGCTGGAACATAAATAGCCTGCACTGAAGTAATTGATCCTTTGTTTGTAGTAGTAATTCTTTCTTGAAGGTTACCCATGTCAGTAGCTAATGTTGGCTGGTAACCAACAGCTGAAGGAATTCTCCCCAAAAGTGCTGAAACCTCAGAACCCGCTTGAGTAAATCTAAAAATATTATCCACAAAGAAAAGTACGTCTTGACCTTCTTGATCTCTAAAATATTCAGCTACAGTTAAACCTGTAAGAGCAACTCTAGCTCTAGCTCCTGGAGGTTCATTCATTTGTCCATAAACTAGTGCTGCTTTCGACCCTTCTCCATCTGTTTTAATAACTCCTGAGTCTATCATTTCATGATAAAGATCATTTCCTTCTCTTGTTCTCTCACCAACTCCTGCAAAAACTGAAAATCCTCCATGAGCTTTTGCAACGTTGTTGATTAATTCCATAATTAAAACTGTTTTTCCAACACCAGCTCCACCAAACAATCCAATTTTTCCTCCTTTGGCATATGGTGCTAGCAAATCAATAACTTTAATTCCTGTAACTAGTATTTCTGTTTCAGTAGATTGATCATTAAACTCCGGAGCAGATCTGTGAATAGGCCAAGTCTCTTTTGTTTTAACTTCTCCTTTTTCATCAATTGGTTCTCCAATTACGTTTATAATTCTTCCTAATGTTTCAGGTCCAACTGGTACTTGGATAGGAGCATTAGTGTTAGTCACTTCATCGCCTCTTTTTAATCCTTCAGTCGCATCCATAGCAATAGTTCTAACTGTAGACTCTCCTAAATGTTGAGCAACTTCTAAAACTAGTCTGTTGTCTCCATTTTTACATTCTAATGCTGTCAAAATTTCTGGAAGATCTCCATCAAATTTAACATCTACTACTGCTCCAATAACCTGTGTAATTATTCCTTTGCTCATAATTATAAACTCTCTGCTCCTGATATGATTTCTATTAGTTCTTTAGTAATTGCTGCCTGACGACTTCTATTATACTCAATAGTAAGCTTGTCAACCATTTCACCTGCGTTTCGGGTTGCATTATCCATCGCGCTCATTCTTGAGCCCTGTTCGCTAGCTGAATTCTCTAACATTGCCTTAAATATTTGTGTTGAAATATTTTTTGGCAACAAATTGCTTAAAATTTCATCCTCATCTGGTTCAAACTCATAATTATCTTCAGATTTATTTTCCTCAGAATTTTCAGTATTTAAAGGAATTATCTGTTGTGCCTGAGGGATTTGAGTAATCACATTTTTAAATTGGTTGTAAAAAATAGTACAAACATCAAATTCTTCAGACTCAAATTTTTCAATGACCATTTTTCCAACCTTTTCAGCATCAAAATAATTTGCATTTTTTGACTCTTTAAATGACATATTTGCAATTATTTTATCTCCATAAGCTCTTTTAAGCTGATCATTGCCTTTAGAACCAACAGTCACTATCTTTAAATCTTTTCCTTCCTCAGATAATTTAGCAAAATAACTTTTAGCCTTCTTAATTATATTAGAGTTAAAACCACCACACAAACCTCTATCAGAAGTCATAACAACACACAGATGAACTTTATCATTGCCTGATCCTGATAATAATTTTGGAGCATTTTCTTTATCTGAAATACCACTAGATAAATTTAGAATAACATTATTCATTTTCTCAGAATAAGGTCTACCCTTCTCAGCGCTCTCTTGAGCTCTTCTAAGTTTCGCAGCTGCTACCATTTTCATAGCTTTTGTAATTTTCTGTGTAGATTTTACACTAGCTATTCTTTTTTTAAGGTCGTCTAAACTTGCCATAAGTTATTAAGATTTAAAGTTTTCCTTTAATTGAGTAATTACTTCTACTAATAATTTTTCCATATCATCCTCAAGTTTTCCTGAAGATAAAATAGATTCAATAATTTCAGGTTTATCTGATTTACATTTCTCAATTATTTTATTTTCAAACTCAGCAATATCTTTTAAATCGATATCATCCAAATATCCCTTCACTCCACAGAAAACTGAAATAACTTGTTCAGCTACTGTCATTGGCGAATATTGTTTTTGTTTAAGAAGCTCTGTCAATTTAGAACCTCTATTTAAAAGCTGTTGAGTTGATGCATCTAAATCAGAACCAAATTGTGCAAAAGCAGCCATTTCTCTATATTGTGCAAGTTCTAACTTCATTGATCCTGAAACTTTTTTCATAGCCTTAGTCTGTGCTGAAGATCCAACCCTTGAAACAGATAGCCCAACATTGATCGCTGGTCTTATCCCTTGGTTAAAAAGTTCTGTTTCTAAAAAAATCTGACCATCAGTAATTGAAATCACGTTAGTTGGAATAAATGCTGATACATCACCACCTTGAGTTTCAATAATTGGAAGTGCTGTTAAAGAACCTCCACCATGTTCATCACTTAATTTAGCAGCTCTTTCCAATAATCTGCTGTGTAAATAAAATACGTCTCCTGGGTATGCTTCTCTTCCTGGAGGTCTTCTTAAAAGTAGAGACATCTGTCTATAAGCTACTGCCTGCTTAGATAAATCATCATATATGATCAATGCATGCATACCATTATCTCTAAAATATTCACCCATCGTACATCCCGTGTACGGTGCTAAAAACTGAAGTGGAGCAGAGTCTGATGCTGTAGCAGCAACAATAGTAGTATATTCCATTGCTCCAGCTTCCTCTAATGTTTTTTGAATTTGTCTTACAGTTGATCTTTTCTGACCAATGGCAACGTAAACACAATAAAGTTTTTGTTTTTCATCCCCCGACTCATTAATTTTTTTCTGGTTTATAATTGCGTCAATTGCAACAGCAGTTTTACCAGTTTGTCTATCACCAATAATTAATTCACGTTGTCCTCTTCCAACTGGAACTAGACTATCGATAGATTTTAAACCTGTTTGCATAGGTTCACTAACAGATTGCCTTGGAATAATTCCTGGTGCTTTAACTTCTACTCTGCTTTTTTGAACATTTTTATCTAATGCTCCTTTTCCATCAATGGGATTACCTAAACCGTCAACAACTCTTCCTAACAATTCTTTTCCAACTGGAGTATCAACAATGTTTCCTGTTCTTTTGACAACATCACCCTCTTTAATATTTCTGTCGTCACCAAAAATTACAACACCAACATTTTCACTTTCTAAGTTTAAGGCCATACCTTTAGAACCATCAGCAAACTCCACCATCTCACCAGCTTGAACATTGTCAAGGCCATAAATTCTAGCAATACCATCTCCAACAGAAAGTACCTGACCAACTTCGGTTACTTCCGCTTTATCACCAAAGTTTTTAATTTGTTCTTTTAATATTTTTGTAACTTCTGAAGGATTTATTTCCATTTATGCCTCTATCATTCTATTTTCGATTTGTTGTAATTTATTTTTAATTGATGTGTCAACCATAGTACTACCTACTTGTACTATTAGACCTCCTATTAAACTTTCATCATGCTTATAGTTTAATTTTATTTTAGAGCTAAAATTCTCTGTAAGCTCATCTGTAATTTTTGTGATTTCATCACTAGATAATTCTTTTGCTGATTTTAATTCCGCTTTTAATTCTCCTCTTTTTTTAGAACAAATCTCAATAAAACTTTTTAAAATTTGTTCTACATAGAAGAAACGTTTTTTTGTAATTAAAAAACTTAAAAAATTTTTTAATAAATTTTCAAAATTATTACTATCAGCTATATTACTTATAACTTTTAATAAATCTTCTTGGCTACTTGTAGGATCTTTAATTAAGTTTGAAAAATCTTTACTTGAAGAAATTAAATCTAAAATTGATAAAGATTGTTCTTCAATTTTTTCTAGAAGATTACTTTCACTCGCAAGCTCAAATAATGCTAATGAATATCTTCCAGCTGAAGTGATTGAAAAACCCTTGCTTTTACTCAACTTGTTACCTCTATTAATGTTGAAGATTAATTTAAAATCACGCTCTAATTAGCATATGCCTATAATGTCTTCAAGTAACACGTTCGTTAAAAAGGCTCTTTTTTTGGCTTTAATTAAAGTTTATTGGGTCAACATCAACTGAAAGTTTTATTCCTGAAGAAAATTTATAATTTGGGATAATTTTTGCTATCGAATGCTGTAATTTGAGAGATTTTGAGCCCCTAATTAACATTCTTATTCTAAATTTCCTATTTAATCTAAAAATTGGTGCACTAACTGGTCCTAACACTCTTCCTTCAATTTTTTTTTCAATAAAGTTTTTAAAATAAAAAGCTTCTTTTTCTAATTTAGGCTCATTGTCTCCTGTTAAAATTAATGAGATAAATCTTTGATAGGGCGGTAGCTTGTTTTGTCGTCTAATATCTAATTCTCTATCAAGAAAAATATCTGGATTACTATTTGTTAAATCAGAAATCATTTTAGTATTAGTATTGTATGTTTGAAAATACACTGTAGCAGGTTTACCTGTTCTTCCTGCTCTTCCAGAGAGTTGATGATACAATTGTAAATTTTTTTCAGCTCCTCTTAAATCATGTCCTTGTAAAGAAAGATCAATATCAACTACCACAATACAATTAAGGCTTGGAAAATGAAAACCTTTAGAAATTAATTGGGTTCCAACTAAAATTTGAACTTCATTATTGATTATTTTTTCTAATTTTTCACTAGAACTTTTTTTATTCATTGTATCACTTGAAAAAATTTCAATTTTTTTTGATGGAAAGTTTTTTTTTACTTCTTCTGATATTCTTTCAACACCAGGACCACTAAAAATAAATTCACAATTCCCATCTTTAACGCAAGTTCTTTTTAAAGAAGATTTAAAACCACAATAATGGCACAATAAATTATTCTTTTTTTTATGATAAACTAAATTAATTGAACAATTGGGACATGAGTAGCTATTGAAGCATTTATTGCAAAGTACATGTGGAGAAAACCCTCGTCTATTTAAAAAAAATAATACTTGGTCATTTTTATCAAGATGAAAATTTACCTTCTCAATTATTTTTTGTGAAAGCCAAGATTGTTTTTCTAATTTTGTTTCATTAAGATTAATTATTTCATAATTTGGTAGTGATGCGTTTTGGTAACGTTTTTCTAATTTAGAAATACTATATTTACCTTTTTTAATATTTTCATAAGTTTCAATTGAAGGAACAGCAGTTATTAAATTAATAGGGATATTTTCAAATGACGCTCTAGAAATAGCCATGTCTCTTGCATTATAAGTAACACCTTCATCTTGTTTGTAAGATTGATCATGTTCTTCATCAACAATAATTAAACCTAATTTTTTAAATGGTAAAAATAATGATGATCTAGCACCTATGACAACTTTAATTTCTCCATTTGCAATTCCACTCCAGATAATTTCTTTCTTTTTTTTTGTAACACCAGAATGCCAAACTGCTGGGGTAAAACCAAAAAATTCTATGAATTTTTTTTCAAATTGACCTGTTAAGCCAATTTCAGGTAATAAAATTAAGCCCTGAAAACCCTTATTTATTATGTCTTTAAGGGCTTCAAAATAGACTATGGTTTTTCCTGAGCCCGTTGTACCTTGAAGAACATGAACTCTAAATTTTTGATTGGAAACATTCATTTTTTTAAGGGATTTTTTTTGTTCTTCAGAAAGCTTTATTAAATTTTTTTTAATATCTGTTTCAAAAATTTTGTAAGTATCTTTTTGAAACTTTTCTACAGCACTACTGGTTAATAAAACCAGTTTTAAAGCCATTCCTTTTGGAATTATATTGTATTCTGAAAACCAATTAAGAAATTTAATAGTTGTTTTTTTTAATGGCGTAATATCTAATTTTTTTAAAACACTTTTTATTTTAAAATTTCTATTATTCTTTTTTTCAAATTCATCCCAAACGACACCTGTGATTTTAGATTTACCAAAAGGCACCACCACATAATCACCTACTTTTAAATTAATATCACTCTCATAGGTAAAAGGATGATTGAATATATTTGGTAAAAGAATCGGTACTTTCATATCTAAATAATATGAAAAAAAACTAAGAGTGTATTGCTCTTTTATCTACTGATAATGCTGCTTCTTTAACAGCTTCTGAAAATGTTGGGTGAGCATGACAAGTTCTAGCAATATCTTCAGAGCTAGCACCAAATTCCATTGCAACACCTATTTCTGCAATAAGCTCTCCTGCATGAGGGCCTATTATGTGGGCACCTAAAACTTTATCGGTAGTTTCATCTGCTAAAATTTTTACAAACCCTTCTGCATCATCTATAGCTTTTGCTCTTGAGTTTGCCATGAATGAAAACTTACCAATTTTATATTTTATATTTAATTCTTTTAATTGCTCTTCTGTCTTTCCTATTGATGCAACTTCAGGTGTTGTATAAACAACTCCAGGAATTGTATCATAATTAACATGGCCCGATTGACCTGCAATATTTTCTGCAACTGCAATTCCTTCATCTTCTGCCTTATGAGCTAACATTGGTCCACTTATGACATCACCTATTGCATAAATATTATTTATATTAGTTTTAAATGTATTGTCTGTCTTAACCCTTTTTCTTTCATCTAATTCAACATCTGCAGCTTCTAAGTTTAAGCCATTAGTGTTTGCTTTTCTACCAACTGAAATAAGCACAACATCACAATCAAAATTATTCTTATTTCCATCTTTATCAACTGTTGAAACAACTGCCCCTGATTTATTATTTTGAATAGTTTCAACTTTATTTTGCATGTTAAATTTGATTCCTTGTTTTTTTAATATCTTCATAAATTCTGAAGAAATTTCTTTATCCATTCCAGGAGTAATATGATCTAAAAATTCTACTACCTGAACTTCAGCTCCCAATCTTGACCAAACAGAACCCATTTCTAATCCTATGTAGCCACCACCAACAACAACCATTTTTTTTGGAACTCTATCTAATTTTAATGCCCCTGTTGAAGAAACAATAACCTTCTCATCAATCTCTATTCCTGGTAAGGAAACTGGCACAGAACCTGTTGCTATAACTGTTTTTTCAGCTTCAATAGTAGTTTCTTGATTTTGATCATCTTTAATTATGATTTCATTTTGAGATTTGAAGCTTCCAATTCCTTTATAATAAGTTACTTTATTTTTCTTAAGCAAAAACTCGACACCTTTTGTAAGTATAGTCACTGCTTTATCCTTGCTTTTCATCATTTTTTCAAGATTTAGCTTAACTTCACCAACTTCAATTCCTTTGTTTGATAAGTTTTGAACTTTATGAAACTCTTCAGACAAATTTAGTAGGCTTTTTGAAGGTATACATCCTACATTCAAACACGTTCCTCCAAGAGATCCTCTTGACTCAATACACGCTGTTTTTAGTCCGAGCTGAGCAAGTCTAATAGCACAAACATAACCACCAGGTCCTCCACCAATCACTACTGCTTGAAACTTTTCTGACATTTAAATATCCAAAAATAACCTTCTAGGGTCTTCTAAGTTTTCTTTAATCATTTTTAAAAATGAAACTGACTCTTTGCCATCAATTATTCTATGATCATATGACAAAGCCAAATACATAATAGGTCTAATTTTTATTTCTCCATCAACAACAACAGGTCTTTCAACAATATTATGCATTCCAAGCACACCTGATTGAGGCAAGTTAAGTATTGGTGTTGATAACATTGATCCATACACGCCACCATTGCTTATTGTAAAAGTTCCTCCTTGAAGATCTTCTATAGTTAATTTTCCATCTCTTGCTTTTTCTGAAATTTCTTTAATATTCTTTTCAATTTCAGCAAATGATAATTCATCAGCATTTCTTAAAACTGGAACAACTAAACCTTTTTCAGTTCCTACAGCAAAACTGAGATTGTAATAATTTTTATAAATTATTTCATCACCATCTATTTCAGCATTTACTGCTGGGAAATTTTTTAATGCAAAAACACATGCTTTGACGAAAAAGGACATGAAACCTAATTTTATTCCATAGCGATTTTTAAAATCTTGCTGATTTTCTTTCCTCATTTCCATAATATTAGTCATATCAACTTCATTAAATGTAGTTAATAAAGCTGCATTTTCTTGTGCTTGTTTTAGTCTCTTAGCTATCGTTTGTCTAAGTCTAGTCATTTTAATTCTTTCTTCTTGACCATACTTAACTTTTCTTTCTGATGGCTGCGGATTAGCTCCCATCAAACTTATTAAGTCACCTTTTAAAACTCTTCCATCTTTTCCTGAGCCTTGAACTGAATTAATATCTATTTTGTTTTCTGTAACAATTTTTCTAACTGCTGGTGAAAGTGATTGGCTTTCTGTTTTAGTTTTAGGTTCTGATTTCTCTATTTTAGCCTTTGGAACTTCTTCCTCTTTGACTTCATCAGTCAAAACTAATGGTTCGTCCTTATTATTTTTTTTAACTTTTTCCTCAAAAATTATTGGTTCTTTTTTAGATGGGTCTAATTTAATTACATTGTCTTCTTTTTGAGAGGGCTCTTCTTTTTTAGTCACCTCTTTTTTTACTAATTCTGCTGATCCGCTTTCTGATACTAACCCAAGCAATGCTCCTACTTCTACCACAGAACCATCTTTCGAATTTATTTCAGTTAAAATACCTTTTATAGGTGATGGAACTTCTAGATTAACTTTATCTGTTTCAAGCTCTACTATAGGCTCGTCTGCTTCAACAGTATCACCAGTATTTTTTAGCCATTTTGCGACTGTTGCCTCATTAATACTTTCTCCAAGAACAGGAACTACAATTTTTTCAGTCATTTATAATTATTCAAATACCTTACCAATTATTTCTTGTTGTTGAGAATTATGCCTCTTCGCATATCCAGTTGCTGGAGTTGCATCAGGGCTTCTTCCTATATAAGAAACTTCGTTATTATTAGCCTTAATAGTGTCTAATGTCCATTGGATATAATCTCTTACTGAGAACCATGCACCCATATTTTTAGGCTCTTCCTGACACCAAAAAAATTTGGCATTCTCTGCATATGGTTTTAATTCTTTAACAAGTGTTTTTGCAGGGAATGGGTAAAGTTGCTCTATTCTAAATAAAATTACATCATCTTTTTTTAATTTTTCTCTAGCTTCTAATAAATCGAAATAAATTTTTCCTGAACATAAAATTACCTTTTTGATTTCAGAATTTTCTTTTAATTTTATAAAACCTTGAATTTGTGGATCTATAGCATGATCCCAAAGTATTCTATGAAAAGTATTTGATTTACTAAAATCCTCTAAATTTGAAACACAATATTTATTTCTAAGTAAAGATTTTGGAGTCATCATAATTAGAGGTTTTCTAAAATCTCTGTGCATTTGTCTTCTAAGAGCATGAAAATAATTTGCAGGAGTTGTACAATTCATAACTTGCATATTATCGTTTGAGCACAACTGTAAAAATCTTTCTAATCGAGCTGATGAATGTTCGGGTCCTTGGCCTTCATATCCATGAGGTAACAACATTACTAACCCCGAAGCTCTTCTCCATTTTCTTTCTCCAGAGGCAATAAATTGATCAATTACAACTTGTGCACCATTTGCAAAATCTCCAAACTGTGCTTCCCATAGAGTAAGCGTGTTAGGTTCTACCAAGCTATAACCATATTCAAATCCTAGAACAGCTAATTCAGATAAAAAGCTATCAACAACTTCAAATTGTTTCTGATTGTTTGAAATATTATTTAAAGGAACATATCGAGTATTATCTTTTTGATTTCTTAAAACTGAATGTCTTTGACTAAAAGTTCCTCTTCCCGAGTCTTGTCCAACTAATCTTACTGGGTAGCCTTCTTCTAATAGAGATCCAAACGCTAAAGCTTCAGCTGTTGACCAATCAATATTAGATCCCCTTTTAACAGCTTCTTTTCTATTATTTAATATTTTAACTATAGTTTTATGCAAATTTAAATCATCAGAAGATGCATTTATTTTTTCTGAAATCGCTAATAATTTTTTGGTATCTGCACCTGTTACGCCTCTTTTATCTTTTCCTTTTTCTGGTTTGTAAGCTGACCATGTACCTTCGAACCAAGCAATTTTTGGTTTGTAATCTTTCGCATTTTTAAACTGATCGTCAAGTAAGTTTTTAAAAGTCTTAATAGAATTATCTAAGCTTTCATTTGATATAATATTTTCGTCTACAAGTTTTTTTCCATAAACTTTTGTTGTTGAGGGATGTGATCTAATTTTTTCATACATCAAAGGTTGAGTAAACGATGGTTCATCTCCTTCGTTGTGACCAAACCTTCGATAACAAATTAGATCCACAACTACATCTCTGTTAAACTTTAATCTAAACTCTGTTGCTATTCTAGCCGCATAAACAACTGCTTCTGGATCATCTCCATTTGCGTGAATTATTGGAGCATCAACCATCTTTGCTATATCAGAAGGATATGGAGATGATCGAGCAAACCTTGGGCTAGTAGTAAAACCTATTTGATTATTGACTATTATGTGAATTGTACCACCAGTATTATGCCCAGGTAGCCCAGACATCGCAAAACATTCAGCAACAACACCTTGACCAGCAAACGCTGCATCGCCGTGGATTAAAATTGGAATTACTTTATTTCTCTCTTTATCTTTATGAAAATATTGTTTTGCCCTGGTTTGACCAAGCACCACAGGATTAACTGCTTCTAAATGTGATGGATTATCGGTTAAACTTACATGAACTGAATTTCCATCAAACTCTCTATTAGATGAGGCACCTAAATGATATTTTACATCTCCTGCCCCTTCTTCTGATGAAGTTCCAAATTCTCCAGCAAATTCATTAAATATTCTTTTGTAAGACTTTTGCAATACGTTAGCTAAAACATTTAATCGTCCTCTGTGAGACATACCAATCTTGACTTCTTTTACTTGGGACTGACCACTAATTTTAATTATTTGTTCTAAAGCAGGTATTAGACTTTCTCCCCCATCTAATCCAAATCTTTTAGTTCCGACATATTTAGTATGAAGAAATTTTTCAAAACCTTCTGCTTGAATTAATTTATTTAGAATAGCTTCTTTACCATTTTTGGTAAAATTTAAATTATCATCTGATTTTTCAATTCTATCTCTAAACCATTTTCTCTCTGTTGGATTGGAAATGTGCATATATTCATAACCAACGGGTCCACAATAAGTTTTTTTTAAAAAACCTAAAATTTCCTTAATGTTTGAATTTTGTCTGTTGATAACCCCACCAAGATAAATGTTTTTTTGGTAATCTGTTTTTTTAAAACCAAAAGACTCAGGATGAAGTTCATCTAAATAATCTGATTTCATCAATTCAAGTGGATCAAGTTTAGCTATAAGATGTCCACGTTGTCTGTATGATCTAATCATTGAAACTGCTTTAATAGAGTCTTCGTTAGATCTTGATGAACCTGGACTTAAGTCATTATTATTTACTGTAATTCTATTAAAATTTTGTTCTTGTTGGTCAATTTTTTTTTGAAGTTCGTCAATATCTACTGTATTTTTTTTAGGGCCCCATGAAGGACCATTAATTTCTTTTGCAATAATATTTAATTCGTCGCCAATACCTTCAAAATAATCTTTCCAACTGTCTGGTAAATCAGGTTCCTTATTAACAAACTTTAGATACATCCGTTCAATAAATGCACTATTAGATTTGTTTAAAAATGAAGTTTTTTCGTATTCGAGATTTTTTGATGCTGACATCTATTTATTTAATATAGTCCTCTAATATTATTTTTCAATTTGACAATTTATTAAATAAAGTTTTTCCAATTATTGAAGGCGATTTTGCGACTGTAATGCCAGATTCTTCCATTTTTGTAATCTTATCTTCAGCACCACCTTTTCCTCCTGAAATAATAGCTCCTGCATGACCCATTCTACGTCCAGGGGGAGCTGTAATTCCTGCAATAAATCCAACCATTGGTTTTTTGATTTTGTGATTTTTTACAAACTCTGCAGCTTCTTCTTCTGCTGTGCCCCCAATTTCTCCAATCATTAAAATAGATTCTGTCTCTTCATCGTTTAAAAATAAGTCTAAACAATCAATAAAGTTTGTTCCATTAATTGGATCACCTCCGATACCAATACAAGTTGATTGACCTAAACCATTCTCAGTTGTTTGTGCTACTGCCTCGTAGGTAAGAGTTCCAGATCTTGAAACAATTCCAACTGATCCTCTTTTATGAATATTTCCTGGCATAATTCCAATTTTACATTCATCTGGAGTAATTATTCCCGGGCAATTAGGTCCAATCAATCTACTTTTTGAACCATTTAATTTTTGTCTTACTTTAAGCATATCCTGGACTGGAATACCTTCTGTAATACAAACAATTAATTCTATTGATGCATCTATTGCTTCTATAATTGCAGCAGCAGCAAATTTAGCTGGAACATAAATCATTGTTGCATCTGCACCTACATTATCTTTTGCTTCGATAACGCTATTAAAAACAGGTCTATCTAAATGTTTTTGACCACCCTTTTTTGGAGTTACACCACCAACTAAATTAGTTCCATATTTAATTGCTTGTTCAGAGTGAAAAGTACCATGTGCACCTGTAAAGCCTTGACAAATTACTTTTGTGTTTTTGTTTACTAAAACAGACATCTTATTTAATTGCCTCTACAATCTTCTTTGCTGCATCATCTAAATTTTCAGCAGATATTAACTTTAATCCTGAGTTATCTAATATTTCTTTTCCTTCTTTAAAATTTGTACCAGCAAGTCTAACAACTAATGGAACACTGATATTTATTTCTTTGGCTGCATCTACCACTCCTTGAGCAAGTACATCGCATCTCATTATTCCTCCAAAAATATTTATTAAAATTCCTTTAACATTTTTGTCTGATAGAATTATCTTCAAAGCTGCTGAAACTTTTTCTTTTGAAGCACCACCGCCAACATCTAAAAAATTAGCTGGCTCTTTTCCATATAATTTAATTATGTCCATAGTTGCCATGGCTAAACCTGCCCCATTAACCATACAACCAATACTTCCATCCAATTTTATGTAAGCTAGATCATGTTTACTTGCCTCAACTTCTGTCGGATCCTCTTCATTTAAATCTCTTAATTCAACAATCTCAGGATGTCTAAATAAAGCATTCGAGTCAAAGTTTACTTTTGCATCTAAACAAATTACCTTTTCTTCTTTAGTTAAGATTAATGGATTGACCTCAACCATATTTGCATCTGTGCTTATAAACATTTGATAAATTGATTTTATTAGTGAAATTGCTTGTATTTTAGCACCATCATTTAAGTTAAAAATTTTAATTATCTCTTCACAATCTTTGTCTGAAATTTCATTACTTATATCAACTTTAGTTGTTATGATTTTTTCAGGTGAACTACTTGCCACCTCTTCAATATCCATTCCACCTTGGTCACTAGATATAAAAGCTATTTTAGAACTGGCTCTATCAACTAAACAAGATAAATAAAACTCTTTGTCTATGTTTGATGACTCTTCAACATATAATCTCTTTACTTCTCTTCCTTCAGGACCTGTTTGATGAGTTACTAAAGTTTTTCCCATCATCTCTTTTGCAGCCTCATTTAACTCTTCAATAGTATCTAATATTTTTACTCCCCCTGCTTTTCCTCTTCCGCCAGCATGGATTTGAGCTTTTAAAACATATTTTTTTGTATTTAATGACTTTGCTTTTTCTACTAATTCATCAACAGTAAGAGCAAAGACACCCTCTGGAACATTTGCTCCATATTTCTTTAGAATTTGCTTAGCTTGATGTTCGTGAATATTCATTATTACTGAGAAAGATCAGGATCTATTTTAGATGCTGCTTCCCAAAGAGCTTTAACTGCATCGATAGAATGCATAAATTCTTTTTTTTCTTTATCATCTAAATCAATTTGCTCAATTTTTTCCACTCCATCATTTCCAATAATTACTGGGACACCCGCATAAACATTATTCACACCATACTCTCCATTTAATTGAACAGCGCATGGTAGTAATTTTTTTTCATCTTTTAAGTATGCTTCTGCCATCTGAACCCCAGATGCTGCAGGTGCATAAAATGCAGATCCTTTTTCAAGATATTTAACTATTTCAGCTCCGCCATCTCTAGTTCTCTGATTTATTTCTTCCAATCTCTCTTGAGAAATTTTTCCCTCTTTTACTAAATCAAGTAAAGGTTTTCCTGAAACTTTCGTAAATCTAGGCATTGGCACCATGGTATCTCCATGTCCACCCATCACCATTGCGTCTATTTCTTTTACTGGAACATTTAATTCTAAAGATAAAAATAATTTAAATCTTGAGCTGTCTAAAATTCCAGCCATTCCAACAACTTTATTAGCTGGCAAACCTGAAAATTTTTGAAATGCCATAACCATGACATCTAAAGGATTAGTGATACATATTACAAATGCATTAGGGGCATTTTCCTTGATACCCTCTGCTACTTGTTTAATAATTTTTAAATTAATACCTAACAAATCATCTCTACTCATACCTGGCTTTCTTGGTACACCGGCTGTAATAATAATTACATCTGAGTCTTTGATATCTTTATAGTCTTCTGTACCTGAAAATTTTACATTAAAACCATCTACTGATGATGATTGTGCTATATCAAGTGCTTTTCCTTTTGCTATTCCACTTGCAACATCAAACAAAACTACTTCATCTACTAACTCTTTTGTTCCAATTAAGTGTGCTAAAGTTCCGCCTATTTGGCCTGCACCAATCAAAGATATTTTGCTCATTTTTTTCCTTATTTCATTGTTGGCATTACAAATTCCGCATTTGAACGGACACCTGAAGGCCATCTAGATGTTACTGTTTTAAGTTTTGTATAAAATTTTATTCCTTCCATACCATGCATTCCACTGTCTCCAAATAAAGACCTTTTCCATCCACCAAAACTATGAAATGCCATAGGGACAGGAATTGGTACATTTATCCCTACCATTCCTATTTGGATTTTACTTGCAAAAGTTCTACCTGCATCACCGTCTCTTGTGTAGATGCTCACACCATTTCCATATTCATGATCATTAATTAATTTTGCTGCCTCCTCAAAAGTTTTAACTCTAACTACAGATAAAACTGGACCAAATATTTCTTCTTTATAAATTCTCATATCTTTATTTACATGATCAAATAAACAACCACCTATATAAAATCCGTTTTCATATCCTTGAAGTTTTAAATTTCTTCCATCAACCACTAGCTTAGCACCCTCTTCAACACCTAGATCAACATAACTCTTAACTTTTTCTAAATGTTCTTTTGTAACCAAAGGACCCATCTCAGATGTTTTATCCATGCCTGGACCAACTTTTAAAGCCTCTGCTTTTTTCGATAATCTAGATACAAGTTCATCTCCAATATCTCCTACTGCAACTGCAACAGATTGAGCCATACACCTTTCTCCTGCAGAACCATAGGCTGCACCCATTAAACCATTTACTGCACCATCTAGATCACAATCAGGCATAACAACTAAATGATTTTTTGCTCCACCTAGTGCTTGAACTCTTTTTTCATTTTTTGCTGAATTTTCATAAATATATTTTGCAATTGGTGTTGATCCAACAAAACTTACAGCCTTAATATCTTTATTTTCTAAGATTGCATCGACAGCTTCTTTATCTCCATTTATTACATTAAATACTCCATCTGGAAGACCTGCTTCAGAAAGTAATTCAGCTAGTCTTAAAGGGCAAGATGGATCTTTTTCTGAGGGTTTAAGAATAAAAGTATTTCCACAAGCTATAGCGATAGGAAACATCCACATTGGTACCATAGCAGGAAAATTAAATGGAGTAATTCCTGCAACCACTCCAAGTGGCTGCCTCATAGAATAGCTATCAACATCTGTACCCACATTTTCGGAGTATTCACCTTTTAACAAATGTGGAATTCCACAAGCAAATTCTACCACTTCAAGACCTCGTGTTAAGGAGCCTCTAGCATCCTCATAAACTTTTCCATGTTCTGAAACAATTAATTTTGTAAGTTCTTCAGAATTTTTTTCAATTAACTCTTTAAATTTAAATATCACTCTTGCTCTTTGAAGAGGTGGTTTTAACGACCAAGTTTCAAAAGCTTTTTTAGCAACTTCAACTGCCTGATCTAAGTCAGATTTTGAGGCAAGTCTTACTTCTGACTCCTGCTCTCCAGTTGCAGGATTATAGACTTTACCCTTTTTATCTGATGAACCAGGGATAATCTTTCCCCCAACGAAGTGCTCTATTAATTTCATGAATAAGGTCTTTTAAATCAAAAAAGCTTGTTAGTCTATTTAAACATTAGCTTTAGCAATCATTTTTTTTAATTCAGCAATTGCTTTTGCTGGATTTAAGCCTTTTGGACAAGCATTAGTACAGTTTAAGATGGTATGACATCTATAAAGTTTTAGTTCATCTGCAACTTTTTTTAATCTTATTTCTCTTTCCTCGTCTCTGCTATCAATAATCCATCTATAAGCTTGAAGAAGAACTGCAGGACCCAAGTATTTATCTCCATTCCACCAATAACTTGGGCAAGAAGTTGAGCAACATGCACACATAATACACTCATAGGCACCATCAAGTTTAGCTCTCTCTTCTTTTGATTGTGTTATTTCAGTTGTTTCTTTTGTTGAATTATTTTTTAACCAAGGCTCAATCGATTGATATTGTTTGTAAAGTCCATCTAAGTCACCAATTAAATCTCTTTTAACTTTTAAGTGTGGCAAAGGATAAATATTTATATCACCATCAATTTCTGCATGAGATGTAGTGCATGCAAGACCATTTTTACCTCCCATATTCATAGCACAAGATCCACAAACTCCATGTGCGCATGATCTTCGGTAAGCTAATGTTGGATCAATTTCATTCTTAATTTTATTTAGAATATCTAAAACTTTTGAAGGACAATTATCCATATCCACTTCATAAGTATCTAACCTAGGATTCTCCTCTGTAGAAGGATCCCATCGGTAAACATTTACTTTTCTGATATTTTTTGAACCAGTTTTATCTTGATAATATTTACCTTTAGTAACCTCTGAATTTTTAGGTAAATTTATTTGAACCATTAATAAACTCTTTCTTGAGGTGGAAAGTATTGCACTTCATTAGTTAAAGTAGATTTGTGGACTTCTCTATAACTTATTTTTGTATTCTTACCATCACACCAAGCTAGTGTATGTTGCATAAATTTTTCATCATCTCTTTTTGGATAATCATCTCTTGCATGAGCTCCTCTGCTTTCTTTTCTGTGATATGCAGAGTCTACAGTCGTTATGGCTTGTCTTATAAGATTATCGAATTCTAATGTTTCTACTAAATCAGTGTTAAATACTAAAGATCTATCTTTGACAGAAATAGAGTCCATTCCATCATATGTTTTTCTGATTTCATCAACTCCTTCTTTAAGATTTTTTTCAGTTCTAAAAACTGCACATTTAGATTGCATAGTTTTTTGCATAGCAAGTCTTAGATCTGCTGTACTGTTTTCACCATCTGCATTTCTCAGTTTATCAAACCTATCTAAACATTTTTGAGTTTCAGACTCTCCAATTTCTTCATGAGGCGTTCCTGGTTTAACCAATTCAGCGGCTCTTTTTGCAGCAGCTCTTCCGAAAACAACTAAATCAATTAAAGAATTAGATCCTAATCTATTAGCTCCATGAACCGAAACGCATGCCGCCTCTCCAATTGCCATCAATCCAGGTACAGTTTTTTCAGAACCATTCACTGTCAAAACTTCCCCTTTATAATTAGTTGGAATGCCTCCCATATTATAATGAACAGTAGGTACAACTGGAATTGGTTCTTTAGTAACATCAACATTTGCAAATAATCTTGCTGCATCAGTAATTCCTGGCAATCTACTGTCAATGATTTCTTTGTCTAAATGGCTTAGATTTAAATGAACATGATCTTGCTCTTTACCAACTCCTCTTCCCTCATTAATCTCAATTGACATTGATCTACTAACTACATCTCTTGATGCTAGATCTTTTGCATTCGGCGCATATCTTTCCATAAATCTTTCACCTTTTGAATTTGTAAGATAACCTCCTTCACCTCTGGCACCTTCAGTTATTAAAGTACCATGGCCATATATTCCTGTTGGGTGGAATTGTACAAACTCCATATCTTGCAAAGGTAGTCCAGCTCTTAGCACCATTGCATTTCCATCACCAGTGCATGTATGAGCTGATGTTGCTGAATAATATACTTTTCCATAACCGCCAGTTGCAATAATTACTGTATGTGCTCTAAATCTATGAATTGTTCCATCATTTAAATTCCATGCAATCAGTCCTTTGCATTCACCGTCCTTCATTAATAAATCTAAAGCAAAATATTCTATAAAAAACTCTGTATTATGTTTTAGCGCTTGCCCATAAAGAGTGTGTAATATTGCGTGACCTGTTCTGTCTGCTGCCGCACAAGTTCTTTGAACTATGCCGTTACCATAATTTTTAGTCATTCCACCAAAAGGTCTTTGGTAAATTTTTCCTTCTTCAGTCCTACTAAAAGGCACACCATATTTTTCTAATTCAATTACTGCTTTTGGGGCTTCTTTACACAAATATTCGATACTATCTTGGTCGCCTAACCAATCGGCGCCCTTAACCGTATCATACATGTGCCATCTCCAATCATCTTCACCCATATTTCCTAAGGCAGCTGAAATACCACCTTGGGCAGCAGAAGTATGACTTCTTGTTGGAAAGACTTTTGAAATACATGCTGTTTTTAATCCAGCTTCACTTAAACCTACAGCTGCTCTTAAACCTGATCCACCTGCTCCAAGAACAACAACATCATATTCATGATCAATAATTTTATAAGAACTCATTAATTTAGATTAAATAAAAAAATAATTGTTAATAATGGTATGACTATAGCAGAAATAAATAATAGTCTGTTTGCGACATATTTGATTTTATCATCTGATATATAGTCTTCAAAGACCTCACTAATAGTAAGTGAAGAAAAAAAATAAGCAAAAATAATAAACAAGCTAAACAAAAACTTAGAGATTGGATCAGTAAAAAATTTTACAACCTCAAAATAACCCTCATTATAAATTGTTACAAAATTAATGATAAACCAAAACATTAACGGTAACAAAATTACTGAAGATATCTTTAGAAATAACCATTTTTTTGTAGCTAAATTCATACTAAATAAAATTTTTACCTATTAAATAAATCAAAATTGTTAATAAAAAAGATCCAAAGATAACCATAAGACCTGTGATACGAGTTGTTTGTAATTCAAAACCATAACCCATATCCATCAACAGATGTCTAATTTCACTCAACATTTGAAAGCTAAAAGACCAAACTAAACCTATCGCAAAAAATTTACCTAATACCGAATTTAAAAATAGATTTATTAAAGAATAGTTTGCATTACCTAAAACTAACAAAGATACCCAAATACAGATCAATGTTATTCCAACAATATTAATAATTCCTGTTATTCGATGTGAGATAGATACTATCGATGAAATATGCCATCTATAAATTTGTATATGTGGAGATAATGGTCTTTTATTTTCCATAAAAATTATTTTTAATCAATGTTTCTGCAATCTCAACTGCGTTTAAAGCTGCTCCTCGCAAAAGATTATCTGACACAATCCACATATTTAAACCATTGGTTACAGTTTTATCTTCCCTAATTCTTGAAATAAATGTTTCATCTTTTCCTTCGGCCTCTAAAGGAGTTAAATAGCCTCCATTAGCTCTTTCATCAATTACTTTACAACCTTCAAAATTATCTAGCGCTTCTCTTACTTTTTCTAAAGTAAATGATTTTTCAAATTCTATGTTGACTGACTCTGAATGAGAAACTAACACTGGTAATCTTACACATGTAGCTGTTAAGTCTATATCATTATCTAGAATCTTTTTTGTTTCATTAGTCATTTTAAGCTCTTCTTTAGTGTAGCCATCATCTGCAAATACATCTATTTGAGGAATTGCATTAAACGCAATTTGTTTGGTAAAATTTTTAGACACAACTTTATTGTTCTGTAGAACTTGTTTTGTTTGTTCTATTAGTTCATCCATTGGAGCCTTGCCTCCACCTGAAACTGATTGATATGTTGAAACAACTATTCTTTTAATTTTAAACAAATCATGTAATGGTTTTAAAGCTATAACAAGTTGAGCAGTTGAACAGTTTGGATTTGCAATAATATTTTTTTTTATATTATTTAGATGATCCGAATTTACTTGAGGCACTATTAAAGGAACATCGGGATCCATTCTATAAAAACTTGAATTATCAATTACTAAAGAATGCTTAGCGGCTATTTGGGCAAAATCTTCAGAAATTTTTCCACCAGCTGCAAAAAAGGTAATCTTTACTTTTGAAAAGTCAAAAGTTTCAAGATCAATTACCTCATGCTCATTTCCATTAAAATTAATTTTAGATCCAGCACTTCTAGATGATGCTAGTAGATATAAATTATCTATAGCCAGCTTTTTCTTTTCCAGCACTTCCAATATTTTTCTGCCAACATTACCAGTGGCTCCAACGATAGCTATATTCATGATTTTGTTGAAGTTTATACTAAATGAAAGGCAAATCGCAAACGTTTCCGTTACAGATATTACCGTTTATCTCAGCTTTTACGCTTTGAGACACTTCCCAATGAGGTTTTTTCATCATGGCTATTCCTATAACTTTTCCAAAATGTGGGGAATAACAAGCTGATCTCAATTCTCCGATAATATTACCATTATCATCTTTCAAACCTAGTGATCCAGATAGACTAATTTCTTTAGCATCTAATTTAACACCCATTAGCTTTTTTTTAATTCCATCTAACTTAATTTTTTTAAGTTTTTCTTTTCCTAGGAAATTAATTTCACTATTCAACGAAACATATTGATCAAAACCACACTCTAAAGGATTATCATTATTATCAAAATCATTACCATACGAAAGCAACCCACTTTCAATTCTCTCAATTAAATTTGGACAGCCCGGTTTTATGTTAAATTCTTTTCCTACTTCAAACAAGTAGTCATATAATTTCTGTCCTGATTGCGTGTTTTGAACATATACCTCATAGCCTCCTTGTTTAGACCATCCAGATCTAGCAATTAGATGTTTTGCTCCTTCAAAGTCAAAATAACTAAAGCCAAAAAATTTTAATTCTTTGATTATTTTTCCAAATACTTTTTCCATTAAATCAAAAGATTTAGGGCCTTGAACTGCAATTATATCAACAACTGGTTCAACAATTTTGACATCAAATTTATATCCAGAGGATAAACCTTTTGCAAAAAAGATCACATCTGAGTCAGCAATCGATATCCACCATTTATCCTCTGCTAACTTTAAAACTACAGGATCATTTACTAAATTTCCTGCATCATCAATGATTGGGCAATAATAGCATCTGCCAATTTTAGATTTTGATAAATCTCTACAAGTCATTAGTTGAACAAGTTTTGCAGAGTCTTTTCCTTGAATTTCAACTTGTCTTTCAGCTGCAACATCCCAAACTTGAACATCTTTTTTTAAATGTTCATAAGAGTCTTCAATGGACCCAAATGCAGCAGGTAGAAGCATGTGATTATAAACTGTGTAAGCTGTTACACCCTGTTTTTCTATTCTAGAAGTGTAAGGTGTGCTTCTAAGTCTCCTAGATTTTGCTATTGAATAATTTTTCATTTTTGTAAAAATTCCAGAACTTTTTCTCGCATTTCAAAAGCTTTTTCAATCATAATCATGTGACCGCACCCATCGATTATATGGGTAGTTGAATTGTCAACCATGTTTGCAAATTTTTTTCCAATTTCAATATTGACCATTTTATCTAAAGAACCAAAAATAAACATTGTGGGACAATCAATCGTTTTTACAGCGTTCGAACCATTTACATAATTATTACAAGCAACAAGATCTACTCCTAATATCTGACTAATATCTCTTGGGGATTGGATTATTCTTTTTATAGGATTTCCACCTATAAATTTTTTTGACCCTTCATAACCCCACTTCATCATAAGTTTTACAGCATCTGTGTCTCCATTTTCTGCTAAATCTATTAAGTCTTGATTTACAGGCATTTTATAAGATCCACCTATAAAAACTAACTTTTTTAACCTATTCTTGTATTTATTTGAGTACTCAAGCATCTCCAAACATCCTTGGGAGTGACCAACTAAAATGATTTTTTCTAATTTTAACTTAATAAATACTTTTTCCAACCAGTCAGCAATCTCTTCAATTGTTTTAAGACAAGGGCCTACTGAATTACCATGTCCAGGTAGATCAATTGATAATACATTAAAGTTTTTGTTTGAAAAAAATTGTTCAGCTAAAGACCACACTATATGCGAAAGACCACTACCATGAAGAAAAATAATAGTTTCTTTTTTATGGTCCAATTGTTGTCCAGCATCTGATGCATGAACACTTTTATTTTCTAGTTCGAATATCAAATAATTTCCTAAAACTGTTTTCTTAATTCAAATTTCTGAATTTTTCCTGTTGATGTTTTTGGTAGTTCACAGAAAATAACTTTTTTAGGAACTTTAAAACCTGCCAGAGTTTCTTTACAAAAGTCTATTAATTCTTTTTCCGTAACTGGTTTATCTTGGACCATTTCTATAAACGCACAAGGAACTTCTCCCCATTTTTCATCAGGTTTTGCAACCACAGCAGCAATAGATACCGATGGGTGCTTTGAAAGTGTATTTTCAATTTCTATAGATGAAATATTTTCACCTCCAGAAATTATGATATCTTTTGATCTATCTTGTATCTTTACATACCCATCTGGATACATAACTGCTAGATCGCCACTATGAAACCAACCACCATCCATTGACTTATCAGTTGCTTCTTTATCTTTAAAATAGCCCTTCATTACAACATTTCCTCTAATCATTATTTCACCAATTGTTTTTCCATCGCCAGGAACTTCCTTCATTGTTTCTGGATTCATAACGGTTACCCCTTCAGCATTTGGATATCTGACACCCTGTCTTGCTTTAATCTCATTTTGTTTATCTTCATCAAATTCATTCCACTGATCATTCCATGCGCACTGTGTAACATGTCCATAGGTTTCTGTTAATCCATATACATGCATCACTTCAAAACCTAATGCTTTCATTTTCTTAAAAATTATACTTGGCGGAGGAGCCCCAGCAGTTAAAACATAAACTTTTTCTTTTAACTTTTTTCGATCACTTTCAGGTGCTCCTGTAATCATGTTTAATATTATTGGTGCTCCACCTAAATGCGTTACATTATAAGTTTCAATTAATTCAAAAATTTTTTTTATGTCTATATTTCTTAAACAAACTGTTCTTCCATTTAACATTGGAATTGTCCAAGGATAGCACCAGCCGTTACAGTGAAACATTGGAACGATTGTCAAAAAATTTAATCTATTTGGCATATTCCATGCAACTACGCTTCCAGTGGACATCAAATATGCACCTCTATGATGATACACAACACCTTTTGGATTTCCCGTTGTTCCTGAAGTATAACTTAGAGATATAGCTTGCCATTCATCATCTGGCATTTTCCAATCAAAGTTTTCATCCCCAGTATTTAAAAAACTTTCATACTCTAAATCACCAATTTTTTTTAATTTTGATTGATCAGCATGTTTATCATGAATGTCTATAACGATAATTTTCTTATCTAAAATTTTTAATGCTTTCTTTACTTCAGTATGCAGTTGTCTATCAACTACTAATACTTTTGCCTCACTGTGTTCTAAAATATAAGCAATAGTATTGGCATCTAATCTTATGTTAATAGTATTTAATACACCTCCTGTCATAGGAACAGAATAATGAGCTTCAAAAATTTCAGGAGTGTTAAATGCAAGAAATGAAACTGTATCACCTTTGCTAATACCAATTTTTTCTAAAGCACTAGCAAATTTTACTGTTCTTTTATAAACTTCAGTCCAAGTATATTTTCTGTCCTCATAAACTACTGCTTCATAATTTGGATATACATCCTTGGCTCTTTCTAAAAAAGATAAAGGGGTAAGGGGGACATAGTTAGCTTTATTTTTATCTAAATTTTTATCGTAATAACTCATGATTAGTTGAATTTAAAATTCATTATATTTGAGCTGCCAGATATAGCTGATTTATAATGGTATTCAGCTCTAGGCAAAACTTTCTCAAAATAAAATTTTGCTGTGTTTATTTTATCTTCATAAAATTCTTTATTAGTTTCGTAATCAGTAAAGCTTACTTCTAATATCTTAATCCATGAATATGCTATTGATACATAGCCAAGTGTTTTTAGATAATCATTTGCAGCTGCACTAACATCATCTTTTTCAATTTTAGTTTTATCCTCAATCCAGCCTGTAAATTTATGTAAAATATCTAAGTAATAATTTAATTCCTTAGTATATGACTTCACTTTTTCATTTTTACTATCGCACTCACCTTTAACCATATCTAAAAATTTTTGAATGATATTTCCATTCTTATTTGAAAGTTTTCTAAAAACTAAATCAGCTGCTTGAACTGAATTTGTACCTTCATAAATAGGTGTAATTCTATTATCTCGATATAATTGTTCAATTCCTTGATCTTTAGTAAATCCATAGCCTCCATGAATTTGCATTGCATCACTGGTAATTTCCATTGCTAAATCTGTAAATAATGATTTCACAACAGGTGTCATTAATGAAACATAATCAGATGCTTCTTGTTTTATTTTTTCATCTGGATGATTAAGACTAACTTCTGTTTGTTGGGATAGCCAAAAACATAATGCCCTTTCGCCTTCAATAATTGATTTCATGTTTAATAGAGATTTTCTAATATCAGCGTGTTCAATTATAAAATCTGCACCATTGGTAGATTTAGTGTTATTTGTTTTTCCTTGTTTTCTTTCTTTAGCGTAAGCAAGTGAATTCTGATAAGCTATTTCAGATATTCCTAAACCTTGAATGCCTACCAAAATTCTCTCTAAATTCATCATCGTAAACATTTGATTCAAACCTCTATTTTTTGTTCCAATTAAATATCCTGTAGCTTCATCAAAGTTTAAAACACAAGTTGCCGAACCTTTAATGCCCATTTTATGCTCTACCGATCCAGTAGATATACCGTTTCTTGCTCCTATGGATCCATCTTTATTTACTATAAATTTTGGAACAAGGAACAAACTTATCCCTTTTGTTCCTGAAGGAGAATCAGCTGCTCTAGCTATTACTAAATGTATAATATTTTCTGTAAGATCATGGTCTCCTGAAGTAATAAATATTTTTTGTCCACTAATTTTAAAAGTACCATCTGCTTGTTCTACTGCCTTAGTTTTTAACATTCCCAGATCTGTTCCACAAACTGGTTCAGTTAAACACATTGTTCCACTCCATTTCCCTTCAACCATTTTTGGAAGATATTTATCTTTGGTATCATCACTAGCATGATGTAATAGACAATTATAAGCACCAATTGTTAGTTCGCTATAAAGTTTGAAAGAAAGAGAAGTTGAAGACAACATTTCATCAAAAAATGCACTTACTGTTTTAGGCATTCCCTGACCACCATATTTTGGGTCACAAGATAACGATATCCAACCGTCTTCAATATATTTGTTATAAGCTTCTTTATAACCTGGTGGTGTTCTAACAACGCCATTTTCTAATTTAGCAGGATTTTCATCACCAGCTAGTGCGAGGGGCAATAAAAGATTTTGATTTATTTTTGCTGCTTCTTCTAAGATATCTTTTACTAGATCTAGATTAACTTCATTATATTTTTCGAGTTCATTATAATTTTTATTATCTCTTAATTTTTCAAAGAGAAATAACATGTCATCTAAAGGTGCAGTATAACTTGGCATTTGTGGACCTTAGAATAATTCTATATTTATTGCAATTTTGAAATTATCGCATCACCCATCTCTGAAGTTGATGTTTCTTTCATTCCCTCAGATAGTGTATCTTTAGTTCTTAGGCCGTCATTTAAGACTTCTTGAACAGCTTTTTCGAGACTATCTGCTTCATTATCAAGATCTAATGAATATCTTAAAGCCATTGCAAAACTTAAAATTGATGCAATTGGATTTGCAATTCCTTTACCCGCAATATCAGGTGCTGAACCATGAATAGGTTCATACATTGCTCTCATTTCACCATCTTTATTTTTTGCTCCTAAAGAAGCTGATGGAAGAAGTCCTAAAGATCCTGTTAACATTGATGCTTGATCTGAAAGCATATCACCAAATAAGTTGTCTGTTACTATCACATCAAATTGTTTTGGATTTCTTAAAAGCTGCATGGCACAGTTATCTGCAAGCATATGACTTAATTCTACGTCTTTGTATTCCTTATCATGAAGTTCTTGAACCTCTTCTTTCCAAAGCTGTCCTGCTTCCATAACATTTGATTTTTCACATGAAGTTACTTTATTGGATCGTTTTTTTGCTAAATCAAAAGCAACTCTTGCAACTCTAGTTATTTCACTTGTAGTATATGTGTGAGTGTTAATTCCTTTTCTTTCTCCATTTTCAATAGGTTTTATTCCTCTTGGTTCTCCAAAGTAAATTCCTCCTGTCAATTCTCTTACTATCATTATATCTAAACCTGATACGATTTCTGGTTTAAGTGTTGATGCATCTACCAATTGCTCAAAACAAATTGCAGGTCTTAAATTTGCAAACAACTTCAGTTCTTTTCTAAGTTTTAATAATGCTCTTTCTGGTTTTTTTGAAAAATCTAAATTATCCCATTTAGGCCCACCTACTGCCCCAAGCATAACTACTTCACTCTCTAAAGCTTTATAAAATACTTCATCTGTAATTGGAGTTCCATGTTTATCATATGAACAGCCTCCAGCTAGATCTTCATCTATTTCAAAATCTAAAGATTTGTTGTCATTAAACCAATTAATAATTTTTTTTACTTCTCCAATAACTTCAGGACCAATACCATCACCTGGTAATAAAAGTATTTTTCTCTTTTTAACTTTAATCATTAAAAATCCACGGCTTTGTATTTTTTAAACCATTTTCAAAATTTTCAATTTTATCTGCTTTTTTTAAAGATAAAGCAATATCGTCCAATCCCTCAAGTAAACACTTTTTCTTAAATGGATCTATATCAAACTTGAATTCATTATTTCCATAAAATATTTTTTCATCATTTAAATCAATTGAAATTTCTTCTTTTCTATTGGCATATTCAGATAATTCTTTAATTTTTTCTTCTTCTAGAATTAAAGGTAAAATTCCATTTTTAAAACAATTGCTATAAAATATATCTGCATAGCTAGAGCTAATTACACAAGTTATTCCAAAATCTAATAATGCCCAAGGCGCATGCTCTCTAGATGAACCGCATCCAAAGTTTTTACCTGCAATTAAAATCTTTGAGTCATTATAAGGGCTTTGATTTAAACAAAACTCTTTGATCTCTTTTCCTAGATCATCATATCTCATTTCAAAAAATAAATTTTTTCCAAGACCAGTTCTCTTAATGGTTTTTAAAAATTGTTTTGGAATAATCATATCAGTATCAATATTTACTATAGGCAAATATGCGGGAATACTTTTCAATTTATTAAATTTTTGCATTTAATTTTGATACTTTCTAACATCATCTAAATTACCAGATATTGCTGCAGCTGCAGCCATTCCTGGGCTAACTAAATGAGTTCTTCCACCTCTACCTTGTCTTCCTTCAAAATTTCTATTTGAAGTAGAGGCACATCTTTCTTCAGGTTTCAATTTATCTGCATTCATTGCTAAACACATCGAACATCCTGGTTCTCTCCACTCAAAACCAGAGTTTACAAAAATTTTATCTAATCCTTCTTGTTCAGCTTGTTCTTTAACGAGCCCAGATCCTGGAACAACAATTGCATTAACATGAGATGATATTTTCTTATTTTTTAAAATTTTTGCAGCTTCTCTTAAGTCTTCAATTCTTCCATTAGTACAGCTTCCAATGAAAACTTTATCAATTTTAATATCTGTTGCTGCCATATCAGGTTTTAAACCCATATATTTTAAGGATCTTTCAATTGAATTTTTTTTATCTTCATCCTTTTCACTTTGAGGATTAGGAACTTTTTCATCTATAGTGATTACATCTTGTGGCGAAGTTCCCCAAGTTATCATTGGCAATATTTCTCCTGCATTCAAATTAATTTCTTTATCAAAATTTGCATCAGCATCCGTTTTAAGGCTATTCCAATAATTTAATGCTTTTTCCCAGTTATCACCTTTTGGAGACATTGGTTTTCCATTTAAATAATCAAATATTTTTTGATCAGGAGATATTAATCCAGCTCTCGCACCGCCTTCAATAGTCATGTTGCAAATAGTCATTCTTTGCTCAACACTTAAAGATCTTATTAAATCACCAGCATATTCTATAACACAACCTGTTCCACCAGCTGTACCAATTCTTCCAATGATTTGAAGAATCACATCTTTGGATGTAACACCTAATGGGAGTTCTCCATTAACATTTATTCTAAAATTTTTTGCTTTTTTTTGAACTAACGTTTGAGTAGCCAATACATGTTCAACTTCTGACGTACCAATACCAAATGCTAATGATCCAAAAGCACCGTGAGTTGCTGTATGACTGTCTCCACATACAATAACTGTTCCAGGTTGTGTAAATCCTTGTTCAGGTCCAATAATATGAACTATACCTTGTCTTTTGTCATCCATACCAAAAAGCTGAACACCAAACTCTTTACAGTTTGCTTCTAAAGTATCTACTTGAATTTTAGATTCTTGATCAGATATGCCTTTAGTTCTGTCTGTCGTTGGAACATTGTGGTCTGCTACAGCTAAAGTTAATTTAGGATGTCTAACTTTTCTATTTGAATTTCTTAATCCTTCAAAAGCTTGTGGGCTTGTGACTTCATGAATTAAATGTCTATCAACAAAAAGTAATGACGTTCCATCATCTTGTTGATCGACCAGATGATCGTTCCAGATTTTATCGTAAAGAGTAGTAGACATTAAGAAAAAAATTATTTTTTTTCTGAAGGGCTTTCTGATGGTTGTTCTTCTTTTACAACTTCAGCTGCTGGAACTTCTTCTTTAGGAGCTTCTGCTGCTGGTGCTGCCTCTGCTGCTGGAGCTTCTTCTTTAGGAGCTTCTGCTGCTGGTGCCACGTTTTCTTCAGTTACAGTTTCAGGTTTTACATCAATATCAATTCCAATCTTCTTTCTTATCTTTTCTGCAATTCTAGCTGATTTTCCAGTTCTATCTCTTAAATAATATAGCTTAGCTCTTCTAACTTTACCTGATCTAATAACTTTAATTGAATCTATTAATGTACCATACAAAGGAAAAGTTCTTTCAACACCTTCTCCAAATGAAATTTTTCTTACAGTAAAAGATGAATTTAAATCTCTACTTTTTTTTGCAATACAAACACCTTCGAAGTATTGAATTCTCTCTTTTTTACCTTCTGTGATTCTCACACCAACTTTAACTACATCTCCTGGATAAAACTCTGGAATTTTTTTCTCTGAGAGAATTTTCTTAACGTTATGCTGATTTATTTCTTCAATTGTTTTCATATTACTAATTATCAAGTTATTCTTTCTTATATTTTTGCCATAAATCTGGTCTTCGGACGCGTGTTATAGCCTCAGATTGAGATAAACGCCAGTCTTTAATTTTGTTGTGATCACCAGATAATAATACGTCTGGTACCGCTTTTTCCTCCCAAATTTGAGGTTTTGTGTACTGAGGATACTCTAATAACCCATTTTCAAAGCTCTCATCAATTTTAGAATTTTCATTTCCTAGAACTCCAGGTAATAGTCTTAGTATACTGTCTAGTACTACAAATGCAGCTGATTCACCTCCTGATAAAACATAATCTCCAATACTAACTTCTTCTATATTTCTGGTAGAAAGCACTCTTTCATCAACTCCCTCAAAGTGTCCACAAATAAGAGATACTGATTTTTCATTTGAAAGTTGTTGTGCATAATCTTGATCAAATTTTTTACCTTTAGGTGATAAATAAATAATTCTTTCACCTTCATTTTTATTTTGATCCAAAGATTTTGCCAAAACATCTGCCTTTAATAGCATACCAGAACCCCCTCCATACGGAGTGTCATCAACAGTTTTGTGTTTGTCTACAGCTGCATCTCTAATGTTTACAATATTTAAATTCCATAACTTTTTAAGTAAAGCTTTTCCATATAGGCCTTTTGATAAAGGCCCAGGAAAAACTTCTGGATAAAGTGTAAACACTTGAGCTTGCCACATAAATAATTTTTAAATTATTTTTGTTCTTCTTTAGTAGCTTCTTCTTTAGGAGCTTCTGCTGCTGGTGCTGCCTCTGGTGCTGGAGCTTCTTCTTTAGGAGCTTCTGCTGCTGGTGCTGCTTTAGGAGCTGGAGCTGCTGCTGGAGCTTCATCACCTTCTTTTTTTCTCTCTTTTTTTGGAACTGCTTTTTTTGGATTATTTCCATTAGCAGGCATTGCCATTAATTCATTTTCACCTAAAATTCTTGCAACTCTAGTAGTTGGTTGAGCTCCTTGACCTAACCAATATTTAACTCTTTCTGCCTCAAGACCAACTCTTTCTTTTTTATCTTTTGGTAAAAGTGGATTAAAAAAACCAACTTTTTCGATAAATCTTCCATCTCTTGCAAAACGACTGTCTGCTACAACAACTTTGTAAACAGGACGTTTTTTTGTACCACCTCTTGATAATCTTAGTTTTAACATTTTTTCTCCTTTTTATTATTTTAATTGGTTAAATAGCTCTGGCGGTATTCCTTTATCAGACATACCTTTCAGATTTCCTTTTGACATCTTTTTCATCATTTCAGACATCATTTTAAATTGCTTAAGCAATTTATTGATAGTGGCTGGATCTGTGCCAGAGCCATTAGCAATTCTCTTTTTTCTAGAACCATCAATAAGTTTTGGGTTCTCTCTTTCCTTTTTCGTCATTGATAAAATTATAGCTTCATTTTTTGTAATAATACTTTCATCAATTCCAGCTGAGTCCATCTGAGACTTCATCTTTGAAACTCCAGGCATAAATGACATAATTCCTTCAATGCCACCCATTTTTTTCATTTGTCTCAATTGAGTTAAATAATCTTGCATAGAGAATTGGCCTTTTTTTAAGTTTTCTTCTGCTTTTTTAATATTCTCTTCACCTAAATCTTGTGCAGCTTTTTCTACAAGAGATACGATATCCCCCATACCAAGAATTCTGTTAGCTATTCTATCAGGATGAAATACTTCAAGATTGTCTATCTTCTCACCAATACCTAAAAATTTAATTGGGACATCAGAAACATACTTCATACTTACAGCAGCTCCACCTCTTGCATCACCATCAGCTCTTGTTAAAATTATTCCTGAAAGATTTACTGTATTCTTAAATTCTTTTGCAACTGAAGCTGCAACTTGTCCTGTTAAAGAGTCTGCAACTAAAAATGTTTCTGTAGGATTGATTACACTTTCTATTTGCTTAATTTCACTCATCATTTGTAAGTCAATTTGAGTTCTACCTGCAGTATCAAACAAAATAATCTCTGCTCCGTTAAGATTTGCAGCACTTATTGCTCTTCTACAAATATCAGTAGGTTGTTGCCCCTCTATGATGGGAAGTGTCAAAATATCATTTTGTTCTCCTAAAGATCTAAGTTGTTCTTGGGCAGCTGGTCTATAAATGTCCAAGCTGACCATCATTACTTTTTTCTTTTTATTGGCTTCTAAATATTTCGCTAATTTTGCAGTTGTAGTTGTTTTACCAGAACCTTGAAGCCCTACTAACATCATTGGTACTGGTGGAACTGCATTTAGATTTACATCATTATTAGTTTCACCAAGCAAATTAACTAATTCGTCATAAACAATTTTAACAACCATATCCCCAGGAGAGGTTGATCTAATAATTTCTTGTCCAAGAACTTTTGGTTTAACTTTTTCTATAAAATCTTTTGCAACATCAAGAGTTACATCAGCTTCCAATAAAGCCTGTCTAATCCCTCTTAAACCTTCATCTACCTGAGCTTCATCAAGTGAAGGAGCCTTTTTTAAAGAAGAAAAAATTTCTTCGAATTTATTTGTTAAATTTTCAAACATATTTATTACGCACAGCAGTAACCTCACTAGTGGGCGAGCCCTCGCTGACTAGTGTCGATCTCTTTGTTTCCAAAGACACCGCAAATTTAATGTTTTTGCGGAAACGGCAACAACCTATAATAGAGGTTCAAAAAGTCAATAAATAAGTTAAATATCTATATATGGATATTAAAGCTTTTAAAATGGATGGTTTAGGCAATGATTTTGTCATTATCGATAATAGGCAAAATGTAACCCAACTAAACAAAGAGCAAATAATCAAAATTTGTGACAGAGATTTTTTAGGTTGTGATCAATTAATATTAATTAATAATAGTGAACTATCAGATGCTTCAATAGAATTTTTTAATTCTGACGGTGGAACTTCGGGAGCGTGTGGAAATGGCACAAGATGTGTGGCTGATCTAATAGCAAAAGAAAGTGATAAAAAAACTATTATTTTAACTACTGAGTCAGGAAACTTAAAATCAGAGATATTAGGAGACAAACTTGTTTCTACTGAAATAGGTATTGCAAAGACTAAATGGAATGAAATACCTTTGTCTGAAAATCTAGATACAAAAAATCTTAATATGAAAATTTATGACCTTGATAACAAAGAATATGTTGGGGGAACTGCTGTTAATGTCGGCAATCCACATATAATATTTTTTGTTAAAGATAACAAAAATTTTGACATTAAAAAAATCGGGCCAGAGATTGAACATCATAAATTTTTTCCTGAAAGATGTAACGTAACGTTGGCAACAATTATTAATGAAGAATTAATTAAAGTTAGAGTTTGGGAGAGAGGTGCTGGACTTACAAAAGCTTGTGGTACAGCTGCTTGTGCTACCGCATTTGCTGCAAAACAAAATGGACTTGCAAGTAATAAAGTAGATATAGAATTTTCAACTGGTAAATTGTCAATATCAATAGATGAAAATAATAGTATTCAAATGAAAGGTCCAGTTTCAGATATTAAGAATATTGAAATTAAAATTTAATGGGAATTTTTGAAAAATTTAAATCTGGTTTTAAAAAGAGTGCATCTGCTTTTACTTCAGGTTTAAGAGACATAGTTGTAAAAAAAGAGATAGATGACAAAACACTCGATAGAATTGAAGAATATTTGATCCAATCTGATGTTGGGGTAGTAGCAGCATCTGAAATAAAAGAGATAATTTCTGATAGCAAAATTGATCCAAGCAAAGATATTGCAGATGAAATAAATGTTATTTTAAAAGACTATATTATTTCTTTAATGAAACCGCTTGAAAATAATGAATTTTTTAAAAAAAAAGAAAAAATAAATGCCACATTGGTTTCTGGAGTAAATGGAGTTGGAAAAACAACTACCATTGGAAAAATTAGCAAAATATTAAAATCAAATGGAAATAAAGTTATGCTTGCTGCTTCTGATACTTTTAGAGCTGCAGCTATTGAGCAATTAGAAAATTGGGCAAAAAAAGTTGATGTTGAAATTACAAAGTCTTCTCAAGGTTCAGATCCAGCTTCTGTTGCATATAAAGCTATCGAAGAGTCAATAAATAAAAATTTTGACCAAGTTTTAATTGATACTGCTGGAAGATTACAAAATAAAAAAAACTTAATGGAAGAGTATAAAAAAATTGCAAATGTAACAAAAAAAATTGATGCCGATGCTCCTCATGATGTCATTTTAGTTTTAGATGCTACATCTGGTCAAAATGTCATTAATCAAGTTGAAGAATTTAATAAAATTATTCCAATTACTGGACTTATAATGACAAAATTAGACGGAACAGCAAAAGGTGGAATTTTATTGGCTGTTGCCAAGAAATACAAACTTCCTATTATCGCTTTAGGATTAGGAGAAAAAGAAGATGATTTACAAATATTTGAAGCTGAAAAATTTGCTGAAGCTTTTACTCAAGTTAATTAATTAAAGTACTAGATATTAAGGGCTTATAAAAATTGCATTTATAACTCTCTTTAAGCTTATAATGACCACAATCTTTAGCAATTGATGAAATTATAAAATCAAATTTTCCATTCATTGGATAAAGTTCTAGTTTTTTTTCAACAATATCAAATTTAAAATTAGCATTTAAACTTTTAACTGCACTAATCATAACCAAAGTCTTATTATCTTTTAAAAGATAATAAGCAAAATCATCTGGAAATACTGGAAAATTATACTCTTCAAGAAAATACTTTGCTCTATTTGGAAACCATTCATAAGAAATTAAAGGTGATGAAGTTTCTGTTTTATAATCATAAATATAAAGATCTTTAGGGTAATCATTTATATAATTACTTTTTTCACCTCTAGCTAAAATTGCTTTTTCTCTAGTTTTAAAATAAAGAGCAAAATTTTCGTTATGTGAATTCATTTGATCGATGTGAAATAAATTATCTACAACAGATAACTCCTCCTTAGCTAAAACAAGTGTCTTAGTTAAGGATAAAATAATTATTATTAAAAGAAATTTTTTCATTCCTAAAAAATTAATAAAAGATCTTGTGCTATATTTGTTGGGAATGTGGCCTAATTTAAACTTTTAATAAATAAATTTAACGCAAAAATAAGCTTATCATTATATTCCATCATATGATCGTCATCTTTTGTAAAATATGAATATTTAGGTTGATTGGCCATCTCATAAATTTTTTTACCCATCCAAAAAGGCACAATTTGATCAGACTCACCATGCATGACTAATACTGGAATATTAATATTTTTAATTTTTAAATTATTTTTATACTTATCCTTTAATAGAAGTCCCACAGGGATATATGGATAGAAATTCTTTGCCGCTTCAACCATTGAGGTAAAAGGGGTTTCCAGTACTAATCCTGCAAAATTTCTATTTTGTGCTATTTCAGTTGCAACACCAGTACCAAGTGACTCTCCATAAATAATAATATCTTCCTCTGACAATCCTAAATTCTTTAACCAGTTTATTGCACTATTTCCATCAACGTATAGCCCTTCCTCAGATGGTTTGCCGTTATTTCCACTAAAGCCCCTCCAGGAAATAATTAAAAAATTAACATTCATATCTTTAAAATGATTTAATTTATGAATTCTATTTTCTAATGTTCCAGCATTTCCATGAAAATAAATAATTGTTTTAAATTTTTTGAGATCTTTTTTGTGAAACCAACTTAATAAATCTATGTTATCTAGTGTCTTAATTTTAACTTTTTCAATACTTACATCCAATTTATCACCAAAATAATTATTTTCATCAGGGTGATACATTAAATTTCTTTGAAATATGAATAATACAATCAATACAAATGAATAAATTACCAATATTCCAATAATAATTTCCAAAAAAAAATTCCTACGTTTTATTTTCATTTCTTTTTTTATTTATAATTAAGAAAAATATGTAAGAAACAAGACTTAAAAATAAAAAAACTGAAAAAGCTGACTTAAACCCTATTATTTCAGAGTAACCTAAGTTTTTAACTAAATCGATTACAAGTCCCATAAGCCACTGCATTATAAAAGTTCCTAAAAATATTAATAAATTAAATGAAGTAAGAGCCTTACCAGCTAAATAACTAGGAAATGATAGTCCAACAGCTGGTTGCGTAACTGATAAAAAAATCGAACTTAGAATAAATAATGTAATATAAAATGCTCCTGCTTTTGGTCCCAAGATAATAATACTTATCATTATTAAAAAACTTATAGGCAAACCAAGTTTTAATATTTTTAATGCACTAAAACCTGAGTTAGTAATTCTGGGTAAAAAATAACCCCATAAAAAAAATGAAACAAGCATGGTAATATTAATCCAAAATAATCCTGTGGCGCTTTCAAGTGGAGTATAACCAGCAACTCTTGTCATCCAAGGTCCTGCCCACAGAGTTTGGATTGCCATCAACCCTCCATAATTAAATAAGCCCATTGGAATAACACTTATAAAAAATCTATCTTTCCACACATCTGATAACGAACCAGATTTTGATGAATTCTCTTTTAGTTCATCTTCTTTTTGATGATCCCATTTTGGAATAAAAGCTAACATTAAAAATATACTGATCAAAATTAGAATTGAAATTCCACCAAATATCCACCTCCATCCAAAGCTTGGCAATAATAATTGAATTGGCAATGTTGAAGATAAAAATCCTAACGACGCAATCATCAGCATCCACGAATTGGCTCTTTGTTGTTGGTTTTCAGCAAACCAAATTCTATAACCCGTTAATGGCGCCATTAAACATGCACTAACTCCAACTCCTATTAAAATTCTTGAAACTAATAATCCTGAAAAACTTTGAGCTAGTGCAAATGAAGTAGTTCCGATTAATGCAATTAATAAAAATGATGAAACAATTTTCTTAGGTCCAAACTTATCTAACAAATATCCGAGAGGAATTTGCATACAGGCAAAACCTAAAAAATATCCACCCGCCAAAAGCCCTAAATCAGCAGCAAATAAATTAAATTCAGAAGTTAAAATAGGAGAAAGTGTAGCTGTGATAGCTCTTAACAGACAAGATAAAAAATATCCAAAAGCAAATACTAAAAAAACAGTAATGGCCTGTCTTTTAGGAAGAATATATTTTTCCATTTATTAAAAATTTAAAGATATATCTCGATGAACTGAGTTACATCTTGCTACAAATTTAGCCTGTTCTTTTGTTAGTCTTGACTGGAGTCTTAATCCAATATTATTTTTGATAACTTCATTATATTTCATTAACTCAGGTAATAAATCTTTATTGGCATTTTCTCTCCAAGAAACTTCCTTTTCAAATAAACTAAATGTTTCTGAACTAGTAGATTTTAATTTTTGTTCATCAACTTCATCGTTATCTATAACTGAAATTAAATCATCTAATTTATTTGCAAACTCATCTACTCCTGAGATTTCAGATAATTTTTCAAAAAGATTATCAATTATTGAAATTGAATTTTCATAATCTTTATTATCTAAATTATATTTTAATTCTTTAATTTCTGATGAAAGTTTTTTTAAATTTTCATGATCTTTTATAAAAAGTGCTATTTGATCAAGGGTATCGTATGCTTCATCAACATTTTTTCTATATCTTTTTGTTCTTGTATTTTTTGCTTTATGAAGTATTTCAAATTCTTTGTTCTGAGATTTCCAATTTTCTGGAATTTCTTTATTTAATTCTTCTATTTCTAATTTATAATTTTCTATTTTAAGCTCTAACTTGTTTTTAACTGCCACTTTATCTTTGTCTAAATTTCGAATTTCAGATTTCAATTTTTTAATTTTGTTATCTATTTTTCTAATTTTTTTCTGTTTTTTTCTTACACTAAAATGAAGATCCCTATAATCTTCTGCAAACAACTCATATTCTACCTCAGTTTTTTGAAGTTTCTTAACTATCGCAAATGTGCCCAAAGCATTATCAAAATGTTCTTCAAATATATCTAATTTATCTACTGGTAGATTAGAAGGAGTTAATTTTTGGAAATTTATTATTGCAGTTCTAATTTTTTCTTCATCTTTATTATAAATTGGAAATTTATATTTTTGTAAACAATATTGAAGTTTTGGGTTCATTGGTGGTGGCGCAACATTAGAAGTTAAATACGTTCTTGCTGGCAAATAGTTTACTAATGTTGGATAAAAACCAACAATTCCCAATCCAATAAGTTGCAATACTATGAAAGGAACAACTCCTTTCCAAATATTTAAAGTTGTTACAAATTTCGATGCAACTCCTTTTAGATAAAATAAAGCAAATCCAAATGGTGGTGTTAAAAAAGATGTTTGTAAATTAACTCCAATCATAACTCCAAGCCAAATTGCACTAACATTGGCACCAGGTTCTGCTAATAATATTGGGGCAATTATAGGGACAACTACGACCGCAATCTCAATAAAGTCTAAAAAGAAACCTAAAAGAAAAATTACAGCCATTACAACAATGAACTGAGTCCAAAAGCCTCCTGGTAAATCTTGCAAGAAATCTCTTACCAACTCTTCTCCACCAAAAGCTCTAAATCCAGAAGTTAGCATTGCAGCACCTAAAAGAATTATAAACACCATAGAAGTAGTTACACATGTTTCAGTGACAACTTCTTTTAAGACATTGTCAATTTTATAAGATCTCCAAAAACTCCAAACGATTCCAACTAAAAATGTAATTGTAAAAAATCCGGTAATCAATATTGCTGTAAAGTCTCTAGTGTCTACAGCCTTAACATTTAAATTATAATTCTTAGAAAGAAAAAATATTGGGATAACCGATATAACTGAGATTATTATTGGATAATATGCATCCTTCTTACCTTGATGAAGACGGTAACCTGCCATCATAGTTGCTCCGATTGCTCCAATAGATCCAGCCTGATTTACTGTCGCGATTCCCATTAATATAGATCCAAGAACTGCAAATATTAGAGCAAGAGGTGGGATTATCACCCCAACAACTTTTATCCAAAATTTAAAATCAAAGTTTCCTTTAAATGTTACTGGTGGTGCTGCTTTAGGATTAATTCTTGCGTAAACAAAGACATACAGCATGTATAATCCAACTAAAACTAATCCAGGTAACAACGCTCCTAAAAACATATCTCCAGCACTAGTCGAACCTACTCTAAATTCACCAGGCATATTAAATTCACCAGTAAGAATTTTATAATCTGTCTGTCGAATTGTGTTTGCAACATCTGCAGCACTAGCTAATTGGTCTGCGATGATAATTAAAACAATTGAGGGAGGTATTATTTGACCTAGAGTTCCAGATGAACAAACAATTCCGCTCGCAAGACTTTTATCATATTTATTGTTCAACATTGTTGGCAATGAAATTAATCCCATAGCAATAACAGTTGCTCCTACTATACCTGTGGTTGCTGCAAGCAATGCTCCTACAAAAATAACCGAGATACCCAATCCTCCAGGTATTGGACCAAATAATTGACCCATAGTGACTAATAAATCCTCTGCTATCTTTGATTTTTGCAACATAATGCCCATAAAAATAAACAAAGGTATGGCAATTAAAGTGTCTGTTTCCACATCCCAATAATTACTCCTAAAATTTGTAATCCCAGCGGTTAACCATTCCTTTGGACCATCAGTTGCAAAATAAGCACTTATGTCCCCTTCAAAAAGATATCCACTAAATGCAGCAAGACCAATTGAAATAATTGCAGAACCTGGCAACGCAAAAGCCACTGGAAAACCTGAAGCTAACGCACCTATCATTATGATTACAAGTAAAGCTAAAAATAAATGTTCCATAATTTAATTTTTCAAAAGTTTATCGCTACTGCTCATAAAATAACTAGTAAATTGAATTAACATTGAAACAGCAAATACAGCCAAATATATTGCCATCAAATAAAGTAAATATAATCCGTTAGAACCTTGTTGGGTAATTTCGAAAGAAATAACTGGGCCATTGATTATACTTGCCTTTCCACCCATTCCTAAAAATAAAACTATTAGACATAGCGGAATACCTAAAATCAATGATCCTACTGAATTAGTCCAAGCTTTTTTACGTTCACTAAAGCCTGTATATAAAACGTCAACCCTAACATGGCCTTCGTGAATTAGCGCATAAGCACTTGCAAAAAGATAAAGTGCTGAATACCAGAAACGAACTAAATCTCCTTGAAAAGCTTGTTCATACTCAAATATAAATCTGGATAAAACTATAAAAAACTCACTGCCTACAACAAGCACCGCCAACCAAATAAAACCCACAGATCTAGTAAAATATCCAACTACAAATGAAATTAAAATTAGTGGAAAATGAACAAATGTAATCCTGAAAGCAGGCACTACTAATTTAATTTTTAAGTATTCTCCAAATAATGGTTCAACTAATTTTTCAACAACTAAAAATGAGATTAATAAATCTGCAAGTCCAACTATTAACACCGCCCAAAAAGATGAACGAATTATATAAGCAGTGAATTTATCTAAAATTTTTGAATCTGCAGTTAATGTTTGTTTTATTGATCTATTTACATAAAAAATTGCCAAAAATATTGCAATCAAATAAAAAAATAATTGTAAAAAGGCAAAATTTAAAACTGAGTCTGATAATGGTTTACTTAATTTTTTAAATCCAAACAAACCAAAATGTGAAAATAAATTTTTAACTCCTGGCCAATCAAACCAAACGGTTAAAACATTGTTGAATAAAAAAACAAAAGTAGTAGCCAATATTGAATAACTAAATATTCTGATAAGTATTGGTAAATTACTCTTTGCAAACATAACTTAAAAATCTGTGAACTTATTAAAAAGGGCCCTAAAAAGGGCCCTCTTATTAATTTTTACTTTAACTTCTAAGTACTATAGACCTAAAGCTCTGTTTCTTTGAGCAATGTACGGTGAGTCTGACAAGTTAGTCCAAGCACCAATCTCTTTTCTAGCTTTCACAAACGCTTTGTGTACTCTAGCAGCAAGATCACTGTGTTGTTGAACTTCGTCGTAAACCTCAGCAGCACCTTTTGCAAAAGCATCGTAAACTTTGTCATTAAACTTCTCAAGTTTAACTCCGTTTTCATTTACTAGACGCGCTAAAGCTGCACCGTTTTTAGCATTATACTCAGCCATTGTAATTTCATCTGCCCATGCACAAGCAGTTTTAATTATCGTTTGGTCTGACTTAGTTAAGCTTGTAAACCAAGATTTATTAACACCACAAGCTAACATCGAACCAGGTTCGTGCATACCAGGATAATAATAATACTTGGCAGCTTCATGGAATTTCATAGCTTCATCATTCCACGGACCTACCCATTCAGTTGCATCAATTGCACCTGAAACAAGGTTTTCGTAAATTTGTCCACCTGGAAGTGAAATTGGAGAACCCCCAAGTTTTCCTAGTACTTGTCCTCCTAATCCCGGCATACGCATTTTCAAACCTTTTAAGTCGTTAGCTGATCTAATTTTTTTATTAAACCAACCACCCATTTGAACTCCAGTATTACCTGCTATGAAACTTTGAGTACCAAAATCATCAGTTAATTCATCCCAAAGTTCTTGTCCACCGCCGTGATGAATCCAAGCATTGATTTCTGAGTAAGTAAATCCAAATGGACATGCTGTAAAGTAACCAAATGCTGGATGTTTTTTAACCCAGTAATAGTCAGCACCATGATACATTTGTGAATTACCAGAAGCAACTTCATCAAATGAGTCAAATGCTTTAACTCTTTCATTCGCAGCATAATAAGTAACTTGAATTCTTCCATCACTCATATCTGATAATCTTTGTGCTAATCTTTGTGCGCCAGTACCTAACCCTGGAAAATCTCTTGGCCAAGTAGCTACCATTGCCGCTTCAACTCTTTCTTTGGCAACAGCTGGAGCAGATAAAGATGTTGCAGCTACAGCAGCAACACCAGTTGTAGCAGCAGCTTTAAAGAACTTACGTCTTGAAGGTGTATTATTAACCTTCAATGATTTTTTTTCTTTAATCATTTTCTCTCCTCTATTAGTTAATTAACTAAGTGAATTTAATTATAATTGACCTTTGAAGTCTATAGTCAAAATGACCAGTTATATAATTTAATACAATCTGAAGTAGAACTTTAAAGCTTAAACAAGTTTTTCGTCCTGATAAACACAGCATTTTTCTGCTGGAATATGGAGCTTAACATTGCTTGAGGGGACCTCTGTTTCTCTATTGATTTTTGATTTAATTGTAAGGCTTCCCATTTTTGCAGTTAATAATTTATAATTTCCTAAATCCTCTACCTTATCAACATCAACGTCTAAAAGATTTTCGCTTTGGTTTTCAGCAATCTTTATAAATTCGGACCTAATGCCTAATTTAATCTTTTTATCCTTTAAATTTGTTAAATTCGTGCTTGTTTTGATAATTGTATTATTGATTTTTACACTATCATTTGAAGATGCTTCTGTTTCAAATAAATTCATTGCTGGAGAACCAATAAAATATCCAACAAAAGTAGTATTTGGTCTTTCAAATAATTCTTTAGGTGTGCCTGCTTGAACAACTTCACCTTCACTCATAACAATTATATTGTCAGCAAAAGTCATTGCTTCATTTTGATCGTGGGTTACATAAACTAAGGTTGTTTTGAATTCTTCATTAATTTCTTTAAGTTTTCTTCTAAGTCTAAATTTTAAATCAGGATCAATAACTGTTAAAGGTTCATCCATTAAAACTGCTGCAACGTCTTCTCTGACTAAGCCTCTCCCTAAAGAAATTAATTGCTTCTGATCAGCTGTTAATTTTCTTGCAGGTGAATTTAAAAATGATTGTAAACTTAAAGTATCTGCTACAGATTTAACTCTTTCATCAATTTTAGTCTTAGGAAAATCTCTACACTTTAGTGGAAATGCTAAATTTTCATAAACCGTCATTGTATTATAAATTACAGGAAACTGAAAAACCTGAGCTATGTTTCTACTTTCAGTTTTTAAATCAGTCACATCTTTATCATCAAATAATATACTTCCTGCAGAAGGTCTTACTAAACCAGAAACTATATTTAACATCGTAGTTTTTCCACATCCTGAAGGTCCCAAAATTGCGTATCTTTTTCCATTTTCCCAAGTCATGGAAAAAGGATTTAATGCATAAATAGGATTTGGATCATTTGGATTATAAGAATGTGAAATATTATTTAAATCAATTTTAGACATATGAACCTCCAAAAGGAGAAGATGCTAAAATACCTTCTTCATTAAAAGCATAAACTTTATTAATTTTAAAATTAATTTTTACCTTATCATTAATATTAAAATTCATAACCTCTTCTATAGAAGTAATAATTTTTGCATCTCCTCTTTTAAGATGTAACAAAGTTTCTGAACCACTTATTTCTGCTAGCTCAACTTCAAACTCAAAACCATTATTACTTAATTCAATATCAGAAGCTCTAATGCCTAAATTAAAATTTTTATCTTTTACATTATTTAGATGATTAGGAGCATTTACCTCTATTCCTTCAAATTTTATTTGATTTGTATCAATATTTGCTTGCAAAATATTCATTGGAGGATCGTTAGAGATTTCTGCAACTTTTAGTGTCTTAGGGTTTTCAAAAATTTCTTTTGCAGATCCAACTTGTAAAACTTTTCCTTCATCAAGAACAATAACCTCACCATTAAGTTCCATTGCTTCCCTTGGATCTGTTGTTGAAAAAATTACAATACTTTCTTCAGATAGACCTTGTGAAAAAATATTTTTAAATTCTTCTCTTAATTGTTCTCTTAATTTATAATCTAAGTTCACTAAAGGCTCATCCAAAAGCAAAATCTTTGCATTCTTAACTAATGATCTTGCTAAAGAGACCCTTTGCTGTTGACCACCAGATAATTCTTGAATTTTTCTATTTTCATACCCCTCTAACCCCACTGACTTAAGAGATTTTAAAACCACATCATTTATTTCCTGATTGTCTACTTTTCTTTGTTTTAGAGGAAAAGCAACGTTCTCAAAAACATTTAGATGGGGATAATTAATAAATTGCTGATAAACCATTGCTATATTTCTTTCCCAAACTGGAACTTTAAGAAAATCTTTGTCTTCAAACTGCATTTCACCTGAGTTCGGAGTTAATAATCCGGCTATGGTTTTCAATAATGTTGTTTTACCCGATAAAGTTCTTCCAAGAATTGTATAAATATTTCCTTTCTTAAAATTAAAAGATACTTCGTTAAGATGAAACTGCTTATCCGGTTTATAAGATAAATTTTCAGCAACTAAGTTCATTATTTAATAGCTCCTGATAAATTTCCTTTTGACAAATATCTTTCCACAATAAATGCTACAATGATTAGTGGTGCAACTGAAACCAAAGCAGAAGCCGATAAACTCCACCAAGGTGTTATAGATGAATTTAAAGCCACAATTTTAACTGGAAGCAATTGTACTTCTGTAAAAGTTAAAATGAATGCAAAGAAAAAATCAATCCATCCAAATATAATACAAAACATTCCAGCTACAATTAGACCTGGTATAGAATTTGGTAATACAACTTTAAAAAATGCTTGATAAGGATTGCATCCATCTATTAATGCAGTTTCATCAATTTCTCTTGGAACCTTATTAAAGAAATCCACCATAATCCAAACTGCAATTGGCATCAATAAAACGATATAAACAACAATTAATCCAATCAAACTATCTAATAAATTAATTGCACCTAAAAATAAAAAGAATGGAATTGAAAGAACAATTGGTGGCATAATTCTCTGTGAAATAAAGAAGAATGTAATATCATTATTTTTTACAAAACCAGCTTTAAAAGTAAACCTTGAGAGAGCATAAGCAGATAAAGTTCCAAGCACTATACTAATTAAACTGGCAGTACATGTAACGAACAAGCTGTTAAAATAAGGCTCAACTATATCAACTCCACCATTTGCAGGTGATTTAATTAAAACTTTCCATCCTTCTAATTTTGGCTCAAAATCTACCCAAGGAATATAAGTTGCTCCTCCATTAACTGAATTAAAATCTTTAAACGAAGTTGAAATAGCCCAAAGAAAAGGGGCTACAACAAATACGGCCCAAAAAGTGATAAAAAAATATTTTAAAAATTTGTATAATTTTCCCATATTAATCTTTCAATAATACTTTGGTTAATACTTTTGCAATTACAGTTAAACTTATGATCATTATTATCAAATAAGTGAAAGACATTGAGGCTGCATAACCCATTTGAAATTCTCTCAGACCTTTAATGAAAATATAAAAACTAGAAGTTTCTGTTGCCGTACCTGGACCACCAGATGTTAACACATAAACTGTATCCATTATTTTAGATGCTTCAATCAGTCTAATAATGATTGCCCCAATAGAAATAGGTGCCATTAAAGGAAATGTAACATAAAGAAATTTTCTCACTGGACTAGCTCCATCAATCGCAGCTGCCAAAAAAGGCTCCTTAGGCAATGATAAAAGACCAGCTAGTAAAAGCAAAAACATGAATGGTGTCCATTGCCATACCTCAACAATAATTACAGTAAATTTAGCAAGAACCGGGTCAGTCAACCATTTGGGTGACATTCCAAAGTTCGAAAGAATATCATTAACTGGACCTAAAGACTCGTGAAAAAATGTTCTCCAAATAACTGTCATGATAACTGGAGTTGTCATCATTGGAATTAAAAATAGAACTCTAAAAAATCTTTGAAACTTAATATCTTTCCAAACCATGTGTGCTAATGCAAATCCAATTACATATTGAAGAATAACTGTTGTAACTGATAAAAAACTTAGTCTTAAAAATGATTGCCAAAATCTAGGGTCATCTGTGAATAATCTTACATAATTTTCAAGACCTATAAAATTAAGACCATTGTAACTATTCCATCCAGATAAACTTAAACGAACCACAAAAATAATTGGAAAAATTAATATACCTATAAGAACGAATAAGCCTGGGAATAAAAAAACGTATTTATGCTTAAAGTTCATGAATTTGTAATTTGATTATACTATATGTGGCCACTCATAAAAAGTGGCCACATAAGAATTAACGTTAATGTTATAACTTGTTATCTTCCATTTTTACACCAACAGCGTAGGCATCCTGCACAGCTTTTTTACCTACCCTTTGAACAATTGCTTCCCACTCTTTAGCAACTTCATCTAAAGCTTCTTGAGGAGATAATTGTCCAGCAAGTGCTTTTGAAGTACCAGTAGCAACTGCACTAGTAAATTCAAATACACCTGGAACTCTTAGAGGGAAAACTCTGTTTTTACTTTTTTCCATATCTAAAAGTGTTTTAGTGTAACTGTTAGCAATCTCAGGATCCCAACCCATAGTATCTATGTAAATATTTGGATCAAAGTCTGAGTTTTTAAATGGGTTAACACCAAAGTTACCAATAGCTAAATCAGCTTGGTGGTTTGCTCCATTAGAAAAGAAACATAAGTAATCAAACGCCATGTCTTTAACTTTACTTTTCTTAGCAACACCAACTGCCCAACCCCATACAATATAAGGAGCTTGGTTATATCTATTTTCCCAGCCATTAGTATTTCTATTCCAAACTCTATCAGCACCTGGAAGAGGAGCTGCACCTACTTTATTTTTAATAGGGCTATCATCTTGCATAGCTGCGATGAAAGCATCATCCCATGAAAAACTAAATAGTGTTTGACCACCACCAAATGATCCGATTTCATCACCTAGTCCAAAGTTAATTCCTCCAGGAGGAACATACTTAGTAGCCTCTACCCAATCAGTTAGAGCTTCAACAAATCCTGGATTGTTAATATTTGGTTTCATAGTTTCTAAATCAAAAAAGAAACCACCTGGAGTACTTAGATTTTTAGCATATGCTACTGATCTGCTGAAAAAAGCTGCAAACATTAAGTCATCTTTCTTCATAACTTCTGCAGAACCGTATTCTTTTTCTCCATCTCCATCCCAGTCCCAACCATTAAAGTATTTAGCCATTTCGCCATACTCTTTCCATGTTCTTGGAACTCTTAACTCTTTACCAGTATCTGCCTTGTATTTCTTTTGCATTTCAGGATTATCAATTACATCTTTTCTGTATTTTAGATAATGTCTGTCACCATCAACTGGATATTGGTACATAGTTCCGTCCCATGAAGAAACTCCAATGTGAGATTTAGTTACATCTTTCATCTCAGGTGAGTTTATGTATTTTTTTGGAACTGGTGCTAAATATCTTTTCCAGTCATTAATGAAGTTAGAAAAGCCAAATACGATGTCGTATGGAGCTTGACCAGCTTTAAAAGGAACCATAGCTTTTGCATACAAATCACCTGCAGGTGTATGTGTTACATCAACTTTTGCTCCTGTTAACTTTGCAAACTGTTCAGCATGAAGAGCTGTAGGCTGTCCAATTACTGGTACAGCATGCGTATTAATCTTAAGAGTTTTTCCTTTATAATTTTTCTTAGACATTTCTTCATAAGAACAATCGCCAGGAATATCTCCAGTAGCCTTGATATGTGGAAATTGATCACTCCACTTATCAGCATATGCCATCGGACTGAATATCAAAACACTTGATATTGCAGCACTCAAGCAAGTTTTTATTATTTTCATTTTCTCTCCCCTTTATGTTGTTACGGAACTAAAACAGCTCTTCCCTTAACCTTACCGTCATTAAGATCATGGAGTGCTTTATTAGCATCGTCTAATTTATATTCTTGCATGGAAAGCTTAACTTTGCCTCTGTCAGCTAACTCCATTAACTCATATAACTCAGACCACGTTCCCACTAAATTACCTACAATTGTTTTCTCTGAAATTATTAAATCAACAGCAAGTGATTTAATTTCTTCTCCATATCCAACAATGTAGTAAAAACCACCATTAGAAGTCATTTGAATTCCCATGGCAGTAGATCCTTTTTCTCCTACGAAATCAATAACTGCTTCTGAACCTTTGCCTTTAGTAAGTTCTTGAATTTTTTCAATTTCGTTTCCATCAATTAAAACTCCGTGATCACCACCAAGTTCCATTGCATGTTTTAAAGCTGTTTCAGATTTTTCTACAATAATAATATCAGCAGCACACATTGCTCTCAAACATTGAATAGCTATATGTCCCAAACCTCCAGCACCAATAATTGTACAACTTTGACCAGGTAATAAGTGCCTTGTAGCTTTTTTTACCACTCTGTAAGCAGTAAGACCTGCATCAGAAAAAGGTGCAACGTCTTTAGGTGTTAACACTTTAGGAAGTTTAATTAAATTTCTAACACTTGTTTTTAATAGTTCTGAGTATCCTCCTTCTTTAATGCTTAAACCAGGAAATGCTCCAGCCTCAGCATGCATATCATTCCCTCTTCTGCAATCTAAACATATGCCACCTGTTCCTGAAATTAATGGGTGTAAAATAACTGGGTCTCCTTTTTTATATTCTGTAACATCCTTACCAACTTCTTCTACCCATCCTGCATTTTCATGTCCCATTACACATGGCAGCAAAGTTCCATCTGGATCTTGAATATGTTTCCATACTCCTTCAATTATATGTAAATCTGTTCTGCAAACTCCTGCAGCACCAATTTTAACAATCACATCTGATGCCTTCTCAATTTTTGGATCTGGCATTTCTTGACCTGTAACCCAAACTTTTTCTTTCATTTCTGGGTCATATTTATGCAAAACCTGTGCTTTCATTTTTTTCTCTCCCTTTTAAATTTTCAAAACCTTATTAAAAAATCGAGTTAGGATGGAGTCCATATCACCTTAAAGTGTTCAAATAGTTTACAAATACAACCTGTGGTTAGTTGTTGTGACTTAGAATTTTAATTAATCTATCGAATATGCAAAATGTACCTTCGCTTGATAAAGAGTATAAAAATATTCTTAAAAAAAGAGGAATGCTATCTTATGATATGGATCAGGAGATTTCAGATAGCTGGTCAAGATGTATAACGGAAGGCCTTAATCCATTTAAAGATCCAAAGCATAGCGTAATATCATCTATTGAGTTAAAAGAGATCAAAGAAAAAAATGAGGCTCTTAGAAAAATAGTTCTTCCAGAATTAGAACTTTTGTATTCACAAATTGCTGGTACCAATTTTATGATAGCATATTCAGACGAGAACGGTCTAGTTCTTGATACAATTTATGACAAAACTTGTCTTCAAACAGATGTTGGCAAAACTGTAATACCTGGATCTATTTGGGCTGAAAAAGTTTGTGGTACAAATGGTTTAGGATTATCTGTAGAATTAAAAAAACCGACAATAGTTTCTGGCAAAGAGCATTTTTTTATAACCCATGAGAATATATCTTGTTTCGCAAGTCCAATAATTAATTATGATGGCAAGACTATTGGAATTATAGATGCGTCTACTGATTATATGTCTAGAGAGCAGCATACTTTGGCTTTAGTAAAACTTGCAACCAGAAGTATTGAAACTAAGTTATTTATAAAAAAGTTTGAAAATGAATTAATTCTATCTTTTCATCCTAGACAAGAATATTTATCAACAACAAGTGTAGGGTTACTAGCCGTTAATGGAGATGGTTTGATTGTAGGAGCAAATAGTAATGCAAAAATAATGCTTAATGGATTAGTGGACCTAAAAAATGAAAATTTTAATAAAATTTTTACTAACTCATTTTCATCTATTGCATCAGATTTATTAAACAATAAAACATTAAAAATTACTGATCATTTAGGTTCGTCCGTTTTTATAGTTAAAAGTCAAATTTTTAAAGAAAATAAGTTTATTGAAACTAAAACTAAAAAAAAAACATCTACATGTAAACACTGTGAAGATACTAAAATTAAAAGAGAAAAATGTGTTTTAATTAGATCAACATTTAACGAAACAAATAATGTTTCTGCAGCATCAAGGAAGTTAGGTGTTTCAAGAACAACTATTTACAAACATTTAAAGTAATTTAATTAACTTTATTTTTACAGTTACCTGTATTGAAAAACTCATCAATATTGTCTATTGCTAAGTTTGCCATTGCAGTTCTTGTATCTTTTGTGGCACTTCCTAAATGAGGTAGGATAAATGCACTTTTATGTTTAAGATATCCAGGATTTAAATTAGGTTCATTTTTATATACATCTAAACCTACTGCATAAATTTTTCTTCTTTCAAGTGCATCTATCATTGCTTCATCTTCAACTATATCGCCTCTTGCAACATTAGTTACAACAGCACCTTTGGGCAGATATTCTATAGTCTCTTTATTAATCATATCGACTGTTTCCTTAGAGGCAGGACAACAAATTGAAAGAACATCCGAAACTGATAGCAAACCTTTTAAAGTGTCATGATACGTAGCGCCTTGTTCTTTATCATCACTTAATTTTGATCGATTATGATAGTGTATTTCCATACCAAGAGACTTACAAATCTTAGCAATTTTTTGTCCTATTCTTCCCATTCCTAAAATACCTAATCTTGAACCAGTTAGTTGTTTTCCAATTAAGTAGTCCGCAGACCATTTCCAGCCACCTTCTCTAGCACTTGCAATTCCTTCTGAAGCTCTTCTACAAGCACCTAAAATTAGTAAAACTCCTATTTCTGCAGTAGCATCTGTTAAAACATCAGGAGTATTTGTCACTGCTATACCTTTATTTTTAGCTGCCTCTAAATCAATATTTCCAAAACCAACTGCAAAATTTGAAATTATTTTTATAGAATCTGGAAGTTTATTTATTGTTTCAGCATCAAGCTTATCTGTTAAGGACGAGAGTATTCCATCGTGCCCGCTACTAAGTTCAATCAATTTTTGTTGTGAATACATTTCATCATTTAAATTTAAATTAGCTTCAAAAGTTTCTTTAGCTTTATCCTCACAAGCTCTTAATAATCGTCTCGTAATAAGTATTTTTTTCATAAGATATTTTTTAATTAGTTTAAATCAAAAACCTTTCCTGGATTCATAATATTGTTAGCGTCTAGACTTCTTTTAATAGCTTTCATTACAGGAAGGTTATCCAGATGTTCTTTTAAAAGATAATGTTTTTTTTGAAGACCGATTCCATGCTCACCTGTAATTGTTCCTTCAAGTTCCAAGGCTTTATTAATTAAGTCATCGCTGTACTGTCTAATTTTTTTTTGCTTCTCCTTATCCTCTGGGTCATACAAAACAATTGAATGAAAATTTCCATCTCCCACATGACCAACCATCGGAGCAGTTAATCCTAATTTTTTAACTTCATTTTCTGCCCATGAAATACATTCAACTAATCTTGATATGGGTACACACACATCGGTAGAATATACTTTCATATTATTGCCCAAAGATTTTACAGAATAGTAAACATCATGTCTTGCTTTCCATAATTTTTTTTGCTCTTCGGGTGAAGAAGCCCATTGAAAATCACTTCCATTATTATTTTTAGATAACTCCTCTACAATACTTATTGCTTCATTATTTGTTGTTTCACTTCCATGAAACTCAAAAAATAAAGTTGGTGAAGCTTTAATGTTATCTAATTTGGAGTATTTAATACTTATTTCCATTTGATCTTTATTCAGCATTTCAATTCTAGCTATAGGAACTCCATATTGAATCACTTCTTGTGCAGTTTTAACAGCTGAATCTAGATCTGGAAAATAGCATATAGCACTCATTATACTTTCTGGAATTGGTGATAATCTAACTTGTACTTCTGTGATTATTCCAAGTGTACCTTCAGAACCAATAAATAAATTCGTTAAATTATATCCGGCTGAGGTTTTTTTAGTTCTAGCTCCTGTTCTGATAATATCACCATTTGGTAAAACTACTGTTAAACCTGAAATTACTGTTCTCATAGTTCCATATTTAACTGCCATGGTTCCAGAGGCTGAGGTAGACGCCATCCCACCTAGAGCAGCATCTGCACCTGGATCAATTGGGAAAAAAACTCCATCTTCTCTTAGATATTCATTTAATTGCTTTCGAGTAACATTCGCCTGCACTCTACAGTCAAAGTCTTCAGCATTTACAGATAAAACTTTATTCATTTTCTCAAGTGAGATTGTGATGCCGTTTGAGTTTCCAACTGCATTACCCTCCAAAGATGTTCCTGTTCCAAAAGGAACTACCGGAACTTTGTGATCATTACATAATTTTAATATTTGAGAAACTTCTTCATTTGTTTCTGGAAAAACTACCGCTTGTGATAAAACTGGATCGTAAGTATCTTCTCCTCTAGCATAGTTAGCTCTAGTTGACTCTGAAGTTGAGAATCTTCCATTAAAAATCTTTTTTAATTCGTTTTGAACTTGTTCATTCATAATGGGAATACTAATAAAAATTTTTAAAAAAATACAGCTTATTTAGCTAGCATTTTTTTGATATTTTCTAACGCGTTAGAAATATTATCTTGTGATGCAGCGAAGCTAAATCTCACATAATCATTGCAAGTTTGTCCAAAAGCAGTTCCTGGAACTATTGCAACACCTGCCTCATGCATAGCTTTTTTACAAAATTCAGAACCGTTCATTCCAGTTCCTATTACTTTTGGAAACGCATAAAAAGCACCTCCTGGTAAACTACATTCTATACCCGGTAAACTATTTAAGCCTTCATGTATTAGTTTTCTTCTTTGGGTAAATTTTTCCATCATTGCATGAATTGTATCATCCGGGCCATCTAAAGCAGCAATTCCTGCAAACTGAGCAGCAGCATTAACACATGAAACACTATTTATAAGAAGTTTGTTAACATGTTCAATTAAATGCTCTGGCCAAAAGCTCCAACCCAATCTCCAACCAGTCATTGAATAAGCTTTGCTCCAACCCTCTAAAACGATTAATCTATCTCTTAGTTCTGGGTAATTAAAAAAAGTTGGCATTTCTTTGTCATCAAAAATTTGTCTACTATAAATTTCGTCACTTAAAATTGTAACATGTGGATGCTTCTTTAATCCTTCAGCTAACTTATCAATCTCTGGCTTTTCAACAAAACTTCCCGTAGGATTGTTTGGATTTATTAAAATTAACATTCTAGTTTTATCAGTTATTAGGGATAAAATTTTATCTGCACTAAATTTCAGGTCTTTATCTTCTGTTAAATCATATGGTACTGGTGTCGATCCAGTATAATTAATCATAGATTCGTAAATTGGAAATGCAGGTGTTGGGTGTATTATTTCGGCACCTGGTTCACCAAAACATTGTATCGCATAATGCATGGTAGGTTTTCCACCTGGCATAATTAAAATTCTTTCAGGATCTACATCTGTGTCATAACGTTTTTTAATCCATCTTGTTACTGCTTGTCTGCATTCTGGAATACCGTTAGACATTACATAACCGTGATGGCCATCATCTAAGGCTTTTTTTGCTGCTTCAACTACATGCTTAGGAGTTTTAAAATCTGGTTGACCTAATCCTAAATGAATCATTGGATGGCCTTGAGCTTCTAATTTTTTAGCTTCAGCTAAAACAGAAAATGCACTCTCAGTGCCAAGTCTAGTTAATGATTTAGCAAGTTTCATAATATCACAATTATCTAACGGAAAAGTAAGTTATTGTCTATTGTTGATTTGATAAAAGTATTTATTTAAATTATTTATTATTTTTATAACTAATTATTTTCGGTAAATAATTTTTGATAAATCTAAATCTTTAACGTTCTTACATCCCATAAGTATCATATTTCGTCTTATTTCATTATGCATATTTTCCAATAATTTCTCAACACCCTTTTGACCGCCCGCACCTAAACTAAATAAAAAAGCTTTTCCAAAACTACAGGCTGTTGCGCCTGCTGCTAAGGCTTTTAATACATGAGTTCCCCGTCTAACGCCTCCATCTAAAATAATTTCTAATTTATCACCCACAGCATCAGATATAGCCTTTACTTGATCGAATGGAGATCTAGATCCATCAAGTTGTCTACCACCATGATTTGAAATCATTATAGCTGTACAGCCAATATCAATTGCTCTTTTTGCATCTTCAACGGACATAACACCTTTTAAAGCCATTGGCTTATTCCATTTTTTTATACAATATTCAGCATCTTTCCAATTCATTGCGGGGTCATATTGTTCATTAATATATTCCATTACTGATTTAGCAATATTTGTACCTTTGTCTGTTTTATTTTTAATATTTGCTAATTCAAATTTTTTATTTGTAAAATAATTAAATACCCAACCTGGTCTCATTGCAAAGCTCAACAAGCTATCAAGTGTAAATTTAGGAGGTGTAGTAAATCCTGTTCTATGATCTCTTTCACGATTACCTGCTACTAATGTATCAACTGTAATACACATGCCATCAAAGTTAGCTCTACTACATCTTTCAATTAAATCATCTGTTATTGATTTATCTTTATGTATATATAATTGAAAAAGTTTAGGTCCACTTGATACATTTGCAACTTCTTCAATAGTAAATGAAGCCATAGTAGACATGCTATACATCGTATTAAACTTTTCAGCAGCACGTGCTGAGGCTTTGTCACCCTCAGGGTTATAAAGACTTTGCATTGCAGTTGGTGAGAGAAATAATGGCATACCTATTTTTCTTCCAAAAACTGTTGTGGATAAATCTGGTTCTCCAACACTATTTAAAATATTTGGAATTAAATCACAGTCATTGAATGCTTCTGTGTTTCTATTCAATGTAACCTCGTCATCCGCACCTCCATCAATATAATGAAAAATTGGAGCAGGTAATTTTCTTTTTGCTAATTTTCTAAAATCCTCAAAGTTATAACAATCATTCAAATTCATAGTTTTATTTTCTAAATCTTAAGTTATTTCTGTTTAGATCACTTATTTTTGTACAACCCATTAATTTCATATCTCTTACTAATTCAGCTTTATATTTTTCTATTGCTCGTTCAACACCTGCTTGACCTCCAGCTGCTAAGGCATAAAGGTATAATCTTCCACCTGAACAAGCTTTAGCACCTAATGATAAAGCCTTAAGCATATGAGTTCCTCTATGAATTCCACCTTCACAAATAACATCAAGTTTATCTCCAACAGCATCAACAATTTCTGCTAACTGATCAAAAGGCGCTCTAGATCCATCTAGCTGTCTTCCTCCATGGTTTGAAACCATTATACCTGTACATCCGATATCAACTGCTCGTTTTGCATCATCAACACTCATAATACCTTTTAATGCAAAATGACCTCCCCACTGGGAACAAAGTTTTTCGGCATCTTTCCAGTTCATAGATTGGTCTAGCATGGTAGAAAAGTAGTTCCCAATTGACGTATTGGTGTCAGTGCCTTCTTTTACATAATCTTGAAGATGAGGCAGTTCAAATTTTCCTTTTGTTAAATAGTTAATCCCCCACATTGGCTTTGTAGCGAAACTAAATAAACTTGATAATGTTAATTTAGGGGGTGAGGTAAAACCTGTTCTTAAATCTCTTTCACGGTTTCCTCCTGTAATTGTATCTACTGTTAAAGCCATAACATCAAATTTAGCTGCCTTAGCTCTTTCCAAACAAGCATCATTTAAACCCCTGTCTTTATGAAAATAGAACTGAAACATCTTTGGAGTATCAATCAAAGAAGATATTTCTTCTACACTTACAGTAGCTAAAGCTGAAACACCAAACATGGTATTAAATTTCTTAGCTGCTTTTCCGACTGCTCTTTCACCATCATAGTGAAATAATCTTTGTAAAGCTGTTGGTGCTAAATAAAAAGGTAGATCTAACTTTTTTCCAAAAATTGTTGTTGATAAATCAACATTCTCTACCCCTCTCAAAACATTTGGAACCAAATCAACATCATCGAATGCACTCGTATTTCTAGCATAAGTAATTTCATCATCTGCGGCTCCATCAATATAATGAAAAATAGGTGATGGTAATTTTTTTTTAGCTAAAGTTCTAAAATCACTAAAATTGTGACAGTCTTTTAAATTCATAAGTTGTTTTAGAAGTTTTTGATAAAATTAAACATATAACTATTTGCCCCAGGATTTTTGTCTCCTAAGCTAGCATTAGATACATGATTATAAGATACACCAATTTTAGAATTTTTTGATAGATCATAAGAGAATTGAATTTCAGATTTAAATTCAAAAACATGACCTAAGTCTTTTCCATCACCTTTATGATACAAGCCAGGTGCAAAGCTTGGTGTAAAGGTTAAAGCACCCATATCTATATTCCATTCAAAACCCGTGTATACATATACTGCAGAGTTTTCTGTTATGAAACCTCCGGTGATAGGTGAAATATTTCCTAAAAAAGTATTACGTTCTAAATTTTCGTTTTGATGCTGAAAACCTACTAATAATGCAGCTTGCTTATCATCACTAAAATCAAAATTACCAGTAAAAAAATTATACTGATGACTGCTGTTGTCTGCTCCAAACAACTTGGTAGTAGTAAAAAATATAGCTAAAATAATACTCAATTTTTTTAAAGTCATGATTGTTAATATCAGATTATTTTTGTTTTTTTATAAATTTTTTAAAGATTATTGCACCACCTATAAAGAATATCAATAGGGGTAATAACCATAAAAAATAAGTATTTTTATTAAATAGAGGGTCATATAAAATCCATTCACCATATTTACTTTGAAAATAAGAATAAATTTGTTTTTCAGATAATCCTTCCTTAATTTTATTATCAACCACTGTTTTTAAGCTATTAGCAAATTCAGAGTCTGAGTCATAAACAGACTGACCTTGGCAGATTAAACAACGTAAATTTTTTGTAATTTTATTTTTAAGAACTTCATTATCAGCTTTTAAATTATTTATGGGAAAAATAAAAAAAACAATTAAAAATAATTTAAATATTTTCATTTTATAAATAAATTAATTTCTTCCATAGAGTTATTGGTAAGTGGTCCTATATATTTTTTAATAATTTTATTTTTATTAATTAAAAAAGTCTCTGGAACACCATAAGCGCCCCATTCGATAGCATTAGTTCCCTTATCGTCAAAAATTATCTCATCATAAGGATTTCCAAGCTCATTTAAAAAGTTTTTTGCATTTTTCTTTGTGTCTTTATAATTAATGCCAATAACATTTAAATTATCATTTTTGGTTAATTCCATTAAAATTGAGTGCTCTTGTCTACATGGAACGCACCAAGATGACCAAATATTTAATAAGTAATAATTATCTGAATTAAAAATTTCTTTTGTATTAACTATTTTATTTGAATTAAATAATTTAACTGAAACCAAAGGTACCTCATAATTTATTTTTGTTTCTGGACTATAAATATTTGTATTCTGTAAACCTTTATAAAATATAATAAAGATGATGATAAAAACTAAACCAATTGAAAATAGTAATAATTTATTTTTCATATTCTTTTTTTACAAAGCTCATCATCCCACCGAAGCTGATTAAAATTACTGATAGCCAAATCCATAGCATAAATGGTTTAACTTGATATCTAACATTAAAAAAATCTTGATTTTGTACGATATTAATAACCATAAACTTATCCGATAATAATGTAGTTTTGATATCAGCTTCACTAGTAGCAATATTAGGTTGATTATATATCCTTAGTTCTGGTGATAAGTTTTCTATTTTACCTTTTGAGTCTTGAACAATAAAATTACCTATTATTGATTTATAATTTTTTTCTTCTTTTTGACTAATGCTTTCAAAAACTATTTTTGCTTTTGTATTTTCATAAGTTTCTCCCACTTTTAAATTTGTGATAATCTCACTTGAAAACAAACTATTAAATAAAATACTCAAAATTAGTAAACTAAAACCAAAATGAGCTGTATTTTGTGCTAAATTTTTAAATTTTTTGTTAAAAAAATCTCTTAAGGTAATAAAAAATAAATATAAAGCGCTAGAAATTAAAATTGTATTTATTAAAAAATTAGAGCTAAAATTTTTAACAATTAAAATAGACAGCAAAATTGAAACTATTAATAAAGAAATCAAATAAATTCTATTGTCTAAATTTGATTTGATCCATTTTAGCTTTGGTCCAATCGCCATAATCAACAAAAAAGGAATTAAAAAGGGTATAATTAGTTTGTGATAAAAAGGAGGTCCTACAGATATTTTTTGAGATGACAAAACATCAAGAAAAATTGGATAAATAGTACCAATTAATACAACCGATAAAAAATACATCATAAACCAATTATTGATTATTATAGCTGTTTCCTTACTTAACCAAAAAAAACTAACTAAATTATTTTTACTGGTTTTATGAAAAAAGAAAAAAATAAATAAAGAAAGAAAAATTAGAGAAAATAAAAAAATTAAAATAAATAAACCTCTTTCCGGATCATTTGCAAATGTATGAACGGAATTAAGAATTCCTGATCTAACCAAAAAAGTGCCACTCATGCTGAGTGCAAATGTTGATATTGATAAAATTATAACCCAAGAGGTTAAGATTAATTTTTTTTCCAAAACTAGAATACAATGTAAAAGTGTTGTTAATGCTAACCATGGCATTAAAGAAACATTTTCAACTGGATCCCAAAACCAAAAACCGCCCCAACCTAGCTCATAATATGCCCAGATAGATCCCAATAAAATTCCTAAAGTTAAAAAAATCCATGAACTTAAAGCCCATTTTTTTATGTGTGATGCCCATTTTTTTGAGACAAAGTTTAATGTTGTGGCTGCCAAAACTGATGAAAAGATAATTGATGAACCTACATAACCTAAATATAAAATAGGTGGATGAATTGCTAAAGCTGGATCTTGCAATATTGGATTAAGTCCCAGTCCCTCTGTTGGTATTGGATAAATATAATTAAAAGGATTTGATGTTTTGATCAAAAAAACAAAAAAACCAATAATGATAATCTGCTGAAATACTAAAGTTAAAATCCTATACTTATTAGGTTGATTTTTAGTTCTTACTAAAAAAATAAGAATAAATAATGTTAAAACCAATAGCCATAACAATAAACTTCCTTCATGATTTCCCCAGGTTCCAGCAATTTTATAGAAAAGTGGCTTAGTTGTGTGTGAATTATTAAAAACAGTTTCATTGCTAAAATCAGATATAACAAAAGAGGAAACCAGACATAAAAAGCTAATGACAACTAAAAAAAATTGCAAAAATGTAAAAGATAAAATTTTTGTATCTAATTGTTTAGGATTTCTAAAATTTTTAGCAGAAAAATAAACAAGAACTAATCCAAAAAAAAGTCCTACGATTAATGAGTAATGTCCAATTACGCTAAATAGCATTTTACTTTTCTCCAAGCGCCTCTTTTACTTCTGGAGGCATATAATTTTCATCATGTTTGGCTAAAATTTTTGTAGCAGAAAAAAAATTTCTGTCTTTCAGAAAACCTTCGGCAACGACACCTTTTTCTTCTTCAAAAAGATTTGGCACAGAACCTTTATAAATTACATTAATTTCATTTTTGAAATCTGTAATTATAAAATTAATTTCGCTAGAATTTACTGAAATGGAATTTTTTTTCACCATTCCCCCTACTCTAATTTTTTTTTTATCTAATTCGGATAAAGCTTTAATCTCTGATGGTGATTGAAAATATACTACGTTTTCTTCGAGTGATTTTAAAACAAGGAATGCTGTTAATATTAAAGTAATTAGAACAAGTACTACAAACAAAAATCTTAATTTAACTTTACGACCATACATGGTTTAAAAGTTAATTATTTGTGGCGTTAGCTAAAATTTCTTTATTTATTCTTTGTGATTTTGCAGATTTAGCTTTCTCAGAATTCAGAGATCCAAATTTAGCTACAAATTTATTTTGTTCCTTAACAAATTGAACTTTTGTAATTAAATATAGTGCTGAAAAACTTAAAAGTGTAAAACTGAAAGCAGATAACACGTAAATTCCGTATCCGTTCATAAAAAGTAATTCATTTATCATAGTCTATCTAAGCCTTTATTTTTAATTTTTATCAGTTCTGTATTATATTTCATCAAGAAAATTAGCAATGAAAAAAGAGCAAATGCCGCAGTCATTATCAGTAAAGGAAAAAGCATAGAAGAATGAATTGAGCTTTTTGACAAAATATTGATTGAAGCTGGTTGATGAAGTGTATTCCACCAGTCTACAGAATATTTAATAATAGGAACATTAATTATACCTAGTATCGTAATAAAAGTTGTAATTTTAAAAACCTTTTCTTCACTTTCAAAAATTCTCCATGAAATTAGATACATAGCATAAAATAAAGCCAGGATTAACATAGAAGTAATTCTAGCATCCCAAGCCCACCATGTTCCCCAAGTTGGCTTTCCCCAAATTGCTCCTGTAACTAATGCAATAATATTAAAAACAAATCCTGAGGGAGCTAAACTTTTAGATATTAAAAAAAAATTTTTATTTTTAAATATAAAACCACTAATCGATAACAAAGTAATCGATGAAAATATTCCAAGAGAAATCCATGCGGCAGGTACGTGTACATACATAATTCTAACCGCATCACTTTGCTTGTAATCCTCCGGAGATAAAATTAATGCCTCAGTTAAGCCAATGCAAAGTATGATAACAAATAAAATCAAAACATATCTTGGGGCTTTGGATGTTATCTGAAAAATTTTATTTGGTTCGAAAAATTTAAACATATTTTTTTGGATTTATTTGAAAGATATCTATTATGAAAAGGATTTATGATCAAGAATGCAGAGGGAGATAATAATTTGAAATTAACGTTTAACACTCTTGATCATAATATAGGATAAAATTAGTTGATTAGTATGGCCTAGATTTGAACTAAATGTGTTTGAATAATGATGTACTTAATTTGATAACTTAAAGTATGTAGAGCCTTTTTTGCCTGAAAAAATCTCTTCAATTAGAGGGTGCTTAATCGGCTCATCAGAGTCGTCCATAAGAAGATTTTGCTCAGAGACATATGCTTCGTAAGTAATTTCGTCATTTTCTGCAAGTAAATGATAAAAAGGCTGGTCTTTTCTTGGTCTCACATTTTTTGGAATAGACTGATACCATTCTTCTGAATTATTAAATTCAAAGTCAACATCATATATTACTCCTCTGAATTCAAAGTGTTTGTGTTTAACAATATCTCCGATTGAGAATTTAGCTTTTTGAATTGGCATTGATATTAGTATGGGTATTTAAAAACAAAAATCAATGCTTAAAATATTAATGTTTAGTGATGTGGCAAATATGTTATTATCTTTTTAGTGAATAAATCTTTTCTAAAATTTGTTACTGATTTCGGGCCTTTAGCTATATTTTTTTTCTATTACTACAATAATGATAAAAATTTATCGGTTGCAATTCCTCCACTTATAGTTGCAACTTTAATTGCACTAGCAGTTGTTTGGTTTTTTGAAAAAAAAATACCAACAATGCCATTAGTAAGTGGAATTTTAATTACATTTTTTGGTGGGCTAACTATCTATTTCAATGATCCAATTTTTATATACTTAAAACCAACAATAATTAATATTTTATTTGCTTTAGCCTTATTTTTTGGAAAATATTTTACTAAAGAACCTGTTCTAAAAAAAATTATGGGTAAATCAATTCCACTATCAGATATTGGCTGGGAATTATTAAATAAAAGATGGATGTTTTTTTTCTTTGGTCTTGCAGTATTAAATGAATGTATTTGGCGGACACAAACAGAAGAATTTTGGGTTAACTTTAAAGTATGGGGAATGCTTCCGATAACAATTATATTTACAGGTTTCCAGATACCTTTAATAAACAAACATAAACTTGATGCCTAGTAATTTAAAATTAGTAATCAATAACCCTCATAAACAAATAGAAGAAAAACAATTTTTTGAAAAAGATGAACTTAAAATAATATTAGATCTTTATGCAAAAATGGTTTCGGAGGGATCGTGGAAAGATTATGGATTAAATATTTCTAGCAAACAAGTAAGTTTTAGTGTGTTTAGAAATGCGGCTGAAAATGCTTTATATAAAATATGTAAAAATTTTAAACCTAAAAATAAAAATCTGAAATATTTAATTTCAGATACAACGGGTAAAATTTTAAAAAATTCCTTTGATCTAAAAACTCTTCTAAAAAATACTAATTGGAAAAAACTTCAAAAATAATATTATCTTCTTTGACCAAATAATCTAAGCAACATTATAAATAGGTTTATAAAGTCTAGATAAAGAGTAAGAGCACCCATTACTGCTTTTTTACCCATAATCTCACCAGTGTCACTTGCAGCATACATATTCTTAATTTTTTGAGTGTCATAAGCAGTTAGGCCTACAAAAATCAAAACGCCTAAAATAGATATTACAAAGTACATCATAGAAGATTTCATAAAAATATTGACTATAGATGCAATTATAATTCCAATTAAACCCATCATTAAAAAAGATCCAAGTTTAGTTAGATCTCTTTTAGTTGTGTAGCCATAAATGCTCATTGCACCAAAAGTAGCCGAGCAGATAAAAAAAACTCTTGTTACACTCATACCTGTGTAAACTAATAAAATTGAAGATAATGATAAACCCATCAAGCCTGCAAAAACCCAGAAAGTTGTTTGAGCTTTTGATGCACTCATTTTGTTAATTCCAAAGCTCATATAAAAAACAATTCCTAAAGGGGCCAACATAACAAGCCATTTTAATCCAGACATATAAATAGCGTTACCCATTGAAGTTAGACCTACAATTGATCCAGCATCATTGGTTACTACCGACATTTTAAATGTAAGAAGAGCAACAATTCCTGTTAATAAAATTCCAGTTGCCATATAATTATATACTTTAAGCATGTAGGCTCTTAAGCCTTCATCCATTACAACTGTTGCCTGTTGAGCTGCTTTAGCTCTATTTAATATTCCGTTTTTATCTAAATCCATAGATGAATATATAATAGTCTTTTACTAATTATTCAAGATACCTTAAAAAGATTTAAAATATCCAAATTTAACAAAAACCATTATGAATTATAAAAAACTGGGTAATACTGATCTTGAAGTAAGCACAATTTGTCTCGGTACTATGACATGGGGAGAACAAAACACTCAAGAGGAAGGTTTTCAACAAATGGACTATGCTTTAGATCAAGGTGTAAATTTTTGGGATACTGCTGAATTATACGCTGTTCCTCCTAGAAAAGAAACTTATGGCGACACAGAAGAGATTATAGGTAACTGGTTTGAAAAAACAAAAAAGAGAGACAAAGTAATTCTTGCTTCTAAAGTAGCGGGTCCAGCAAGAAAATATTTAAGAAATGGAGAAAACAGTTTTACTGGTCCAAACTTGGAGTCTGCTTTAGAAGATAGTCTTAAAAGACTTAAAACCGATTATATTGATTTATATCAACTTCATTGGCCAGAGAGAAATGTAAATAACTTTGGAAAACTTTCTTATACTCATAAAGAAAATAGTTGGAACCAATTTGAAGACGTACTTGGAGAATTAAACAAATATATAAAAAAAGGTATGATTAGATATGTTGGTTTATCAAATGAAACTCCATGGGGTGTAATGAATTATCTTGAAGCTTCCAAAGAAAAAAATTTACCAAGAATGATGTCTATTCAAAATCCTTATAGTTTATTGAATAGATCATACGAGATTGGATTATCAGAAGTATCAATTAGAGAAGAAATCGGTTGTCTTGCTTATTCTCCTCTAGCAAGTGGATATTTAACCGGTAAGTATAGAAACAATAATTTTCCAAAAGGATCCAGAATGGAAAGAGATTTTGATTTTTGGACACGTTATAGAAAGCCTAATACAGAAAAAGCCATAGAATTATATTATGAAATTAGTGAAAAATATGGACTAGATATGACTCAAATGTCATTAAAATTTTGTGAAATTCAAGATTTTATGACCAGTGTTATCATTGGTGCAACCACAATGGAGCAGTTGAAAACAAATATAGAAAGTGTAAACATAAATTTAACTGATGATGTCATTAAAGAAATTAATAATGTTCAAACAATTTATCCAAATCCATGTCCATAATTAAAAAAATTTTTCTAATATTGCCAATTTTATTTATTGCAAATATGAGCGAATTAAATGCTGAAGAGGTTAAAAAAATTGGTAAGTATAAAGACTGGGAATCAATGGTTGTAACAGAGGCCTCTGGCAAAGTTTGTTTCGCGCAATCATCCCCTATCCTGCAAGCTCCAAAATCTAATAAAAGAGATGCTAAATTATTTATTGCTTTTAGACCAGCTGAACAAATTATAAATGAGATCAGCGTGACTGCGGGTTATGAATTCAACAACAACACCGTGACAGCACAATCGGGTAAAAACAAATTCAAATTTGATATCAAAGAACAAGGTTTTGCATGGATTGCTGATAGCAAAATTGAATTTAGAATGATTAAGAGAATGAAAAAAGGATCTAGAATAATGATTACTGGATACAATCAAAATGGATCCCAAACAATTGATCATTATTCTTTGTTAGGCTTTACTAAGGCCTACAATGCTACAAAAAAAGCTTGTAGTTAAATAAATGAAATCAAAAAAGAAAATTGTTTTAGCCTACTCAGGAGGTCTTGATACTTCTATAATATTGAAATGGCTTCAGGAAAACTATAATTCTGAAATAATTTGTTACACTGCAGATGTTGGGCAAGAAATTGATAGAAAAAAAATTATAACTAACGCAAAAAAATTTGGTGTTAAAAATATTATAATAAAAGATTTAAAAGATACTTTTGTTAAAGATTATGTCTACCCAATGATAAGAGGTCACGCTATCTATGAAGGTGTTTATTTATTAGGTACATCCATAGCTAGACCACTTATTGCAAAAGATCAAATTAGAGTTGCTAAAAAGTTTAAAGCTTATGCCGTTTCACACGGGGCGACTGGTAAAGGAAATGATCAAGTTCGATTTGAATTAGGATACCACTATTTTGGACCTAATATAAAAATTATTGCTCCCTGGAGAATATGGAAATTAAAATCTAGAACAGATCTTATCAACTATGCAAAAAAACATGGAATAGCTATTCCAAAAGATAAAAAAGGTGCACCTCCTTTTTCAGTTGATGATAATTTATTTCATACTTCTACAGAAGGTAAAGTTTTAGAAAATCCAAAAAATTCGGCGCCAGAATTTATTTTTCAAAGATCTATATCACCTGAAAAAGCTCCCAATAAACCAAGTTTTGTAACTATAAATTTTAAAAATGGAGATCCCCATGGGATCAATGGAAAAAAACTTTCACCTGCAAAATTATTAGAAAAACTTAACCAACTTGCAGGAAACAATGGAATTGGGCGAGTAGATTTAGTCGAGAATAGATTTATTGGAATAAAATCTAGAGGAGTATACGAAACACCTGGTGGTACATTGTTAATTCATGCTCATAGAGCAATGGAGTCTGTCACATTAGACAAAGAGACAATGCACAAGAAAGATCAAATAATGCCCAGATATGCAGAACTTATTTACAATGGTTATTGGTATTCTAAAGAAAGATTCAAACTTCAAAAAATTGTAGATCTTAAAAAAAATAAAGTTAACGGCTCTGTTAAACTTAAACTTTACAAAGGAAATGTGATAATTGAGTCAAGACAAACTAATAGTTCAGCTTACTCTATGAAAAAAGTTTCTTTTGAGGAAAATAAAACATTTAATAAATCAAATGTAGAGAGATTTATTAATTATCACAAAAGAAAACTTCGTTCTTAGATTAATGAAAATAAATGTTTTTGCAGACACTATTTGTGGATGGTGTTTTATTGGACATGTAAATTTAAAAAACGCGTTAAAAAAATTTTCTAATATTAAATTTGATATTCGACATATCCCTTTTCAGTTAAATCCTGACATGCCAACTGAAGGAATTTCTAGAGAAAAATATCTCGAAATAAAGTTTGGTGGAAAGGATTTTGCTGCTCCTATGTATGAAAATATGAGATTAAAAGCAAAAGAGTCTGGAATGAATTTAAATTTAGATGAAATAAAAAAAACCCCAAACACTGTTCTTTCTCATTTACTTATTATTTTAAGTGAACAATTTAATTTAGGTAATGAAATTAAAGAAAAAATATATCAATCATATTTTGTTGATGGGCTTGATATAGGGAATTTAGATATTCTAATTAATATTGCCAAACAAAATAATATTTCTAAGAAGCTTTTTAAAGAATTTATTAATGAAAAAAATATTGAACTTGTAAATTCAAAAATATTGGATGCTAAAGAAAAAAATATTAATGGTGTTCCTTTTTTTGAGATAGGGAAAGATTTTATTTCAGGTGCTCAAAGCTCTAGCCAAATAGAAAGCGTTATTAAAGCAAATTTAACCTAATATTTAGGACAATTTGACATTTGTTATAATCTTTAAAGATTATAACTTAAAATTATGGAATCGCTAAAAAACTGGATGATAGATGCAGCAAATATTTTGTTTGATGACAGCAAGAATGATCTTAGATCTCTGCCCAAAACTGTAAGGCTTCAAATTCTATTGGTTTTAAGTTTTATTTGGACAACAGTTTTTAGTTTATACATTTTTTCTTACACAACTTTTGCTTTTGGTTGGGCAGGACTTTACGTTGCTCACATTGGATTAATTTTTGCAGTCTATATGACATTTAAAAATTTTCATAAAGCTGAGGAAAAATCTAATAGTGTGTTTAAAACAAAAAATTTTGATCCATTTAAGATAATGGTAATTGTATTTGTTATAGTATTTATTTTTGTATTTTCTAAAGGAATTGAGGTTTTAACTAGTCCCAATCCTAGTTCATATTCTATTCCTTATGATGGACCATCTAAATCAGTGTTTGAAAAATGGTTGCCATTCAGTAAAGATAAATAATGGAAAAAATAGCAAAAAATTTACAACTAGTTTTGATGTGCATTATTTTAATAAGCACTGTAATTGCTGTTGGTATAGAAATTAAAAATATGTTTCTAAATCAATCAGTAACACTAGCTGATTTGCTTTTAATGTTTCTATATTTAGAAGTTCTTGCAATGGTTAGGGTGTTTTGGGATCAACAATCAATTAGCATAACTCTTCCTTTATTAATCGCAATAACAGCGCTTGCTCGATTTATAATCTTACAAGGAAAAGAAATGGATCCAACTGCATTAGTATATGAAGCTGTAGCTATAGTTCTTATTGCGGCTGCAATTGTAATTCTTAGGTTAAGACATAGCGATAAATTAGGTCTAAAGAAAAAAAAATCAAAATAGTTTAGTATGATATTTGAAGCTTCAAGGGCTAAAGCCATTGAAAAATTAAATCACTTTGTTGAAAATAATCTTTCAGAATATTCTAAATTAAGAAATTTTGATTTTGGTCCTGATAATAGATCTAATATTTCTTGTTTGTCTCCCTACATAACTCATGGAGTAATTAATGAATTAGAAGTGATTGATAAATCACTTAAAAAATTTTCATTTGCAAAAAATGAAAAATTTATTCAAGAAATTTTGTGGCGAACTTATTGGAAAGGTTGGCTAGAATTAAGACCAAATGTTTGGTCAGATTATTTAATAGAATTAAATAATCTAAGAAATGAATTTAAAGATAACCAAAACTATCTAAATGCAATTGAAGGAAAAACTAACTTAGAATGTTTTAATCAGTGGGTAAATGAGCTGAAGGAAAATAATTATCTTCATAATCATACAAGAATGTGGTTTGCAAGTATCTGGATATTCACCCTAGAATTGCCATGGCAATTAGGTGCTGAGTTTTTTATGAAACATTTATTCGATGGAGATGCTGCATCAAATACACTTGGATGGAGATGGGTAGTGGGTATTCAAACACAAGGCAAACATTACCTTGCCAGTGAGTGGAATATTAGAAAATTTACAAATAATAGATTTCAAAACATTAAATTAAATGAAAATGCCCCTCCAAAAGTTTCTGAAAAATCTTACACTTTAATTAGACAAGAATTTAATAATCCACAAAATATTGAAGAGAAAAATCTATTAATTTTTGAAAACAATCTATCTTTTGAAATCACTGACTTTAAAGAAAATAAGTTTAAAAAAATTTATATAGTTTCAAACAAAAATGAGAATAGATCAATAAAACTCAGTGAAAAATTATTGAAATTTAAGTCTCTTTTAATGGATGATCAAAGACAAAGATTAAAAGATAAATCTATTGATTGTGAAGTAATCGATATAAGTGAAATTAAAAATATTGAAAGCTATTATAGCTTCTATCCTACTGTTGGAGAAAATTTAGATTATCTAAATTCAAATAATCTTAAAATGAATTTTTTATATAGAAATCTTGATCAATTAGCTTGGCAATACTGCAATAAAGGGTTTTTTAATTTTAAAAGCTATATCCCAAAAATAATTTCAAGTTTTAACTAAAACCAGCGAACCATTCCAATAATTCCAGCTGTTGCATAAAAAAATTGTAACAAAAGTATTCCTTTATGGCCTCCTCTATAAGCCCAAATTCCAATTAAAATCGCCGATAAAAGCAATAAGCAGAAACCAAAAAATTCTATTCCAATATTTAACGCAACAAACAACGAATATAAAATAGCAGTAATCACACCTGCCCATTCAAAAAATTTATTATTCATTTTATTTGATTAAATCTTAATTGGATAATAACATAAACTAGTTTTTTATAGATAAATTTATGTACCCGATAAATTTAAATGATATTCCAGATGGTTTTGAACTTATAGATGATAAAATACCCTTTGATCCAAAAAAACATCTTCAACTTGAAAAACCTAATGAAGTTTATTCGTTAAAAGATTTAGGTTATTCTGAAGAAATAATAAAAGACTCACCTGTTGATTTCGCTGCAACTTCTGTATTTAGAATCTTAAGTAATGAGGGTAGTGAAATATTATTAGATATAACAAGAAAATTAGAAAAATTTACAACTTCCAGTCAAAGAATAGCTAGAAACGTTAGAGGTGGAGTTTATCGGTCTAAATTTTTAAGAGACTTATGCCTCTCTGATGAAGTGAGTATTTTCTTATCAGATATAGCAGGAATTAATATTTCTCCTCACACAATTCCCCATCAACTAGGTCACTTAAATTACAATCCTTTAGAATTAGAAAAGAATGTTGATAAATGGCATGTAGATACTTTGATGTTTGATTATGTGATGTTTGTTACAGACCCGAAAAAAATTAAAGGAGGTCAATTCCAATATTTTTATGGGACGAAAGATGAAATGGCAGAAATAAAAAAGAATAATAAAGAAATTCCCTTTAATAAAATTATTTCACCTGAAATACCTGGTCCTGGATTTGCAGTTTTTCAACAAGGAAAACATGTTGTTCATCGAGCTATGGGACTAACATCTCCTGGTGAAAGAATTACATTGGTCAACGGTTATATGGCTAGTGACCCGAGCATTAAAGACTACACCAAATATGGTCAATTATGCCATGTAGATCCTATAGAAATTCTATCTAAAGAGTTTACTAAACATACAGCAACTCATGTAAAAAAACTTCTAAATGAAAAAATTTTAGATAAAAATTTTCAAGAAACAAACTTAGACTCAATTAAAGAATTAGAAAATGCTTCTGAAATTTTAAAATCTGCAGTCGATCAGATAAAAAAGGGCAAATCTGATATGGAACATTTTGGAGATTAAATAAATTATAATATAGTTTTAAAATTCTCATAAAGAATTTTGGAATAATTATTCATATCAGACATATTATCTTTTGCAGCATTATCAAATTTTTCTAAAGCACCATCTCCCAACTGATTTTCAAGAGCTTTTTTGTATTCTGGAACACATCCCCACTCATTGACTGTAGTATCTTTAATTTCTATGTGAAATTGAATTCCATAAGCATGATTTTGATATTTAAAAATTTGGTATTTAGTTATGGGAGATGATGCTAACAAAGTTATATCTTTATTGTTATCTATCCCTTGAACTTCATAAGAATGCCATTGTAGGCTTTTAATTTTTTCTGGAAATTTAGAAAATAATTTATCTTGATTTTTTTCTTCTGAAAAATTGATATCCATAATACCAATTTCTGCTGGATTTGATTTAACCACTTTACCACCCACTACTTCACCTAATAACTGGCAACCAAGACAAAACCCTAAATAAGGTTTTTTTAAGTTAATAACGAATTCTTTAATTGATTTTTTTTCTTCAATTAACCAAGGATATTCTTTTTCCATATAGGTATCCATTGGACCTCCCATACAAAACATTCCATCAAATTTACTTAAATCATTTGGAATTTTTTCACCCTCATCAAGCTCAATGGTAGTTAACTTAACTCCTTCAGCTAACATCAAATCTTTAATATATCCTGGGTCCTCAATTCTAATATGTTGTAGCACAAGTATATTCACTAAAGTTTAGCTTAACTTAGAACACTTCTTAGAACAATATTTTACTCTATCCCAATTTAGCTTCCATTTTTTCCGCCAAAGAAAAAGTCTTTTACATACTGGGCAAATTTTTGATGGCAAATGTTCTTTTTTCACTAAATAGTATTTTGTTTAATAAATTTATCAGCTTCAGATAAAATCATTTTTTTTCTATCAGTTTTCATTTTATCAAAAATACGAACCATCATAGATAATCTTGGATTTGTTAAAAAAAATTTTCTATTTCTGTCAATAAATCTCCAGTAAAGACCATCCATAATATTACACCACTCTCCTTTTTTAAAATCCATCATCTTCATAAAATAACTTGAGCCACAAATATAAGGTTTTGTTGCAAAAATACCTCCATCGCTAAATAATCCCATTCCGTAAACATTTGGAACCATTACCCAGTCTGATGAATCTACAAACATCTCCATAAACCATTTATAAACAATTGTAGGCTTAATCTCACAAAGATTCATTATGTTAGATAATATCATTAATCTTTCAATGTGATGAGACCATCCATGATTAACTGCGTTTTTAATCGCATAATCTAAAGGTGGCAATCCAGTAGTTCCTTTATACCAAGAGTTTTTCATTTTCCTATTTTGTTTAAAAAAATTTCCAGTTTCCATTTTTTCTGAATATCCTTGATAAATACCTCGCATAAATTCTCGCCACCCAATCACCTGACGAATATAACCTTCAAGTGAATTCATTCTTATTTTATTTTTCTTATGAAAATCTAAAATTTTTTGAATAATAAATTCAGGTGTAATTAATCCTAAATTTATATAAGGACTTAGCGCACTATGAAATAAAATATTATCTTTTTGATTTACAGCATCTTCATAATCACCAAATAAATTTGATTTTTCTTTTATAAAGAAATTTAAAAGTTTAACGACATCATCATACTCCGTCGCTAACCAAAATTTAGAGGTAGTTCCAGGATGATCTTTAAATAATTTTTCAATTATTGGTTTTAATTTTTTGGTATGATTAGTTTCATTTATCCTTGGAAATTTTGGAATTGAAATGTCTTTAGGCAGTTTATTTCTATTATCTTCATCAAAGCTCCACTTGCCACCAATTGGGTTACCGTCTGCTCCCATTAGAATTCCAGATTTTTTCCTAACTTCTTTATAAAATGTTGCCATAAATGGCTTTTTTGATTTTCCTAAATAATTTTTAAATTCATCTCTTGAATTTAAAAACATTGGGGTTTGAACAACATTCCAATTGATTTTTTGTTTTTTTAAAAAATCTTTAATTTTTGTTTCAAAGAATTTATCTTCAACTTCAAAGCTTGAAATTTCAGTTATTTTATTTTTGATTATTATTTTTTTTAGTTTTTTAAAATAATCATCTTTGAAATCCTTATCTTCAATTTTAAGGTAATCTAATTTAAATTTATTTTTCTTTAAATTATCTGCATAAGATCGCATAGAAGACAGGAATAATAGGATTTTTTGCTTATGATGTTTTTCATAAGTGCATAATCCATTATCTTCTGCCATAAAAAACACATGGTCCTTTTTGAAGCGGTCTAGGTATTTTAATGGAAATAATTGATTACCAAGTATAAAAAATAATTTCATAGTTAAATATAACTAATTAAAAAATTTATGTCAGAAAAATATCTAATCTTTGGTGCGACAGGTTCTATTGGTTCAAGTCTAGCTGAACAATTAAAAAATTCTGGAAATGATATTCACTTAATTGCAAGAAATGAAAGTGAAGTAAGTTCAATTGCGGAAAAATTAGGTTGTACATTTACAGTTGCTGATGTTTTAGAGGAAGGTTTTATTGAAAAAGTTAAAGCAGATGTTTCTGAGACAAAAGGAATTGCGTACTGTGTTGGTTCAATTGATTTAAAACCAATAAGGATGGTTACTGAACAAGATTTTAATAAATGTATGAAATTAAATCTTTATTCAGCTGCAGAAGCTATTAAAGGATATCAAGAAAGTTTAAAAAAAAATAAGGGCTCTATTGTTTTATTTTCAACAGTTGCAGCTCAAAGAGGATTTACAAACCATGCAATTATTGCATCAGCTAAAGCTGCTGTTGAAGGTTTAACAGTATCACTAGCAGCAGAATTTGCACCAAATATAAGAGTGAACTGTGTGGCTCCAAGTTTAACAAAATCAAAGATTGCCGAACCCATGTTAAAGAATACTACAATAGCAGAGGGTATCGCAAAAGCCCATCCACTAAAAAGATTAGGTGAAGGAAAAGA
>CACEKA010000002.1 GCA_902560015.1 uncultured Pelagibacteraceae bacterium
ATCCAAAAATTCTTGGATAGCATAAAATCTTAATTTTAATGTCTTTAGTTTTAATATTATCTTTTTCTAAATTTTTTTTTACCCATGAAATTAATGAAGAGCCATCTCTATCTCCATGGTCTTTTTCATAAAAACTGATTAAATTAAATTTATTATAAGAAAAAAAATTAACTTTTTTCTCTAAAATTTCTAATTCAGAGAGATCGATTAACAAAGAAAAAACTTTGTACTTAAAATAGTGAACTTTAGGCTTAAATCTTTTATGAATTACTTGACCGTTATAAATAGCTGAATTAATCATTTAAGGTTTTGAGCATTTCTATAGAAGATTTTATTCCATCTTCATGAAATCCGTAACCAAAATAACTTCCAACAAATAAAGTATTATTAACATTTTGAATTGATTTTAAATTTGACTGATTTTGTAAAGCATTTTCATCATAATATGGATGAGTAAAATCAATTTCATTAAATAACTTGTTGGGATTTATTTCAAAAAAAGGATTGATGGTTAAAAAAATATTTTGATTAATTTTAAGATTTTGTAATTGATTAAGCCAATAAGTGACTGATGATTGTTCATTATTCTGAGGATTTAACGAGGAATTCCACGAACACCAAGCTTTTTTATTTTTTGGCATTGCACTTTCATCAGAATGTATAATCGCCTTATTTGGTTTATATTTAAAATTGCTTAAGATATTTTTTTCTTCGTCTGTAATATCTGAAATAATTTTTAAACTTTCATCTGCATGTGATGCTAAAACAACTTTATCATAATTAAAAAATTCACTTTCTGAACCGTAATAAATCTGAACACCATTGCTACCTCGAATAATTTTATTAATTTTATAATTTTTAAAATATTCTCCACTAATTTTAGAGAGTATTTTATTAACATATGTTTTGCTTCGATTGGTAACTGTGAACCATTGCGGTCTATTTTTAAGTTTAAATAATCCATGATTTTTAAAAAAATTTAAAAAGAATACTAGCGGCATTTGTGAAGCTTCATATGGTGGCATAGACCATATAGCTGAGACCATAGGTATAATATGGTAATCGATAAAATATTTAGATTTTCCAATTTTATTTAGATATTCACCTAATGTAATCTTTTCTAGAAAATTTGCGTCTAAATCTTCACAATTTTTATAAAAACTAATAATTTCAAAAAACATTTTCACAAATCTATGATTTAAAAGATTGCTTCTATTTGAAAAAATACCATTTAAGCCTTTACCACAATACTCAATATTTGTGTCTTTAACACTTACTGAAAAGGACATGTCACTTTTCTCAATTTCAATTTCATTTTCACTAAAAAAGTTAATTAAATTAGGATATGTGACTTTGTTAAAAACCATAAATCCTATATCAACAGCAACTTTTTCTTTATCATTGAGCTTGATATCTAAGGTATATGAATGGCCCCCAAAACGGTCTTGTTTTTCAAATAGATCAACTTTATGTTTTTTTGAAAGATAATATGCTGAACTTAATCCAGATATACCTGATCCTATAACAGCAATTTTCATTAATAATTTGTTCTATGCAGCAGTATCTTTATATTCATCTATTGATGGACATGAACATACTAAATTTTTATCTCCATAGACATTATCAACTCTAGCAACTGGTGGCCAGTATTTAATCTGTTTTAAAAACTCTGATGGATAAGCAGCTTCCTCTCTTTCATACTTGTGTTCCCATTTGTTTGCAATTAGTTCAACATGAGTATGAGGTGAGTTTTTAATTGGATTATCAACTTTGTCGTATTCCCCTGATTTAACTTTATCAATTTCTTCTTTAATTTTTTTTAATGTATTACAGAATCTATCAATTTCTAGTAAGCCTTCACTCTCTGTTGGCTCAATCATCATGGTTCCCGCAACTGGCCATGACATAGTTGGGGCGTGAAAACCAAAATCAATTAGCCTCTTCGCTATATCTTCTTCGGTAATACCTATTTCTGACTTAATTTTTCTAATATCAATGATGCATTCATGAGCTACATTTCCATTTTTACCTTTGTATAATATCGGAAATGTATCTTTCAATTTATGAGCTACATAATTTGCATTTAAAATCGCCACCTGTGAGGCTTTTTTAAGCCCCTCTGAACCCATCATCTTTATATACATCCATGAGATGGATAAAATACTAGAGCTTCCCCAAGGAGCTGCAGATACAGCACCCATTCCTGTTACTGGTCCACAATCTTTAATTACAGAATGATTTGGTAAATAAATTTCTAAATGTCTTTTACATGCAATAGGTCCCATACCTGGACCTCCCCCACCATGTGGAATACAAAATGTTTTGTGTAAATTTATATGGCAAACATCAGGGCCAAACTTTCCTGGTTTTGCAATTCCAACAAGAGCATTCAGGTTAGCTCCATCCATGTAAACTTGTCCACCATTTTCATGAATAAATTCACATATTTCAGAAATTTTTTCTTCAAATACTCCATGGGTTGAAGGATAGGTTACCATTAATGCTGCAAGATTTTCTGAATGAGATTTTGCTTTTTCTTTAAGATCCTCAATATCAACATTTCCATGTTCATCACACTTAATAACAACTACTTTCATTCCTACCATTTGTGCACTGGCTGGGTTTGTCCCATGAGCAGAGCTAGGTATCAAACAGACATTTCTGTTTTTTTCACCGTTATTTTCATGAAATTTTTTGATAACCATTAACCCTGCAAATTCTCCTTGTGCTCCTGCATTTGGTTGTAATGATACTCCAGAAAAACCTGTTATAGATCGTAACCAATTTTTTAAATCTGTAAACAAAGTACGGTAGCCTTCCATTTGCTCTACTGGAGCAAAAGGATGTGGTTCAGAAAATTCTCTCCATGTAACTGGTATCATTTCTGCTACAGCATTAAGCTTCATAGTACAAGAACCTAAGGCAATCATTGATCTATTAAGGGCGATATCAGCATCCTCTAACTTCTTAAGATATCTAAGCATATCAGTTTCTGAGTGATAGTTGTTAAAAACAGGGTGAGTTAGATAATCTGAAGTTCTTAATAAATTTTTAGGTAAGTTAGATAAATTTTCATTCATACTTTCTTTAATTGCTTCAGAACAATTAAATATTTTTAATAGTTGATTTGCTCGATAAACGTTTTTTCTTTCATCAAAGGCAACCGAAAGCATTTCTGAATTTACTTTTCGAATATTTACATTTTGCCTTAATGCATTTCTAAAAATAGAGTCTGTTTTATCTAGTGTTTTAATTGTAACGGTATCAAAAAAATGATCTGAATAAAGCTCATAACCAGATTGTTTAATTTTATCAGCAAAGTTTTTGGCCAATTGGGATGTATTTTCTGCAATCTTTTTTAATCCTTCTGGTCCATGATAAATTGCATAAGCAGCAGAAACAATTGCAAGTAAGGCTTGAGCGGTACAAATATTACTTGTCGCTTTATCTCTCCTTATATGTTGTTCCCGTGTTTGTAATGATAATCTGTAAGCCTTATTTCCATGTCTATCTACTGAAACACCAATAATTCTTCCAGGCATAGATCTTTTAAATTCATCTTTAGTTGCAAAAAAACCTGCATGCGGTCCACCATATCCCATTGGAATACCAAACCTTTGTGAGCTTCCTACAGCAATATCTGCACCTAATTCAGCTGGTGTTTTCAATTTAGCTAAAGCTAATAAATCACACACTAGCACTGCTTTACCATTATTTTTGTGTATTTTACTTATTGCTTCACTTGGATCTTTAATATCACCTAGCGTTCCTGGATATTGTAAAATACCACATACTATATCTTCTGTAATATCAGTATCTTCATCGCCTACTAGTACCGTAAGACCTAAAGGTTCAGCTCTAGTTTTAATAACGTCAATTGTTTGTGGATGACAATCTTTAGATACAAACACAATGTTTGAATCATTTTTACATATTCTATAACTTAGTCCTACTGCTTCAGCAGCGGCTGTTCCTTCATCAAGCAATGAAGCATTTGCAATATCAAGTCCTGTAAAATCAATAATCATCTGTTGAAAATTTAGAAGCATTTCTAATCTGCCTTGAGCTACTTCAGGCTGATAAGGTGTATAAGAAGTATACCAGCCTGGATTTTCTAAAATATTTCTTAATATAACATATGGAGTATAGGTTCCGTAATATCCCATTCCAATAAAGTTTGAATATATTCTATTTTGTTTTGAGATTACTTTTAATTTTCTAAGTGCCTCATACTCAGAATTAGGTTCACCAATTCCCAAGTCTTCTTTAAGTAAGATTTTTTCTGGAACAGTATTCGAAATCAAATCATCTAGATTTTTAAAACCTAATTCACTTAACATTTTTTGTTGATCCCCTTCTGATGGACCTATGTGTCTTTTGATAAAATCTTTTTGAGAACTTTTAAGCATCTTAATTACCGCTCTCCTTTGCAAATTTATCGTAATCTTCTTTGTTCATTAAACTATCTAATTCACTAATATCTTTAATCTTTAATTTAAAAAACCAAGCATCATTCTCGGGGTCAGAATTAATCTTACCCGGATCATCTACAATTGCTTGGTTGTTTTCTAATACATCTCCAGATATAGGTGTGTATACATCACTTGCAGCTTTTGTAGATTCTACTACTCCTGCATTACCATCTTTTTCAACTGATGATCCAACATCGGGTAATTCAACAAAAACTATGTCCCCTAACATTTCAGTTGCATGTTTTGTAATTCCTATTGTTCCAACATCACCTTCTACTTTAATCCACTCATGTTCTTTAGAATACTTAACTTCACTCATTTATTTGCTCCTTTCACATAACTTTTTTTATAAAATGGTAATCCACATATGTTTGCTGGATATCTTTTACCTCTAACCTCCAAAAAAATTCTTGTCTCTTTTTTTGAAAAATTTTTATCTACAAACCCCATTGCTATAGGTCCATTTACACTTGGTCCAAAAGTACCGCTCGTAACTTCTCCAATCATTTCGTCACTTTCATTATAGATCTTAGTTTTTTCTCTAGCTATCAGTCTTCCTTCTGGCTTGATAGCAACCCTAATTTTTTTAGCTCCATCCTTAATTTGACTAATGATTTTATCAGATCCAATAAAACCTCCGTTATTTAATCTCTCCTTAGAAATTGCCCATTTAAGACTGGCCTCGATTGGTGTTGTTTCAGTACTAAGTTCATGTCCATACAAACATAGACCTGCTTCAAGTCTTAATGTATCTCTAGCTCCCAGACCAATTAATTTAGCACCTTTTTCTAATAATTCTTTCGTAAATACTTCGGCTAATTCATTGGAAATTGAAACTTCAAAACCATCTTCTCCAGTATAACCAGATCTTGTAACATATAATTTTTGATTTTTATAAGTGAACCAATTACCTGACATAAAATTCAAATCTTCTACTGTTTCTAAAATTTGATTTAAAATATCAACTGATTTAGGTCCTTGTATAGCTATTAAAGATCTTTGATCATTTAAGACCATTTTATATTTTTCTTTTAGTAAACCAGCTAAAATTTTAAAATCATTATCTTTGCAGGCTGCATTTAAAATTATTAAATAACCCTCATCTAATTTAGTGATTATCAAATCATCGTAAACACCTGCTTTATCATTCATCAAAAAAGTGTATTTGGATGAGTTCAATTTCAAATTTTTTAAATCTAATGGAAAAATCTTTTCTAAATCATCAGTCAAATTACCATCACCATAGATAAATAACTGTCCCATGTGTGAAACATCAAAAATTCCAGAATTTGATCTTGTAAATTTATGCTCTTCAATAATGCCTAAGCTGTATTGAATTGGCATTTCATAGCCAGCAAACTCTACAAACTTAGCTTTATTATCTTGATGAAGTTTATTTAAAGATGTTTTTTTTATTTCCATATTAACTCTTTGCACCCATCTGTATATTTGCCTGAGAGTTTTGCTCCTTCGGCGAGAATTTAATCTCTTTCCAGAGTTAATACGTTACGGTCCTTTTTACCTGAGAGTTTCCTGGGTGGTTGCTCCTTCGGTGCTACAAAATTTGTAGTCTCTCCCGTTGGATGTAATTTATCAATTATATGAGAATGGTCAATTAGAAATACTTTTTTTATTCTTAGATAATAATGAATAAAACTGTATTAAAACGGCTAAAAGAATTATTGCTCCACCTATCAGTCCATACATTGATGGTCTTTCACTTACAAATATAAATGCCCAAATAGGACCAAGTACAGATTCTGACAGCATAATTATTCCTACCATTGCTGAAGGTGTTGTTCTTGCTCCTGTGGTAATGAAAATAAAACCTAAACCAATTTGAAAAAAGCCAGCTAAAAAACCTAAAAAAATATCATGCGGTGAAATCATAATCTTTGTTGACAAAAAATAACCAACAAAACAACAACTTATTCCAGCAATAAATTGCGCGGGAACCATATCAACTGTTGGAAATTTTCTAATAATTATTATTAAAATTGCAAAAGTAATTGGCATTAAAAAAGCTGCTAAATTTCCAGACAATTCTCCAGGAGTTAATGAATTACCAACCATTAATAATACTCCTGTCATAGCAAGAATAATCGAGGTTAAGGTAATTGCAGAAATTTTTTCTTTTAAAAAAAAATATCCTAATATAGCTAGAAATAAAATTTGAAGAGATATAATAAAATTCGTGTTAGCAACTGTTGTGTTATACATTGCAAAAACATAACCACAGAAACCAAAAGATAAAATTATTCCACCTATAAACCCTGGTAATCCTGAGTCTTTAAAAGCTTTAAATGTTTTTTCTCTGTAGCTTATGATTATGAAAGCTAAGACTGTTAATGAAAAAAATAAGGATCTCCAAAACAATATTTGCCATAAGGTTGCCCCTTCAAAAGATTTTACAATTAAACCACCAAAACTTAAACTACACGCGCCAAGAAATACTAATAAAGGTCCTGGAAGTTTTATGATTATGTTCATTAAATTTGTGAAAGTAAATTCTGAGTTTCCATCTCATATAGCTTAAATAAAGTTTCTGCATCCGATAATTCAATTTCTTTAAACTTTATTTTAGATCCAGGAGATATTTGGACTAATCTATCGTAATCAACACTAGCAACTACTCCTATTTTTGGATAGCCACCTATCGTTCCATGATCAGATAACATAATAATTGGGTTACCATCGGCTGGAACTTGTATCACACCTTTTAACAAGCCTTCAGATTTTATATTAGTGTTAACAATATTTTCTATCTTTGGTCCTTCCAATCGCATACCCATTCTATCTGATAATTTAGAAACTATAAATTCTTTTTCAAAAAAAATTTTTTTTCCTTCTTCTGAAAAATAATCAAAATTAGTTCCTCTTATAACTCTTATATTTTCTACTTTTGAATTTAGATAATTAGTTTTCTTTTTTTCTTGGTTTAGATTTACTTTAGAAATATATATTTTCTGATTATTTTCTAGTTTTTTACCATCATTAGAACCAATATTAGCTTTTGTATTTATTGAACAACTACCCCATTGTAATTTTAAATCAAATTCCCCACTAATTGCCAAGTATCCATAAACTGATTTACTTGTTGATAAAATATCAATTTCATCTCCATCTTCTATTTGAAAACTTTCGTAACAATTTCCTTCAATTTCATTAGCTTTTTTTCTCAATTTAAAGATAACGTCTCCTGTAATTGCTATATTAATTTTTTTTCCATTATATTTTAAAAGAGGTCCTTGGTATGCAAACTCAATTACTGGTAAATCTAATTTATTAGATGCTAGTTTATTTGCTAATAAGTAGTTTCTATTATCCATTGCACCACTAAAAGGAATTCCTATATGATACAAATTACTTCTCCCTTTATCTTGAAATGTAGTATTTACACCGGCCCTGATTACCTCAAAATAATTATTATTCATTGTAATTTCTATATTCGTCCAAACTTATTTGTTTAAATTTAACTGTATCGCCTGGGTTAATTAGATTTGGTTCTATTTCTTTTGTGCTATCAAATACTTCTAACGGTGTGTTACCAATGATGTTCCAACCACCAGGGCTTTCAAATGTATAAATATCAGCAAATTGTTCAGTTATACCGACAGATCCCTTTGGTACTTTAACTCTTGGAGTTTCTAAACGTTGTACCCTCATGTTTTTATCTAAATCACCTAAAAAAGGCATGCCAGCAATAAATCCCGTCATATAACAAAAGAATTCTTTGTTAAAAAAATTTTCTAAAATTTTTTCTTTTGTTAAATTTAATTTATTTTCTAATCGTGCCATATCTAAAGAAAATGAATCATCGCAACATACGGGGATCTCTAACTTTTTATTATTTGTTTCAAGCGCTGCTCCAACATCAAGTTTTTCAATTTTATCTTTAATTTCTTTAAAATTTGTGACTCTAAGATCATAAGAAATAATTAATTTATTGTAAGAAGGTGTAAGATTATTAATTCCTACAATATTTTTTTCTTTGATGGTATTAAAATATTTAATTACTTCAGAGTTAATTTGTTTATTAACTTCAATTCCAAAGTCACAATATAATGCTGCGTCACCAAGATTAGATATATTTTTTATCATGGCATGTTATACTTCAAGAATTAAGACTATGGAAATTAATATAAATTGTGATTTAGGTGAAAAATCTAAGTACCATTCTAATAAGTATGATCCAGATTTACTGCAAATAGTAAATTCAGCTAATGTTGCGTGTGGATATCACGCTGGTGATGTTACAACAATGCATGATGTAGTTCAAATCTCAAAAAAAAATGGTGTAAGTATAGGTGCCCACCCATCATTTAATGATCCAGAAAATTTTGGAAGAGAGAGAATGAACTTAACTAGTTCTGAAATTAAAAAATTAATTTATGATCAATATGATATTTTACAAAAAATTTCAATTCAACATGGTCAAAATGTAACTCACATTAAACCACATGGCGCACTTAATAATATGGCATGTGAAGATATCGAATTAGCAAATACTTTGGCTATAGCAATTAATGAAATTAGCAAGGACTTGATTTATCTGGTGCCTACTGGATCTAAAATGGAAGTTGCTGCAAAGAAATTAAATATGAAAATAGCATGTGAAATTTTTGCAGATAGAACTTATGAAGATGATGGAAATTTAGTTTCCAGAAAAAAACCACACGCGTTAATTACTGATCCAGATCAAGCTAAAAAACATGTGTTAAGTATGGTAAAAAATCAGGCTCTTAATTGTCACAGTGGAAAACAAATACCTTGTGAAATAGACTCTGTATGCATACATGGAGATAATGAAAGTTCATTGGCTACTGCTAAATCTATTAGAAATAATCTAATCGATAATGGACTTAAATTAAAACCTTTAAACTTGATGGAGAAATTTAATGCTTAAAAAATATTTACTAACATTTTGTCTATTTATAGTAATGACTATAAATTCTAATGCCGCAGGAACAAGTGATAGCGGCAGTGGTACATCAAAAGTTAAATCTGACTACGATAAAGCTTTAACAATTATTAAATCAGCTAAAAAATATGAAAAAAAAGGAAAAACTGAAAAAGCAATTAAGAGATATGAAAAAGCTCAAAAACTTTTAATCAAATCAAATAAAAAAAAACCACTTCAGGCAGATACATTAAATTATTTAGGTTTTACAACTAGAAAACTAGGAGATTACGAGAATGGTGAAAAATATTATCTTTTAGGTTTAGAAATTAATCCAAATCATGTGGGTATTAATGAATATTTAGGTGAACTCTATGTTGTTACTAATAGAATTGATTTAGCAAAAGAAAGATTAAAAATATTAGAAAGCTGTAATTGTGAAGAGTATACTGAATTAAAAGAAGTAATTGATGGTACAAAAAAATCTAAATATTAATCTACATGCTTGATATCCAAGATCCAATTGAAGCAAGAAAAGTTATTAGAGAAAATAAATATAAAGAACAAACAGCTGGATCTGCAAACAAATACGTTCAAGGAAATCTTTGTATTCTTCCAAGCAAGTATGCAATGGATTTTGCATCTTTTTGTCAAAAAAATCCTAAACCTTGTCCATTAATTGGATTTGGTACTAAAGGAGATCCATCATTAAAAGATTTAGGTGATATCGATATTCGAACAGATGTTCCTCAATATAGAATTTGGGAAAAAGGAAAGCTCATAGATGAACCATATGATATTAAAAAATATTGGAATGAAGATTTAACAACATTTGTTTTGGGATGTTCTATGTCTTTTGAACTTCCTTTAATTGAAGCTGGAATACCTATTCAACATATCGAAAACAATACAATTGTTCCAATGTACCAAACATCAATTGATTGTGAGCCTGCGGGACAATTTTCAGGAAAACTTGTGGTATCAATGAGGCCACTGAATTCGAAAGATGCAATTAGATCAATACAAATAAGTTCTAGATTTCCAGCAGTTCATGGAGCGCCTATCCATTTAGGAGATCCAGCTGAAATTGGAATAAAAGATATAATGAAACCTGAATATGGAGATCCTCCAAGAGCATTTCAGAATAATGAGATACCGGTTTTTTGGGCATGTGGTGTAACTCCACAATCAGTTTTAGAAAAATCAAAACCTGATTTTTGTATAACACACAGTCCAGGAAAAATGCTAATTACTGATAAATTAAATAATGATTTAGCTGCTCTTTAATTAATTTCCTAAAAATACTTTTGTTACTTTCTCATTATCAATAAGCTCTTCAGATTTTCCGTTGATAACCAGTCTTCCACTTTCTAATACATAACCTCTATCAGCCATACTAAGAGCCAATCTTACGTTTTGTTCTACGAAGAGAATTGAAATTCCTTCTTTAACAATATTTTTGAATATCTTTATCAAATCTTTCATAACCATTGGTGACAAACCCAAAAAAGGTTCATCAACCATTAATAGTTTTGGTAAACCCATCATACCTCTTGCGATTGCAAGCATTTGTTGCTCACCTCCAGACATTGTTTTGGCAAGTTGATTTGATCTTGTCTCTAATTTTGGAAAAATTTTATATATTTTTTCTAATGAATTAGATAATTCATCTTTTGCTTTTGGATGCCAGGCACCAAGTAATAAATTTTGCTTTACAGTTAAGTATGGAAAAACTCTTCTTCTTTCAAGAACATGCGAGATGCCTAATTCGGTTCTTTTATATGTTGGAATGTTAGAAATTAAATTATTTTCAAAATTAATTGTACCATTTCTATGCTCAACTAAATTACTAATAGTATTTAAAATAGTGCTTTTACCAGAACCATTAGGACCAAGTAGAGCAACCATTTCAGCTTTATCTACGTTGATTGAAACATCCCAAATAACTTGGAAATCATCATACAGAACATCAATATTTTTTATATCAAGCAGCATCGAAAGTTCCTAAGTAAGAATCTATTACTTCTTTGTTTTTTTGAATATCTTTTGGAGGTCCAAAAGCAATACTTCTACCTTGATCCAAAGCTAATACATTATCTGAAATTTCCATAATGATATTTATATTATGTTCAATGGTAATTATGGTGACTCCAGTTTTTTTAAGTTTTTTTATAAGCTCAACCAAACCTGGAATTGTTTTTTGATCAACTCCACCTGTTACTTCATCCATTAAAAGTAGTTTGGGTTCAATCGCCATAGCCCTTGCCATCTCAAGTCTTTTTCTTTGCCCAGTTGAAAGCTCTTTTGCAAAATGATGTCTTTTTTCAATTAAATCTACAAAGTCAATAATCTCGAGGGCTTTATCTCTAGCTTTTTTTATATTCTGTTCTTTAACAAAAGCTCCAATCATAACATTTTCAAGTAGGGTTTGATCAGCGAAAGGTTTGAGTTTTTGAAAAGTTCTACCTACTCCTAAATTACTAATTTTATCAGGGCTTAGACCAAAAATATTTTTTTTAAAAAACTCTACTTTTCCTCTATCCGCTTTTGTGTAGCCTGTAATTAAATCAAACAAAGTTGATTTACCTGCACCATTAGGTCCTATAATTCCAAGTATACTTCCTTGATCAACGCTGAATGAAATATCATCATTTGCTTTAATTCCTCCAAAAGATCTACTTAAATTTTCTACTAATAATATTTTCATCTTTGTTTCTTTCTTTCCAAGATATCTTTAGGAATAAAGGAAATAAGTCCATTAGGTCTAAACACACAAATAATCATTAAAATTAAACCATATAATATTAAATCTACTGCACCTCCTGTTCCTCCTAAATATATTCTTGAGTATTCAGAAATTGGTATAAGAATAGCAGCGCCAATAATAGGACCCCAAACATTTCCTATTCCACCTAAAACAGTAATTAATAAAACTATAATTGATATCTCTATGTTAAAAACTCTATCAGGATCAATGATTAAAATATATTGAGCAAACAAACTTCCCATTGGCGCCATGATCATTGCTGAAATGACATAGGCGATGATTTTATAATTTGAAACGTTAATACATAAACTCAAAGCTGCTTGTGGATCATCTCTTACTGCTCTTAATCGGTAACCTAATTTAGATCTGCTTAAAACCCATACTGCAAAAAAAGAAATTAGAAAAAAAACTAAAAAAATATAATAATAAGGAAGCTTGCTGCTATGAAATTGAAGAGCTGTCCAAGAATCTTCTGGTGTCATTGTTACCCATAAACCAGATGCAGCACCCACTAAATCCCATCTTTGAAAAACTACCTGAAAACTTATGCCTATTAATAATGTTGCAATAGCAAAATAGTGACCACTTAATCTTAACATCGGGATACCAATTAAAACTGCAAAAACTCCAGAAATAAACATTCCAAAGAAAATACTTATCCACGGCGTTATTCCGTATTCCATATAAAAAAATGAGGTTGCGTAGGCACCAATGCCAAAGAATGCTCCATGACCTAAGCTAATTTGGCCAGAAAAACCTGCTATCACATTCCACGATTGAGCCATAACCGCATGCATAAAAATCATTATAAATAAGTGAAGATAAAAAGAATTTAAACCAACTAATGGTAAAGCAAATAAAAGAACAACCAAGCCACCAATAATAGATATTACTTTATTATTCGTGTTCCAAAGTGGTTCAGATTTTGCAACTATCAATTTATCCATTAATACCTTCCAAACAACCCTTGTGGTTTATAAATTACAACTAATAAATAAATTACAAAAACATATAAAAGTTTAAATGATGGATCTATAAGAAGACCACCTAAAGATTCTACCAATCCAATTATTATTCCAGCATATAAACATCCTATGATGCTTCCAAATCCTCCAAGAGCAACAGCCACAAAAGCAAATAAAGCAAAATTGATCCCTACATCGGTAAAAATAAAAAAATAGTTAGCCATCATTCCCCCCGCAACACCTACACAACCAAGTCCAATTGCCCATCCAATTGCAAACATTTTGTTTGATGGAATACCTAAAACTTCTGCTGCATGTCTATCTTGAGCAGTTGCTTGCAGAGCTAATCCAGTTTCTGTTTTGGTAACAAATAAATACAATCCTATAAAAGCAACTAAACAAACAAGACTTGCATAAAGTTGTGGTTGTCCAATAAAAACTGAACCTAATTCTATTCGACCCTCTAACAAAGGCTTATCCACGTTTCTAAAATCAGGAGTCCATAATAATTGTGCAATTGATCTAATAAAAATTGATAATCCAAAAGTTGCACAAATTTGAATTAACATCTTAGCTTTTAAAATATATCTAATTAAAAAATAGTGAGTTAACACACCACAAAAAGCCATTAACAAAATAGTTATTGGTATAGAAAAAAGTGGATCTAAACCAAATAACGACCAAAGCCAAAAAGATGAAAACATAGATAACATTAAATGCTCTCCATGAGCAAAATTAACTATTTCCATTAACCCAAAAATTAAACTTAAACCTGCTGCAATTAACGCGTAGATCAAGCCCATCATTAATCCAGTAACTATAGCTTGAAAAATTATTTCAGAGGTCATTTTATTAATCTAATAATGTATATATAGATAAGTATATATTATATATATAAATCTTATCTAGATTAATTCTCACTAATCATCACTAAAGTAAATCATTGTATTGATATCTTAGATAGTATTAAAATGTTGTTTTAAAAAAACAAATACGAGGGGAAAATAAATGAAAAAATTAATACTTTCAGTATTTACTTTTTTATCATTAGTTTGTGCGCCAACTATAAGTTCTGCACAAGATGTTAAAATTGGAGTACTGTATCCATTAACTGGTCCTGTAGCTCAAGTTGGTAAGGACGCAGTTGCAGCAGTTCAAACTGCCTTAGATATTATTAATAATAGCCACAATATTCCAGGTATGCCATTAGCAAAAGATGCTGGTCTTAAAGGATTGGGTGGTGGAAAAATATCAATTGTTGTTGGTGATCATGGTGGAAAACCAGATGTTGGTGTTGGTGAAACAGAAAAAATGTTAAATTCTGATAAGGTTCATGCAATGTTTGGAGCTTACTACTCATCAGTTACAGGTGCGGCGAGTCAAGTATCTGAAAGAGCGGGAATTCCATGGGTAAATGGTGAGTCTACATCTCCAAAATTAACTACAAGAGGATTTAAATATTTCTTTAGAGTTACACCTCATGATGGTGAATTTACTCAATTAATGTTTGAATTTATGAATGATTTTAACAAGAAAAATAGTAACAAACTAAATACTCTTGGTATCATTCATGAAGACACTTTATGGGGATCAGATAGTGGTGGAACTCAAAATAAAATGGCTAAAGATCAAGGCTTTAAAGTTATAGAAAAAATAAGCTACAAAGCCAAAACAACAACTTTAAGTTCTGAAGTTCAAAGATTGAAAGCAAAAAACCCTGATGTTTTATTGCCTTCATCTTACACTGCTGATGCTTATTTGTTTTTAAATACAGCAAAAGAACTTGATTACAATCCTAAACTTTTAGTCGCACAGAATGCTGGTTACACAGATCCTAAATTTATAGCTACTATGGGAAGTAAAGCAGAAGGTGTAATTACAAGATCACCTTTTAACACTGACTTAGCAACTACTATCCCAATGATAGGAACTGTAAATGATCTTTTCAAAACACATTCAGGTGGAAGAGATTTATCTGATGTGCCTGCGAGAGCATTTACTGGATTTATGGCTTTAGCTAATGCAATTAATAATGCAGGATCAACTGATCCTGAAAAAATTAGACAAGCATTAGTTAATCTAGATATGTCATCAGAGTCTTTAATAGTTCCTTACAGAGGAATTAAATTTGGTTCTGATGGTCAAAATGAGAAAACAAGAGGTATTTTGATGCAAGTTCAAGGTGGAAAATACTGTACTGTTTATCCATTTGAGTTAGCTGCGTGTAAATTACAGTACCCTATGCCGACTTGGGCTCAAAAATAATTTACATTTAATTTTTATTATGGCGGTCATTAATTTGACCGCCTTTTTTTTATACTTTTTATTGAATTATTTAAAATTTAAAATATTATTAATTTATCTTGATTGAAGAAGGTATAATATTACTCCAAATTATATTCATAGATATTATCTTAGCAGCTGATAACGCTATTATAATTGGCCTGATAGCTGCTAACTTTGTTCCAAAATATAGAAAACAAATAATTTTATGGGGTGTTGCTGGTGCTCTCGTCTTTAAAGTGATTTTTGCAATATTTGCTACTTACCTTTTTGAATTCTATTTCATAAAAATTTTAGGAGGATTGCTTCTTATTTGGATTGCTAATGATCTAAGAAAAGATTTAGTTGAGATGAAAAATAAGGTTAAAGCTCCAACAAAAAAATCTAAAGCACCCTCTTATATACATAGTGTCTATAAAGTATTATTTGCGGATATCACGATTAGTTTTGACAATGTAATTGGAGTAGTTGGTGCAGCTAAAGGTTATTTTGGGTTTATGATTTTTGGCCTTGTTTTATCAGTAGTTCTTACAGGTGCCTTAGCCACTTATTTGGCAAATTATATACAAAAACACATCTGGATTGCCTATGTTGGATTAATTTTTATTTTAATAGTTGGATTACAATTAATAATTGGTGGACTAGTTGATTTAGAAATACTTAAAATTAATGAAGAATTTATTAAATATTTTTAATTAATATGACTGTTTCTTAAGTGGAAATTTTTTCTTTCGAACGTCTTTTGAATAGTTCGATACTGCTTTAGCAATTGTATTTCTAATATTAGAATATTTTTTTACAAATCTAACATCTGTTGGATTAAGTCCAATTAAATCATCAATAACCAAAATTTGACCATCACAATTATTTGAAGCCCCTATTCCAATAGTTGGTATACTAATTTTTTTTGTAACTATTTTTGCTAGTGAAGTTTCTACACATTCCAACACAATTGAAAAAGCACCAGCGTCTTCTAATAATTTTGCATCATTTAAAATTTTATTTCTTTCAAAAATTTTTCTACCTTTGTATTTAAATGTTTTATCTGTTTGAGGAAGTAAACCTAAATGTCCCATGACAGGAATTTTATTTTTGACTAATGTTTGAATTATTTTTAAAATTTTTTTTCCTCCTTCTAATTTTACAGCATCACATTTTGTTTTTGACATAATTTTTTTGGCATTTTTCAATGCTATTTTTGGGTTTTTATATGTGTTGTAAGGCATATCTACTACCATCAAACTTTTTTTAACACCCATTCTGACACTTTTAGAATGCTCTATCATGATATCTAAACTTACTTCTCTAGTTGATTTATAATTATATAAAACAGAGCCTAATGAATCGCCTACAAGTATAACGTCACAAAAATTATCTAAAATTGTGGCAATATTTTTTGAGTACGCTGTTAAGCTTACGATTTTTGATTTATTTTTCTTATTGATTAGTTTAAGAATTTTTTTATCCATCGACTTACCAAGAGCCGGTATTTTCCATTGAAGCCCATGGTTCTTTAGGTTCTAAATATCCATCCTGAAGTAATTCAATTGAAATCTTGTCTGGTGATCTAACAAAAGCCATATGACCATCTCTAGGAGGTCTATTAATCGTATAACCCATATCCATTAATCTTTGACAACTTTCATAAATATTATCCACTCTATAAGCGAGGTGACCAAAGTTTCTTGATCCTTCTCCAAGTTCATCTCCGTCCCAATTATATGTTAATTCAACCTCTGTTTTTTCATCATTTGGTGGAGCAAGAAAAACTAAAGTGTATCTTCCTTTTTCACTATCTTTTCTTCTTGTTTCTTTAAGTCCAAGACCATCACAAAAAAACTTCAAAGACTCATCTAAGTCTTTAATTCTAATCATCGTATGTAGATATTTCATAATCTTACTTATATTTAAAATTTATTCTAATTCAATAGTGCTTGGTGGTTTAGAAGTGACATCATATACAACTCTATTAATTCCTCTAATACTGTTAACTATTTTATTTGAAACAGACTGAATAAAAGTCTTCTTAAATTCATAAAAATCAGCAGTCATTCCATCTTCAGAAGTAATTGCTCTTAATAAACAAATATATTCATAAGTACGATTATCGCCCATAACTCCTACTGTTTTTACGGGTAATAAAGCAGCGTAAGCTTGCCATATTTTGTGATAAAGACCGTGATCTCTTAAAGCTTGAATAAAATAATAATCAGCTTCTTTTAAAATCTTAATTTTTTCATTAGTAATTAATCCAGGCATTCTAATGGCTAAACCTGGACCAGGAAAAGGGTGTCTAGAAATAATATCTTTATTTAAATTTAATTCTAAACCTAATTTTCTAACTTCATCTTTAAATAGATATTTTAATGGCTCAACTAATTTTAATTTCATTCTTTTAGGTAAGCCACCCACATTGTGATGGGATTTAATCTTGGAAGTTTGACTACCTGTAACAGATTTGCTTTCAATTAAATCAGGATAAAGTGTTCCTTGAGCTAAAAATTTAACGTCCTTAATTTTTTTTGCATAACGTTCAAATATTTTGATAAAAAGGTTTCCAATAATTTTTCTTTTTTTTTCAGGGTCTGTAACATTGGACAGTTTTTTCAAAAATTCTTTTTCAGCATTTACATAAATTAAATTCATTTTTAATCGTTTTTTTAAATGTCTGAACTACCTGCACTTCTTCATTTTTTCTTAGCAGTCCTGTATTTACAAAAATACAATATAATTTTTTACCAATCGCTTTATTTAGCAATTGTGCTACTACGCTGCTATCAACCCCTCCAGATAATGCACAAATAACTTTATCTGAACCCACTTGTGTTTTCACATCATTTATTAACTTTATCTTTTGATCTTTAGCTGACCAATTTTTTTTAATTTTACAAATTAAAAATATAAAATTACTAATTAATTTTTTTCCATTTTCTGTGTGTGTAACTTCAGGATGAAATTGAACTCCATAAAATTTTTTTAATTTATTTTCAACAATCGCAAATTTAGAATTTACACTTGACGCTACTACCTTAAAATTTTTAGGAAGTTTGGATACTTGATCAGCATGACTCATCCAAACTCTTCTTATTTTTTGTTTAGAAAAAAAATTTTTTGTTAAAAGACTGTCTTTTTTTTTATGTATATTTGCTAATCCAAATTCACGATGTTTTGACTGCTTAACCCTACCGCCATTTAGTTTGGATAATATTTGATGACCAAAGCAAATTCCAAGTACGGGTATATCTAAATTTAGAATTTTTTTATCAAATGAATATTTATTTATTTGATATACATTTAAAGGACCTCCAGATAAAATTATTCCACCAATTGTATTATCGATATCCTTAAATTTTATCTTCTTATGACTTATTATCTCTGAAAATACTCCTAATTCTCTAGTTCTTCTTGCTATTAATTGTGTAAATTGTGAACCAAAATCAATAATTAAGACTTTGTTAAGATTTTTATCAAGACTCATTTTTAGGTTCTATATTCTTTAGAGACTCTTGAATTTGATTATTTTCATCACATAATTCATCACAAACTTTCACAAATGTTTGAGAAAGTTTTTTTACTTTTGAATAATTTGATTTTTTTAATGCTATTTTCATCAGCATTAACAAAACTTCTTCATTATTAGGTTCAATTAATTTTGCTGTTTCTAAATTATATTCCTCTTTACGTTGATCTTCTTCATGATTGTAAATTTTTGCCAAATACAAATAACTTTTCGCATCTTTTGGGTTGTAAACTATATGACGCTCAAACATAAATCTTGCGTCATCATATTTTTCCTCTTGATACATCTTTAATGCTTCATCAAAGAAATTTTCATTACTTAAAACAAGTGTTGAGTTAGAAATGGTCAATATAATGATAACTATTATTTTATATATTCTATTCATTAATATTTGCTGTCGTTTTTTACAACATCCACATTGTGAACCATACTCTCATAAAAACCGGCTTTGGTAATTTTTACAAAATTTGGTTTATTTCTTAATTTAATAATATTTTTTGATCCAAGATATCCCATAGAAGATTTAAGACCACCAATTAATTTGTAAACAATACTTCCAACATCGCCTTTATATTTTACAAATCCTTCTACTCCTTCAGGAACATATTTTGATGAATCTTTTTGTTTAGTTTGAAAATATCTATCTGCTGATCCTTTATTCATAGCTCCAACAGATCCCATTCCTCTAAAACTTTTAAACAATTTTCCATTTTTTTTAATCAATTTTCCTGGTGTTTCATCTGTGCCAGCAAATAAAGAGCCTATCATAACTGCATCAGCACCAGCAGCAAATGCCTTAGCAAGATCTCCAGAATATTTTATTCCACCATCAGAAATAATCTTTACATTTTTATTTTTAATACTATTTCTAACTGATAAGATTGCACTCAATTGAGGAACTCCAATACCTGCAACTAATCTTGTAGTGCAAATAGAACCTGGACCAATTCCAATTTTAATAATATCAACTCCTAATTTAATTAAATATTTAGCAGCCTCAGATGTTGCAATATTTCCAGCACACAAAGCAATTTTATTATTCTTTATCTTTTTTATAAATCTAATTATTTCCCCAACTTTTTTTGTATGTCCATGAGCGGTATCAACTACTATTAAATCAACTCCCTCTTTAATTATAGCTTTTGCTCTGTCAAATTCATTGGGTCCAGCGCCAACTGCAGCGCCAACTAATAATTTTAGTTTTTTTACTTTTTGAATTTCTGAAATTTGTTTTTTGATATCTAAATTTCTATGAATTACACCTATTCCTCCTGCCTTGGCTATCGCAATTGCCATTTTGCTTTCGGTAACAGTATCCATTGCAGATGACAAAAGAGGTATTTTAAGTTTTAGATTTTTTGTTAATTGAACGTCTGTATTTACTTCTGAAGGCAATATCTCAGAATACTTTGGTGCTAATGTAACATCATCGAAGGTAAGAGCTTCTTTTATAGGAACCATAATCTTTTATATACGATTCCTTTTAAATTTAAAGTGCCTATCTAAGCTTACTACAAATTATAAAACTTTCCTTAGAGTCCTTTCTGCTTGATTTAGGTTTAAAAACCTTAACTTCTTTAAAAATTTTTTTTCCTTCTGCGACTATTTCGTTAAATGTGCCTCCCATGAAAATTTTTGAAACAAAAAAACCATTCTCTGACAATATATCCTTGGCAAAAAACATTGCCTCCTTACATAATTCACCTGTTTGAATTGAGTCTATGTTCTTAATTCCTGTAGTATTAACTGCCATATCTGACATCACTACATCTACCTTTGAATTAATATGCTTTCTAATATCCTCTTGAATTTTTGGTTCAGTAAAATCTCCTTGAATTTGAACAGTATTACCTATCGGCTCCATTTCTTTAAGATCAATTGAAACTAATCTTCCACTTTTTGCAGCTTTAGCAGCATATTGTGACCAACTACCTGGTGCTGCCCCAATATCTACAACAGATATGCCACCCTTAAATATTTTAAATTTTTCATTAATTTCAATCAATTTATAAGCAGATCTTGCTCTATAACCATCTACTTTAGATTGCCTAACGTAAGTGTCTCTTCTTTGTTTATTTACCCAATTTTTTGAAATTTTATTTTTTTTCAATTAATTATTAATTTTTCTTTATTACAAAACATCTTCAAAATCATCGTCTTCTTTATGATTTTTGTCTTCATTCTGTTTTTTTAATTTTTGAAAATGAAAAAAACTTAATGGGAATAGAAGAACATAAATAATTGTGCTTACCGAAATCACTGTAAAAGGATAAACAAGAAGTAGCCCAAAAGATAAGATTATTCCAAATAATAAAAAAATTGTAGTTTTTCTTTGAATAACTATTTTCTTAAATGAATATGTCGGAAACTTACTAATTAATAATAACGATGTAACAATGAAAAAAGCAGGTACGACAATATTATTATTAAGCTTGATAAAATCAAAATTACTTAAGCTAACTATTAGTGGAGTTAAAACTAAAATTCCACCTGCAGGTGACGGTACACCTTCAAAAAAATTATCTTTCCATGATGGTCCTTGATTTGAGTGAACATTAAATCTTGCCAATCTTAAGGCTACACAAATTACATAAATAAGACATAGAAGCCATCCCAATCTACCTAATGAACTTAATGTCCAAAAATACATAATAAATGCTGGTGCAACACCAAAACTTATAACATCTGCTAGAGAGTCTAATTCTTTTCCAACCTCAGAAGTACCTTTAATCAATCTAGCTATTCTTCCATCCAACCAATCAAATAAAGCAGCAAAAATTATAGCGATAATTGCAAGATGAAACTCACCACTTAATGCAAATCTTATAGACGTTAAGCCAATACAGACACCTATTAATGTCAACATATTTGGCAAGATCATTCTTGCATTTTTTTTCTCTGAAATTACTTTCAGATTATTTTTAGGCTGTTCCATAATTATTTTTTAGCTAATAAAGTTTCACCTGAAATCGTCTTTTGTCCAATTTTAACAAGAGGTTCATAGTTTTCATAGTAAACGTCTGCTCTACTTCCAAATCTAATCATACCAATTCTATCCCCTTGATCCAATGATTGATCTTTGTTAGTTTCACAAACAATTCTTCTAGCAATTAATCCCGCAATTTGAACCACTACAATATCATTTCCATCTTTATCTTTAATCTTATAATAATTTCTCTCATTATCTTCACTGGCTTTATCAAATGAAGCATTTAAAAATTTTCCTGGTTTATATAAAATTTCTTCAACTGTCCCAGAACATGGAGTTCTGTTAACATGACAATCAAAAACATTCATGAATATACTTATCTTTTTAAATTTTTTATTTTCTAACCCTACTTCTTTTGGTCCATCTACTTCTTCTACTTTAATTACTTCTCCGTCTGCAGGACTGACAAGATAATTGTCATCTTCAATTATAACTCTTTCTGGATCTCGAAAAAAATAATAAACCCAAACTGTTAGTAACAATCCTATTAATCCTAAAAAACCATTTATGATTAATAAAATTATAGTTACAAAAGCAGCTATAACTAAAAATTTATATCCTTCAGTATGGATAGGTGGAAATACCTTGCTAATCATATTCTTCTATTTGCTAATTTTTGATTAATATGTATATAAACCAGTCAAATTCAATTAATAAGATAAATTTATTTTTAATGAGTAAAATCAACGTAAAAAACCCTGTAGTAGAGCTAGATGGTGATGAAATGACTCGCATCATATGGGAGTTTATTAAAAATAAACTTATTCTTCCCTATCTTGACTTAGGTATTGAATACTATGATTTGGGAATGAAAAGCCGAGATAATACTCATGATCAAATCACGATTGACTCTGCTAATGCAATTAAGAAAGTGGGTGTTGGTATAAAATGTGCAACAATTACTCCTGATGAGGATCGTGTTGTAGAGTTTGATCTTAAAAAAATGTGGAGATCTCCAAATGGAACAATAAGAAATATTATTGGCGGAACTGTTTTTAGAGAGCCTATAATTTGTAAAAATATTCCAAAATTAGTTCCTTCATGGACTGATCCAGTCATTATTGGAAGACATGCATTTGGTGATCAATATAGAGCAACAGATTTTAAAGTACCTGGTAAAGGTAAAATGGAAGTTAAATGGACATCAGAAGATGGAAAAGATGAAATAAAATATGAGGTATTCAATTTTACTGGTCCAGGTGTAGCACTTTCAATGTATAATTTAGATAAATCAATCGAAGACTTTGCAAGATCGTGTTTTAGTTATGGATTGATTAAAAAGTGGCCTGTTTACATGTCTACTAAAAACACAATCTTAAAGCAATACGACGGTAGATTTAAAGATATATTTCAAGAAATTTTTGAAAAAGAATATCAACAAGAGTTTGCTAAACAAAACTTAACTTATGAACATAGATTAATTGATGACATGGTTGCGTGTGCCATGAAATGGAGTGGAAAATATATTTGGGCTTGTAAAAATTATGATGGAGATGTTCAGTCAGATACAATGGCTCAAGGTTATGGTTCATTAGGTTTAATGACTAGTACGTTATTAACTCCAGATGGAAAAGTTATGGAAGCAGAAGCAGCCCATGGAACCGTTACTAGACATTATAGAATGCATCAACAAGGAAAAGAAACCTCAACAAATCCTATTGCTTCTATCTTTGCTTGGACAAGAGGTTTGGCTCACAGAGGTAAATTAGATAGCAATGATGAATTAATAAATTTTGCGCAAACTATCGAGAAAGTTTGTATTGAATGTGTTGAAAGTGGCTCAATGACAAAAGATTTAGCTATTCTTATAGGTCCATCAAGCAAGTATTTAACTACTAATCAATTTTTAGATGAAATTGATGGAAGCCTCAAAAAGAAATTAAATTAAAGTCTTTAGCTCTTCAAAAGCTTCTTCGATTTTAGATTTATCTTGACCACCTGCTTGAGCAAAGTCTTTTCTTCCTCCACCACCTTGGCCTCCAATAATCTCTGATCCTACCTTAACAAATTTAACTGCATCAAATTTATTCGTTAAAGTGTCACTTACACCTACGGCAATACCAACTTTATCTTCTTTGTTTGCAAAAACTATTACAATACCTTCTGTTAATTCTTTTTTTCCTTTATCTACAAGTTTTCTAAGTTCTTTAGGTGGTAAGTCTTCTACTTTTTGAAATCTTATTTTTACTCCATTAATTTCTTCATCTTTAATAATATTTTTAGTCTTATCTTCTAAAATTGAATTTACTGAAATTGTTTCAAGTTGTTTTGTTAAATTTTTAATTAAGGTTTTTTGATCAGTTTCATCTAAAGAAGGTGTTCCACCCAATTCTGTTATTTGTTGATTTAAATTATTTATAATTTCTTCATTTTTTTCTGACGAAATATTGGATAGTTTTTCTTTATTTTTTAGATAATCTTCTAATTGCTTATCTCGAAGAGCTTCTATTCTTCTAACACCTGCTGCAATAGAAGATTGGCTTATTATTTTAAATTTACCGATATCACCTGTATTTTTTACATGAGTTCCGCCACATAATTCTGTTGAAAAATATTTACCATCCTCATCTCCCATAGACAAAACTCTAACTTCATCTCCATATTTCTCTCCAAAAAGTGCTAGAGCTCCATTTTCAACTGCCTCATCTGGTGTCATTAATCTTGTTTTAACTTCAGATTTTTTTGAAACCATTTGATTTACAATGCCTTCAATTTTATCAATTTCTTCATTTTGTATTGGTTTCATATGACTAAAATCAAACCTTAATCGACTAGGTTCAACTAAAGAGCCTTTTTGAGTTACATGATCACCCAATACTCTTCTCAATGACTCATGTAATAAATGTGTTGCTGAATGATATGCTCGAGTATCATCCCTTCTTTTAACGTTAATTTTTAATTCAACATTATCTTTTAATTTAATTGAACCGCTAACTACTTTTCCGTAATGGACAAATAAATCTCCAAGTTTTTTTTGAACATCAGTTACTTCAAATTTAAAATCATTTATTATTATTTCTCCTGTGTCCCCAACTTGTCCACCTGATTCACCATAAAATGGAGTTTGATTAACAATTATCATTCCCTCTTCATCTTTATTTAATTGATCTACTTCTTTATTATCTTTTAATAATGACAGAACAGCTCCCTCTGCTTGATTTGTCTCGTATCCTAAAAATTCAGTTGCTCCTAATTTATCTTTAATTCCAAACCAAACATCTTCAACAGCAGCGTCACCTGAGCCTTTCCAATTTTTCTTAGCTAATTCTCTACTCTCTTTCATTAAAGATTGAAATTTTTCTGTATCAATAGACATTGATTTATTTCTCAAAATATCTTCTGTAAGATCTAAAGGAAATCCATAAGTGTCATATAATTTAAAAGCTACTTCACCAGGTAAAACTTTATCAATTTTAGAAATCTCTTCATTTAAAATTTTTATTCCTCTATCTAAAAGAACTAAAAACTTTTCCTCTTCCATTTTTAGTGTTTCTTTAATTAAAGACTCAGCTCTAACTAATTCTGGATAATTTCCTGACATTTCATCTCTTAATGTTTCAAATAAATTATAAAAAACTGGTTCTTTTGAACCTAGCAAATGAGAATGTCTCATGCCTCTTCTCATAATTCTTCTAAGTACATATCCTCTTCCTTCATTAGAAGGTAGCACTCCTTCTGCAATTAAAAATGAGCTTGCTCTTAAGTGGTCTGCTATTACTCTGAAACTTGATTGGTTAGATTGATCGGATTTAATTTTAATTATCTCAGAGGCTGAGTTAATTATTTTTTTAAAATGATCTGTTTCATAATTATCATGAGTTCCTTGAAGTAAAGCCGCAATTCGTTCAAGACCCATTCCAGTATCAACAGATGGTTTTGGTAAATCAATTCTTTTATCTTTTGAAATTTGTTCGAATTGCATAAAGACTAAGTTCCATATTTCAATAAAACGATTTCCATCTTCATCTTTAGTGCCAGGTAGACCTCCTTCTAGATGCTCACCATGATCATAAAAAATTTCAGAACATGGCCCACATGGTCCTGTCTCTCCCATTGACCAAAAATTGTCAGATGTTGCTATTCGAATAATCCTATCATCGCTAAAACCAGCTATTTTCTTCCAAAAATTGAAGGCTTCGTCATCTTCTTTATAAACTGTTACATAAAGGCGATTTTTATCTATTCCAAAATCTTTAGTAATTAAATTCCAGGCATAATGAATTGCCTGTTCTTTAAAATAATCTCCAAATGAAAAATTTCCTAACATTTCAAAAAATGTGTGGTGTCTTGGCGTATAACCAACATTTTCTAAATCATTATGCTTTCCACCTGCTCTAACACATTTTTGTGAAGTGGTAGCTCTCTTGTAATCTCTTTTCTCTAAACCTGTAAATACGTTTTTGAACTGGACCATCCCAGAGTTAGCAAACATCAAAGTAGGGTCATTATTTGGAACTAAGTTGCTAGACTCAACTATTTTATGCTCATTCTTTTCAAAATATTTTAAGAATGTACTTCTTATTTCATTTAATGATTTGTCTGCCATATTTTTAAAATACAGCTTTTTTATTCTATGTCTAGATAACAGTAAGGGAAAAAAGGCGCTTATATTAAGCGCCTTTTAATAATTAAAAGATGACCTATTAATTAATTCTTTTTAGTAGGAACTACTTCCTCTTTAGTTTCTGCTTTCGGATCTTCAATTTGATCTTTAGCAGCTTTTTCAGGGTCAAGAGGATTTCCTTCAATCTTTTTTTGAATTACGCCTGCTTTTTCTCTTATTAACAGTTCTATTTCAGCAGCTACTTTAGGATTTTGAGCAAGATAAGTTTTAGCATTTTCTCTACCTTGTCCTATTTTTTCTCCTTTATAAGCATACCAGGCTCCTGATTTTTCAATAATGTCTGCTTTAGAACCTAAATCAACTAATTCACCCATTTTGCTGATTCCTTTTCCATACATTAAGTCAAATTCAACAACTTTAAATGGTGGTGCTACTTTATTTTTAACTACTTTAACTCTTGTTGAGTTTCCAATAATTTCATCTTTGTCTTTAATCGCACCAATTCTTCTAATATCCATTCTAACAGATGAGTAGAATTTTAAAGCATTTCCACCCGATGTTGTTTCAGGACTTCCAAACATAACTCCAATTTTCATTCTAATTTGGTTAATGAAAATCATCATCGTATTTGTATTTGAAATTGAACTTGTAAGTTTTCTTAAAGCCTGACTCATTAATCTAGATTGTAGACCAACATGGTGATCACCCATTTCACCTTCAATTTCAGCTTTTGGAGTTAAAGCTGCTACAGAGTCAATTACGATAACTGAAATTGATCCTGATTTAACAAGAGTATCAGCTATTTCTAAAGCTTGTTCACCAGCATCTGGCTGAGAAATTAAAAGTTCTTCAGTATTTACACCTAATTTTTTTGCATAAACTGGATCCAATGCATGCTCTGCATCAACAAATGCACAAATTCCACCAGCCTTTTGGGCTTCAGCAACAACTTGTAATGCCAACGTTGTTTTTCCTGAAGACTCTGGTCCATATACTTCAACAATTCTTCCTTTTGGCAATCCACCTATTCCAAGTGCTAAATCAAGACTTAAAGATCCTGTAGATACAGACTCAATATCCATTGCTCTTCTTTGTCCAAGCTTCATTACTGAACCTTTTCCAAAATTATCGGTAATTTGAGCTATCGCTGCATCTAATGCTTTGTTCTTTTCTTTGATATCCATTTCTTGATCTTTAGTAGATTTAACTACTTTTAGGTTACTTTTCGTCATTTTTAGCCTCTTTTTTTAATTTTTTTAACTCTCGAATCATGAATTTAAATGTACACATTTTGTTCTCATTAGCAATATATTTATTTTCTGGTCAAAAAAGTCAAATAATTACTTAAGTTTTAGATATTGGCTGTTTAGCAATCCTACTGCTTTTAACAAATTATATTGAGCCATAAGATAGTTTCTTTCCGAATTAGCTAGAGATATTTGAGCTGATAAAAGTAAGGAGTTGGATTGAATTACATCTAGTGTTGTTCTTGATCCTCTCTCATATTCTGCAGCAATCCCTTCATTAGCAATTTTTGCAGCTCTTACTTGAACTTTGACAGAATTTAAAAAACTTTTTGTAGACTCTAAACTTGACCAAGCGCTAGCTACATTAGTATCGTTAGTTCTAACAACATCATCTAATAATAATCTTTTTCTAGTCGTTAGATTATTATTTTTATTAATTTTAGATCTTTTTTTTCCTCCTGAATAAAATGGCCAACTAACAGTAGCTTTTAAAATATCTTTATCTCTTTTATCAAAAGATGAACTAAAATCATCAGCATAAGATTTCTCTAAAGATAATATGGCTGAAGGTTTTAAATCAGACTCTGCAATTTCTAAATCTTTTTCTGATTGAATTACATCAAAATTTGCAATTTTAATGTCTGGATTATTTTGTTTTGATAATCTTATTGCTTCTTTTAAACTTTTTGGAACACTTACAATTGAATTAGAATTTTTCTTAAGAGATTTTGGATTATCTATTTTTCCAATAATATTTTCATAATTTAATTTACTTATTAATAAATCACTTTTTGCCTGAGTAAATTGTGCTTGGGCGCCTGCAAGTGAAGACTCCGTTTGTGCTAAGTCAGTAATAGTAATTTGACCCCTATCTAATCTAATCTTATCATTTTCAAGCTGTCTATTTAAAAGGTTTAAGTTTTTTTTGTTAATTCCAAGCTTTTCTCGAGCAAGAATTAAATTAGTAAAAGCATCTATAGCACTATAAAAAACATCTTGCTCTTTTTTTACTAGCTTTGCCTTTGCTAAATCTAATCCAATTAAATTTTTCTCAAATGTTAAATCTCTTCCATAATCTAAAATTGTTTGCTCTAACTTAATGGTCGTATTTAAAGGGTCCGCATCATTTACAGTTGCATCCCCACCACTTTGATTTGTAAGCTTATTTGTATTTTCTAAACTTTTTGAACCGCTCAACGTAAGTGTAGGCTTGTATTCACTTTGAGAAATATTAACATCCTCAACAGATGCTTTGATATTCTCTCTTTCAGCATTAAGCTGAATATTGTTTTGATATGTTTGATTTAAAGCATCATACAAAGTTACTGCTGAAGCATGATTTATATTAATTAATGTTAAACTTATAAATATTATTATTTTTTTCATTTTCTCTTATATACAGCAGATTTAATTTGATGGTTACTATTTAAATTCAAAATAATAGACGCATATCTAGGCATTTTTTTAAACATATTTTCTGTAATTCTTTGATAAGTCTGCATAAAATTAATTACATCCCCCTTGCTCATTACCTTATGGTTGGATGACTTTTTAGTTTTTAACCACAGTTTATGCTCTTGTTTTAACCTCCATTTTTGAAGCAAATTAAAGTTTTTTGCTTTTAAATAAATCATACAATTAAGTTGAGAGTATAATTTCTTATATTTGGTCTTTAACTGTTGGTTAACATGTTTTCTCCAAATAAGTTTTGGGTCATTTACTTTTTCAAGTGAATTAATTGATTTTTTAAGGGATTTATTTAACTCTGCTCTAGCTCCTACACACCATCCTTCAAATATTATTACATCAGGTTTTTCTTTAATCTTATACCAATTTTTCTTTGGATTTCTGTCATCTACTGCTTTATTAAAATTTGGCAATTCAATTTGTTTAAAATTCCTATTTTTCACCTTTTTAAAAAAATCTAACATGAGCTTTACATCATGAGTTCCTGGCACTCCTCTTGTTTCAAGCATAGGATGAATTTTTTTTGATAAACTTAATCTTTCCTTTCTAGTTTTATAAAAGTCATCAATTGAGATTTTAAACACTTTTAATTTAAAATATTTTTCTAATATAATTTTTATGATTGAACTAGTGGTTGTTTTTCCTGTTCCTTGTCCACCTGCTAAACCAACAAAGTAAGGTTTTTTATTATTTGATTTCTTTGCTATCCAAAAACATATCGGAATTAAAAAATTTTTAAGCATACCATCTTTATTGCCAAACTTTTCTTTAGATGTTTCCTGTGATTTAATAAATCTAAGACAATCTTTTTTAACTTTATTGAAACAATCGGCAGCAACTTGCATTAACTTACTAATTCTTTTTATCCATTGGATGATTTAGACCATCAAAGAAAACTACATCTTTTAAATCATTTACATTAACTTCATCTACACAACCTAAATTGAAACCTGTCATCGCAGGTGCGCTTCTTGGATTGTGATGAGTGTAAATTCCACATTCTTTACAAAAGTAGTGGTTAGCAACTTTTGTATGATATTGATAAAGACTTAACTTATCTTTTCCTTTAGTAACTTTAAAATCTTCATTCTTAACCATACCCATTGTTGCATTTTTTCTTTTACAAATAGAGCAATTACATTTTACTATTTTTGCTAATTCATTAATTGGAACATTAATTTCAGCTTCTACACATCCACAATGACATGTTAGTTTTGGCACTAATTATTCTCCCCATTTTCCGTGAAACTCATAAACAACTGCTGGCTCATCACCTACCACCCAGCCATCATGACCTGGATCTATTGAATATGCATCACCAGCTTTATATGTTAATTCTGTTCCATCATCATGTTTAGCACAAACTGCTCCTGAAACTATTACTCCAAGATGTTTTGCTTTACAGCTATCAGTACCTACTGTTGGTTTAATATCTTCTGACCATTTCCAGCCTGGTTGTAAAGTTAATCTCATTACTCTTTGGTCTCCTATTTTTACAATATCCATTTTAGCATTGTTAAAGCTGGTGTTACTTTCATCTGGATTATCAAAAGTTTTAACTTCAATTGAGCTCATAGTTTTCTCCTTTTATAATTAAATTAGAATTCTAGACTACTAATGGTTTAAGTTGTCCACAAGCATACAAAATGTAGTTTGGATGTTCACGTTTTGATTCACTTTTGATTCAGTTACAGACTCAAAATACAACCTCTTGAGTGTATTGTATAAATGGTCTATAAAGTAGAACAAAACAAGAACATGAAACTAACAATCCCTTATTATCTACATAAAGCAGGTGCTGGTTTTCCCTCTCCTGCAACTGATTATATCGAAGAAGATATCGATTTAAATATGCATTTAATAAGAAATGTTCCAGCTACTTTCATTATCAGAGTGCAAGGTAAATCGATGGTGGATGTTGGAATTAACGATGGAGATTTATTGGTGGTTGATAAAAGTTTGAAACCAAAAAACTTTTCAACCGTGATTGCAAACGTTCACGATGAACTTGTGGTTAAAAGTTTAGTTCAAGAGAGAGATAAAAAATTTTTAACGTCAGGATCTAAAGAGTTTACTGACAGAATTTTAATTAATGAAGAACAAGATATTTTTATCTGGGGAGTTGTAACTTATGTCATTCATTCTACGTACTAAAAAAATAGCACTAGTTGATTGTAATTCTTTTTACGTTTCTTGCGAAAGATTATTCAATCCTAAAATAAGACGAAAACCAGTTGTTGTTTTATCTAATAATGATGGTTGTATCATTTCAAGATCTAATGAAGCAAAAGCTTTAGGAATTAAGATGGGTGAACCTTATTTTAAAGCAAAAGATATCATCCTTAAAAATAAAGTTGAAGTTTTTTCATCCAATTATTCTTTATATGGAGATTTATCTAGAAGAGTAATGAGAACACTTAAGAGATTTAATGCAGAAATAGAAGTTTACTCTATTGATGAAGCTTTTTTAGATTTATCAAACTTTCCAGATCAAGATGTGGAAGAAGTTGGAAAAGAAATTAGAGATACTGTTTTACAATGGACTGGTATTCCAACTAGTATTGGAATTGCTAAAACAAAAACCCTAAGTAAAATTGCAAATCATATTGCAAAGAAAAAGCAATCAGGAGTAACTAGTTTAATTGGAATTGATAATTTAGATCCTGTGCTTGAAAAAGTTGAGATTAACGATGTCTGGGGAGTTGGTAGACAGCTTACAAAATTTTATAATAAAAATGGAATTTATAATGCTAAACAACTTAAAAATAAATCTAACAGCTGGATTAAAAAATCTTCTAATGTTTTGAGCTCTAGAACTGCAATGGAACTTAAAGGAATTCCTTGTATCAATTTAGAAACCACCACTTCAAAAAGAAAAAGCTGTGTTGTTTCAAGATCATTTGGAAAAAGAGTAGAAAGATTTCAAGAATTAAAAGAAGCAGTTGCAAATTATTGTTTAAATGCATCTGAAAAGATAAGATCAGAGTCGTTAGTTGCAAAAGCAATTACAGTATTTGTTAGAACTAGTCCGTTTCAAAGAAACTATGGATATTATTCAAATGCAAAGACAATTGATTTTCCTATTGCAACGAACAACAGTATTGAAGTAGTTAAAACTGCAATCACGATACTTGAAAATATATTTAAAAATGGTTACCAATATCAAAAAGCAGGTGTAATGCTTACAGGATTATCAAATGCTAATGATAAAACAAACCTATTTTCATCAGAAAAAGATGAGAAAATAAGTAGTTTAATGAGGTCTATTGATAACACTAATCACAGATATGGAAGATCTACCTTGAGTGTTGCAAGTGCTGGAGTTCAAAAGAGATGGAATATGAAAAGAGAGTATTCTTCTAAGATAGATACAGCTGATTTTTACTCTCTGCCAACGGTTAGAACTAATTAAAAAAGCTATAAATTTTAACAATTATCCTGAATTTTAAATTGTATTTGTTATAAAAATTATTAATAAAGATAACATGCAAAATCAGGAAATAGTCAAAATAATAGAAAACCTAAAGGGACGAAAAAATTATGAGGAAAAAAGAGCTTCTAAGTTAGGCTTTACATCCCTTTATGCTTACTTTGAAGATAAAATTTCAAGGAAACAAAAAGCTATTGAAGACGAACAAAAAGAGTTAGAAGCTGCAAAAATTGAAAACCAATCAAAGCCAAATAAAAAAAGCTGTGGTTGTTGTTAAATAAATGAGTTTTTATAGACCAGAAAATTTACCCAAATTAATGGTTGCTCCAAACGGTGCTAGAAAAGTAAAAAAAGATCATCCAGCTGTTCCTTTAACAATTAGCGAAACAGTAGCAACAGCAAAATCTTGTTATGAAGCTGGTGCAGGTGCAATACATTTGCATGTAAGAGATAAAGAAGGTCAACACGTATTAGATGCAGGACTTTATAAAGAAGCACTAAATGAATTAGAACATCAAGTCCCTAACATGCATATACAAGTTACCACTGAGGCTATCGGAAAATATTCTCCAGCTGATATGCGAAAGCTTGCGTATGATGTAACTCCACCAGGTACATCAATTGGAACATCAGAATTAATTCCTTCTAGAAAACCTGAAGAAGAAGATATCAAACTTTATAAATATTTAACTGAGGCGGGTACAAAAATTCAACACATACTTTATAAACCTGAAGATATAGATTTACTAATAGAGTTACTTAATAAAGCAGAAATTCAAATCAATGATGCTTGGTGTTTATTTGTTATTGGTCATTATAGTGGAAGAATAAGCTATCCAGAAAATATTTCACTGTTTGTAAAAAAAATGGAAGAGCATAAAGTAAATCTTGATTGGGCAATATGTGCTTTTGGAAAAGAAGAAATGAGTTGTTTAGAAAAAGCTATAAGTCTAGGAGGAAAGATAAGAGTTGGATTTGAAAATTCATTATTTATGCCTAATGGAGAAATTGCTCCAGACAACCACATCAAAGTTGATGCTGTTAATAAATTGTTTCAATTAAACTAAAATAGATAAATTCTTATTTAAATAAGATTTAAAATCCTTAACTGATTTACACGAAGAAAGGATAAATCTATCCGGTCTTACTATTATAGCTTTAGAGGCTGAATTTTTAAAAAATTTTTCTAAATCTTTATTATTTTTTGATTGTATTAAATTCAGTTTACTAGAGATATTTTCTTTAATCTCTTTTGATAATATTAAAATTGGTTTTAAAGAAAATTTATCATCTAATGATTTTCCATTTCTTATTTTAAATTGAGGGAATATTTTTCCTCTATTTTTATCTTGAGCTTTTCCTAATCCTTTACCTAGTTTAGGTTTAATTGATTTCATACTCTTTTGTCCATCAGGTGTAGAGGAGACCTTTCCAGTTATATTTGAAGTTCCAACTGCATTAACAAATTCGCCCATTTTAGCAGTTGTTTTGATGTATTCTTTCACATTTGAATACCTTTCTGATTGATAAGTATTAAGCAATTTATCACTGTGATTATTTTTCAAACAATGTGCAATCTTCCAGGATAGATTTGAAACATCTCTAATTCCAGCACACATTCCTTGACCCATAAAAGGTGGCATTAAATGTGCTGCATCCCCTGCAAGAAAAACTCTACCTTTTTTCCATTTCTTTGAGATTGCTGATTGGAATGTGTAAATAGTCTTTCTTTCCATGAAAGCATCACTGGGTTTTAACCATGGTTTTAGAAAATTCCAAATATATGAGTTAGATAAAACTTTTTTTTCACTTTCATTATCATGGATTGCAAATTCCCATCGTCTTCTTTTACCAACATTTCGACAATAAGTAGCTGGTCTTTTTGGATTAGAATACTGAATGGTTCTATCTGGTAATTCTTTTTTGTCTTTTTTTAAAATCAAATCTACTACTGCCCATTTTTGAGTAAATCCAAGATTTTGAAATTTTGCTTTTATTTGTTCTCTTGTGGTTGAATTAGCGCCATCACATCCAACAACATATTTTGAACTTATTTCTTTAACTATTTTATTATTAACATTTTCTAAAATTATTTTTACAGAACTTTTATCTTCTTTAAGATTAACAACTTTTGTATTTTGCATTATTTTTACTTTTTTAAAATCTTTAAGTCGTCCTCTAAGCTTGCGTTCTAAGTCTGGCTGATGAAATCTATAACTTGGATACCACCCATTCTCGGTTACTGATCTTGGCCTTGGCCAATCTAATACTTCTTTATTTTTAGAATTAACAAATTTTGTTCCTTTGTTAATGATTGTATGTTTTAGAAATTTATCTGTAATACCAATTGTTTGAAAAACTCTCATAATCTCATCATCAAAATGAACAGCTCTTGGTAAAGGATAAAAGCTTTTTTCTTTTTCAACTATCAAAATTGAAAAACCATGTAATGCTAATAGATTAGCTAAAGTACCTCCCGTAGGACCAAAACCTATAATTACAACATCATACTTTTTCATTTAAAAAATAATAATTTTTATTTTTTGTTAATAGTATTTGAATATAGCCATGGACAATCAATAAAAAGTGGTGCTTGTTTTCCTTCAGAGGCTGTTTCTAATCTTTTATTTCTAAACTTCATTCTTTCGTCATCGGGTAAATACAATCTTTCATGTCCCCAAAAACTAGGACCTTCAAATGTCTCTATAGGCTCCCACGTATTAGGATCAATAATTCTTCCACCCCAACCATTTTCAATAAAAAATCCCGAAGGTGTTATAGAATAAAATGATGTCATATAATCATTAGTGTGTCTTCCAAGAGTATAGGCTATCTTATTATCTTGATACTGTAATAGGTCGTATCCTTGACCAACATCATCCAAACTATTGTACTCAACCATAAAATGATGGAAGCCAGTTCTGCCAGATCCAAATAATGCTAAACTGTGATGTCTTCCATTTACATGAAAAAAGCATAGAGAAATTGGAGTATGGCTATAGTCGCTTATTTTAAACCCCAAAACTTCAGTATAAAATGGTATTAGATCGTCGATTTTTTTAACATGAATTACTGCATGGCCCATTCCTAATGCACCTGTTTTAAACCCCGAAATTGGACGACTTGGTTTGAATGGATCTGTATCATTCATAGGATTATAAACTAACTCAATTCTATTTCCCTGCGGATCGTTAAAATAAATTAAATCTTCAACAAATCTTTTGTCAGCAAAAGAAGTTTTGCCTTGATGAACTTCAATTTTGTTTTCTTCTAATTTTGATGCAAAGAATAATAGATCTTCTTTTTCATCAACTTCCCAACCCATAAATCCAAGACCATCACCCGTATTGCCAGTTATTGTTAATCTTTGTTTTTGATCATCCATTCTAAAAGATAAAATATCTTTTCCTCGATCGACTTGCTGCATCCCTAAACTTTTTTGAGTATAGTCTGACCAATCTTCAAATTTATCTGAGTTTACTCCAATGTAACTAAGAGCTTTTATAGCCATCTAAAATTTTCCTAAATAAAATGAGCCCACAATAAAGTGGGCTCAAAAGTATGTATTAATATTAACCTTCTACTGCAGTAATGATTTGTCTAGCTCTATTTAGAACTGCATCACCATCAAGGCCTTTACCGCTCATTTCTTTTAACCAATTAGATTCGATTGGTGCTAAGATTTTTTTGTATTCAGCAATAACACTATCTGATGCAATTATGATTTCATGACCTTCTCTTTTTGAGATTTCATTTTTCATTACCGCATTCTGATTGTCAATTAAGTTTGAAGCCCAATCACCAAAAGCATGACCACTGTATTTATTAATACAAGCTTGTGCTCCTGATGGTAAGCTATTGAACTTATCTTCGTTCATGATCAAACCAAACGTTGCATTAGTGATGTTAACTTCAGTATGATATTTGGTTACATCAAATAATCTGAAAGATCCAACAGCAGTATATGGAAAAGGAGTTCCATCAACTACACCTTTGCTCAAAGCCTCAGATGTTCCTGGTGCAGGTACTTTTACTCCAGTTGCTCCTAAAGTTTTTAAAATTGTTCCAGCGATTTTACTTGGTACTCTCATTTTCTTACCTTTAAAATCTGCAGGGTTTACAACTTTAGTATCCTTCATATGAATTTGATATCCAGGATTAGAGTGAAGACCTATCACTTTAATTCCTGCCATTTCTTTATCCAAATAACCTTCTTTAAATAAAGAATTTAAAGCAGTTGTTCCTGCTTTAGATGTTTTTGTAAGAAATGGTAATTCAATTACTGAACTTAAAGGAAATTGACCTCCAATATATCCTAAAACAGTCCATGAAATATCTGCAACACCTGATGTTACAATATCATATTGTTTAGGAGGACTTCCTAAAACTCCACCAGCATACATTTTTACATTTAATGCACCAGCTGAACATTGATTTACTTTTGTTGCCCAAGCTGCAAGAATTTTGCTTGCAATAAATGCTTTAGGTGGTTCAAAAGTAGCTAACTTAAGTTCTGTTGCTGAAGATGCGCTAACTATACTGAAAGAAAAAATTCCAATAATTAATCCAATTAATTTTTTTTTCATAAAATTATCCCCTTGTTGTTTATAATTATTATAAAAGTGTAACTTGAATTTTAAACTATTTCATCCTTAATTGTATTAGATAAAACCCCGATATGGGTCACCTCTATCTCAACTTTATCGCCTGGTTTCATGAAAATTGGCGGATTTCTTTTAAATCCAACACCACCAGGAGTACCCGTAACTAACACATCTCCAGCTCTCCAGGCCATTGCTTTAGAAACATAAGAAATCAATATTGGAATATCAAAAATTAATTGGCTTAATTTTGCATTTTGCATTACTTCACCATTTAATCTTGTTTCAAGAGTGAGCTCTTTATAATCCTTTATATCTTCAGCCAAAACCATATGTGGACCAAAGCTTCCTGTTCTTTCAAAATTTTTTCCCATTCCAAATTGTCTTGTATGCCTTTGCCAATCTCTGATTGTACTTTCGTTATAGCAAGAATAACCAACAATATGTTTCAAAGCATCTTCTGGTTTAATATGTTTTCCTGCTTCTCCCATAATTACGGCCATCTCTCCTTCAAAATCTAAATTATCAGAAGCAATCGGTCTTTGGATTGGTTGATTATGAGCAGTTTGACTTTCAGGAAAACGATGAAAGATAACAGGGTTTTCTTCTACAGTTCTATTCGTTTCTTTAACGTGTTCACTATAATTTAAACCTACGCAAATAATTTTTCCAGGATTTGGGATTAGAGGTAAATATTCAATATCATCTTCACTTAAGCTTCCAGGATTAGAGGTTGCGTATGATTTTGCCTCTGAAATACCATTATTAGAAATAAGATCTTTTAATGTCTCTGCTCCTGATATTTTGCCTGTAAGATCTGTAATTAAATTATTGTCTATAATACCAAATTTTGGTTTTGAATTATGTTTGTAAGAAATAAATTTCATGATTAATACTTTCTGTTTAAAACAAACCTTATATGCTAATGTTTAATAAAATTGAAGAGACATTTTATAAAAAATAAAAAATGAATAAAATATTTGATTATTCAGCAATCGCTTCTGGGATAATACTTTTATTATTATCTGTATTAACTTTTTGTGATGTCTTTGGGCGAAGATTTTTAAACTCACCAGTTACCGGGACAATTGAATTGGTTGAAATTGGAATGGCTTTAGTAGCTTTTCTTGCAATGCCAAGAGCATTTTTTTTAAACGCAAATGTTTCTGCTGATTTCATCAATAATTTAAATCTGGGAAGATTTAAAACCTATCTAATAATTCTTAAATTTATTTTAATGATAATAATCATGTCTTTAATGGCTTATGCTACAACTAAAACTTCAATAAAATTTATGGGAAATGAAAGAGTTACTCTTGACTTAGAGTTATATTTTTATCCATTTTATTTTATCTCTTCATTAGGAATGTGGTTAAGCGTACTTGCAATTATTGTTTGGTTTATAAAAGCTTTAACTGAAACAACCACAAAACTGAGGGATATATAATGGACATGGATCCAATTGTTAATGGTGGAATAGCTTTTGCAGCAGTCTTAATACTAATGGTATTGAATATTCCAATTGGAATTGCAATGTTACTGGTTGGATTTACAGGTTTTGCATTGATTTCTGGGTTTGATCCTGCAATTTTTGTTTTAGGTACTGCTCCTTTTGATTCTGTATCAAAATATACATTATCGGTGCTTCCTCTTTTCGTTTTAATGGGAAACCTTGCTAATAGCGCTAATTTATCTAGGAATTTATATGATGCTGCTTACGCGGTGGTTGGTCATTATAAAGGTGGATTAGCAATGTCTACTGTTGGAGCTTGTGCTGGATTTGGAATGATATGCGGTTCTTCTATTGCAACAGCGGCTACGATGTCACAAATGGCAGGACCAGAAATGAAAAGACATGGTTACAGTGATGCTTTGATAAGTGGTTCAATTGCATCAGGGGGTACTCTTGGAATTATAATTCCACCAAGTGTCATTTTAGTAATTTATGCATATCTAACAGAACAATCTGTTCAAGAACTTTTCTTTGCAGCATTAATACCAGGATTGATAGCTGTAATTTTATACATGATAGCAATTAGAGTTTATCTCATAATTTATCCATCACATGGTGGTCATGGAAATAAGATGCCACTTAAAGAAAGAATTGCAGCGATTACAAAGGTTTTTCCAATTTTTTTAATTTTTGCAATTATCATGGGTGGTCTTTACCTTGGTTTTTTTACTGCAACAGAAAGTGCGGCTGTTGGAGTTGTGCTGGTATTATTATTTATTTTAGTAAGAGGGCAACTGACACTAAATTTATTAAAAGAAGCTTTATGGACAACAATCAAAACTGTTGGCTCTTTATATTTAATTGTAATCGGTGCAAGTATTTTTAATTATTTAATTACCGTAACCCAATTACCTTTTGCAGTAGTTGATTTCATAAATCACTTAGAACTTAAGCCTTTAGGAATTATTTTAGTTATTTGTGTTATTTATTTGGTGCTTGGAACCGTAATGGACTCTCTTGCAATGTTATTCCTTACTATTCCTGTTTTTTATCCTGTAATAGTTGATGCTGGAATAGACCCTGTTTGGTTTGGTATTTTTGCAGTGATAGTTGTAGAATTTGGATTAATTTCACCTCCTGTTGGAATGAACTTATTTGTCATTAAAGGAGTGATGCAAAATACTCCTCTTCAAACTATATGGTTTGGAACTGTTCCATTTTTGATCACAGATGTAATCAGACTTGCTTTGATTATTGCATTTCCTGCAATATGCTTGTATTTACCAAGTTTAATGACTCCTTAGCGATTACCAAACACCAATCATTATACCATCATCTTTAGTATAATCTCTTTCTTTAGTTACAAACTCATCCGTTGCTGCCACCCTATTTTTTCTATCTATTATTCTTTTAAGAAGTAATTCTTTCATCTCTTCTCTAATTTTTGAATGATCTTTTGATCTACCTAAATCATTAAATTCATCTGGGTCATTTTTTAAATCAAATAGTTGAGGTTCAAATCCTTTATAATAAATATATTTCCATTCATTATTTCTAATCATAAATGCTCTTGCATCGGATGCTCCTAAATTTAGTATTTTTCGAGCTTCATTAAATGAATAATCAATTTCACTAAATACGAAATCTTTCCAATTTTTTAGATCTTCTCCTTTTATTACAGGCATTAAAGAATTTCCCTCTAATCTGTGTTTACTTACTGGGCTTTCTAATGCATCTAAAAAAGTTGGAAGTAAATCTATTGCTTCAATAAATCTCTTTTCTTTGGTTCCTCTAGTTTTATTTGCATGTTCACTTGGATCATAAATTATCATTGGTACTCTTACAGACTGCTCATGAAATAATTCTTTCTCACCTAACCAATGATCTCCCTGGTAATCACCATGATCTGAAGTAAATACAATCATAGTGTCCTCCATATGACCGGTGTCTTGTAAAAACTTAAATAATCTTCCCAAATTATCATCAATTTGTTTAATTAAACCCATGTATCCAGATAAAACTGTATTTCTAACCTCATCTTTTGAAAAAGTTTTTGAAATACTATTTTCCATAAATGCTTTGTAAACTGGATGATCATTATTTCTTTCTGCATCATTTCTATTCACAGGATAAAATTCATTTGCTGAATACATATTATGATAAGGGGCTGGTGCCATGTAAGGCCAATGTGGTTTAATATAGGATAAATGTAGAAACCATGGTTTATCTTTACTCTCTTCAATAAATTCCATTGCCCGATTAGTCATGAAAGCTGTTTCAGAATGTTTTTCTGGAATTCTAGCAGCTTTATTGGAATTTCTTAATCTCCAACCACTTAAAATTTTTCCATTTTCACCTTCTGCAGAATTAGCCCAATCATTCCATGGATTTGGTCCATCATAGCCAAGCTTAATTAACCACTCATTGTAAGATAAAGTTTTTTTTGAATTTTTTATTTGATTATTTGGATGAAGGCCATCATCTCTTTCATAAGGATCAAAACCTGGTTCACTAACAATCAATCCTATTTCAGTATCTTTAGTAATGCCTAATCTACTCATACCCTCTAAATCTGGTCTCATATGCGTTTTACCAACAACTCCAGTTCTTATTCCTGATTGACGTAGATAATCTCCAATAGTTAATTCTCCTATTGGAAGTGGAACTTGGTTCCAAGTTGAACCATGGCTAAAAACTGTTCTTCCAGTGTAATAAGATGCTCTTGATGGACCACATACAGGTGATTGGACAAAAGCAGATTCAAACTGAACTCCTTTTTTTGCCAAACTATCAATATTGGGAGTTTTTAAATGGGGATGACCATAGCAAGAAAGATAATCCCATCTCAATTGGTCAGCCATTATAAAAAGAATATTATTAACTTTTCTCATACAAAAAGAATAATACTTAATAAGAATTAAATCTAATCAAAAAGGTGCTGGAGTTCCTTTTCTATAACTAAAACTTTTACATAATGAAAATTGGGAAGAGGATGAGTTTAAAGCACTAAATGAATTTTCTAATAATCTAGGAATTAGTTATGAAGTTTTGGCATTTTCTTTATCTACAAAACAAGTAGCTGTAAAATTAAATAAAAACTAGGCTTTTTTATATACCCATAGCTTTTTAAAAATGTTATATATGAATTATAAAGCGATACATAACTCATCGTTATATCCAATACGAAAGCGGGATCGGTCGACTTTTTTTAAATTAGAAAGTTTAAAGGAGGAAGCATGAATTTTGGATACTTTTGTAATACTACTAACTGGACACACAAGCCATATCACACATTATTAGATGAGACTAGGGAGATTACAGAGTACTGTGATCAAAATAAATGGAATTCAATTTGGTATACAGAACATCATTTTAACCATGAAGGAATGGAATCTTGTACAAACCCTTTAATGATGGGTGCTGATGCTGCTGCAAGAACAAATCAAATTAGAATTGGTCAAGCGTGTAATGTAATTACTTTTCATAATCCAATACAAATGGCTGAAGATGTGGCTCTTTTAGACCAATTATCAAAAGGTAGAGTTGAGGTTGGTATTGGTAGAGGAATTTATGGAAGAGAAGCTGTTAATCTAAATATTGAAGCTGATATGAAAGATCAGGCTAAAAATTTCAGACTATTTGAAGAAACTTTAACTATTTTAAAAAAAGCTTGGAAAGAAAAATTCTTTGATCATAAAGGTGAATTTTATACTTATCCTTCACCTGATTATGTTTGGCAACATGATATGAGTAAACCAAGTGAAGAATTTATGGATATGAAAACTAATGTAATGAAAAAAATTAGTGTTTTACCTCAACCTTATCAAAAACCTTATCCACCAATTCACCAAGTTGTAGACGGTATTAGATCTATTGAATGGGCTGCACAACAAGGTCTAAATATCATTATGTGGATACCGACAGTTAAAGCTTTAAAAATTAAGTTTGAAGCTTTTAAAAATGCAAAATCGGAAGCTGAAAAAAGAAATGTACCAATGGGTGAAGGAATTTCACTTGTAAGAGACATGTTTGTTGCTGACACTATGGAAGAGGCAAAAGAAAAAGCTGGTGAACATATGGTAAATTATATGAGATGGGTATGTCATTGGCGAGGTTTAGGAAATCATATGGATCCAGGTGAAGAACTTCCTGAAACAAAAGGAAAATTAGATTTATTAAATTATGAATTTCTTCATAAAAGAAATATGTTATTTGGAACTCCTGAATACGTAGCTGATAAAATTCATGAGCTAAAATCTGAATTAAACTTACAAAACTTACAAGTTTGGTCAAACTTTCCTGGAGTAAAACATGAAGACTGTATGAAAAGTATTAAGCTTTTTACTGAAAAAGTTATGCCTCACTTCCAAGATGATACAGATACTGAAGTCAAAAAAGTTTCGTGATTAAATCACGAGAAAAAATATCAGGTGGCCAAGCTGCCGTTCAATCTTTAAAGAAGGAAAAAGTTGAGCATGTTTTTGGCCTTATTGGCTCAGCTACAATGGAGATGTTTGATGCTCTATATCACGAAAAAAAAATAAAATTTATTGGTGTAAGGGATGAGAGAACTGGCACACATATGGCTGACGGATATGCGAGAGTATCAAATAAACCTGGGGTGATTATAGCTGGACAAAATGGTCCTGGTGCAACTAATTTAGTAACAGGTGTTGCTCAAGCAAAAGCAGCTTTTTCACCTGTTATTGCTTTAGCTGGATCTTATTCAACAAAAGATAAAATGGAAGATGCGTTTCAGGGTCTTGACCAGCAATCTTTATTTACACCTATTACTAAAAAAACATGGATAGTTAAAAAGTCAAAGATTATACCAAATGTGATTAGTGATGCTTTTAGTCTAGCTATGAAACCAAGAAGAGGTCCTGTTTGTGTTAATTTACCAAGAAATATTTTGGCAGCAAAAAATAGTTATAAAATCAATTCTAATAAGCCATCTTTTAAAAACGAGATCAATCTTAAAGGTAACAATGAGAAAATAAAAAAAGCAGCAAAAATTATAAGTGAATCTAATAAATTTGTAATAATTGCAGGTGGTGGGATTAAATACACAGCTAAATATAAAGAAGTTATTAGACTTGCTGAATTATTAAACGTACCCATAGTTACAGCTGCAGGGCATGGAGATGCTATTCCGTTTAATCATAAGTTAAATGCTGGTCAAATGGGTCCCCGTGGAAACCCAGTTGCATCAAAACTTGTTAAAGAAGCAGATGTTATCTTAGCAATTGGAACTAGGTTGGGCTTTAATTCTACTTTTTACTCGTACGACAACATAAATAAAAAAGCAAAAATTATTCAAATTGAAATTGAAAAAAAAATGCTTGGTAAATATTTTCCTATAGTTGTTGGTATTAATGCTGATGCAGCTACAGCTACAAATCAGATATACAATGAAATAAAAAAACAAAGAATTAAATTAAATATAAAAAATTGGACAAACACATATCTAAAAGAAAGAAAAAATTATCTTATTAATAGGGACAAAGACAATCTTGGAAAAAACTTTCCAATCCAACCAAAAGGATTATTTAAACAATTAAGAAAAGCTTTACCTAAAGATACAGCAATTACTCTAGATGCAGGAACGCTTTGTTTGCAAGCAACAGATGCTCTAGAATATTATAATCCCCCTTCATTATTTACTCCTTTAGACTTTGGTTTAGTAGGTTTTTCTTTTGCTTGTGGCCTTGGTGTTAAAATTGCAAAACCTAAAAAAACTGTTGTCAGTTTAATGGGAGATGGTGGCTTTGGTATGACTATATCTGAATTAAGTACAGCAGTCGAATATGGAATAAATACAACAACTATTGTAATGAACAATCAAAGTTGGGGAGCTGAAAAAGCTTATCAAAAAGATTTTTTTGGAAAAAGGTATTTGGGTGCAGACATTACTAGTCCTTCATTTGATAAAGTAGCAGAATTATATGGTGCAAAAGGTTTTAAAGTTAAAAAGATTTCTGAAATCAACGAAGCAGTTAGAGCAGCAATTAAATGTAATAAGCCTGCAGTAGTTGATGTTGATGTTGATCCTAGTGCATTATATAGTTTTAGAAGAGATAGTTTTAAACATAGGCAAAAATAAATGTCACAAAAAGATATTGGTAATAAAATTCCAATTTATAAGCTAAAAGCAGGTAAAGAAGTTGAAAACTATTATGATGAATGGACCGTTGAAAACAAATATGACAAAGATATGGTTGATTGGAAATATTCTGGACCTCAAGAAACCGTATACCTTTTTAAAAAACATGTTCCTAAAAAAGATATAAAAATTTTAGATGCAGGTTGCGGAACTGGGTTGGTGGGTGTTGAACTCAAACAAAATGGATTTAAAAACTTTGATGGAGCTGATTTTTCACAAAAAATGCTAGATCTAGTACCAGAAAATATTTATCAAAATTTATTTAAAATTGATCTTAATCAAAAAATAAATATAGAAGATGATAGCTATGAGGGAATAACATGTGTAGGGACTTTTACTTTTGGTCATGTCAATCCTCCTGCACTTGATGAAATGGTGAGAATTTGTAAAACAGGGTCTCTAATTTGTTTTACGATAAATATTGGAATTTATAAGGAATATGGATTTGACAAAAAGATCAAAGAATTAGAAGATAAGAATTCTTGGAAAATAATTGAATTCTTTAAATCAAATTATATTGCAAGCAAAGGGGTAAACGCTTGGTTAGTTTTAGCGGAAGTAACAAAATAGATAATTATGGATATTAATTTAAGAAAATTTACAAAATTTGTTGATAAAACTTTCATTGAAGGTGGTAAAAAAGCTAAAGAACCAGTTTTACTAGTTTCAGTTGCCGCTGTTTTTAAAAATCCTTGGCATGGAGAAGGTTTTGTTGAAGACTTAAGACCTATAATTTTAGATTTAGCACCTAAGCTTGGTGATTTATTAGTCCCAGAACTAATTAAAGAAATAGGATCTGCAGAAAAAATATTAGCGTATGGAAAAGCTGGAGTAGTTGGTTTAAATGGAGAAATAGAACATGCCTCAGCTTTCATACACACATTAAGATTTGGTAATAAATTTAGAGATGCTGTAGGTGGAACTTCTTATTTAAGTTTTACAAATACTAGAGGACCTGCAGGATCTAAGATTTCAATTCCAATGATGCATAAAACAGATTCGGGATTGCGACCTTATTATTTAACACACGAATTCACGATACATGATGCTCCATTCGATGATGAAATAGTTATAGCTATTGGAGGAGCTTCAAGTGGAAGAGCTCATGCAAGAACCGGTGATAGATATCAAGATATGAAAGAAATGGGTATTGAGCCTAAATAGTATTTCATGACAACTGGGAATACTGCATCGGGTACATTTTATGTTTTCAATAAAAAAAAACAATCTATCCCAATAGTTTTTATTCATGGTGTAGGATTGACTTATGAAATTTGGCAACCTCAATTAGATTTTTTTAAAAACTACTCAAATCTATCATATGATATTCTTGGTCATGGAAAATCAACTTTAACAAAACAAAATATAAGTTTCGATGATTTTTCAGAACAACTTATAGAATTAATTAATGAACTTAAAATTGAAAAGATTCATTTAGTTGGTTTTTCAATTGGGTCTTTAATAGCTAGAAATTTTGCAACTAGATATAGTGACCGATTACAATCATTAATTCTTTTAGGCTCAATATATAAACGTTCTGAACAACAACAAAAAATAGTTAATGAAAGATTTGATCAAGCTAAAAAAGAATTAAAACTTTCAAGGCAAGCATTGAAAAGATGGTTTACCGACAAGTATTTAGAAAATAATCCCAATACCTATGAAAAAATTAGTTCAATTTTATCTTCAAATAATATGGTTAATTTTTTGAGGGTTTATGAGCTATTTGTCAGACATAAAAACGATGAAGACTTTAAAAAAATTCAAAGTAAAACCTTAGTAATGACTGGAGAGCATGATATTGGTTCTACAATTGAAATGTCTCAACAGTTAAACAATATAATTGAGAATAGCGAATTAAAGATCATAAAAGATGGCAAACATCTTTGTGGTATTGAATGTGCAGATGATGTAAATTTAGCAATCAAAAATTTTGTGGATAAAAATGAGTAAACTAAAACAATATAAAATGTTCATTAATGGTGAGTGGGTAGACTCAGAAAGTAATAAAACTTTTGAAAGTTTAAACCCAGAAAACAATGAACCTTGGGCTGTTGTTCCTGAAGCTAGTGCCAAAGATGTAAACAATGCAGTCAATGCAGCACAAAGAGCATTCGAAGGTAAATGGCCAAAATTACTTCCTAGGGAAAGAGCAAAATTTTTAAGAGCTATTGGAGAGCAATTAAGACAAAACGCAGAAATGTTAGGAGAAATTGAGACTATCGATACTGGAAAACTATTCAGAGAAACAAAAAAACAAGCAATTTATATCGCTGAATATTATGATTATTATGCAGGCCTTGCTGACAAAGTAGAGGGAACAGTTCTTCCAATTGATAAACCAAATGTTCAAGCAATAACTACAAGAATTCCAATTGGTGTTATTGCAGCAATCATTCCTTGGAATTCACAAATGTTTTTAACAGCAACTAAATTAGCTCCTGCCCTTGCTATGGGGAACACCGTAGTAATTAAATCTTCAGAATTAGCTCCTGCTGTGATGTTTGAATTTGCAAAACTTATTGAAAAAACTGGCATTCCTAAAGGAGTTGTAAATGTTATCACTGGCTTTGGTGATCCGTGTGGGAAAACTTTAACAACGCACAACTTGGTTGAAAAAATTGCTTTTACTGGTGGGCCTGAAACAGCAAGACATATAATTAGAAATTCAGCAGACAATTTATCTGAAGTAAGTTTAGAACTAGGTGGAAAAAGTCCTGTTGCTGTATTTGATGATGCAGAACAAGAAAACGCAATCAATGGTATTGTTGCTGGAATATTTGGTGCAAGTGGACAAAGCTGTATAGCAGGTTCAAGACTTTATATTCAAAAAGGTATTTATGAAGAATTTTTAGATAAACTATCAAAACGAGCATCTAAAATTAAAATTGGAGTGCCTATGGACTCAGAAACTGAAATGGGGCCATTAAGTAGTTTTAAACAATTAATAACTATTGAGAAAAATATTAAAGCGACAATAGATCAAGGTGGTAAAATAAGATGTGGTGGAGAAAGAGACTCTTTTTCAAACAAAGGATATTATTTTCCTGCAACAATAATAGAATGTGATAACCATAATTTACCTGTAGCTGAAAATGAATTATTTGGACCAGTTCTATCCGTAATGAAATTTGATACTGAAGAAGAAGTAATCAATAAAATGAATGATAATCAGTATGGACTATCTTCTGGAGTTTATACAAGCAATCTCTCAAGAGGAATGAGAGTTTCAAAAGCTATACGAGCCGGAATAACCTTTGTAAATACTTACAGATTAATATCCCCGTCAGCTCCTTTTGGAGGTATCAAAGATAGTGGTTATGGTAAAGAAGCAGGAATAGAGTCTATAAAAGATTATACAAGAGTTAAAACAACTTGGTTCTATACCTCTGACGAGCCATCCCTAGACCCCTTTTCAATTAGATAATATTTTGTCTCCAAAACATACAGCTTTAATTGTTTTGGTTATGTTTTTTCTTGGAAGCGCATATCCTCTTGGGAAATTTGGATTAAATGCATCAATGAATCCTATTTTCTTTGGAGCATTAAGAATGGGGTTTGTTTTTTTATGTTTGTTACCATTTTGTAAAATAATTATTCCAAAAAAAAAATATATCTTACCATTAATTGGATTTTCGCTTTGTATGGGTGCTGGCGTAAATATGTTTTTGTACCTTTCTATCAATGCAGTAACTTTATTAGCGCCTATTACAATTGGTGCTCAATTATCAATACCATTTGCAATATTAATAAGTTCTTTATTCTTAAAAGAAAGTATCAGTCTAAAAAAATGGATTTTTATTTTTTCATCATTTTTAGGAATACTTTTAATCGCTTTTGATCCAAATATTTTTGATGAAATTATTGGAACATTTTTAGTTTTTGGGATGGCTTTTTTTTATGGCTTGTCTCAAGTTTTCTCAAGATATATCAAAGATTTGGATGTAAAATTTACCAACTCTTTTATGGGTTTGGTGGGCTTTATAGTTTTAATTATTTTTTCTCAAATATTTGAAGGCAATATCTTCGAGCAAATAGAAAAAGCTGAACCTAATGGCTGGTTTGCAGTTATGTACGCTGGAATGATCATATCAATTTTAGGACACATGATGATGTTCTATCTTTATAAGTTTTATCCAGTAGGATTAGTAATGCCTTTTTATTCATTATTTCCTGTTTTTGGATTGATATTAACTTATTTTATATTTGGAGAGGTTCCGTCACTTATAACAATATTTGGGGGAATAATTGTTATAAGTTCAATATATTTGCTACAAAAAACTAGATAATTTAGTCATTGAATTGTCTTAATAATCATCATTTAATTATCTTTTTATAAATTGTTAACAATAAAAGAGGAAGATAATGAAAAAACTATTTATTGCTGCGTTTATGTTCGTTTCAACTTTTGGAACAAATGTAATGGCAGACGGACACGCGATTAAGATGGGGATAATCTTAGGATTTACTGGTCCTATTGAATCACTAACCCCAGCTATGGCTGCATCAGCAGAGCTTGCATTTAAAGAAGCTTCTGATTCAGGTTCACTGTTAGGTGGAAAAAAAATTGATCCAGTAAGAGCAGATTCAACTTGTGTTGACTCAGCAGCGGCAACTGCAGCAGCTGAAGGTTTAATCTCAGGTGGTGTTGCTGCAATTATGGGAGCTGACTGTTCAGGTGTAACTGGTGCGATCGCATCAAATGTTGCTGTACCAAATGGTGTAGTAATGATTTCGCCATCAGCAACTTCTCCAGGATTAACAACTCTTGATGATAATGGGTATTTCTTTAGAACTGCACCATCAGATGCTAGAGGTGGTCAAATTTTAGCTGACGTAACTAAAGATAGAAAAGTTAAAAGTGTAGCAATTACTTATACAAATAATGACTATGGAAAAGGTTTAGCTGATGTTTATAAAGCTGCAGCTGAAGGTCATGGTATAAAAGTAACTGCGGTTACAGCACACGAAGATGGTAAAGCAGATTACTCATCAGAAGTTGCAACATTAGCTTCTGCTGGTGGTGATGCAATGGTAGTAATTGGTTACCTTGACCAAGGTGGTAAAGGTATGATTCAAGCTGCTTTAGACTCAGGTGCATTTGATAAGTTTGTTTTATCAGATGGTATGATTGGTCAATCACTTGTTGATGCATTTGGAAAAGGTTTAAGTAAATCTTTTGGTACTATGCCAGGTTCAACTGGAAAAGGTGCTGGAGTATTTGCTGAAGTTGCAAAAGCTGGTGGTATAGACTCTTCAGGTCCATACACAGGTGAGTCTTATGATGCGGCAGCTTTAATAGTTTTAGCTATGCAAGCTGGTAATTCAGCTGACAGATCATCAATTGCAAAAAATGTAATGGATGTTGCTAATGAACCTGGAACTAAGATATATCCGGGTGAACTTAAAAAAGGACTTGATTTACTAGCTAAAGGTAAAAAGATTAATTACGAAGGTGCAACTGGAGTATCTTTTACTAGCGTTGGTGAAGCTGAAGGTTCTTTCTTAGAGCAAGAAATCAAAGGCGGAAAATTTAAAACAAAAAAACAAAGATAATTTTTATCTAATAAAAAACCCCGGTAATATAAATTACTGGGGTTTTTTATGTTTAAGTATTTCCCATAATTCTAAAAATACCAAAAATTGAAACAACAATTAAGAAATAAAAAACTACTTTTCTATAGAGTGTTTCTTTACTTTTAACAAAAAATTTATCTCCAATATAAACCCCTATAGGCAAAAGTATAATTAATGGTAAAGTTCTATAGATTGTTGTCATATTCACAATTCCACCAAAAAAACTTAAAACAAATGCATATACATCTGTTAAAAAAAATAATGCAGCTAAAGATCCTCTTATTACAGCTGGCTGAATACTGGTTACTAATAAAAAGAGTGCCACAGGCATACCACCTAAAGTAGTTAAACCATTTAATGTTCCTGAAATAACTCCAGTTAAAATTTTAGATCCATTATTATTAATTTTTTTATTTACATATCCCTTCATTAATAAAATTGAAAAAAAAATTATTATCAGACATATATATAGATGAGTAGTTTGTGGAGACAAATACTTTAACAAATACAATCCAATTGGTGAGCCTATTGCCATTCCTAATAAAATTTTTAAAACAAAATTCCAGTCAATTTTGTTCCATACATAAGGGGCCATAAAAATACTTATTAATACTTCAAGAATTAGTATGATTGGTACTATTTCAATAGCTGGCATTACAAAAGAAAATCCGGAAATACATGTTGCTGAAAATCCAAATCCATTAAAACCCCTAATTACAGAAGCTAAAGAAACTGTAAATATAACTAATAAAAATTCTGATAACGTTAGATTAAGATAATGTAAAATATCCAATTATTTCCCTTCTTTTAAATCTGCTCTTAAAGTTGAAACAACAATAATAACTAAGAATATTATACAAATTAAGTTCATTGTTTTCCAACTAGTCAAACTAATAAATACACCTGCAGATAAACTTGCTATAGCTTGAATTGTATAAACAATAAGATCATTAAATCCCTGAGCTTTGAACTTTTCTTCTTCTCTATAAGATAAAACTAATAAACTAGTCCCTGATATAAATAAAAAATTCCAACCTAAGCCTAAAAAAATTAGAGCAATTAAATAATTTAAAAAGTTTTGTTCAAATAGACTTAATAGAATTGTTACTGAAAATAATATTACTCCTGTATACATAATCTTACTGTGGCCAAACTTTTTAATTAAATTTCCAGTAATTAATGATGGTAAAAACATAGCTGCAATATGCAGTTGAATTACAAATCCTGTTTTAGTTAAACTTATTTTTTCCATTACATGCATACTTATTGGCGTAGCTGTCATCAAAAATGACATAACAGCATAAGCAAATGCTGATGCTATTAAAGCTTGTAAAAATCTTGGTTGTGAAATTAAATCTATGTAACTTCTGCTACTCTTTTTAATAATACTATTTTTTTTATGACCATCTTTATAAAATAATAAAAAAATAGTTGAAGTTAGCGTTAAAGCTGCAAGAGCAATATATGAGCCAACATACAAATGTTGTGAAATTATTGCTTTAGAAATATTTGCTAAATTTGGTCCTAAAAAAGCAGAACCTATGCCAGCTAGCAATATTATAGATATTGCTTTTGGAGCCATCTCTTTATCTACAGTTTCAACTGCAGCAAATCGATATTGATGACTAAAAGCTACTCCTGCTCCAATTATAAAACAAGCTAGGTTAAATAATATAAAACTTTCAATAACAATAGAGTATGCTGCTACTAAGGATGTTATGGAAGTTACGACTGAGGCAAAAATAAACCCTGCTCTTCGTCCTATTATGCTCATTAATTTTGCAGCAAAAATTGCAAAAATTGCAGTTCCAACTATTGAAAGTGCCATAGGCAAAGTTGCTAAAGATTTTATTGGGCTAAATTGAGAGCCAATAATTCCACTTAAAAACACTGTGACAGGTGCAGCTGTAAATGCAAAGATTTGGCTTAAAATTAATAGCCAAAGATTTTTATTCATTAAAACATATACTTGTCTGCCATGTACATGGCCCAAGCTATAGCAGCACCTAATATAATATATTTCATATTAAATTATTTTATTTCTATTTTTTCAGGAAGTATACCTTTTGGTCTGTACCGCATAATTAATAACAAACCAAGACCCATCATCAAGTATCTAAAATAAGGAACACTTTCAATTAAATGAACTTTTAATGCATGGGTATCTGACATTCCAGCTGTAAATAAATTTATTAAAAATAAAGCAATTGGTGCAGCTTCAATCCACAAAAACCAAACAGCAAAGCCTCCAAGTATAGCTCCAAAATTATTACCACTTCCACCAACTATAACCATTACCCAAATTAAGAATGTGTATCTCATAGGTCTATAACTCCCTGGTGTAAATAAACCATCTTGAGTAACTAACATAGCTCCAGCTATTCCAACAATGGCTGAGCCTAAAATAAAAATTAACAAATGTTGCTTTACAACATTTTTTCCCATTGCATTAGCAGCTTCTTCATTATCTCTTATTGCTCTCATCATTCTTCCCCATGGAGAATAAAGTGCTTTTTGAGTTAAGATCAAAAGAATTATAACAACAACTAAAAACAATCCTGAATAACAAAGTTTTACAAAAACTGTTGATCCTTCTATTACTAGTTGATTGAGTGCTACTTGACGATCAGCTAAATTTGAAATTAAAGCTAGTTTTCCAGAATTAAATTTTTCAACTAGATTAATAAACCAATCTGTTGTTTGAAGATCAACTTCATATGGGGCTGGCCTTTTTAAACCAATTACATTTTTAACACCTCTGGTTAACCAATCTTCATGTTTAATTATTGCAATGACAATCTCAGAAATTAATAAAGTAGCTATTGCTAAATAGTCAGCTCTGAGTCCTAAAGCAACTTTTCCAACTATAAAAGCTAAACCTCCCGCAAAGAAAGCTCCAACTAGCCATGAAAAAATAATTGGCAGACCTAAACCACCCAAAAAACCTGTTTTAGCAGGATTGACTGACTCAATAGCTTCAATTCCAGGTTCAGCAGTTACTCGAAGGATTATAACTCCAGAAATAATAATTGCTGCAATTCCATAAGTTCTAAATTTTGATTTTTCAAAATTTTTTAAAATGAATCGAATTACTAGCACCATTACTATGATGAGCCATAAGCACATTAATATATCAAAGCCGCCAGCTCGCCATGCTTCCTGTATTGGATCGACAGAAATCAAAACTGCTGCTAAACCGCCAAGAGCAGTATAACCCATTATCCCAAAGTTAATTAATCCTGCATAACCCCACTGAATATTTGCACCCATTGTCATAACTGCTGAAATTAAACATAAATTAAAAATTGATAATGCAATATTCCAAGATTGAAATATTCCAACTAGAATTATTAATCCCATCATTATGCTGTAAGCAGCTATTACGTTTAGATTTTTTCTCAAAGTACTTTCCCTTTAAATATTCCTGATGGCCTATAAAGTAACACAATAACTAATATCGAAAATGAAACAGCAAATTTATAATCAGTTGAAAGAAGTTGAACTAAACCATCTGGTTCCAAACTTTCAGGTAATATATACATAAAAAACTTTTTATAAGCATAAGTTAAAAATATTTCAGAAAATGCAATAACATATCCTCCTAAAAAGGCTCCAAATGGATTTCCAATACCCCCTACTATTGCTGCAGCAAATATTGGAAGCATGTTGTTAAAGTAAGTGAAGGGCTTAAAACTTTTATCCAAACCATATAATACACCTCCGATTGTCGCTAAAACTCCTGCAATTATCCAAGTAATCATGACAATTCTTTTTGGGTCAATCCCTGAAAGTAAAGCTAAGTCTTCGTTATCAGAATAAGCTTTCATACTTTTTCCAGTTTTTGTTTTATTTAAAAACCAAAATAACAATGAAACTAATATTACAGTTACAAATATTGTTAAAACCTGAGTAGACTTAATTGCCAATCCTTCATTTAAACCTGTCATTTCTTTAAATTCTCCAGCTTTAATAATAAATTTTTGTCCATCAAAGAATCTTTGATCAGCTGGTCCAATTATAATTCTAACTACTGCTTGAGTTACAAACATTACTCCAATACTTACCATTGCGAGTTGAACTGGAGGACTTTTATTTACTCTATAATATCTAAAAACAAATTTATCAATAAAGAGCATATAAGCGATCATAAACATAATTCCAAATGGGATTGCTATTAGCGCTGTAGGTAAAAATCCTAATGAAAAACCTATTGATTGGAAATACCATGTAAATAAAATCGTAACCATTGTTCCAAATGACATCATGTCTCCTGTTGCAAAGTTAGCAAATCTTAAAATTCCATAAATTAATGTGACAAAAATTGCACCAAGCGCTAATTGAGATCCATAAGATAACGCAGGAATAAATATATAATTTAATAAAAGTATAATTGAATTTAAAATATCCATATTACCCTCCTAAAAAAGAGCTTCTTACTCTTGGATCGTTTAATAATTCTTGACCAGTTCCTGAATAACGGTTTTCTCCAGTAACCAATACATATCCTCGATCAGAAATATTTAAAGCTTGTTTAGCATTTTGTTCTACCATTAAAATTGCTACATTAGTTCTTTTTACTTTTACTATGTGATCAAATAATTCATCCATAACAATAGGTGAAACTCCAGCTGTAGGTTCATCTAACATTAAAACTGTTGGCTTAATCATCAAAGCTCTACCTAAAGCAACCTGTTGTCTTTGACCACCAGATAGTTCACCAACTAACTGGCTTCTTTTTTCTTTTAGAATAGGAAAAAGATTGTAAATTTCCTCAATTACATCTTTTAAATCTATATTCATTAAAAATGCACCCATTTCTAAGTTTTCTTCAACAGTCATTCCTGCAAAAACATTTTTTGTTTGAGGCACAAAAGATATTCCTTCTTTAACTCTATCCTGAGGAGATAATTTAGAAATATCTCGACCATTAATTTTTACTGAGCCAGATTTCAGATTAAGAAGACCTAACATAGCTTTCATGGCTGTAGATTTTCCTGCTCCATTTGGACCAAGAATGGATACTATTTCGCCCTTGTTAACGTTAACGGTACATGAATTGATTATATCTGGCCCGTTACCATAACCACCAGTCATTTCATTTCCTTCAAAATAAGCCATTAATTTGTTTCCTTAAGTTTAGACCCTCTACCTAAATAACTCTCAATTACTTTTTCATCTTTTTTAGCTTCTTCAACAGAGCCTTCAAATAAAACTGAGCCTTCGGCCATTACAATAACTGGATCACATAATCTACCTATAAAATCCATGTCGTGCTCAATCATGCAGAATGTATACCCCTTTTCTTTATTAAGCTTTTCAATTGCAGTCCCAAGATCTTTAAGTAAAGTTCTATTCACTCCTGCACCTACTTCATCTAATAACACAAGTTTAGCGTCTACCATCATGGTTCTACCTAGTTCCAACAATTTCTTTTGTCCACCTGATAAATTTCCAGCAAGTTCATTTGATAAATGACCTAGATTTAAAAAATCGACAACCTCCTTTGCTTTTTCTTTTATAGTAGCTTCCTCTTCTGCAACAAGTTGTGGTTTTAATAATGCTGTCATTAACTTTTCGCCTGATTGATTGCCTGGAACCATCATCAAATTTTCTAAAACTGATAAATTTGAAAACTCATGTGCAATTTGAAAAGTTCTAAGTAAACCTTTCGAAAATAATTCATAAGAAGGGACATCTGTAATATTTTCTTCATCAAAAGTTACAGCTCCACTTGATGATTTTAAGTTACCAGCAATTAAATTAAATAAAGTAGTTTTGCCAGATCCATTTGGTCCAATAATACCAGTTATAGTTCCTCTTTTAACATTTAAAGAACAATCAGATACCGCAGCCAAACCACCAAAATATTTTGATAAATTATTAATTTCTAAAATATTTTCTGACATTAGAATTATTTATTAAGTCTTTTATGAATGCTATTTAAAGTTTTTTCTAATGACTTATAAAAACTAGCTTTAGTTAGTTCTCTAACACCTTGTTCATTTAGACCTTGCGGTGTTTGAGACTCTTTTACTAAAAATTTTAAATCTTTTTTAGAATTTACAACCGCATCTTCAGATAAAGCCAAGAATAAAGAAGTAATATATTTTTGAGCATTATCTCTTTTTACACCACGTTTAACAAGCCAATCAGTCATAACTCTTAGCAACTCATAAAAAGGTGCCATCATTCCAGAAGTTGACCAAAAATTAATTGAAGATTTTTCATTTTTAATCTCTACGGTTGTACCTAGTTGATTAAAGAATTTTTTTACTTTCAAATTAGGTGGACAGATAGGAACTGGTCCTTTTTTTAACGATATTGGAGGTAAAGGTATCGCTCTTACAATCTTTGCTCTAACTTTAATCATTTTTTTCAATTGAGATAAAGTAATTGTAGAAATAAAACTTATTATAGTTTGTGTTGATCTAAATTTTAAATCTTTAATTATTCTATTTCCTATTGTAGGAGTGACAGACAAAAATACCCAGTCACACTTATCAACTATTTGCTGATTTTCTCTAGCAATTATTACTTTTTTAAATTTTTGTTTTAAATTTTTAGCTATAATTTTGTTTCTTGGCGAAATTATAATTTTTTTAAAATTAATTTTAGACGTACAAATCCCAGCTATTACTGAAGATGCTATTTTACCCGTGCCTATAAAACCTAAATTCATAAATTTTGATTACCTTATATTGATTATATTGAATTAATTAATAAAAAAAGAGCCTCTAATTCTCAATAATTCTCTATTTAATTCTTTATTTTCTTTGAAAGGTTTTCTTCCATGCAACCAAAAGTAATTATTAGCAATTATAGCAGATCCTACGGGAAGTTTGGTGATAGTTTTATTTTCACTTTCTTCTAAAGCATCTGATAATCTTTGTAAAAAATTACCTTGTTCCATATTTTTAGGCTCTGGAAATTGATCAATGTAAGAAATATTTGGTTTGCCGTTTTCATCAGATGAAAAAACTGGATGTTCTACTTTGTAATTTATGTTTTTACTTTTTGGTGAGCCCCAAATAAAATTCTGTTTACCCACAGGATCGTTATACAAATCCTCACAGTGTTCCCAATCATCAAGATGCAACATAGCTGTTTCTCCTCCTTCAACATTCTGTTCATTAATTTTCGCCATTAATAACCAGTCGGTAACTTCTTTTACGTATGTACCATCAGTATGAAGATCCATATTTATATATGCTTTTCTTAGATACGAGTCACTTTGATCTTCGTGTTTAACTGTAAATCTTGCATAGTATTTTCCAGCCATAGAGTCATGGTTTGGCATTCCAATTAAATGAGCAATTGCAGTAGAAAGTTTTACTAAAAATTTATCATTAATTTTAGAATTAACATTTTTAGGGCCAATTATAAAACATCCTGTGTCCCTGTCTCTTAATATTTTATTCATTAGTTCGCTTAATTTATTATTAGTTAAATCATCTAAACTTTTTGCAATAGTAAATCTGGTGAATGGTTTTAGTTCTAATGCAGTTAGATCAAATTTGTTAAAAGGAAAGATTAGTTTTTTTATGATTTCATCGTCTAAACTAATATTAATTATTCGTTTTGATTTTTCATGCTCATGTATTTCAAGACCAGCTATATTTTGCATAATAAATTTTAAGTTAAGTTTATAAATAAATCAATTTTATTTAAAAATAATTGCTTAAAATTGCCATACTGACAGCAGAAAAAATAGTTGGATACACATAGTTTTTTTTTGAAATAAAAAAAACAATTAAAGATAAAATTACGACAGCTAATCTACTTAAATAACTAGAATCAATTAAAACTCCTACAGGAAAAATAATTGTTCTAGCAATCAGAGCTGCTAATGTTGCATAAGCTAAACAATTAAACCATTTAAATAATTTTGATGTTTCTTTAATTCCTTCGGAGCTTACCACACCTAAAAATCTTGATAGAAAAGTTGCAAGTGATGTTAAAAGAATTGCATAAATAATATTAGCTGACATTTAATTCTCCAATCAAATATGCGATTGTACCACCCACCAATCCGCCTAATAAAATTGACCACTCTGGTGTTAAAAAATAAAAAATTGGTCCTAATAATAACCCAAGTATAACTGATAAGGAAACCTGTATAGTTTTAGAAGCCCCAACCATCATACATAAAAAATAAATAGGATTTAAAATTGCTAATCCCATCATCAAATCTTTATTTAAATATTCTGAAGAAAAAAAACCAATAAAAGTTCCAATTACCGCAATACTCCAGGTTGCAGTGCCAATACCAATCCAATAATCAATACGTTGTTCTTTAGGTATTGATTTGTAATTACTTTTCATGATTAACCACGCAGAAACAGCAATGAAATGACATGAAAAATAATATTTCCATTTTGGTTGACTTTCATGCATCATCAAAGGAAATAGTGATACTGCCATTGGATAAAGTCGGGCATTAACAAACCAAACAGCTAAAAAAATATTTAGCAAAGAAGCACCAACTAACAATGACTCTGCCATTACCAAAGAACCTGGCAAGGCGTAAGTTAACATGGTTGAGAAAACACTTTCTTGAATATTAAATCCTAAATTTTTAAGTAAAGCTCCAATAGCAATAAAACAGCATCCTAATGCTATAGCTGGGCTATCGTGTTTTAGTATAGATTTATAACCTTTAAGAAAAAATTCTTTGTTTATCATCAACCACCAAGAAATAGTCTACCTACGTCTGGATTTTCTAATAAATCATTTCCTTTTCCAGCAATTGCAGTTTGTCCTGATACTAAAACATAACCAATGTCAGCAAACTCCAGACCTTTCTTTGCATTTTGCTCAACAAGTATTATTGTTTTTTTTTCATTTTGTTGAAGATCTCTTAAAATTTCAAAAACCATATCTATATATCTTGGCTCCAATCCAATTGAAGGTTCATCTACCAATAATACTGATGGTTTCATAACAAGAGCTCTAGATATTTCTAGCAATCTTCTTTCTCCACCAGATAAAACTTTGGCTGGTTGATTTCGTCTATTTCTAAGTCTCTCATATTTTTCAAATATTCTTTCAGCTTCCTGATAAGACTCATCCGTTTTTTCTTTAATATATCCGCCCATCAATAAATTTTCTTCAACAGTCATATCGGGAAATACAGAATTGTCTTGAAGTATATAAGCTATACCGACTGACTTTAATTTTTCAGCAGGAGTAAGATTCGTAATCTCTTTTCCTTCTATTTCAATCTGACCAGAAAATATGTTAGTAAATCCATATATAGAATGAAGTATTGTAGATTTTCCTGCACCATTAGGTCCAATTAAACATAATGATTGGGCTTTATTTACAAACAAATCAAAGTTATGAAGAATTTCCATCTTTCCATAACCAGCATTTAAATTTTTAATTGTTAAATGAATTTCATTTGGAGATAATTTTTTTAAGTCATCTGCTGTTGGAGCTTTTCCTAATACTTCATATTGGTTTGACATTATTGAGCTCCTAAATACGCATCTATAACACGTTTGTCATTTTTAATTTCATCAGGAGACCCATTTGCTAGCATCTTTCCATGAGCTAGACAGAAAATATCTTCAGCTAATTGCATAATTACTCTCATATTATGTTCAATTACTAAAAGGGTAATTCCAAAATCCTTATTTACTTTAATTAACCTATCAATAATTCCGTTTATCAATGTTGGATTAATGCCAGCAGTAGGCTCATCTAATAATAGCATTTCAGGCTCATTCATTAATGCCATTGCAAGTTCTAATAACTTTTGTTGACCAAAGGAAAGATCTCCTGCTCTAAGCTTTCTTTTATGGTACAAGCCTACAAAATTGAGTAAATTTTCAGCTTTATCTGTTAGTTCTTGTGGAATTTTTGAAAAAATTTTCATTAAATTTGCGTCACTACCTTTGTGGCTAATAAGCATATTTTCAATGCAGTTTAGCTTTCCATAAATCCTTGTTTGTTGAAATGTTCTTAATAAACCTAATTTTGCAATAACTGGTACTGGCAATTCTGAAACTTCTTTACCATTAAATTTTATTGATCCCTGGTCGATTGGATAGGTTCCAACTATTGAATTAAATAAAGTTGTTTTTCCAGATCCATTAGGACCAATTAATCCAACTATTTTTCCTTTTTCAACGTTCATAGATATATCTACATTGGCTTTAACACCGCCAAATGATTTACTTACATTACTAACCTCTAAAATACTCATTTAAGTTCTACCTGTGCTTTACGATCTTTTTCATCTACTACTTCACCAAATCTATCTGGATATTTTTCTCTTAACCATCCCATGATTCCTTCTGGGAAATAGATTACAATTACAACAATCAAAACTCCTAAAGCAACATATTGCCATCCCAAGAAGAAAGTCCAAAAGCCTTCTTTGAATATATGAAAGACAGTTGCGCCAATAATTGGGCCCCAAAGTGTTCCTTTACCTCCAAGTATTGCCATCAATACCATGAATACTCCCATTTCTCTTCCATCAAATGCAACATCTGTAGAATCAATATATCCAACTAATCCACCCATAATTCCACCAGCCAAACCGCAAAAGAAAGCTGAGATCATCCAACCTATAATTTTGTATTTCATTGTTTCAATACCCATTGCTTCAGCTTTATCTTCGTTATCTCTAATAGCGTTAAGTATTAATTTAAATCTTGTAGGATATATTGAGCGTACAGCAATGAATGTGAATACCAATGTAAAGAAGCTTAAGAAATAAAAAAATTCACCTCTAGAGTCCAAACTTCCAACATCAGGAAATGGTGGTGTAGTGAAACCTTGTCCAGCTCCAATGATTTCAATTCCTCCAGAAATTTCACCTGCTGCAACACCTAATCCTAATGTACAGATTGCAAAATAATGTCCTCTAAGTCCTAAAATAGAGTACCCAATTACACCTGCCACAATAGTTGGTACAACTGCAGCTACTAATAACCCAACAGCCATTCCTTGAAAAAATTGTGTAGGAGTATGTACAAATGTTTTCTCACCACCACTTTCAGTCCACTCAGCTAGTGGGAAAAACATTCCGACTTGAACAGATGCACATAAATACATACCAAGACCATAAAAGAGAATATTTCCAAATGAATTATAACCCATTTCACCACCTTGAATATTCCAGGTAGTAGCAAGAACTATCAATACACATAATATTGATAACTGAACTTTAAAAGCTGGAAATATAAACGGGGCGGCTATACCAAAAATTAAAATTCCAATATATAAAATTAAATTATCTTTCATTATTTTAAGTATTCTCTTTTTCTCGAAAGTTTAAATCTTCTATAAACAAGTATTAAAACTAGAAGCAAAAATACTGATCCTATTCTAAATTCTGTTCCTAAAATATAATCAGCAAATTCTTCAAATACTCCTAATCCCATTCCAGACATTGCAACACCTGGTAAATTTCCTAATCCAGCAACAATTACAATCATAAATGATCTTATTGTGTAAGGTAAGCCCATATAGGGATGGATAGTAAATGTTATAGATATTAATGCACCAGCAACACCGCAAAGGGCTGCATTAATACCGAACGTTGCAGCATAAACTTTTTCTGTATCTACACCTAAAATCTTCGCTGCTCTTGCGTTTTGTGCTGTAGCTCTAATTGCGCGACCAAGCTTAGATTTTTTCATATAAATCACTAAACAAATTGCAAATAAAATACTTATAAAGGCTGAAAATATTTTGGAATTCGGCAATACAACATTATTATTAAATAACATAGTTGTTCCATAATCTGAATTTGCAAGAACAACATCAGCTCCAAATGCAAAGTTCATTAATTGCATGAAAAGAATACTTATTCCAAAAGTCGCTAAAATAGAGATAAATAAATCTCTATCTACTACTTTATTAATTACGAGTTTGTAAATTGCTATACCAACAAAATACATTATTACTGGGGCAACGATTACTCCCCAAGCTGGATGAATTCCATATAGATACATGAAGTAAGCAATGTATCCACCTAATATAACAAGATCTCCTTGGGCAATATTAATTATATTCATTACTCCCCATTGAAGTGCCATACCATAGGCAATCAATGCAAATAAAATACCAAGTAGAACTCCATCCAGGCACGCTTGGACAGAGATCATTGGATATTGGAATACCATGAAATCCATAATGAACCTTTTAAAAAAATACCCCCTATATATAATATATTAGGGGGTATTTATAGATTTGTTTTATCTCTTAGACCAAGAAGGAATTGGGTGGATTAATTCAGCTGAAGCCCATTTTGTAGGAGCTACAACTTTATTTTCACACTTATCTCCATCACACATCACTTGGAATAACACCATTGGTTTGTCAACATTCTGTCCACCTTCTGCAAATTTTATGTTTCCATAAAATGTCTGCATATTAGTGTCAGCAAGTGCATCTCTTACTTTAACTTTGTCAAAAGAATTTGCTCTTTCAAATGCATCTTTGAAAACCAATAAAGCTGCTGAAGACTCAGCTGCTTGATAAGGTGGTGCATATCCAAACTCTTTAGTAAAATCAGCATCATAAGTCATACCATCTTTAAAGAAGTTATCTTTGTAAGTTAGTGTTTTGTGCCACTGAGAAGCGCATAAAGCATATTGTGAGTTTTTACCATGTTGTTTTGATAATTTTGCAGCATCACAATGTGTCATTGCTAACATTGGAACATCTACTTTCATCTCAGATATTTGTCTGATAGCAGTTAGAGCACCTTTTGTATGACCTGAAACAACTAAAACATCTGGTTTCATTTGCTTCACTTTTACTAAAGTCGCAGCCATATCATTTAGCTCTTTTGGTAATTTATCATCTATTACTTTTTTAGATCCAGTTCTTTCGATTGCTTCCAAAACACCTAGTCTAACATCTTGTGAAAATGCGTCTTGTTCAAAAGCCATTGCAACTGTAACTGGTTTACCACCATTTTTTTCAACTGCTAAATCTATAGCAACATCAAGATATAAGTTAGCTGGAGCTAATACAGCAAATAGATATTTGTACCCTTTTGTAAACAGAGATCTAGATGCACCATTTGCTTCTACCATTGGAACACCATATTTTTCAGTTACTGGAGCAATCGCTTTAGTTAAACCAGAACTGTATGGACCAAGCATAAACTCAACACCATCTTGTGATATTAATCTTTCTGCAAGCTGTGCAGCTCTCTTAGGATTTGACTCATCATCGTAATAGATAATGTCAAACTTATAAGTCTTTCCTCCAACTTTAACACCGCCCATGCTGTTAATTCTGTCAACGGCCATGTTATAACCATTTTGAGTATGAACACCATTAGATGAGTATTTACCAGTTAGGGAAATCGCAGCACCCAAAATAATTTTGTCACCAACAACTTTTGCAAATGATGCAACAGATGTTGAAAATAAAATTACTAATGCAGAAACAAAACTTAATATAATTTTATTTAACTTCATTTTATTTCCTCTTGTTATTAATTAATTAATAATCAATTAAATAAAGAAATTGATCTTATTGCAAGTGGCAATAAAGACCATTTAGAGAAACTAATATTGTTGAGTTACAACAATTATTCCAGCAATAATGACTAAAACACTCGCAGAAATTGTATTAATTGTTTTTGGATTTGAGGTAATCCATTTTATTAATTTCTGTGCTAGCATTGCATAGCCAATTAAAGATAAAAAATCTAAAACAATATAAGTTGTAATTAAAATTAAAAATTGTGTTAATAAATTTGAGTTAAAATCAATAAACTGTGGGAACATAAAAGGAAAAAACATCCAAGCTTTAGGACTTGTTCCTGCAACTAAAAAACCATCTCTAAAAAAAGATAAGTTACTTTTTTTTATTTTTTGATCGTTTGAAATACTTTTTGGTCTAGATTTGTAAATATCATAAGCAAGATATAATATATAAAGTATTCCTATCCACTTAAATACATTTAGTAATGTAGAATTTTCTGAAAAAAAAGATCCAATAACAAAAATCACTAAAGTTGCTTGAATCAAGTTTGCAGTTACATCGCCTAATGCTGACCAAACACATTTACTAACTCCATAATTCATTGAGTAAGAGATAATTACAATTCTTGGAGTTCCCGGTGTAATAAATAGAAAAATTATTATTTGAAGATAAAGTATAAAATCTAGGGGAAGCATATTGAAGATAGTCCTTAAAAACCGGGAGCTAAAGATGGCTAAGAAGGACTATCAGTTATTAATAATATCACTATCTAAATAAAATGCATTAAACATTTTTTTCAAATATAAAGGATTTATGAAAAAAAAAGGTCACACCCCAGTCACTAAAGTTAAAAATCCAGAGCCAGATTTAAATGACCCAAATTGGGTAATTTGGGCTGCTTGGGCAGATCGGATCACATTTGAGGAAATAGAGGAAAAGACAGGAAAGACTGAGTCTGAAGTAATTAAGATTATGCGAAGATCAGTAAAGCCTTCATCTTTCAGACTATGGAGAAAAAGAGTAAATCAAAAAAGTATTAAACATAGAAAAAAATTTGAATTCTCTAGAAAAGAAATAACTAGTAAAATTAAAAAGAATGATTATTTATAAGTCATGAAATCAGTGACTATTTATACAGGCCCTCTTTGTAATTATTGTGATGCAGCTAAAAGATTATTAACTAGAAATAACATTGATTATAAAGAGATTGATATCTCGACAGTTGATGGTGCAATGGACGAAATGATTAAAAAAGCAAATGGTAAAAGAACAATTCCTCAAATTTTCTTTAATGATCAACACATCGGTGGTTACGATGAAACCAGAGCTTTAGAAAAAGAAAATAAGTTACTAGATTTGCTTAAATAGAATAGTTTAATTTGCAGTCATGATTGCTTGGAAAGGGCCACTACCAATAAATAATTTATTTCCTCCACTCTCAGAAAGATGCATTCCCTCTCCTACATTAAATTCCATAGTTATAGATGTAGTTTCTGCGGTAACAACGACTGGATCTGCGAACGTAACTAAACCTTCTAACTTTTCAACTTCTCCAGTGTTTGCAGCTCTATGCTCATTGCTATCAACTAAGTATCCAAAAATATCTGCTGTGGTTCCATTGATATTAAGCGCTGTTCCTTTTGATAAAAAAGCGTCTGTTGGCGATCCAAATTGTGCTAAAGTTTCAACAAATTTTCCTGCAGTTATCGGAGTTGCACCACAAACAGAACTATTGGTGTGACTAGTAGCAGCTTTTGCATGTGTTCCTGAGCCAGCCTTTGTTGCACAAAAAACTCCAGTACCTCCAGTCATTCCTGTCATTGCTGCTGAAAGTTCTCCTGACCAAGTTATACCAAAAGTATTATCCATATAAGCATAGCCATGAGTATAAGTGCCATTTGGAGGTCTTGTATAAGTACCATCTAAAACTATGTCAGTTCCTTGAGTTACAGATGCAGTTGCTCCACTTGTACTATTAAAAACTTGACTACATGGAGTTAAATCTACTGTCGATGTTGTGGTAGGTTCAGTTGGAATACTTGTGCATAAATATAATTTATAGATAACTATTTCATAGAGATCAGGTTTTGAGTCACATCCTTCATTGATAGAGTCATCAGCACCAGTTGTAGCTTTTTTTACAACATCAGAGGTAATTGAACAAGCTGCTTCAGATTGATTAGGATTAAATAACTCAAATATAAAAAATATGGATAAAGCTAAAAATAAATATTTTATATGTTTCATTTAAAATCCTCCTGCTTTGACAGAGAAACTTTTCGATTTAACAATCAAATTTTCTCTTCTTACTTTTTCATATTTTTTTTCTTTCATTGAAACTTTTTCAAATGCTTCATCTGATATAAAGCTTGTATTTGGATTCATTTTGTTAAAATTAAAAGTTAGATTAAAAAACCATTGATCATCATAGCTTGCATTTCCAAAATCTTTGTAACCAAATTCAAAATCAATACCTGAATTTGGTATGCCAATTTTTGAAGAGTATTCTAGCCCTTCAAAATCTGCTCCTCCAGGAATATCATACTCAAATAACTTGGTATAAATTTTTGCAGTTGGCATATATGGAATATGTGCTCCTATTTCTAAATCATAACCATCCGCAACTTCTTCTTTTACGTTATTTTTTCCAGTTTTTTCACCTGATATCGCAAAATAATGATTAGTGTTTAATTCTAAAATTGAGGATTTAATTTCTGCGCCTATACTTCCTCTTTGATGATCATAATCTAATTCATGATCATAAAAAGCATTCAAACCATACATGAAACTTTCATCATCACTTAATATTCTTTGCCCTAAACCTAAATTTAAAGTTTTTCTATCACTATCATGATTAGAAAAAGATCCTTGAAGAAAAGATAAACTGTTATCAGTATCGCTTAAAGGTTTAAAAGTTGTAATTCCAATTTCTGGTTTATTGCCTTCTTTTGTCTTTATTGAAAAATCGGTATCTTCAAAATTTCCATCTAAAAAATTCTCTATTGAACTAAAAAATTTATCTTTAATATCTTTAGTATCTGCTACGGATATAGCTGATGTAAAAAATAAAACAGATATTATAAATACAAGATATTTTTTCATAAATTTAATAATAAAAATAATAATACTAATGTACACTAAATAAAAACCTATAATGAGCTTATTAATTATTACTTTGGCTTAAATACTAGGCAAACTCCATTATTACAGTATCTTTTTCCTGTTGGGTTTGGTCCATCATCAAAGATGTGACCATGATGACCACCACATTTCTTACAATGATATTCAGTTCTTGCATAACCTAACAAATGATCTGTTTTAGTTTCAAAAACATCGGGCAAAGATTGATAAAATGAAGGCCAGCCAGAACCACTTTCGTATTTAGTATCTGAGTCAAATAATTTTTCACCACAATTAGCACAATGAAAACTACCATCTCTTTTTTCATGATTTAATTCGCTAGTATTTGGAGCTTCAGTACCATCTTCAAATAAAACTGATTCTTGCTCAGAAGTTAAATTTGGATTAATTTTTTTTGACATAAATTACTCTATTACTCTAAGTGGTTTTCCATTAACGCATGCCTCAAGATCTTCAATCATTTGCGAATAAAAGATACTATAGTTTTCTGCAGTTACATATCCAATATGTGGAGTTAATAATGCATTGGGTAAAAATCTTAATTTATTTCCTTCTGGTAATGGTTCTTTTTCATAAACATCTATTCCAGCACCCATTATGACATTTGTTGATAAAGCAATAATTAAATCATCTTCATTAACGATGGGGCCTCTTGATGTATTAATTAAAAAAGCTGTCTTTTTCATTTGATCAAATTCATTAATAGTGATGCAATCTTTATAACGTTCTCCACCTTGAACATGAATTGAAATATAATCTGATGTTTTAATTAAATCTTCTTTACTACAAGGTAGAACATTTAATTCTTTACATTTATCTAAATCTAAATTTTCACTCCAAGCAATAACCTGCATTCCAAAAGCATTAGCAATTTTTGCAACTTGTGATCCAACTCTACCAAGGCCAATTAAGCCTATAATTTTTCCTTTAAGCTCAAATCCTACTGTAGTCTGCCAGTATCCTTGATACATATTATCTATCTCTGTTTTTAAATTTTTTGATAAACCTAAAATTAATGCCCAAGTTAATTCACAAGTTGGATTAAAATTAATTTCAGTTCCACAAACTATAATTTTTCTTTTTTTGGCGGCTTCTAAATCAATTGCTTTGTTTCTTGATCCACTCGTAATAATATATTTAAGATCATTAAGATTATCGATTAAATTTTTAGTAATTGGAGTTCGTTCTCGCATGATTAATAGAGCCTCAAAATCAGATAATTGTTCAATTGCATCTGCCTCATCTAAAAAAGGTTCACTAAAAATTTTTATCTCATATTTTCCAGATAATTTTTTTAAATCCACAAACTCTTGTGAAACATTTTGATAGTCATCTAATATTGCAACTTTAAGCATTACGAACCTTTTTATTTGATAGTAAAATTCCTGTTACAATAAAACAAGCGCCCAACATATGATAAAACATAAATTTTTCATTAAAAATAATCATAGCCATTATTGCACTTAATATAGGCATCAAATGTAAAAAAACACCAGAGCGATTTGCACCGATCATAGATATCCCCTTAATCCATAATATAAATGAAGCCAAACCAGGAAGTAAAACAACATAAGACAAGATTAAATAAAATGGTTTATCTAGTGTTATCCTAAATCCCAATTGATATTCAATAAAATAAACTGGTATTAAAAAAACTAAACCAAAAGACATCACCACTTGTAATAAACTCAGTTGTGAAATTTCATATTTTTGTCTTTTTAATAATGTTGAATATAAAGCCCAAGACAACATTGCTATAACCATTGTTATATCTCCTTTATTGAAGTTTAAATTTCTTAGAATTTCAAAATTAGCTTTGGTAATAATAATGATGACACCTAAAAATGAAAGTATTACTCCAATTATTTGAAATAAATTTGTTCTTTCAATTTTTAAAATTGATGAAAAAAACATAATCATTACTGGAATAGTTGAAATCATTAAAACTCCACTTATTACCTGAGTGAAATTTAACGAGTAATAAACAATTGAATTAAAGATTGTAATACTGGTTACTCCTAAAACTATAAAAAGTTTATAATTATTAATTATGTAATCTTTTTTTTTAATAATTTCTGGAAGAGTAAATGGTGCTAAAATCAACCAAGCAAAAAACCATCTATAAAAATTTAATGAAAAAGGTGGGACCTCATAAAGACTAGCAAATTTTCCAACTACAAAATTACCTGCCCAAAATGTTACTGTTAAAAATAAAAAAATATATGCAAGAAAATTAGATTGATTTTTCATTATAATTTAAATTATATAATTTTATTGTAATTGATATTTTTTTTATTTTAAATGACAATCTATATTTTCATAGTCATCAAAAAATATACTCTGTAACTCATTGCTACTTATTGCTGTGCAGTCCAAAGGTTTGGACTCAAGAGTGTCGACCATATGATCGCTAATATTTTTTCCTGTTTGATATTTTATACCAGTGTTAACTGTTTGAGATACAAGCGCATGCTGAACACTACCTGTTTTTGCAATACTTATTGCAGGACCTAATATCGCAATACTTTGCGTACAACCATTTAGAAATATAAAACAAATTAAAATAAATAAAAATTTATTCATTAAGAATCTCTAATATATAATTTTTGTAAAAAATAAAGACAAACTAACTTAGAACTATACTATTAAGTGTCCAAAATGATTTTTTTATTTTCCGATTCCAATTATTGTTAAATCATCATCAAGGATATCATTATTTTCCTTTATGCCTTTTTCAATTGACTCTTTTTTTAAGCTTTTTAACCTAATTTCTTCTGTTGAGTTTTGTAGTTCTCGTTTTAATGAAGGATTTTGATGTTTAATAATCAATTCTTTTACCCCATCAATACCAATCTCTTTTCTATTGTCATCCAAAGATTCAGAAAAACCATCTGTAAAACAATAAATTCTTCCTCCATTAAGCTTAAAACTTTCTAAATTATAAACATTTGTATCTTTATGCCTTGTAACTGCTAATGGCACTGAACTTGATGGAAATTCCTTAAACTTATTATCATTTTTTAATAAAGCTGGTTGATGTCCAGCATTGGATAGCTCAACTAAATCTGATTTTAAATTATATCTTCCAACAATAGAAGTGATAAATGTTCCTGATGGGTTTGACTCATTTAAATCATTGTTCATTTCAAATAATATTTCATTTGGTTTAAATCTCTGTCTTGCAAAAATTTTAAACAATGTAATTGCTTTGGCCATTACCATGCCCGCATTCACACCTTTGCCAGATACATCTGATAATGTAAAATAAACCTCGTCATCATGAAGATAGAAATCATAAAAATCTCCTGAAATTTCTCTTGCTGGAATATTCAAACCATAGATCGGAAAATGGTCTATATCTCTTTTAGGCATTAATCGTTTTTGTACATCCATTGCGAGTTTAATTTCTTGAGAAACCCTATTTTTCCATAGGTTTTTTTGTTTTTCAGTTTGTTCAAGCTTATCCATTAAAACATTATATTGGGTACCAATAATACCGCTATCTGTGAAAGGATCTTGTGGGGCTCTGTTAGAATAATCATCTGATTTAGCTTGTTTTGTTAAAACTTCTAACAATTCATGCGTATCCGTTGATGCATTGTGTTCTGAAATATTAAGGCCTAACTCTTCTTGAATTTTTCCAACTCTTAATGGAAAAAAAGAATTAATAGTTTTAAAAACTATATACGATCCAAAAAAACAAAAACTTCCAATAGAAGCAATTCCAATTAATTGAATTAATAATTGTTCAAATCTTGTTTTTTCAACTCCCATCATTTCAAAATTTCCAAATATAGCAACAGCAATAGTTCCCCATATTCCAGAAGCTAAGTGAACAGGAATTGCACTCACTACATCGTCAATTTTAATTTTTTCTAACAATACAATTGTTGAACCTGAAATAATTCCACCAATACTTCCAATTACAATTGCATCAGATGGATCTACATAAGCACATGATGCCGTTATGGAAACCAACCCTGCAAGAGGACCTGTTATCATGAATAACGGTTCAGGTTTTTTTAAAACAATTATTCCCATTATGCTTGAAAAAATAAGACCAAAAGAAGCTGATAAAAAAGTATTAATTAAAATTAATGGAATTTTTAAATCCATTGCACCATTAGCACCTCCATTAAATCCAAACCAGCCAAACCATAAAATTAAAGCTCCAAGTGCAGCAATTGGAGTATTACTTCCTTGAAAGGTCTTACTTAAGCTATCTTTTCTAAATCTACCTGTTCTATTTCCAACAACTAATAAAACTGCAAGCGCTATCCATCCACCAACTGAATGGACAACAGAAGCTCCTGCAAAATCCAAATAACCCATTTTTCCAAGCCAACCAAATTTTTGAGTAGGATTTTCAAAATTAAATGCCCAAGACCAATGGCCAACAATTGGATAAAAAAATCCTGAAGCAAAAAATGTTATAATTACATAAGAAAAAAATCTTAACCTTTCAGCAACTGCACCAGATATAATTGTTGCAGCTGTTGCAACAAACATTGCTTGGAAAACAAAATAGGTCTGATACCCAGCGACCTTTGTGGTAAAAAAGAAAAACCTATTACCAAACAATCCAGACACACTAGTTCCATACATTAATGCAAAACCAAATGCCCAAAAAATCACAACTGCAATACCAAAGTCAGTTACATTTTTAAGAGCAACATTAATGCTATTTTTGTTTCGAGATAATCCAGTTTCCAAACACATAAACCCCGCTTGCATTAAAAAAACAAGGATTGCGCAAATCAATAGCCAAAAAGTATCTAGATTTGCTTGAAGGATTGCATCTAAACGAAATTCTAGAGCAGTTAAAGCTCCTTTGTTGGTAAGCTCTAATTGCTTAATGCTCGACTGCAACTTATTAAGCAGTATCTGGGTTTCAGCCGCAGTCATAATTAAATTTTATTAGTCTACTAATTTTCTAGCTTCTTCAGCATCTGAAATGATTTTATCTACACTTACAACTTTGATAACTTCAAAACCAGTTCCAAGAATAGCATTTTTGTAATCTTCATCTGTTAGATTTGATTTATCAGCAAAAGAAGAAACAGCTACACCTTCTGGCCATGAAACCTTTACATCGGCGTTAGGACTTGCTGCCTGAAGTGCTTTAGTCACCATTTTTTGACACTTAATACACATCATACCATTTACTTGGGCTATTTGTGATTGAGCTGCAAAAACATTTGTAGAAAATAATATTAACAATAAAGTAATAAATATTTTTTTCATATTTGCTTTCATTTTTAATTAAATAAATCTAACTCCATTAATAACTTAAATCTATAATAAAGCTGATCAATTTGAGTTAAAATTCAATTGCTAATTGATTTATCTATTATTCAGTATCTTTTTTTCTCCAAATATAAAAAAATATATATGGAGATAAAGCGGGCACAATTCCAAACCAAAACCATTCATCCCATCTAAAACTTTTATCTAAAGTAGGTGCCTTCAAACCATTCCACCAAGTTAAATAACCAATAAATATTATCCAACCCAAACTAGCTGTGATAAAAATTTTTTGTTTTTGTGAGAAGTCTTGTTTTGTTAATTTTAAAAAAAAATTTTTAATATTTTCTAAATTCATGCCCTTAACACTTTGCTGGATCTCTACTAAGTGAACCATCAGCTGTTAAAGTTATATTACACCCGTTAGAATTATCTTCCTCAACCGCATAAATTTTATAATTTGAAGCGTGATCTGCAACACATATTAAATAACCCGCCGTTGCTTTTTTAGGGCTTACATTTGGATCAATAATAGATTTTGCTCCACCAAGTAATTCATTTTCAATAGCTTCAGATGTTGCAATTGAAGGTGTGCAAGATGATCCTGTGCCTGTGTAATAAATTGAATTGACTGAATAATACTCTGTTTGACCTAGAGATATTTGTCTCATGATATTTTCAGTTGATTTTTTTTTTGTTGAAGAAACGTAGCCACTATAACTTGTTATACCAATAGCTGCAATAATGCCTAGGATTGCTACAACAACCAAAAGTTCAATAAGGGTAAACCCGGAACTTTTGGTTGTCATAAAATTATTTTTTTAATTATTCAATCGTAACTGTGTTACTCAATAAAGTCTCACCATTAGCTGTGCAACTTTTTATCGTAACTGTTGTTCCATCATCACTAACACTCGTTTGACCTTCTGTTGTAGCGTTACAAGCGGTTAGAGTTGTGGTTACAATTGCAGATGAAGCAGTTGAATAAGGATTTTTAAATTCACTTCCTAATGCTGAATTAGTTCCATCTTTAACTTTCCCTGATGTTTTTCTCTGAGAACAAGTTAAATTAGTTCCCATTACAGAAGTTTCACCAATTTCACACTTTTTAAGTTCTGCGGCTACATATTTAACAACTGCAGCTTGGTTTGATTTAACAGCTGATTTTTTAGCACCCGCTGTATAACCAGAGTAAGCAACTACACCTACGGCAGCTAAAATTCCGATAATCGCTACAACAACTAGTAGCTCAATAAGAGTAAAACCTTTATTATTTTTTTTCATATTTAGATCCCTATATTTTATAAACAAACTTTATAAACCTTAATTGTTTTTGTAAAGCCAAGAAATTAAGATAAAATCTTGCATTCACAACGTTTTAATAGTCCAAAATGGGTGTTAATACTAGCGTTAAATAAAAAATTAACGTAAAAGGAGCAAAAAAAATGACATATCAAGTTACAGAAGAAAATAATATTTCAACCGTGTTTCTTAACGGTGAAATTGATATGGATGTAACTGATAAAGCTAAAGATGTTATTTTACCCTTAATTGAAGCAGGTAAAGAGGTTCACATCAATTTAAAAGATGTCGAGTACATGGACTCATCAGGTATTTCAGTGCTAATTGAAAGTCATCAAAAAGCAATGGAGCTTGGTACTAAAGTAACTCTAAAAGAAATCAGCAAGTCTGTTCTTAAAGTAATAATGATGGCAAAACTAGAACAGATCTTAAATTTAGATTGATGAACATTAAAGATCAAAAAGAATTCCCCGTAGACTCGGCACAACTTAAAGAAGTAAGGAATTTTGCAAGAGGATTGTTTGATCAAGTTCCAGAATTTGAAGATAATAAAGAGGAATTAGTTTTAGCATTAGCAGAAGCTGCTCAAAATATCGTAAAACATGCTTATAGTGGTCAACCAAGTGGAGATACCATGAGAGTTGAAATTGAATATCAGGACAAAGTTTTAAAAATGGAATTATTTGATAAAGGTAAACCTGTGATCCCAGAAAATATTAAGCCTAGAAAATTATCAGATATTAAAGCTGGTGGATTAGGTACTTTCTTTATCGGTCAGATAATGGATGAAGTTGTTTTTAAAACTACAAAAGAAGACTGGGTTAATCACTTAATCTTAACCAAAAGATTTTAACTTCCAATAATAGAACCAACATTAAAGATTGGTGAGTACATCGCAATCATCAATCCACCAATCATTGTTCCCATAAATACAATCATAATTGGTTCAATCAAGCTCGACATATTATCAACTGCAGTATCGAATTCCTCTTCATAGTAAGCTGATACTGAATTAAACATTTCATCTAAATTTCCAGTTTGCTCACCAACAGAAATTAGCTGACTAAATGTTGCTGGAAAAACTGGTTCTTTTAAAAATAATTTTGTTAAAGTGTCTCCTGAGAAAACACCTTTTTTTACATTTTCTAATGCTTGTGTAACTACATCATTGTTGCTTACTGATTTTGCAATTTCAATACTTTCTAATAAATTTACACCCGCAGCACTTAGATTTCCCATAATAAGAGAAACTCTTGCAATGAGTGATTTTAATATCATGTCACCAAATACTGGCATCTTTAAAACTTGTTGGTGCCATTTATATCTAACAGCTGGTATTTTAGTGGTTGTGTACTTAAAGATAATATAAATAGTAAGACAAACAATACCAAGTGTAAGACCACCACTGCCTCGCATAAAATTACTAGCTGTCATAATAACTGCAGTTGGTGTAGGTAGGGCTACTCCCATTCCTTCATACATTTTTGCAAAAACTGGAACAACTTTGATTAACATGAAAACCATTACTGTTATTGCAACTGAAAACATCACAACAGGATAAGTAAGTGCACCTTTAATCTTCTTTTTAACTTTTTCCCTTTTTTCAAGTGACTCTACCAACTTTAATAAGAAAGTATCAAGTTTACCGCTGGCTTCTCCAGCTTTGATCAAGTTAATGTAAACACTATCAAATATCTTTGGATATCTCTCAAAACATTTAGATAGAGTAATCCCTCCTTCAAGGTTTTTTCTAACGTCTTCAATAATTTCTTTCATAGTTGGGTGCTCAATTTGATCTCTTAACATTGTAAGTACATTTAAAATAGGAAGTCCAGCTTTAACCATAGTTGCAAATTGTTTTGAAAAAATCATCACATCTTCTGGTTTGACTGCTTTTTTACCAAAAGAAAAACCACCACCTTTTTTCTTTTCTTTTTCCGCTTTTTTCTTTTTAATTTTTGTAAGATTAGTAATGATTACTTTTTGCTCTTTAAGTTTAAATGAAGCTTCCTCTTGATTGAGAGCTTCTATTTCACCTTCAATATATTTTCCTGCTGAAATTCCTTTATATGAAAATGTTTCTGCTGACATTTTTTATTTACTCCGAACTTAAAACTCGGTCAAATTCTCTAAAATTTAAATCACCAGTTAAAATTAATTCCCGACCCATATCTTGCATTGTTCTAAATCCTTCTTTCATAGCAATTTCTTTAAGCTCAGGAGTTGTTGCTTTTCTTAAAATTGCTTCTTTAATTGGTTTAGATACACTTAAAATTTCATAAATACCCATTCGTCCTTTATAGCCTGAGTCTTTACATTGAGAACAACCCTCTCCTTTTTGAACTTTGGCTCTTGATGCTTGTTCTACTGTGAAACCAAAATCAGCTAGTGCTTTAGGAGTAATATCTTCATCAGGTACTCTACAATTTGGACAAGTTTTTCTAGCAAGTCTTTGAGCAAGAATTAAACTTACCGCAGCACTAATCAGATAATCTGGTGTTCCCATATTTTGCAACCTAGTAATTGAGCTTGGGGCATCATTAGTATGAAGTGTACTAAATACTAAGTGACCTGTAAGTGCAGCCTTCAATCCTATATCAACTGTTTCTTTATCCCTCATCTCTCCAACTAGAATAATTTCTGGGTCTTGTCTTAAAAAAGAACGAAGAGCTCTTTGGAAATCATATCCAATATCATCTTTAATTTGAACTTGTCCCACACCATCTAATTCATACTCAACAGGATCTTCAGCAGTCAAAATGTTTAAGTGTGGTTTAGATACTTCCTTCAAAATACTATAAAGGGTTGTTGTTTTACCTGAACCTGTTGGACCTGTTACCAAAACTAGTCCTTGTGTTCCATGAATTGCTTTTCTTAAATTTTTTAAATCTGTTTCTTCAAAGTTTAATTGTTCTAAACTAATATCACCTGCATCTTTGTTTAGAACCCTCATTACAATTCTTTCATTGGTAGCTGTTGGCAAAATAGATAGACGAAGGTCGACAACTTTTCCATCTATCTTAAATGGAATTGCTCCATCTTGTGGCAATCGTCTTTCAGCGATATCTAATTTACCCATAATTTTAAATCTTGTAACAACAGCTCCGTAATTTGAGTGTAAAAATTTTGCAAAATGTTCTTGTTCTGTAAGAATTCCATCGAGTCTATATCTAACCCTTGAGCTAAATCGGTATGGCTCAATATGTATATCAGATACTCCTGATTTAATTGCTTCTGCAACAACTGCTGTACTAAATTTGATTACATCAGACTCGTTTTCAATTGCCTCAATATCTTCCTCTGGTTTTTCATCTAAAAGTTCAGCGCTTTCATCAACATCGTAATCAAATGTTTTAGTTTTTTCTTGATTTGCTTGTTGAATAGATTGCATAGTAGTCTCGCCCTCTGCAGATAATCTATCAATATGGGTAGAAATATCAGATAACTTAGCAGCATGTAGTTCAATATCTTTCTTAGTAATTGTTTTTAAGTTTCTCATTAAGCTTAATTTTGAACTATCTGGAATTGCTATATGCAAAACATTCTCCTCAATTTTGAACGGAGCAATAAAATTCATGTTTATGTAATTTGAAGGTAGCACAGACTTTATTTCATCTGAAATTTCAGAGTTTGCTAAATCGGCTATATCTAATGATTGCTCTTTAACTAATAAATCTAAAATTTTATCTTCATCAGTTAAATTTAATTCAAATACGGCATCAATTTGCGATTTATCACCCTCAGATGATTTCTTTTTGATATCAATTAAGTCTTTACCAGAAATTACATCTTGATCTATTAAGATGTTTATTAAATTAATTTCCGACTCTCTACTTATCTTGATCAATCTAATACCCTTGGTGCTATAAATATTAGCAGCTCCTCAAGCTTATCTTCCTTCTTTTTATATTTTAAAAGGTTTCCAATTACCGGAACATTTCCTAAGCCTGGAACTTGCTCTTTAGCTTTTGATATATTATTAGATTTTATTCCACCGATTACCACTATATCTCCATCAGCAACCAGAAGTTTTGTTACAATTTCCATTTTTGTAATTGGAGGTTCGTCTTGTGAAGTATCAGCATCATCATTATTAACTTGAATATCCAATAAAACATTACCATCGCCTATAATACTTGGAGTTACCTGTAATTTTAAAGCAGCCTCTTTAAATGAAGTTGAAGTTGTCCCTTCAGAAGTTGTCTCATAAGGTATTTCTTTTCCTTGAGTAACTGATGCAGGTTGATTGTTAATTGTAAAGACTTTTGGATTAGAGATTGTCTCTACCATTCCCATTTTTTCTAGAGCTGTAATTTCAGCTTTTAATACTGCTGATCCAGTTTTCTTCAATATTCCAATTCCACTTGTAGCTCCTGTTGCAGCAAAGTTTGTGATTTGATCTTTTGCAACTTGTCCTAAAGCAGCTGAAGTTCCATCAAATGTTCCAGCTGAGCTAGTTGAGCCAACAATACCACCTATCATTTCTTCTTGTCTTTGATAATATCCACCAAGTCTAGTTCCTAATTGTTTTTCAAATTCAGAAGTGGCTTTAACAACAAATGCTTCAATTAAAACTTGTTCAGTTTTAATATCAATTTCATTTAATACTTTATCAACTGTATCAAGATCTCTTTCTTTACCTCTTACAATAATTGATCTTGTGGCTGTTTCTTCGGTAATCTTAATTGGAGAATATGAATTTTCTCCCGTACTTTTAAATAGTTCTTCAATTGTAGATTTTGCGAGAGCAGGAGATATGTAATAAAGTCTAAATATTTCTGAAATTATAGGTTCAACACTGTCCTCAAGTTCTACTTTATTTTTAACTGCTTGTGCTCTTTCTGATTTATATGTTTCTTGTGAAGTCAAGGTTTCTGGAGAGTGCACTCTAATTAGATTGCTATTTACATCAATATCTGATGCATAATTTTTCATATCTAATAGTGCTTGAAAAGCCTTATCCCAAGGAACATCAACTAATTCTGCAGAAATTGCACCTGCAACTTCATCTCCAACCAATACATTTATTTCACCAATTTTTCCCATCAATTTCATTGTCTCTTTATAATCAAGGTTTTTAAATTTTAAGGTCACTCTTTGTTTTAAAGATTTATAATCCTCAGGAATTAACAAATAGTTTCTCTGAGTTTCAGAGGTAATTTTTCTTCTTTTCTTAACTTTTACATTTTTACCATCAACCGGCTTTGGGCCCATTTCTAATGTTTTAGCGATTTCAGCTTTACCCAATGTTCTCATATCCTTTTTAATTAAAGGAGTATTATGTTTAAAAGGTTTATTATATTTTTTTGCAAACTGAGAATTAGCACAACCACTTAAGACAAATACTAAGATTGCAGCTACTGATAAATTAAATAATTTTTTAATATTCATCTGCTTCTCTAATTTGGTTATTAAAATCAATTATAATAAATGATTTGTCTTCTTTTTCAAAAATTGCTTCAGTTAATCTTAAATCTATAAATTTAATCTTTCCTAAATATTGATTAAGATTTAATGTTATTACGTCTCCTGATACATTTGTTAAACTTATATAACTTTCATCTTTACCTGATATTAAACCAGACAATTTGAAATTATATAAACTCATCTCGTCTCTTTCTTCACCTGTATCTGGATTTACTGTTGAACTACCCATTCCTTCGTTGCCTGCAAACGGATCATTTAAAGGGACCTCATCTTCATCAACTTGACTTTTATTTTCAATTTCCTCTGTTATCTCTTTTGCTTTTTTCACTAGTTCAGAATTATCTACATGATTATCTGCAAATACATTTCCGTATAATAATGACAGCATAATTATAAGAAAAAAATTTTTAAAAGAATTCATCAGGTATTCCTACAATTGTTAGTTCTCCTTGAGCTATAATCGCTCCAGTTGTATCATTTTGTACAATACTTATAGTCTCTTTGTCAAAGTTTAACATTTTACTAGATTTAGCTATAGATCTTTTAAACTTAATATATCCAAGAAAATTGCCTTTAATCTCATACTCAACAGGTATTTTATAATAAGATATATCTGTTTTTTGTAATAACTCCTCAGCTTGTTGAGCTATACCATCTTTTAAAACTGGCTTAGGTTTTTTCTTTTGAATTTTTGAAATAGTAAGCCCATTTATACCGGCATACCTACTTAAACTTTGATATAGATCTTCAACTTCTTCTTTTGAATGAAATAATGTTGAACTTTTTTTAAATTCTGGCTCAAGTTTTTTTAACCTTTTTTTATTTAAAATGATTTCATTTTCAAATTGAACTATTTCATTTTGTTTTAAAATTTTTTCATCAAATAGAGCTTTTTTATTTTTAACAATGGGATTTAAGATTGCATAATATACGATTAAAAAAATTAGTATTGCAGCAAAGCCTAATCCAAATTTAATTATTGTTTTTTTATCAACTGCTTTAAGTTTTTCTTTTAAATCACCAACATTAATATTTTTTAAATCCATTAAATGTTCTCCAAAATACAAGCTACGACGAAACCTTTCATTGTAGGGGCATTCGCTGATTGACCCTCAGGTAATGTCATTGTCGCTAATGAAGCTTGTTTTATTAGCTTTTTATTATTTAAATTACTTATTAATTTTAAAATATCTTGATCACTGAAAGCTGAACCTTTTATAACAACTTGACTTGAACCATTGTACTCAACCGAATTAAATTTTACTCTTTTAGGTACCGCAGATGCAATCTGGGCCAAAACCCTGAAGCTTGCTTTTTTGTTTGATTTAATAGATTTGCTTATTTTAATTGACTTTAATAATATACCAACATCCTTTTCTAACTTATTTTTTTCAAGTGTTCTTAATTCATGAGTTTGAACAATTTCATCATAGTCGACTAACTTGGCATTAAGCTGCTCTATTTGCCAAAAAGATAATCCAAATAAAACTATATAAATTAATGAAACAACCCCAATCACACCTTTAAATGCAAAATTTGAAAATACTTTGGCTTTCTTTTGAGCCATCATGCTATCTCTATTTGGAAGAAGGTTAATATTTTTTACTGCTGTTACAAATTTGTAATAACCAAAAACATCTAATTTTCTAAATGCTAAACCAATTACTGTTGACAGATAAGATCTGTTTTGAAAATTAACACTTTCTTCTAATTGTGCAGGAACTTTAATTTCTTTAATAGGATCTAATAAATCAAAACCAGTATTAGCTAAACTTTTTCTAAAAGTTTCTAGATAAGTATCAACATTGGTTAAGTTCGAGACAACTTTTAAATTTCTAATCCTTTTTTCATATTTTGTTTCAAAATCTTGGATAGCTTGCTTCACCTGAGTTACATATCTTCTAACTAAAGCGTCCATGTCTTCCTGGTTATCAGAATTTAAAAGAGTGTTTCTGTCTTGAGATCGTATAAAGATATCAGTAATGATTGGATTATTTTCGAATAGTATCATTACGTAGTTTTCATCCAAACCAAACTCTAATACTGCAGTAAGATTACTCTCCTCAATTGATCCTCCAAGCTGATTAATTTGGTCAACAGCTGATTTAAGAGCAAAACATTTAACATCAATAATAACTGCATTAAGACCACCTTTTTTAATGATCGATGTGTAGCTATTAATATCTGAAAGTTTTGAGGCAACGAACAAGATATCCATAGTATTACCAGTGGTATCTCGATTAATAACTTGATGAAAAACTGAGTAATCATTTAGATTGTCAGTAAGTTGAACTAAATTTTCCCAAAGAGAGTCTGTATCTATTGCTTTATTTAATTCTTCGTCAGTCATTAACGGTGCAGTCACTACTCTTATGATTGCACTTGTAACTGGAATAGCTATTGCAGCATTAGGTGTTTGTATTTTAGATTTTTGTAAAGCGATTTGTAATTGCTCTCCATACTTATCTGGTTCATCTAACACATTTGAGTTTGCATCAGCTCCTTCAACTTGATGCGTAAAAAATTTTTCTAACACCCATTTGTTAGCTTTATCAGTTGATAATTGGGCTAATCTAATTTCTGTTGGAGTTAACTCAACACCAACTATCTCTTCACCTTGTACTGCTGACTTTCCTAATCTGTTTTTAAAAAATCGACTTAAAAAACCCTCTTTCTTTTTTTTATCTTGTGCCTGAGGAACAGGAGTATTTTCACCTCCCTTAGGTTTTTTTTTAAAAAGATTAGCAAATGGGTTTTTCATACAAAATAAATTCTAACAATCTTTATAATATACTATCAATTAATCAACTAATACTCGAATTCAATTTCTTTATGTTTAATTTGGGTTAATTTGATATTTTATTAGTAAATTAATAAAAATATGTAGTAGTAAGGTCATTAAAATTTATGTTTGAAAAATTAGAAGAACTTGCAAAAAATAATAAAAAGATTTCAGACTTTCATATAAGAGCTGGATCACCTCTAGCCTTCAGACAAACTGGTGAAATTATAAAGGTTCCAGATACAAACGTTACAGCACAAGATTTAAAAGATTTGATTTCAATGAACTGCAATGAAGTGGAGGCAGCAAGATTTAATGATACTCACGAACTAGACTCAGCAGTCATGTTAAGTGGTTTAAGATTTAGGGCAAACTTTTATAAAACAATAAATGGTCCAGCAGCTGTTCTTAGAAGAGTTGAAAGTAAAATTCCAGATATGGATCAGTTTAATTTACCTCAAGCGCTTTATGATATTGTTGATTTTCACAAAGGTTTAGTTTTGGTAACCGGTCCTACTGGTTCAGGGAAATCTACAACGCTTGCAGCAATCGTAAATGAAATTAATAAAACTCGAACATCTAATATAATAACTGTAGAAGACCCAGTTGAGTTTATACATAAAGACAATCAAAGCATTGTCTCACACAGAGAAGTAGGAAAACAAACTCAATCTTTTGCTGCTGCATTAAAAGCAGCATTAAGAGAAGACCCGGATGTTATCTTAGTTGGAGAGATGAGAGATCTTGAAACAATCAGTTTAGCTTTAACAGCGGCTGAAACAGGACACCTAGTTTTTGGAACTTTGCACACGAGTGGTGCACCAAGTACCATCAATAGAATTATTGATGTATTTCCTCCTGAACAACAAGAACAAATTCGTGCACAAATTTCGACTTCATTGAAAATGGTAGTTACTCAAAGATTACTTAAAACTAGAGATGGTCAAGGTAGAGTTGGTGCATTTGAAATCATGAAATGTACTCCACCAATTCAAAACTTAATTAGAGAAGCAAAAATTCATCAAATTCCAAGTATCATGCAAACAGCAGTGAGAGATGGAATGATTACAATGGAAAAATCTCTGGAGGAATTGGTTAAATCAGGTAAAATAGATCCAGGTGCAGCAAAATCAGGACATTAAAGGTTTTACTCTTTTAGAATTATTGGTTGTAATTTCTCTTGTTGCAATCATCTCAGCAGTTGCATACCCCAACTTTTCAAAATGGAAAAAAGAAAGAGAAGTTAGAGCAGCAACAGAAAAAATTGCTAGCATGATTTCAAATGTTGCAACCCAAACACAAAGAGGAAATTTTTCTTACTCTCAATTTTGGGTGCTACCTGTTCCAAATAAAAGCACAGTTTTTTTTACTAAAGGAATGAAAAAAAATAATTTTACATCACTAATTAACTCTGGAGCGACACCAACTTGTAGAAGAGTTCAAAGTGGTCACTGGGATAGTTTAAATGATAAGACAAAGAATATCATGGGGACTACATTTAGAGATTTTTATGAAGTCTACGATCCAGAGTCTGGTATTGATAATATTGAAGTTGCAACACACTTAAGTTTAGACTCTGCTATTTGTTTTGGAACTAATGGTAGTTACTACAAAGCTGTTAATGGTTTATCAAAAGGAAGTAATACTAATATTAATATAGAAGGTGCACCAACTGCTAATTACATAATTATCTGCACTTTAGATAATGCTAAAGCATTTGGCCAAAAATGCCCTAGAAAATTAGGGCTTGAACGACCTGCATATTTGGTGAAATGGTCAAGATTTGGTAACGTTACCAAATATAAATGGAGTGGAAGTGATTGGAATAGACAGTAAAAAAATAAAGCAAAAAGGAATTACTCTTATAGAGGCTTTAATTTCAACAGCAATTGTAGGCATAGGTTTTATAGCTGTATTTCAAATGGTTAACTATTCAGTTACTTCAATAGATGTGTCTGGTGAGAGGACAAAAACAAATTATTTATCCTCAATGATTGCTGAAGATTTAATCGGAGATCGATTTACTCAAATTAAAGTTGGTGGTACTGATAAAAAGATTTATGAGTATTTAGCAGATAATACTAAGCAAAATAAATATGCTTGGAAAAGAACACCCTCATTAAATTCAAATAAAAAATGTAAGCAAGAAACCGGAAGTCCTTATAAAACTAGTGATGTCACTATTACTAATAAAGAGCACAAATGGAATCATAGATTTTCAAAAAGAATTAAATGTCGAGGGGTTAAAGATATTAAAGAGTTAAAAGTTTATGAAAGCTGCAGAAACAATGTCAAAGTTGATGGAAAAACTAGAGTTAATTGTCATTATAGAAATCAATTCCTCTGGAATAAACATTACTTTGGCCGTATGGAAGTAAAATTAAATAACGGTAACAAGAGTAAAGTTTTATATTTCCGAATAAAATAATGAAAAAGAAAAATTCATCAATAGCTGGTGTAACTTTAGTAGAAATATTAATTGGTATCGTCATATCAATGATCATGATGGCAGCAATGTTCACATCTTATCAAGCGGTAAATAATAGCTATTCACAAGTAATAGACCGAGCAAAGATTAGTCAAACTGGTCGAAATATTTTAGGAATGATTGTCAAAGATATTAGATTAGCAGGATTTAAATATTTTGATGATATCAGTAAGACGCCAACAAATTATGTTCCAATTTATATCACTAAAGCCTCTGGTACGGGATGTGATAAGCTTGATATTATGTACTCTGATCGAAGAGTAAAACCTGGATCCTCTCCTAAAACATATGAATATACAACTTATAAAATTACTTATGAATGCAAAGCATCTAACATTGTTGATAAAAAAACAAAATTAAAAATAAATGCATTTGCAATTTATAAATCAAAAAGTAAATGGAGTGGAAGTAATTGGGTAGCTCCTGCAACTTCTACTGATGATTTAATTTATAAAGATGAAATGATTGTTGATCACGTTCAAGATTTTATTTTGCTTCCAATTGATGAAAAGGGAAAGATAATTGATCCAGCACCAACTACTTTAACCGGTAGTAACAAAATTAAAGTAGTTGATATAATGATGTCGGTTAGATCACAAAGTCAATTTTATAAAAAAGATAAATCATTTGAAAGTTTATCTTTGGGTAAAAAAAGTTCTAAACAATTTAATGATAGATTTTTGAGAGAACAAATTATTGTTTCTGCTCATACAAGAAATATGGGGCTTCAATGATTAAAAACCAAAAAGGTTTTGCAATGGTTTTATCATTGGTGCTTTTATTAGCAATGTCATTAATGGGTGGTGCTTTAATATTAATTGCATCGGGCGACCACCAAGGGAATAATGACAGTGACCAATACCAACAAACTTTTTATGCAGCTGAAATGGGACTTTTGGATGGTGAACAATATATTTTAAATGAAAAAAATGGGCCTTGGGATGCATCTACTAATGCAAGAAATTTAGCAAAAAGTAATTTGCCAGAAAAAAATACTAGTAAGTTTACTGGAGTTATGTATGCAAAAAATTACTCCAAAAAAGGTAAATTTGATTACAGATTAACTAGCACTAAAAAAAGATCAAAAAAATTTTTAGATACATCTGATACTTGTTTTAAAAGTTTTAAAGATATCGACAAAGATGATTTTTATGTAATTAAAGACGACAAAAATTTAAATGTTGCTCGAAGCATGAATGTAGGTGTGCTACTGGAAAACTCTTTTGCATCAGGAGGCACTGCTCAAGAAAAATTAGAAGCTACCAGAATGAAAAAATTTTATTACGAATACTTCATTGAAAGAATTGGAGCTGCTAATATACAATTAGTTGGATCCAGTATTAAATCAACTGCAACCGATGCCTCTAAAAACGGTTTAGCTTATCGGGTTTATTCCTGCGGCATTTATGGTGAAGACGGTGATAAAAACAAAATGATTGTTTCTTTAGAAAGTGTGGTGGTTGTTCCTAAAAACTAGAGTTTTATGGGACCTATAATGAGTATTAAACTAATAGACCAATAATCAAAAAATTATTATGATAATTAAAATAAAATGAAAAAAATTATACTTATTTTATTCATCTCTTTAATAAGCATTTCTGCAAATGCAGCTTGTAAATTTGATTTAGATTTTGGAGATGATGCCTCAAAAGTTGCAGATAAATACGGACCACCAATGAAAGAAATGTTTGAGGAACTATCATTTATTCCAGTTGCAGCTGATGATGTCTGTCCCAATCAAAATTTAAAAGATATTGCAATTGAATATCGTTTCTTAAATGAAAAATTAGCAGCAATTAATTTAATTGTTTTAAATGATGAAAAAAATTCAGCTTCAGAAAAATTAACTTTAATGAAATATACGAAAAGAGTTTATGGAGATTTTGATACGGGTCAAAACCCAAAAGCTTATGTTGGTTTTGAAGTGTTTGAGAAAAATAATTATTATGTAGTTTATCAAAAATTAGTTGAAGACAAAATGATCAATGAGCAACTTTATATTTCAACCGATGAATATGATCAATTGCTTGGTGAGATTTATAACAAAGCTGAAGAAGAAATGGATACAGGACCTAAGGAAAATTAATGAAAATAAAATTTATAATATCTACTTTAGTTTTATTTTTTAGTTTCGTTTCAACAAATGTAAGTTCAAAAATTTTACCTCCTGGAACAGGAACACAAGCAGACGTTCCCTCAAACCTTTTAATATTATTAGATAAATCTGGAAGTATGGGTTGGAGAATGAGAAATGCTCAAGGTCTTAATTACATGTACGCATCTGCAACCGATAGTTCAGGAAATATTTATGTAGCACAATATTCTACTTATGGTGTTAAAAAATATAACTACTCTGATATGTCCAACGACACTTCATGGGGAAGCAATGGAACTGTTGGAAGAAGTGGATCTTGTAGAACTTATTATCCTTATGGAATTAAAGTTCATAACGGTATTATCTACGTAAGTAGTTATTATGATCGAAAAATTAGAAAAATTAGAGTTTCTGATGGATCTTGCTTGGGCAGCATTACCCCAGGTCACTGGTATGCTTATCCAAGATCATTAGATATTCATAATGGGCATTTGTATGCTGGAACCAATCGTGGTTTGTTTACACAAAACTTAAGTAATGGTGCTAGTAAATTTTGTCCTAACACTAATAGAAATCAATGGAGATATTCTTATACAATAACAGGTAGTGGAAGCTATTTGTATAGTCAATATGGCAATTATATGTACAGAGGAACTCTGACAAGTTCTGGTTCAAACCTTTGTCCAACGAGCGAAAGATACTATCGTTCCAGTAATATGTCATATGGCTACGGTATGACAGCCCACCCTACCAATCCAAATGAATTATATTTTATGTCGAGAGGACGAAATTCAATATACAAAATAACTGTAAATTCTAATGGTACAGGTCATACTATTAATTGGCAAAAAGGAAGATACGGATACGGTAAACAATCAACTGCAACCCAAAATTACTTTTATTATCCATGGGGTATTCATTATGATGATGATAATGATCGATTAATTGTATCAGGATATAGCGCAAAAAAAATTCAAGTATTTAATAGTAATGGTGTCTTTATTAAAGATAAAGGTGGTGTAGCCGCTACAACAAGAATGGCTGCTGCACATGCTGCTATTAAAGCAATTGTAACAGATTCTAATTTAACATCAGGGGTTAATTTTGGTTTTGGATATTGGTCAAGTAGTTGGAGTTCTAGACAATGGCCACCTGGATTTAGCTCTTGGTCAGGAAATATCACAACTGGATCTGCTAAACCTTGTGATACTCAAAACTGTTTAAAAGTAAGGGTTCATAAAGATGGTGCTGCCCAAATTAATAAAATAATTTCATCAGTAAATGCCCGTGGAGGGACGGATGCATGGACTTTTATGAAAATTGCTTATGATTATTATAATCACGGAAGTTTAAGTCCAATTGATAGTAAATCTCCATGTCAAAAAAGTTATGTGATAGTGATTGGTGATGGAGATTGGTATAATCACAGTAAAGCAGAAGCATTAGCAAAAAGTTTATTAAAGAAAAAAATTCCAACCTTTGCGGTTGCATTTGGAACAGGGATTAGTTCAAGTGGGTTAAGGAACTTTAATAGGTTAGCAGCAGCAGGTGGAACTACCAAAGCGATCATTGCTCCAACTGCGGCAGCTTTAAAAACTCAATTACAAGCAGCAATTTCACAAATCATTGCTTCTAAACTTTCATTTACTGCACCGGCAATTACTGCAACATTAAATGAAGATGGCTCTTTATATCAAGCTCAATTTGATTACGCACAAAATAAAGAGTGGAATGGAACTATTAAAAGAACCAAGATTGATAAAAATGGAAAACTATATCCAAAAGATAAAGATAACTGGAGTGCAGTAGATAAATTACCGAAATCAGGTAATAGAAAAATTTGGAGTGCAATTCCAAATACTGATTACACAACAAATTATAACAACTGGACTACGAGTAATGCTACTGCAATAGATGATTTAGTAACCTTGATGGGATTTGATGTTCAAGATTACCATAGAAAAACTAATAACTCTGATGGATCAACTAACAATAAACGTTGTGCTAATGCATCAGGAGTTGCTGATGGAACTGATGATGATCTTAAAGGTTTGATTAATTTTATTCGAGGAACTGATTACTTTGACTATGATGCTGATTGTAATTTAACTGAAGATAGACCAAACCCAATGGGAGATGTTTATCATTCTCAACTAGTAACTGTTGGTCCTCCTACTGCTGAAACTGCATTTACAAGTGAGAACCAAGAAAGTTATTGGAGAGCTACTAAAGGTTATGACGCTTGGGCAGAAACACAAAGAAGCAGAAAAACAATGATTTATGTTGGCTCTAACAGTGGAGTATTACACGCATTGAATGCCGATACTGGTATTGAAGAATGGGGATTTATTCCTCCATTTGTTGCCTCAAGATTAACAAGAGTAATGAATACAAACTTAAACCAAGTAAGCCCAGCTGCTAAAGGTGGAAGTAATGCAATTTACGGTGTAGATGGTTCCCCTGTTCAACATGATATTTGGTTCAAAAGTCCTCATGATACTTCAGAGGCATGGCATACTACATTATTTATACCTTATGGAAGAGGTGGAAGTGGATTTACGGTATTAGATGTAACAGATCCTGTAAAACCATTGCACTTAGTCTCTATTTATAACGATCTTGTAAATAATAAAGTGTATCGAATGAGCCATGATCAAACGATATCAATGTATGATTATATTGGTAGGTCATATCCTTTATCTGAATTAATGGAGGCAAAACGTGCAGGTGATAACTACGCTCCTGATAAAGGAAGTGAAGTTGCTGCAAAACAAGTTTGTAATGATGGTGGAACTTCGTATTGCTATAAGAGTAAAAAATGGACTTTAGAAGTTAAAAATTTAACTAAGAGCGACATAACTGTCATGGAAGATGGTAAAGATATAACTGGCTCCGTTACAATTACTTACGATGCTGCAAAAGATACAGTAATTAACTTTAATAAAGAAATGCAGTTTGATGCAGACGAGACTACTGGTAATAAACAAAATTCTCCAATAGGTATAACTATAAAATCTGGTGCTGTTGGTACTGGTGTGTTAACTGATCCAGAGTGGGATTATAGTTCTTTAGGTGAAACATGGTCAGATCCTAGAATGTTTAGATTACCAAATAAAGGTGCTGGTGATACTAATCGTGCAGATGATATTAACGTAGCTGTTATTGGTGGAGGATTTGGAACTCAATTTTCAGGAGCTGGAAGTAACGTCATGATTATCAATATGCAAGACACTGATAATTATGGAAAATTAGAAAAAGTAATTCAAATAGAAGATACTGTTGCAAGTGATATTGATAATTCTGTTCCATCATCATTAACAGTAATTACTCCAGATAAAGCAAAAGGTGCAAACTTTGCAGGTTCTTTAGTTTATGCGGGAGATCTTGAAGGTAAAATTACAAAAATTAATTTAACAAATATGTCAGCAGATCCTTTAGGGGTGCCAATTAAGTTATATGATCACACTACTTTATTTAAGGCAGGTGCTACTAAAACAAATGGAAGATATATGTATCACGCTGTAGATGCAGCAATTGGTCAATCAACCAGTGACTTATGGTTATATGCAGGAACCGGTGATGCACAAAGATTAAATGATAGAACAACTGGAACACAAAACATGATGATTGGAATTAGAGATGCCGATTATCCAAATTATAGATCTATCGCAACACCAGCAAAAGCTGCAGATATTACTAAATGTCAAAACACTACTAATGATACAGCTGGTAAACCATGTAGAGTTCAAAATAAAGACCTGGGTTGGTATGTAACACTAAAAGATTTTGCAAAAGTCAGTGCACAACCAAAAGTAAATAATGGTTATGTTTATTTCCCAGTTTACAGACCATCTAAATCGGTTAACAAATGTGATCTTGGAGATGCATTTATCTGTGCCGTTGATGATGAGTGCGGAACTCATGATAGTTTCATAGGACTTGAAAAATCTCGTTCAGAACAATCTGGATCTAAGTGTAGATTTGTTGGTAAAGGGGTATTATCAGAAATTGTACTATTTGCTGGTAAAATCTTTGCAAACATCTCTGGAAAATCTTTAGGAGCAGTAACTGACCTTGTAACTCTAGATGCAGCAACTGGGGAGTCAAGTACTTACAGAAAATCTTGGCGAGAGAATAACTAAAATATTTTAAAGTAGAAATAAAACACCCACAAAAACATTGTGGCCATTGTCACAAAAATCAAAGCAAGACCAACTAAGCTATCTTGATCAACTTTCTTTCTCCATTTTTTTGGAAAGAAATTTAAAGAATAAGCATAAACAATAATAAATATATTTAGAGCTGAAAATATAATGCTTAGAAATAATAATTTAGTCATTTATAATTAAAGTTTAATTCCAAGAGCAGTAATATCATCTCTAAGTTTAAAACCTTTTTCAGTTAAAATTTTTGTTGCATGACTTATAATTGTTTCAGGAGAAGTAGTATTTAATTTTTTTATTTCACTTTCAAGACCAGCTACTTCGAGTTCTTTACCCTCATCAACATAACCTTCTGTCACTCCATCCGTATAAATTAAAATAGTTTTATCTGAGATATCCATTGTGGTAGTTTTAAAAAAACTTTCATCTTTAACTGGCATCAATCCCATTGGTGGTAGAGTTGATTTTACATACTCAAAGTTAAATTTTGGATCTAACACCATCATCGGTTCGTGACCCATATTAATAAATTCCATCTCTTTTTTTTCTAAATTTATTTTTCCTAAAATAACGGTTATAAACATTGCTTGATAAGATGCGTCTTTAACTTGATTGTTCATATACAAAGCTGTTTTTGCAACTGACGACTCCATTTTTGCAAGTGATCTAAATACAGCTGCAGCATTTGCCATTAATATTCCAGCTTTAACACCCTTCCCTGTTACGTCTCCAAGTATAAAATAAATCTCATTATCACTGACTTGATAATAATCGTAATAATCTCCTGATACATCTTTTGCAGGTGTATTTTGTGCGAATATATATTTTTCAATTTTTTTATTATTCGGGAATAATTTCTTTTGAACCTCTCCAGCTATCTCTCGCTCTTTTTTCAAAATCGATTGCTTTTTGTCATTTTCAATAGCAATAGAATTTTCTTCTAAATATCTAAAATATAATGAAGTCATAAATGCTAATGTTCCAGCAATACTTGAAAATAAAAAATCTAAATAAAAATTAAATTGATAAATAATTATACTGGATAAATTAATTACAAAAATTGAACCTACAAAAAAAATAATACTAAATTTTGGCTTAATTTTCATTGGGATAAAAATTAAGAATATTAATAATAATAAAAAGATAATATTTTCTGCTGATTGAGTATAAATATTTCTAATGATACTCTCATTCTTTAAAATATTATCAATAATGTGAGCATGAATTTCAACTCCAGGAACATAATTTCCATTGGAGATTTTAACAATATCAAAAAGTGCTTGAGCAGAAGAACCTATAAGAATTATATTATTTTCAATTCTTTTTTGGTCAAAATCATTGTTTATTACATCAACAGCAGAGACATAATTATCTTTAGAAAATTTCTTAAACTTAACGTTAATTAATGCATTTTGATCGCTTGGAATTGTATTTTTTCTAGTCTTAATTAATTCAATTCCATTTTTATTGCTTTTAACTAACAAGTTTTTTTGACCCGTCGCCACTCTAACCGTTTCAAATGCTAGAGAAGGCCATATTCTATTATCTATATTGTAGAGAACAGGAACATTTCGAATTACACCATCGATACTAGGTATTAATGAAATTGAACCGATACCAGTTGCTGCACTGCTTATTTCTTCAAGAGAAATTATTTTGTTTTTAAATTTATATATAAAATTTTTTGGGTTTTCTCCTTTAGCTATTATTCTAGCTTTAGGTTTAGAGTCATTTTTAACAAAATTATCATTAGGTTCTCCCAATATAGGTAAAATTATTTTTGAATTTTTTATACTTTCTACAAAGATTTTATTCGTGTCTGAGACCTCTACATCTATTAATTGATTGCTCTCTTTTTGTAGCTGTAATAATAAATCTTTTGGATTTTGCTTATCTTCTTCACTAAATACTATATCAAATGCAATAGCTTTAGGATTTTGTTGATTTAAATTATTTAAAATCTTTGAATAAATATCTCTTCGCCAGGGAAATTGACCAATCTTAGCTATACTTTTTTCATCAATATCAACAATGGTAATGTTTTTTACTTCACCTCTATTGAATACTTTTTGATAAAAATCATAATTAATAAATGAAATTTTTTGAATAATTGGAGGATTAATAAATTTGATTATTATCAAAAATAAAAAAACACCACCTAAGTAAATATATTTTTTATCAATCATCAAAATAATAAATTTTTATATTGTTCTATAAATATTATGTATAAAATGCACCCTATAATAATAAAAGGGCCAAATGGAATTTCTGATGAAAACTTTTTACTTTTATTTATTAAACTAGGTAAAACAGCAATCAATGCGACTATTGAGGAGCTAAACATTACAAATGGTATTGCAATCCAGCCAAACCAAAATCCTATTGCAGCTAATAATTTTGCATCTCCTAATCCCATTCCCTCTTTATTTCTAAAAAATTTATATAAAAAGATAATTGACCAAATAAGTCCGTAACCAAATACTCCTCCAATAAAAGAATTGATATAGTTTGGAAATAATTCATTTAAATTTGGATCAAATGATTTTACAAAACCCAAAATCATTAAAGGAAAAGTTAAAATATTTGGAATAATGTAATGTTTTAAATCAATAAAAAATATTATTATAAAAGATAAGGCTAAAATTATAAATAATAGCGATGTAATTGTTATTCCATAAAAAAAATAAGCTATTACAAAAGATAAAACACTTAATAGTTCAACCAGTGGATATTGTATTGAAATTTGTTTTTTACATTTTCTACATTTTCCTTGAATTAATAAATAAGAAAGAATTGGTATATTATCATACCAAGATATTTGTGTTTTACATTTAGGACAGTACGATCTACCAGAAACCACCCCTTTATCTTGAGGAAGTCTATAAATACAAACATTAGCAAAACTTCCCCATAATCCTCCCATTACAATGATGAAAATAAAATCCACTGAAGAAATAATGTTAATTAAATTTTAAATTGGCCCGCTATTTCAATGAAACCATCAAATAACATTTGAACCACAACAACTGCGTCATGTAAATGAACATACAAATTTGGCGTATATAATATGATTTCCATATTTGATAAATTTACCAAAAACAGGTTAAAATACTAGCGAATAAAATGCTCTTTTTTAAAACAAAAAAACCCATTCTTAAAGAAACAAGAAATGAAGCTCAGGATAACGTTGATTTACAAATTATAAATAAAATGAATCAAGAGTTTGCAATTTCTCTTGACTTAAAAGAAACCTTAAACACTGCACTACAGATAATTATTACAAGATTAAATGCACAGGCGGCAAATATTTTTTTAATAAATAATAAAACAAAAAAATTTGAATGTATTGCGTCTCTTAATCAAAGTCACCTGGATGAATATCAACTTAATTTAAAAGATGGAGTAATGGGTAAAGCTGTTGATCAAAGAAAATGTATTCGTGTTGGAAATGTTAGAAAAGATGTAAGAGAAATTGCTGAGTTTTATTTTGATCTTGATAACAAAACAAATTTTACAACCTATTCAGTATTATGTGCTCCTTTAATAGCTACAAATGATTGTATTGGTGTCATTCACTGTTTAAATAAAAAAACAGATGAAAAATTATTTATTGAAGATGATCGAAAACTTTTAGAATTACTATCCACTCCTGCGGCACTTGCTATTCGAAATGCAAAGATGGCTCAGGAAATGGTTGATCAAAATAAAATCCAAAAAGAAGTTGAGATTGTTGGTGAAATTCAAAAATCTCTACTATCATCCAACAGAAAAGAACCTTTTCCATTAGCAGGAATTAATATTCCAGCAAAAGTGGTATCAGGGGATTTTTATAATTTTAATGATCTAGGGGATGGCAAATACGGTTTTGGGGTAGCAGACGTTTCGGGCAAAGGAATAAAATCATCTCTGCTAATGTCTAAAGCTTCAAGTTTATATAGTTGTCTTAGTAAAACAAATTTTTCTCCTGCAAAATTATTAACTCAACTTAATAATGAAATTTGTGAAACAATTTCACGAGGAATGTTTGTTACAATGTTAATAGGAATTTATGACAGTAATTCAAAACAATTAACATTATCAAGTGCTGGGCACGAACCACCAATTATATTAAATGAAAATAATGAATTTTCAAATTTTAATGAATCGGGGCCTCCACTGGGGATAATTCCTAAAACAGAATATAAAGAACATACTATTAGTTTCAATAATTCATCTATGTACATATTTACCGATGGTATAACTGAAATTAAAAACCTTCAAGGTGAAGAACTTGGTTCAGCTGGATTTCAAAATTATATAACAAAATTTAAAGACATACCTAATAATGATCGACTTCAAAAGATGATCAATAATATCTTAAATTCTAAATATATCCAGAAAGATGATTTAACTATTGTTGTTTTAGACTCTTAGAGCTTAAGAAAATCTAAGAGAACTATAGGGTTTTAAATCTAAGTTGGTATTTTCGTTTGCAATCATGCCGGAAACTATTTTTCCTGAGATAGGTCCTAAAGTCCAACCTAGGTGATGATGACCAAAGCAATAAAATATATTTTTATGGTTTTTTGATGGACCCATTACTGGAAGGAAATCTGGGAGAGATGGTCTAAATCCTAACCATTCATCTTCATGTTCAGGTAAATCCCCTAACATGTATTTTGCATTATTTATTAAGTTTTTAATTCTTGATTTTGATAATGGATTATCTAATCCACCAAATTCAACTGTTCCAACAACTCTTAAACCCTGTTCCATTGGAGTTATTCCAAAACCTCTATTAGAAAATATTACCGGCCTATTAAGCAAGTGATCACACCCTTTAAAGTGAACATGGTATCCTCTTTCAGTATCAAGAGGTATTTTTTCACCTAGATTGTCTGTTAATTTTTTTGAAAATGCTCCACAAGCAATTACTGCTTTATCAAAAACATAGCTTTGGGTTTCGGTTTTAAAAACTGGTTTTTCTTCATCAAAATTAATATCTTTAATATTTACTTTTTTAAATGTTCCACCTTTGTTTAAAAATAAATCAAAAAGTTTTAGAAGAATTTTTTTTGGATTACGAGCATGTCTTGCATATGGGTAATAAACACCTGCATGATAAATTGGCTTGATATGAGGTTCTAAATCATGAATTTCTGATTTATTAACTAATTGTTGTTCAACACCTAACTCATCTCTAATTTTTATTTCTAACTCTCTACTTTTTAAATCTTTATCATTCCAAATATAAAGAATACCTTTATTTTCAACTAGACCTTCCAGGTTGATCTCATCAAATAATTCATCGTATGCTGGTAAAGCTAAATCTAAAATTTGATGCATATTTTTAGCAGTATGCATCATATTTTTATTAGTTGAATTCATAATAAATTTAAAAAACCAAGGAATCATTTTAAAAACATAATTCCATTTTAAAGCTAAAGGTCCAGATGAACTCAAAAGCATTGCAGGAACATCAGCTAAAACATCAGGTCGATTTAATGGTATAGAAGCATAGGGAGAAAAATGACCTGCATTTCCATATGATGCGGCGTGACTACCGGGTAAATCTCTATCAAAGATACTTACATCAAATCCTTTTTTTTGTAAAAAAAGTGCGTTGGATACTCCTTGTATACCGGCGCCTACTATTCCAATTTTAATATTTTTATTCACGGTAATCTTATACAATTTTTTAAATTAATAATTTAGAGCGACAAATTATACTTAATTTTATCGTATTCAATTATATTATTGTTTGGTTACTATGTATTTTAGCACTCATAACAATACCAAAACCTATCATGGTCGCCAACATAGAAGATCCTCCGTATGACATTATTGGTAAAGGAGATCCAACAATAGGTAGCAACCCTAAAACCATAGATAAATTTACTGTGATATAGACAAAAATTGCAAAAGCAAATCCAAAACAAAATAATTTTGCAAAAATACTTTTTACAAAAGTTCCTATACTAACAATTCTTATAATGATTATAGTGTATAAAAATAAAAGTAATATAGATCCAATAAATCCGAATTCTTCAGAAAATAATGTAAAAATAAAATCAGTATGTTTTTCAGGTAGAAAATCTAAATAACTTTGAGTGCCTTGTAAAAAACCTTTTCCAAAAAACCCTCCAGATCCAATTGCAATTTTAGATTGGATAATTTGATAACCTGCACCTAATGGATCTCTATCAGGGTTTAAAAAAGTTAAAATTCTAAGTTTTTGATAAGGTTGTAAAAAAGAAATTACAAAAGGTAATGAAATCAAAAAAGTTACAAAAGACACAAAAAAATATTTAATCTTTACACCCCCTAACCATAAAATAATTAGTCCACTAGAAACGATTAATATTGAAGTTCCTAAATCTGGTTGTGCTAAAACTAGAATAACTGGAGTAAATATTAGAGTTAAAGCTAAAAATATACTTATGAATGAATTTATTTTTTCAACATTTACTCTGTGATAGTATTTAGCTAAACATAATATTACCGCTATTTTCATCAATTCTGAAGGCTGTAAAACAATATAATATAAATCTATCCATCTTTGAGATCCTGAAACTTTTATTCCAAAAATAGATACATAAATTAAAAGTAAAATTGTTGTGAAATAAAAAAAATAAGAAAGATGATGCCAGAATTTTATATTAAAAAAAGAAATCATTAACATCATAATAAAAAATACTAAAAGTTTGGTCGCATGACTTTTAGTATGATAAAGAAATTCTCCCCCATCAGTAGAATACATTACTAATGCACTTGTTATTGAAAGGAGAATAATACAAACTAGCAAAACATAATCTAGATTTTTCAGTTTTTGAAAAAAGTTTAAATCTGAGTTTATTCTCGTATATTGAAACATCTATATATTAAATTCTTTAAAGTCGAAAACTTGTTTTCTAAGTTCATGTCGATCAATTATTAATTTGAACAGCTTTGTTGCTATCGGTGCTGCAGCTGAACTTCCAGACCCCCCATGCTCTACAATGATGCTCAAAGAATATCTTGGATTTTTATATGGACCAAATGCAACATATAATGCGTGATCTCTTTCCTCATAAGGTATTTGTGAAGTTTTCAAATCTAATTCACGTTCTCTTTTACTAATTCTTTTAACTTGAGCAGTTCCTGTTTTTCCGGCAAATTGATATTTTGGATCATCAATTCGTGATTTATATGAAGTTCCTCTTAGTTCATTTGTTGATCCAAACATTGAGTCTTGAACTATTTTAATATTTTTTTGCTCCTTAAATAATTTTTCAAAAGGTTTATCATTATTATTGCTCAACATGGCTCTTTTAACTTGTTCCGATATAAGTTGGTTATCATAAGTCAAAACTTTTGGGGTTATCTTATATCCACCATTTGCAATTTGAGCTGTCATTAAACATAGCTGAATAGGTGTAGTTTGTGTATATCCTTGGCCAATTCCAGTGATTAGAGTTTCACCTAACACCCACCCTCTACCAAGGTTGTTTATTTTCCACTTTGTATCTGGGAACTGACCAGATTTTTCATTTTCAAAATATTCTCCTAATACTTTTTTTCCTAATCCAAATTTATCAGCTGTTTTTTTTAATCGATCAACACCTAGTAGTCTTGCAATCTCATAAAAATAAGTATCACAGGACTGTTTCATAGCGTTTCTTAACGACATAAAACCATGCCCTTTTTCTTTCCAACAATGAAATGTTTGCCCATGAAGTTCCATCTTTCCTTTACAATGAACTTTAAATTTTGGATCAATTATATTATTTTCTAATGCAGATAGAGCTACTATTGGCTTAATTGTGGAGCCTGGCGAATATAAACCTGAAAGTGTTTTATTAATTAACGGTTTTAACGGATTATTTCTAATCAGTTGCCATTCATCTTGACTTATTCCAAATAAAAATGAATTTGGATTATAAGAAGGTGATGAATACATTGCTATTACTTCACCAGTATAAATATCCATAACACTTATTGAGCCAGCTTTACCCTCTAATAGCTTGGCACTTAATTTTTGAACTTCTGTATCAAGTGTTATACGAATTTTTGAACCCTGTTTGCCTTTTTGATATTCTAATTGATTAATTCTTTTTCCATATGCATTAACTTCATATCGTTGAATATCATTCACACCAATTAGGTCATTTTCTAATGTTTTTTCTAAACCTAATTTGCCAATTTTAATTCCTGGAACAAACTTTTCCTGTATCACTTCATTTGCTAAAATGTCTTCTTCATTTGGTTGACTCACATATCCCAAAACATGCGTATAGATATCATCAAAAGGATAATCTCTTGATATTGTCATCACTGGTTTTACACCTACCAACTCGTAAAGATAATTATTTATCTTTAAAAATTCACTCCAACTTAGATTCTCAGAAACAATCAGACTTTCCCAAGGTTTGAGTTGTGATTTCTTTTTTTTTATTTTTTCAACTCTTTTATTACTTAATTGTAAGATTGTCTGTAATCTTGCAATTAGATAAGCAAAGTTTTCAACTTGTTCTGGAATGACATGCAGCTGATAAACCTTTAAATTTCCAGCAACAGTATTTCCAAAATAATCAACAATATTTCCTCTTGTTGGGGGAAGTTTCCATTCTCTTATTCTATTTTTGTCTGATAATGTTAAATATTTTTTATTTTCATTTATTTGTAATGAAAATAAACGAGCAATTAATCCACCAAAAACTATCAGTTTCGCCACACCAATTATAAACATTCGTCGATTTATTATATCTGATTTTCTTATTCCAAGATTTTTTTTAATCATTTGATTGAAATTTAATTTTTCTTTCCAAAATATTAAATAATAGCAAAACAAGAGGGTAAAAAATAAAAGTGAATCCTGAATTGATAAAATATTTCATATAATTAACTTCAAATGAAAAGATTATGTCTAAAGTTACAACTTGGATTGAATTAACCAATAAAATTGTAATCAATAAAGATATCCAATCATTTATAAAATTTGGAGTAATTGTAATATTTCTTAAATATGCAGTTGCAGCACAAATTAGTAAATAACAGAAACTACTTATGCCTATCGGCATTCCAATGACTACATCATTCATTAATCCTGCAATAAAAATGGATCCATAACCTAAGAGATTTGGGTTTTTTAAAGTCCAGTAAAAAATCAAAATATAAACAAAATTAAAAGAAAAATATTCTATCTCTAAGAAGTTAAAGTCAATTTCATTTAATACAGATATGAATAAAATTAAAACAGGAAAATACGATAAAATTGAATTAAAAAAAGTTTTTTTATTAAGTGATGACATCAATCTTCTCCCTGCATTTCAAAAGAAACGATTTTGACATAATCTATTTGTTGAAAATCTGAAAAAAAATTAATAATTTTTTTATTTTCTGTAATTTCGCCTACTGGTAAACCTGGTTTAAACAAACCTCCATACCCTGATGTATAAACGATGATTTTATCCTCTATATCTAGTTTATTATTGTATTCTTCTTTAGTGTATTCTATGACACCATGGTTTTTACCTGAACCTGATAGAACGGCATGTAAACTTTGAGGCTCTAATAATACAGGAATTTTACTATTTAAATCAGACAATAATAATACTCTTGAATTTGTATAATTAACCTCAATTATTTTGCCTACAAGATAGGTATCGTCTAAGACCGCCATACCCAGTTTTACATTGTCTTTTGAGCCCTTATTTAAGATTATAGATTTTAAATATGGACTATCCCTATCAATTAGAACTTTTGCATAAATATCTTTAGATTGAATACTTTCATTAATTAGCTTTCTTAACCTATTATTCTCTGAAATTAAAAACTCATTTGATAATTGTTTTTTTTTCAGTTCATCAAATAATAATTCGTTCTTTTTATAATTTTTATAGACATCCATATGCTCTCTAAACTGTATATTTAATTTTTGAATATAGTTTTCAGGAATGGAGGCTATAAAAGAGGATCGATATGCAATCTCATTAATACCCATTTTTACATATTGAACTGCTTTTAAATTAAATGTACCTAACACAAGCACTATTAAAGATAAAAATAATAAAGTTAATAAAGAAAATTTTTGCTGGTAACTTTTACTTAAAAAAGCAGATCGGATTGCTATTACAAAATCATCTCTGCTTGATGCCATTATTCTTAATATTCAGATAACATAGTAGAAAATATTTCTTCTTGATCAAGAGCTTTACCAGTACCAACAGCAACACATGATAATGGATCATCTGCAACGTGAACCGGTAGACCCGTTTCCTTAGAAAATCTCTTATCAATATTTTTTAATAATGCTCCACCACCTGTTAAAGTTAATCCCATATCTACTAAATCAGCTGATAATTCTGGGGGCGTATTTTCTAAAGCTTGTTTAATTGAATTAATCATTTCCCTCATAATATCATTTAAAGCTTCCGCAGTATCTTCCTCAGTTATATTAACTTCTTTTGGAGTTCCAGATCTTAGATCTCTACCTTTAACTGGATATGTATTTTTTCCAGTTGGTATTGCTGTACCCATTTCTTTTTTGATTTTTTCTGCCGTACTATCACCAATTAATAAATTGTATTCTTTTCTCATATAATTAACAATTGCTGAATCCATTGCATCACCTGCGACCCTTAATGATTTAGAGTAAACTAAACCACCTAATGACATCACAGCAATTTCACTTGTACCACCACCAATATCAACAATCATAGATCCGGTTGCCTCAGAGATAGGTAGTCCCGCACCAATTGCAGCTGCGATTGGTTCTTCAATTAATTGAACCCTTCTTGCTCCGGCTGCAAGCGCACTATCTTGAATAGCTTTTCTTTCAACTGGAGTTGATCCAGTAGGTACACAGATTAATATTCTTGGATTTGCAAATGTACTTCCTTTATGACATTTTCTGATAAAATGCTTAATCATTTCTTCAGTCACGATAAAGTCTGCAATCACACCATCTCTTAATGGTCTAATAGCACTTATATTTCCAGGAGTTCTACCAAGCATAGTTTTTGCTTCATCCCCAACTGCTAAAACATTTTTCTTTCCACCCTGATCAACAATTGCAACAACTGATGGTTCATTCAAAACTACACCTTGTCCTTTTAAAACAACTAATGTGTTTGCTGTTCCAAGATCTATTGCCATATCTTGGCTCCAAATTTTTTTAACTCTATCGAATAATGCCATCTTATATACCTCTCACTTTTTGATTTTCTTGCTCCATTGGAGCTGTTTTATCGCGTTTAATAATCATTTTATTTAATGCATTAATATATGCATTTGCTGATGCAACTAATGTATCTGTATCAGCTGCTTGACCAACCGTAGTCTTACCTTTTTCTTCAATTTTAACACTCACTGTTGCTTGAGCATCAGTACCCTCTGTGACTGCGTGCACTTGATAAAGCTGTAAATTTACATCATGTGGATAAAGAGTTTTGATGCATTTAAATATTGCATCAACTGGTCCATCACCTGTTTCTGAAGCTTGTTTCACTTCTCCATAAACATTTAGAGTCATTTCTGCTTTTTGAGGTTCACCTGTTCCAGCGAAAACTTTTAAAGATTTTAAATTAATTGCACTTACTTTATTATCAACGATTAAACTATCATCAACTAATGCAATGATATCTTCATCATAAACATGTTTTTTCTTATCTGCTAAAACTTTAAACTTAGCAAATGCATTACTTACGACATCATCTGTAAGATCTGGATAACCCAAACTATTCATTTTATCTTTAAATGCATGTCTACCTGAATGTTTACCCATAACTAGAGAAGTTTGTTTTACACCCACACTCTCAGGTGTCATTATTTCATAAGTCTGACGGTTTTTTAGCATTCCATCTTGGTGAATACCCGCTTCATGAGCAAATGCATTTTTACCAACAATTGCTTTGTTATATTGAACTGGAAAACCAGTTGCATTTGAAACAATTTTTGATGCTTTGCTTAAAAGTGTTGTATTAATTCCAGTATCATAAGGCATCAAATCTGGTCTTGTCTTAATTGCCATCACCACTTCTTCAAGTGCTGCATTACCCGCTCTTTCTCCCAATCCATTTATCGTGCATTCTATTTGTCTTGCGCCTGCTTGAACTCCAGCTAAAGAGTTTGCAACTGCTAAACCTAGGTCATTGTGACAATGAGTTGATAAAATCGCTTTATCAATATTTGGAACTTTATTTAACAATGTTTCAATGATTGTTGTAAATTCAGATGGGATTGTATAACCAACAGTATCTGGAATATTAATTGTCTTAGCTCCACTTTTTATAGCTAACTCCACTGTCTTACACATATAATCCATGTCTGTTCTCGTCCCATCTTCACATGACCATTCAACATCATCAGTAAACTTTCTTGCATATTCAACATGTTTGCCAATTGAATCGTAAACATCCTCAGGTGACATGTTAAGTTTATGTTTCATATGTAATGGACTTGTTGAAATAAATGTATGTATTCTAAATCTAGGAGCATGTTTTAATGCCTCATAAGCTCTATCAATGTCTTTTATAGAATGCCTAGCAAGTCCTGCAGGTATAGAATTTTTTAATATTTTACTCACCTCAGAAACTGCTTCAAAATCTCCAGGAGAAGCAATAGGGAAACCTGCCTCAATAATATCAATCCCTAATTCATCAAATACTCTTGCAATTTGAATTTTTTCTTCCAAACTCATAGATGCTCCTGGCGATTGTTCACCATCACGCATCGTAGTATCAAATATAAAGACTCTATCTTTATCAGCCATAACTCTAATTTTTTTGAAAATGTATAATACAATCTATAAGAGAGAATGCAAAATAATTAGTAAAATTAGTCCTAATTATCGATGATTTTAGGTTATCCAAAATTAGTTATAAATAGACTCTATTTTTGGCATTAAGTGTAAAAGTTTTTTAGTGTACTCATGCTGAGGTTTCAAAAATAACTCTTCAGTATTTGAAACTTCGCATAATTTACCATCTTTTAACACTCCAATTCTATCACACATTTGTCTTACTACTGGCAAGTCATGACTTATGAATAGTATTGTTAAATTTAATTGCTCTTGCAGATCTTTTAACAAGTTTAAAATTTGAGCCTGAATACTTACATCTAAAGCTGAAGTTGGCTCATCACAAACAAGAAGTCTTGGTTGAGTGGCCAATGCTCTTGCAATAGATATTCTTTGTCTTTGTCCTCCAGAAAATTCATGAGGATATCGATCAGCAGATTTTTGTGTCAATTCTACAGACTCTAATAAATCAAAAATATAGCCATCTAAATCTGTGTTTGATATTGATGGATTGTGAAGTTTAATTGGTTCTGAAATTATATCTCTAACTTTTAATCTACCATTTAAAGAAGAATATGGATCTTGAAAAATCATTTGTATCTGCTTTCTAAATTTCATCATTTCAGATTTATTATTTATTTTTGTAATACAAATATTATCGAAAAAAATATCTCCTGTAGAAGGTTTAAACAAATTTACAATCATTTTTGCAATTGTTGATTTTCCACTTCCACTTTCACCAACTAATCCAAACGACTCTCCTTCTTTGATTTCAAAAGAAACATTATCTACAGCCATTACAGAATTTTTAGAACTTTCAGTAAAAAAATTATCATCAAAACTTTTGCCAAGTTTTTTAATTTGAACTAAATCTTGTTTTATAATTTCTTTCTTATTCCATCTATTTAAAATCTTAATATTATTTTCTTGGTTTTTTTTATTTTCTTTATCAACAATTACAAATCTTAAAATCTTTTTATTAGTTGGAGGAACAGAGCTAACCAAACTTTTAGTATAAGTTTGTTTTGGTTCTGTTAATATTTCTTTTGTTGCTCCGATTTCAACTAATTTGCCACTTTTCATTACCGCAACTCTATTTGCTGTCTCTGCAATTACTCCCATATCATGAGTAATCAAAATTACTGCAAGATTTCTTTCTTTTGTAAGTTTTTTAATCAAATCAAGAATTTGGGATTGAATCGATACATCTAAAGCTGTTGTTGGTTCATCTGCAATTAAAAGTTCTGGTTCGCAGCATAGCGCAAGTGAGATTACTACTCTTTGCCTCATACCTCCTGAAAACTGGTGAGGGTAATTATTAAATCTTATTTCTGCATCTTTAATTCCAACCTCATTTAAAAGATCAATTGATTTATTTTTTGCCTCTTCTTTTGATAAATTAAGATGTGTTTGAATAGTTTCTATTAATTGTTCACCAATTGTAAGTATTGGGTTAAGAGAGGTTTGAGGGTCTTGAAAAATAAGGCCAATTTTTTTACCTCTATACTTTATGATGTTATTTCTATCTTCATGAATGTTAAGATCACCTAAAATTACAGATCCACTTGATACTTTTCCAGGTTCGTCTATCAAATTAATAATCGCATTCCCAACTGTGCTTTTTCCTGAGCCAGATTCACCTACTAAGCCTAATATTTCTCCTTTATTTACCTCTATATTTACATTTTTTGCTGCATAAACAGTTTCTTTCCTCATAGGATAATCAACGCTTAAATTTTTGATTTTTAAAAAACTCATTTTTTTAACCTTGGATTTAAAGTGTCTCTCATCCAGTCACCTAATAGATTTATTGAAAAAGCTAATATTACTAAAAAAATTGCTGGAAAAAAGGTAATCCACCACTCTCCTGAAAAAAGAAAATCATTACCTAGTCTAATCAACGTTCCTAGAGATGGAGTAGTAGGTGGAACCCCCACACCTAAAAAACTTAAGGTAGACTCTGCTATGATTGCTAGTGCAAGTCCAATGGTTCCTATTACCAATACTGGTCTTAAAATGTTTGGTAAAATATGTTTAAACATAATAACCAAATTTGAAACTCCAATTATAGTTGAAGCTGAAACATAATCTTTATTTTTTTCTACTAAGGTTGCAGCTCTTGATACCCTTGCAAATTGTGGCCACTCTGAAATTCCAATTGCAAATATTAAAACATAAATTGCCATCTCATCATGCATCTCTCTTGAAATTAATCCTCTAGCAATTCCATCAACTAAAAGTGCCATTAATATGCTTGGTACGGTTAATTGTACATCGGTTAATCTCATAACTATCATTTCATATTTTCCACCAAAATATCCTGCGGTTAATCCTAATCCAACTCCAAGAATTAAACTAAATAAAATTGCAGAAAAACCAACAATTAAAGAAATTCTTGAACCATAAAGAATTGTAGATAACATATCTCTACCTTGACCATCAGTACCTAAAATAAATTTTGTAAGACCATCTTCTGTCCAAGAGGGTGGTGTAAATGCTTCCATTAAGGATAATGAAGATGGATCAAAAGGATTGTATGGCGTAATAAATTCTACAAAAAATGAACAAAAAAAAATTATAAATAAAATAATCGATGAAACAATTGCTGTAGGGGACTTAATAAAACTATGATAGATATCACTATCTTTAATTCTATCCCATGTATTGATAGTTTTATCCACTTGAAACATCTCCTTTAACTCTTATTCTTGGATCTATAAAATAATAAAGAATATCTACAATAAAGTTTATCATTACAAAAACAAACGCTATGAAAACTAAATAGGCTGACATAATTGGAATATCAACAAACTGTACTGCTTGAATAAATAAAAATCCCATGCCAGGCCATTGAAAAACTGTTTCTGTAATTATTGAAAATGCAATTAATGTTCCAATATTAATCCCCGCTATAGTGATAACTGGAATTAATCCATTTTTTAATGCATGTTTATATTTAATACTATTTTCACTTATGCCTCTTGCTCGTGCAAATTTAATATAATCTGTTTGTAAAATCTCCATCATCTCTGCTCTTACAAGTCTAATAATATAGGTCATTTGAAAAAGGCTTAACGTTACTGATGGAAGAATAATTGCTTTTAATCCAGAGATTGTTAAAAAACCAGTAGTCCAAAACCCTAGATCAACCACTTCCCCCCTTCCAAACGAGGGTAAAATTCCCAAAATTACCGCAAACAAATAAATAAATAGAATACCAATAACAAATGTGGGGAGTGAAACACCTAACAAAGAAACTGCCAAGATAAAATCACTTAAAAAACCTTTTCTATTAATACCTGTATAAACCCCTAACAATGTGCCAGATACCAAGGCTATTAAAGCTGAAATTACTACAAGCTCAATTGTTGCAGGCAATCTTTCAACAATTAAATCTGAAACAGGTCTTCTTAATTGATAAGAAATTCCAAATTCACCTTTAGAAGCATTTACAACAAATCTTGAGAATTGTACATGAATTGGGTCCATTAATCCTAATGTTTCTCGAAGTTCAGCTCTTTCTTCATCAGAAGTCTCTTCCCCAACCATATTATTTATTGGGTCACCTACAAAATTAAATAATGAGAAAGAAACAAAGGCAACAACTAGCATTACCAAAGCGGATTGAAATAACCGTTTAAAAAAATATTTTATCAATTTTAGAAGATTTTAAAGTTTCAAGCCCCCTGTATTTCAGAGGGCTTGAAATAATTTTATTTAATTGAAACTAGCAGACTTAAATAACGGTTCGTTATTCGGTCTGATAGGTACGTTAACTCCACTTTTAGATGCCCAAGAGATTACTTGATGGTGAAGAGGAAGATAAGAAATATCATCCTTCACAATTTTCCAAGCTTTAGCTATTGCAGCATTCCTTTTATCTAAATCAACTTCACCTTCCATAACTCTTATCGCAGCGTCTACTTCTGAGTTACTAAAGTTAACTTTATTCCAGCTAGCACCAGACTCATATAAATAATGAAAAACATAGTGGCTATCTAGAGTAGGAACACCCCAACCAAGCATATAGAAATCTCCTTGATTATCTTTAAGCTCTTTAAAGTGTTTGCTCTTAGTTTGGGCAAATAAATTTACATTAACTCCAATTTTACCAAACATACCAACAACAGCTGTACAAATAGCTTCATCATTTACATATCTGTCATTAGGGCATCTCAATTCAACATCAAAACCGTTAGGATAACCTGCATCAGCTAATAGTTTTTTTGCTGCATCAACATCATAAGGTAATCTCTTATCAAGATCAGCAGTGTAACCATTTACACCTGGAAAAGTTATAATTCCTGCAGGCTCACTTAAACCTCTCATAACTTTTTTCTTAATCGCCTCAATGTCAATTGCTTGATAAAGTGCTTGTCTTACTTCTTTTTTCTTAAATGGATTATCACCTGTGTTACCAGTTCTTAACTTGTCAGCAGCTTGATCCATTCCCAAGAAAATCGTACGCATTTGCGCAGTACTTTCAACTTTATGTGATGATGAAGATCCAATTCGAGCTAAATCCTGAACTGGTGCATCAGTAACTACATCAATTTCTCCTGATAAAAGTGCTGCAACTCTTGTTGCTGCATTTTTAATTGGAAGTAATTCAATTTGAGTTACTTTTTTATCTGTCATCTCACCCCACCAGTGTTTATTTCTTTTAAACACAGTTTTAGTATTAGGCTCTCTTAAAGTAATTTTAAAAGGTCCAGTTCCTAAAGCATTAGTTGCTGAAAAAGTTTCTTGTCCAGCGTCCCAGTTTTGAGGTGACATTGCAAAATTCTTTTCAGACCATGCTTTTGACATTATAAAAATGTTTGATAGTTGGTTTAAAAGAATTGGATTAGGTTTACTTGTTGTAATTTTAACTGAGTAATCACCAACAGCTTCAACACCTGAAATTGTACTTATATATTCTTTAAAATCAGATGTTCTTTGCTTAGCTCTTAAAACACTAAACACAACATCTTCAGATGTCATTTTAGAACCATCTGAAAATTTAACATCTTCTCTTAATGTAAAAATCCATGTGTTAGGATCAGTTGCTTTCCAAGTTTTTGCTAAAGCTGGCTGAATTTTCATATCTACAGCTCTTTCAACTAAAGCTTCGTATATTTGTCGTGATACTTGAGTAGTTGGTCCCTCGTTTTGTGCGTGTGGATCTAGTGTAAGACTGTCTCCTTGCATTGACCACTTAATAGTTTTGGCCCAGGCTGAAGAAAATCCAAATACTAGAACTACAGATAGTAGTACTCTTAGTAAATTTTTAATTTTCATTATTTCCCTCTTTTTTAATATTTATTTAAAAAAGTATAGGTGAAATAACTTAATTATTATAGATAAAATTTTATAATAAAAATTTAACTTTTATCGCTATCTACTAATTTTTTCTTACCTATCCATGGCATCATTGCTCTAAGTTCTGCTCCAACTTTTTCTACTGAATGTTCAGCTAACTTAGCTCTAGTTGATAGAAAGTTCTTTTGGCCATTTTTACATTCATCCATCCATTCTTTAGTAAATTTTCCAGATTGAATGTCTGCTAATACTTCTTTCATTCTTTTTTTGGTTTCTTCTTTGTTTACAATTCTAGGGCCTGATACATATTCTCCATATTCAGCTGTATTTGAAATAGAATAGTTCATATTAGCAATTCCGCCTTCATAAATTAAATCAACTATCAATTTTACTTCATGAACTGTTTCAAAATATGCCATCTCAGGTTCGTAACCTGCTTCTGTTAAAGTCTCATAACCATTTTTAATTAGTTCAACTAAGCCACCACATAAAACTGTTTGTTCTCCAAATAAATCTGTTTCAACTTCATCTTTAAATGTAGTTTCAATAATTCCAGATCTTCCTCCACCAACAGCTGATGCATAAGATAAAGCAAGATCTCTTGCTTTTCCTGAGCCATCTTGATGAACTGCAAATAAACACGGAACTCCACCACCTTTTTCATATTCGCTTCTAACCAAATGACCAGGTCCTTTTGGAGCAACCATAAATACATCTAAATCTTTTCTAGCTTTGATTAAGTCATAATGAACATTTAATCCATGAGCAAAAGCAATACTTGTTCCTTCTCTTACTCGTTGTTCAATGTGATTTTTATAAATCTCTGCTTGTAATTCATCTGGTGTTAAAATCATTACTACATCGGCCCAAGCTGCAGCATCAGATAAATTCATTACTTTTAAACCTTTAGACTCTGCTTTAGCTGCACTTGATGAACCTTCTCTCAAAGCTACAACAATTTCAGTAATTCCACTATCTTTTAAGTTCAAAGCATGTGCGTGTCCTTGACTCCCATAACCAAAAATTGCTACTTTTTTACTTTTAATTAAATTTACATCTGCATCTTTTTCATAAAACATTTTCATTTTTTTCTCCTTAATTAATTAATTAAATATTTCAGCGCCTCTTGTCATTGCTACCGCTCCAGTTCTTGAGACACTTATAAGACCAAGCGATTTTAAATTTTTTGCCATTTTATCTATTTCTCTTCTTAATGCAGTTATTTGTATTACAGCTGATTTATTAGTCTGATCTAATATAACTGGATTATATTTTTTACAAGCATTTAAAGCTTTTTTTATTTTTGTTGAGTTTCCAACAACTTTAAACAATGCCATCTCTTTAAAAATTACATTTTTATCTTCTCTTTTAAAATTACCCACTTTATGAACTGGAACTAATTTTTTTAGTTGTAAAACTATCTGTTCAATTACTTGAGGAGTTCCAGTGGTTACAATTGTAATTCTTGATAGATTTTCTTTTTGATCAACTTCTGCTACCGCAAGTGACTCGATATTATAACCTCTTCCAGAAAAAAGGCCCACTACACGTGACAATACACTTGCTTCATTATCAACCCAAACAACAATTATATGAGTTTCTAATTTACCAAGTTTACTTGGAATACTATAAGCTGATTTAGATTTTACCATTTTAAACTAGCGCTTTACCTTTACCTGTGATTTTATTTTCTTCTTGATCTTTTGGACCCAATAACATTTGATTATGAGGTTTACCAGATGGGATCATTGGAAAGCAGTTTTCAGCTTGATCTACATGACAATCAAAGATTACCGGTCTATCAATATCAATCATTTCTTGAATTTTTTCATCTAATTCATCTGGATTTTCTGCTCTAATTCCAACACACCCATATGCTTCTGCTAATTTAACAAAATCAGGTAAAGCCTCTGAATAACTCTCAGAATAATTTTTCTCGTGGAGCAGCTCCTGCCATTGTCTAACCATTCCCATATATTGATTATTCAAAATAAAGATTTTAATAGGTAAATTATACTGCACTGCAGTTGAAATTTCTTGCATAGTCATCAAAATTGAAGCTTCACCAGCAATATCAACAACTAATTTTTTTGGATGAGCTATTTGAACACCTACTGCTGCTGGCAATCCATACCCCATGGTACCAAGACCTCCTGATGTCATCCATCTATTAGGTTTGTTAAATTTATAGTGTTGAGCAGCCCACATTTGATGTTGACCAACTTCAGTAGTTATAAAAGTGTCTTGATGCTTTGTTAATTCATAAAGTCTTTGAACAGCATGCTGAGGTTTAATAATTTTATCACTATTAATAAAATTTAAAGATTCTTTAGTTCTCCATTTTTGAATTTGTTGCCACCATTTTGAAATTTGTTGTTTGTTAGATTTTTGTAAATTAAAATTTTTCTTTTTTAAAGTTTTAGTTGTTGATTTAATTACATCAGTAACATCTCCAACAATTGCTAGATCTACCTTTATAATTTTATTTATAGAAGATGGGTCAATATCAATATGAACTTTTTTTGATTTTGGAGAAAATTCATCTATCTTACCTGTAATCCGGTCATCAAATCTTGCACCAATATTAATTAATAAATCGCAATCATGCATTGCATTGTTAGCTTCATATGTTCCATGCATACCAAGCATTCCTAAAAACTGATTATCATCTCCAGGATATGAACCTAGCCCTTGAAGAGTTGAAGTAATTGGGAAACCAGTTAATAAAACTAATTCTCTTAGAAGTTCACTTGCTTTTGGCCCTGAATTAACTACTCCACCACCTGTGTAAAAAATTGGTTTTTTGGCTTTATTCATCAACTCAATTAATTGATCAATATCTTTTTGATTGAATCTATTTTTATTTTTGATTTCTAATTTTTTTTCTTTTTTTGCTGAAACATATTTTGCTTTGGCAAATTGAATATCTTTTGGTATATCAACTAATACTGGTCCTGGCCTTCCAGTAGTTGCAACTTCAAATGCTTCATGCATAATTCTTGGTAACTCATTAATATCTTTTACTAACCAATTATGTTTAGTGCAGGGTCTAGTAATTCCTGTAGTGTCACATTCTTGAAATGCATCTGTTCCTATCAAATGAGTTGGTACTTGTCCTGAAATACAAACTAAAGGAACCGAATCCATATAAGCATCTGTTAAAGCAGTTACCACATTGGTTGCACCTGGTCCTGAAGTAACTAACACAACACCAGGTTTGCCAGATGATCTTGCATATCCTTCAGCAGCATGTCCAGCACCTTGCTCATGTCTTACTAAAATATGTTTTATAGAAGAATGATTTTTAAGTTCATCATAAATAGGAAGCACAGCTCCACCCGGATAACCAAAAATATGTTCAACCTTTTGCTCTTCAAGGCACTTAAAAACTATTTCTGCTCCTGTGTATAATTTTGGCATTTCGCAATCTAGCTGAAGTTGTACTGATTGGTCAAGTTTTAGAATGAATTATTTAAATTTTTTTTAAAAACTTATTAATCTCTTGTGGTTGAAGTTTAAACCAACTCTCCATGTTGCCTCTTGCCCATGTGCTTTGTCTTTTGGCGTATTGTCTAGTCTTTATTGATATTTTTTCTATAGTTTCTTCTAATTTTTTTTCAAAATTTAGGTATTCTTTGATCTCGTTGATACCGATAGCCTTATTGACGCTCTTATCTTTTCTAACTTTTAGCTTAATAAATTTTTTAACTTCTTTGATTGCACCTAGCTTGATCATTTTCTCTGATCTTTTATTAATTCTTTCAATCAAATCTTGTCGGGGATAATCGATATAGATTTTAAAAAAATTGTCTTCAGTAAAAAGTGATTTGGTGTTTTTAAACCAATCTTGGATAGATCTTTTGGTAAAACTTTTTACCTCATAAGCTCTGATTGATCTTTGAGTATCGGTTGAATTAATTTTATTTTTAGAGCTAGGATCTATCTTTAAAAGTTTTTGGTAAAATTTTTTTTGACCTAAATTTTCATGAAGAGATCTTATCTTATTTCTATATCGTAAAGGAATATTTGGTATACGCACTAAACCTTCTGTTAAAGCTTTAAAATATAATCCTGTACCACCAACAAAAATTGGAATTTTTTTTCTTTTTCTTATTTCATTGATTTTTTTTATTGAAAATTTTAACCAATCACCTGTTGAAAAATTATTTTTAACATTATGAAAACCATAAAGATGGTGTTTAATTTTTTGATAATCTTTAGGATCAGGTCTTGCGGATAAAATTTTTAATTCTTTATAAACTTGCATGCTATCAGCATTTATAATTTCACCACTAATTTTTTTAGCAAGTTTAATTGCAAAATTTGATTTTCCTGATGCTGTTGGCCCAGAAATTAAAATAATCTTGGATTTTAAATCCATGATTAATCTAATTTAACACCAATATATCTTCTTTGATTTTGGGTATTATAGATTGCAAATAATATCGTCTTTTGATTAGATTTTAAAACATTTTTAACTATTTTTTCTAAATCACTTGCATTTCTTATTCTGGTCTTTTGTGCTTCAATTATAATGCTATCTGGGCTAATTGAATTAAGTAAAGGGCTAGTATTACCAACTTTAGTTACTATTAAACCTGTAGTTTGATTGGGAAGTTTTCTCTTTTTAATATCTTCCTTGGTTAACTTTTTAACTGTTATTTTTAAATCTTCTATTATTAAATCTTTTGGTAATTCTTGTTTTTTTTCACCAACCTTAAAGTCATCTGATGTTTCTAATCTACCCAAAAGAATACTTTTTGTTATTTCTTTTTTATTTCTCCAAACTTTAACTTTAACAGTTGTTCCAACTTTTGTTTTCGCAACAATTGCTGGCAACTCTTTCATTTGATTAATTCTCACGCCATTAAATTCTAAAATAATGTCACCTGCTTTAATTCCACCTTTATCTGATGGGCTATTCTCTGCAACACTTGCAACTAATGCTCCTCTTGGTTCGTCTAATTTCTCAACATCAGCTATCTCTTGAGTAACATCTTGAATTCTAACTCCAAGCCAACCTCTTTTAGTTTCACCAAACTCGATTAGTTGATCTATTACTAATTTAGCATCATTAGCTGGTATTGAAAAACCAATTCCAATAGATCCATTTCTTCCAAGTATTGCTGTATTAATTCCTATCACATCACCATTCATATCAAACAATGGTCCACCTGAGTTACCTGAGTTAATAGATGCATCTGTTTGAATATAATCTTCATATCTTGATAATCCGATTGATCTATTTCTTGCTGAGATAATTCCTGATGTAACTGTTCCGCCTAATCCAAAAGGATTTCCAATAGCTATAACCCAATCACCAATTCTTGCTTTATCAGAGTCTCCAAATTGAACTGGAATAAAATTTTCATCTGTTTCTAATTGCAATACTGCAATATCAGAAAGAGGATCAGCTCCGATAACTTTTGCTTTATATTCTTGATCCCCATTAACTCTAACAATGATGTCTTCTGCCCCTTGAATTACGTGATTATTGGTAACCACTAATCCCTTTTTATCAATAATAAATCCTGAACCTAAAGCTGAAGATTTTCTTTCTTGGGGAGTTCCAAATTCCCTAAACATATCTTCAAAAGGTGATCCAGGAGGAAACGTAAAGGGTAACGGGTTAGTATTTGTGACCACTGTTTGAGTAGTTGAAATATTTACAACAGATGGCATCAATCTCTCTGCAAGATCAGCAAATG
>CACEKA010000003.1 GCA_902560015.1 uncultured Pelagibacteraceae bacterium
CTAGTTTGGCTTTTTCAACAAAGTTAGATATTTCATCTGCAGCTTCATCAATTAATTTTTCATATTTTTTTTGATTTGCCTCAATTTCATTTTTGAAATTTTGATGGTTGTTATTTAAATCTTGAATTTCCTCTTCTTTTTTATCTCTATAATCATATATTAACGACTTTAATTCTTTGAACTTATTTGAAAGATCTCTTAATTCATTTTTTTTTTGATCAACTTTTTTTTTTGTTTCAAAGTATTCATCCATAATTTTAACTGCTGTAATTAAAAGTAACTTATTTTCTCCTAAATTGCCTAGATCATTTTTTAAATCATTAAATTTTTGATTTATATGAATTAGCAATTCTTCAAGATGATCTTCTTGACCGTCTTCACACGATAATAAAAATTCTTTATTATTGAATTTAATACTTACATTTGCCATTTATCTATCTCTTCAATTAAAGTATCTGTTTCTTGATTTAATTCATCAATTTTTTCTGAAAATTCAGCTTGTTTTTTTTGTTCTAATTTTTCTTCATTTTGAATTTCTTCAAGTTTTTTACTTAAACTCGAGTGTTCTTCTAATAGTTTTTTATATTTATTCTCTAATTGAGATTTTTCAATTTCTAATTGAGTTTTTTGAGAACTCAAATTTTCAATATTATTTTGTAAATCTGGATTAGTAAGATCTAAATTTTTTAACTCTAATAATGCTTCATTTAATTTTTTTTCTTTTTCAGTTATAGAATTCATATATATATGTTTATATTATTAAATAGATTCTTCTAAGTCTAGTCAGGATAATTTTGAACAAACTACATGATGATTTAGCTAATTGCATTAGATTTCTTTCAATTGATGCAGTTCAGAAAGCAAATTCTGGCCACCCTGGTATGCCAATGGGTATGGCCGATGTAGCTACTGTTCTTTTTAGAAATTTCCTAAAATTTAATCCTAAAAATCCAAATTGGCTAAACAGAGATAGGTTTGTATTATCAGCAGGTCATGGATCAATGCTGCTATATTCTTTGTTACATTTAACAGGGTATAAAAGTATATCACTTAATAGTATTAAAAATTTTAGACAACTAGGCTCAATATGTGCAGGACACCCTGAGTACCATCGCAATACTGGTATCGAAACTACAACAGGACCTCTTGGCCAAGGAGTAGCCAACGCTGTTGGGTTTGCTATTGCAGAAGAAATTTTAAAAAAAAAATTAGGTAAAGAAATTATAAATCACAAAACTTATGTTTTAGCTGGAGACGGATGTTTAATGGAAGGTATAAGTCATGAGGCAATGAGCTTAGCTGGGCATTTAAAACTTAAAAATTTAGTGATGCTTTTTGATAATAATTCAATATCAATAGATGGACCTACAAGTTTAGCTGTATCAGATAATTTTAAAAAAAGATTTGAGAGCTATGGTTGGGACTACATGCTAATCGATGGACATAAAGAAAAAGAAATTTTTAAGGCTTTAAAAAAAGTTCAAAATTCAAATAAACCAACTGTTATTTCATGTAAAACAAAAATTGGTTATGGTTCCCCAAATAAATCGGGGAAATCATCTTCACATGGAAGTCCTCTAGGTTTAGATGAAATTAAACTTGTAAGAAATGTACTAAATTGGAATTACAAACCTTTTGAAATTCCAAATAAAATTTTAAATGAATGGAAAAAAATTGGTAAAAAAGGTCAAAAACTTGAGAATAATTGGAATAAAATTTACAGCAAAAAAAAAGTAATAATAAATAATTTACTAAAAAATAATTTTACAAAAATTTTAAAAACTGAAAAACAAAATGCAATTAAAGAACTAAAAAGTTTAGCCACAAGAAAATCTTCAGAGCTTACTTTGAACGCCTTAACTAGTGTTACTAATAATTTAATTGGAGGTTCTGCAGATTTAGCAGGATCAAATAATACTAAAACTAAACATCATAGAATAATTAAGCCAGGTGAATTTAAAAGCAATTATATTCACTATGGTGTGAGAGAACACGCAATGAGTGGAATAATGAATGGACTGGCTCTCCATAGCAGTTTTATTCCCTATGGAGGAACATTTTTAATATTTTCAGATTATTGTAAACCATCAATAAGACTATCAGCATTAATGGAACAAAGAGTTATTTATGTCATGACACATGATTCTATTGGTCTTGGGGAAGATGGTCCAACTCATCAACCAATTGAACAATTGTCAGGATTGCGTTCTGTTCCAAATCTAAATGTTTTTAGACCTGCGGACAGAATAGAAACTATCGAATGTTGGGAGCATGCATTAAAAAGTTCAAAGACTCCTAGTATTTTGTCTTTAACCAGACAAAATCTTGACCCAATAAGAAAAAAATATTCAAACACTAATAAATGTTCTTTTGGTGCATATGAAGTTTTAAGAACAAATAAAAAAATTCATTTAACAATACTTGCAAGTGGTTCTGAGGTTAATTTAGCAATAGAAGTTAGTCATAAATTGGCCAAAGATAAAGTATATTCAAAAGTTATATCAATGCCATGCCAAGACCTTTTTGACTCACAATCTAATTCGTACAAACAAAAAATAATTAATGAAACAAAAATAAAGGTTTCTATTGAAGCAGCATCAACAGATTGTTGGAAGAAATATGTGGGTAACGACGGGCTATCTTTTGGAATTGATACATTTGGTAAAAGTGCTCCATATAAAGAAATTTATAAACATTTTGGTTTGACAGCATCAAATATTGCTAAGAAATCAAAAAAATTAATTAGAAAGTAATTATGACTATAAATGTTGGAATTAATGGAATGGGTCGAATTGGACGAATGGTAATAAGAGCAATTATTGAAAGCAAAAATACAGATATCCAAATAAAACATATTAATAATAGATCTAATTCTGAAACAAGTTGTACACTAATTAAATATGACTCAGTTCATGGTAAATTTGATGCGGATCTTGACTACGATGAAAATCATTTAATCATAAATAAAAATAAAATTACTTTTTCCCAAGAGTCAAAAATTGAAGATATTGATTGGAAAAAATTTGATGTTGATTACGTTTTTGAATGTACAGGAAAATTTAATTCAAAAGAAAAATTATTAACTCATATCAGCAACGGTGCAAAAAAAGTTATAGTTTCTGCTCCATGTAAAAATGCAGATAAGACTATTGTTTTTGGTGTAAATGAAGAAGAGCTTACTAAAAATGATCAAATAATTTCTGCTGCTTCGTGCACCACAAATTGTTTAGCACCTGTTGTAAACGTACTTCATAAAAATTTTAAAATCGAAAAAGGTTTTATGACTACAATCCATGCTTTTACAAGTGATCAAAGAATTTTAGATAATTCTCATAAGGACCCAAGAAGAGCAAGATCTGCAAGCCAATCGATTGTTCCAACATCTACAGGAGCTTCAAAAGCAATAGGAGAGATAATTCCATCATTAAAAGGTAAATTAGAAGGTGTTGCTATGAGAGTTCCAACTCCAAATGTTTCCCTTATTGAATTAGTTTTTTGCACTAAAAACGAGATGAGCAAAGAAAAAATTAATGATGTCTTTAAAGAAGTTGCAAAAAATCAGTCTAAAAAAATACTAGAAATAACATCTGAAAAACTAGTGTCTATTGACTTTAATCACAATTCTTCTTCAGCAATTGTGGACGCATCACTTACTAGCGTAGTAAGTAAAAATATGGGCAAAATTTCAGCTTGGTATGACAATGAATGGGGATTTTCAAATAGAATGTGTGATATAGCCGAATATGTTCATAAAATTTCTTAATGAAAAGTATAAAAGAAGAAACAAGTCTTAATAATAAAAGAATCTTATTAAGATTAGATTTAAATGTTCCTATTATTGATGATGAGATCACTGACACTACAAGAATTGATAAAATTTTACCTACTTTAAAATTTCTAATTTCTCAAAATGCAAAAATTATAATTATTTCTCACGTTGGAAGGCCAAAAGGAAAAGTTGTAAATGAACTTTCACTTAGACCAATATGTAAAGATTTAGAGATGAAATTAAAACAAAAAATAAAACTCATTTCTAAAAATATTAAAGAGATAGTCTATAAAGATTTATTTGGTAGCGATGAAGAAAAGATAGTTATGTTGGAAAATATAAGATTTTATCCTGAGGAAGAAAAAAATAATCAGCTATTTGCTAAACAACTTGCTACTTTAGCTGAAATTTATGTTAATGATGCCTTCTCATGTTCTCATAGAGCACATGCATCGATTGATGAAATAACAAATTTTTTGCCTTGTTATTCTGGACTGCAACTTGATTTAGAAGTTTATGCTTTAAAAAAAATTACTTCTGAAATTAAAAAACCTATAACTTGCATAATTGGAGGCTCAAAAGTTTCAACTAAAATCAATATAATTAAAAATTTAATTCCTAAGTTTAATAATATTATAATTGTAGGTGGAATGGCTAATAATATTATTAAGTATATGGGCAATAATATTGGAAAATCGTTACAAGAAGAAAAATCTGACCCAATTATTGAAGAAATTTTTTTACTTTCGAAAACATGGAACTGTAAAATAATATACCCTGAGGACATAATTGTTGGAAAAGATTTAAATGGCAACCCTGAAATAAAGAAGTTAAGTGAGGTATTGTCAGATGAAATGATTTTAGATATTGGTCCAAAAACTATTAAGGTTATTAGTAAGATTATTGATGAAAGTAATACAATTTTATGGAATGGTCCTGCAGGATATTTTGAAAATCCAAACTTTGCTAATGGCAGTATTAAAATTGCCAAAAAGATAATTGAAAATAATAAATCTAATAAAATCTATTCAGTTGCAGGAGGAGGAGATACAGTTTCATTAATAAATAGTTTAAATTCAATAAATGATTTCAATTTTGTTTCAACTGCTGGTGGAGCTTTCTTAGAATATCTTGAAGGTAAAGAGCTTCCTGGTATAAAAGCTTTAAAATTAAATGTCAGAACTTAATAAAATAGCTTTAAAAATTCTTTCAAACGGTAAAGGTATTCTCGCTGCAGACGAAAGCAATGGAACCATGACTAAAAGATTAGAGTCAGTAAATATTAAATCATCACCAGAAAATAGGCTTATTTTTAGAGAAACACTTTTTAAAGCAGACAGTATGAAAGACTGTATTGGAGGTGTCATCTTATATGATGAAACAATCAATCAGATATCAAGTGACGGAAAAAAAATCCCATCATTAATCTCAGAAACAGGAGCTGTCCCAGGAATTAAAGTAGATACGGGCGCAAAAGATTTAGCAAATTCGTTAGATGAAAAAGTTACCGAAGGGTTGGATGGACTAAGAGAAAGGTTAAAAAAATATTATGAGCTTGGCGCAAAATTTACAAAGTGGAGAGGTGTGTATAATATTGGGAAAAATTATCCTAGTAAACTTGCTATTAGCTCGAATGCTCATGCGCTAGCAAGATATTCTGCTCTAGTCCAAGAGAGCGGAATGGTTCCAATTGTTGAGCCAGAAGTCTTGATGGATGGTGAGCACTCTGCAGCAGACTGCCTGATTAAAACATCTGCAGTAATTCAAAAATGTTTTGAAGAACTTATTATTCACAAAATTGATCTCACAGGAATAATCTTAAAACCGAATATGATTCTTGCAGGAAATAAATCAAAAAATAAAATCTCTAATGAAGAAGTTGCCTCTAAAACACTTGAGTGTTTAAAAAAATCGGTTCCAAATGAAGTTCCTGGAATTGCTTTTTTATCAGGTGGTCAATCCGAATTGGAAGCAACAGAAAATTTAAACTTAATTAATAAAAATAACGATACTAATTTTATAATGACTTATTCATATGGAAGAGCTCTTCAACAAAGTGCTTTGAAATTTTGGTCAAAAAATATTAATGATATCAAAGGAACTCAAAATATTTTTAATCATAGAGCAAGAATGAATACTTTAGCTGCTCAAGGTAAATGGTCTAACGAGCTTGAGAATAAATAAAAAAAAATTTATTTATCTTATTTCACCAAATAAAATATATCCTAAATTCTATGATGATTTAAAAGAAGTGCTTAAAACCAGCAAGGTTAGTTTTTTTCAGTTGAGACTAAAAAAATACTCAATTCCACAAAAAATTGTCATCGGAAAAATAATTCAAAAAGTTTGTAAAAAAAATGGTGTAAAATTCTTAGTAAATGATGATCCCATACTTTCAAAAAAACTTAATGCTGATGGTTGTCATTTAGGTCAAAAGGATATGGATATAAAAAATGCAAGAAAAATTATTGGAAATAAAATTATTGGAATCACCTGCCATAACTCTGTCAGATTAGCAAAAGCTGCCGTCAAAGATAAAGCTAGCTATATTGCCTTCGGAGCTTTTTTTTCTACAAAAACAAAAAAAGTAAAGTATAAGGCTACAATAAAAATATTAAATAAAGTAAAAAAGTTAACCAAAACCCCAATAGTTGCTATTGGAGGAATAAATTTTAATAATTATAAAAAACTGTTATTGAACAATGCTAATTTATTAGCTATTTCAAGCTACGTTTGGAATAATAAAAAATATAAACCCATAGAAAGTATAAAAAAACTTAAATGAAAATCAATGCAGGAGAAATAAGAGTGGGAATGCTTTTAGAATACAAAAATGATTTATGGCAAGTTCTAAAGACTCAACATGTAAAACCAGGTAAAGGTGGAGCATTTGCACAAGTAGAAATGAAAAGTGTTGGTAAAAATACAAAACTAAATGAGAGATTTAGATCTAGTGAAACTGTTGAAAAAGCATCTCTTGAGGAAACAGATTTTAATTATCTATATAATGATGAATCTAATTATGTTTTTATGAACCCCAAGACATACGATCAAATTGAAATTAAAAAAGATATTGTTGGAGAAAAAGGAAAGTTAATGAATGAAAACCTCGAAGTATCAGTAAGTTTTTATAACGATGAACCAATTTCAGTCGAACTTCCAAATCAAGTCACATGTAAAATTGAAACAACAGATGTAGCGCTTAAAGGTCAAACTGTTTCATCATCATATAAACCAGCTACTCTAGATAATGGATTAAATATTCAGGTTCCACCTTTTATTGAGTCAGGTGATGAAGTTATTATTGATACAAGAACCTTTGAATACATTAAAAAAATATAACCACAATGATTTCTATATCTGCAAATCTCAACATAATGATCAAAGCTGCAGAAAAAGCTTCTAAATCTGTTATTAGAGATTTTGGAGAGGTTGAAAAATTGCAAGTATCCAAAAAAGGCCCTTATGATTTTGTGACAAAAACAGATAAAAATGTTGAAAAGATTCTAATTGAAGAGTTATCAAAAATTAAAAAAAACTACTCTTTTATAACCGAAGAAACAGGAACAATTAAAAATAATGATAAAGAAAATATTTGGATTATTGACCCAATCGATGGAACAACTAACTTTTTACATGGGATACCTCACTTTGCAATATGCATTGCTCTTCAGTCCAAGAAAGAAATTGTAAGTGGTTTAATTTTTGATCCAATAAAAAATGAGATGTTTTTTGCTGAAAAAGATAAAGGAGCTTTCTTGAATAATCAAAGACTAAGAGTTTCAAAAAAAAACTCAATTGATGATTGTCTATTTTCAAGTAACCATGAAGGTGTTAAATTTAGTGATCTTAATATGAGATATAGTGGATGTGCTGCATTAGATTTAGCCTATGTTGCTTCTGGTAGGCTTGATGGTTTTTTTCATAACAAAATAAACCTTTGGGATATCGCAGCTGGAGAGATACTAGTCAAAGAAGCGGGAGGGATAGTAAACGATATTCATAAATTTGATTTAAAAAATATTGATATTAAGGCTTCAAGTGCTGCAATTAATGATAAAATGTTGGAAAATTTAGTTAACTTTTAATTGTGTTATAATAATCTTTTGCTATAAGTCTCGATATGAAAAAAGACATACACCCAAACTACCACACAATTAAAGTCGAAATGACGGATGGAACTCAATTTGAAACAAAATCAACATGGGGAGCTGAAGGTGATTTACTTAAGTTAGAAATTGACCCCAAATCTCATTCTGCATGGACAGGTGGAAAACAGAAGTTAATGGATAAAGGTAGAATTAGTAAATTCAATAAAAAATTTCAAAACTTTAAATCAGATAAAAAAAATTAGATGTCAAACGCACCTTTAATGCCAATGGCTACTGCTGTTTGGTTAGTTGAAAATACAACATTAACATTCAAACAAATTGCAAATTTTTGTAATTTACATGAAGTAGAAATTCAAGGGATTGCAGATGGTGAAGTTGCAAAAGGAATTAAAGCATATAATCCGGTAATCTCAGGACAACTATCTAGAGAAGAAATTGAGCTATCATCAAATGATGAAAATAGACCTCTTCAAATCAAAAACACTGATATTGAAATATCTAATACTAATAAAAAAATAAAAAAATATATACCTCTTTCTAAAAGACAAGATAAGCCTGATTCAGCATTATGGCTTATTAGACAACATAATATACTTAAAGACTCACAAATAGCAAAACTAGTTGGAGTTACTAAAAATTCTGTAACTTCAATTAGAAACAAAAGTTACTGGAATTACAATAACCTTAATCCTAAAGATCCTGTAGCATTAAACTTATTTAGTCAAAAAGATTTAATTGAAGCATTAGAAAAAGCTGAGAGAAGGGTAAAGAGAGAGAAAAAAGAAAAAGAAAAAGCAAAACAAGTAAAAGAAATTTCAAACATTGAATAAATTTAATAGACATTAAAATTGTATAGTGATATTCAATTTCATTTAAAATTATTATGAAAATAGAAGTTAAAGATAACAACATTGAACAAGCACTTAGGGTTCTTAAGAGAAAACTGCAACGTGATGGTTTTTTTAAAGTAATAAAATTAAAGAATACTTATGAGAAACCCTCTGAGAAGAAAAAAAGAATTTTACAAGAAAATATTAAAAGAGTTAAAAAATTAAATAAACTTAAAAATAGAATATAGATATACCGCGGGGTGGAGCAGTCTGGTAGCTCGTCAGGCTCATAACCTGAAGGTCGGCGGTTCAAATCCGTCCCCCGCAACCAATTTATCTAAATTTATCAATAATTATTTCACAGGATGTTACAAATTAAATTTCTTACATTGCTGACGTTAAATTTAAAAAATATATAAGGTTATTTAAATGAAAATTATAAGAATAGTAAAAGATATAATTAGATTACATAAAATTGGTTTTCCTAATACTGGCCCCAAAAAACAATACATAATTGATGCATTAAATTTATTCTATGCACTAAAAAATATTCATAATGATGAGAAAATATTAGAACAATCTAGTGAATTATACATAACTGAAATGTGGTCTAAGTATAATTCATATATTGAATTTCAACAAAAATATTATTCAAAAAAAGATTACTTATTTGGTCCTGCAATAAAAGCAGTTACTGGTGGATTTCATAACAAAAACAAGAATAAGACTAAATACAATATAAAAGATAATAATCAAAAAAATATTCTTAAAAAAATTTGCTTAAAATTAGAAGAAACTTTTTTATCTATTAGTTTTGATCAATGGTATAGTAATTTAAGTATTACATTTGCATTTTTAAACTATTTTAAAAAATACAAAATAGAACTTTACTACAAAATAAAGAATTTAGCTGTTGTCGAATTTGGTCCTGGGACTGGAATTCACTCTTTATTATATCAGTCTATTTCAAATCAAAACTGCGCACTATATGACTTACCTCAAATGCAGAATATACAAAAATTTCTTCATAAAGAGTATTTTTCAAATGACATTAAAAAACTTAATAATTTCAATTATTTTTCAGATCTGCGTGACTTAGAAAAATTTACTGATGGACGTAAGTTTTGTTTTATTTCTAAATGGGCTTTTTCAGAAACATCAATTTCTCTACGTTTAGATTTTGAAAAACTACTAAATCAAAGTGAATTTGCATTATTTATTTCTAATACATTCATGAGTGGAGTTGATAATGAAAAATATTTTTATAATTTATCAAAAAGAATGGTTAACCATGATTATTATAGTACTAATCTTTATGATATTGACAATTTGCCAAATTTTATGAAAAAGCATAAAGCCCATTTATTTTATAAAACAAAATAAAAATTAAAATTAACTTTTTATTAATATCAAAATTTATTTAATATTAAATTTTGATTTTTTACTATCAATCAAAAAAGCTTTAACAGTCTCTGTGGTAAGCTGATAAAACGATTTTCCAAAGTTTTCTATTTTTTCAATAATAGTTGGGGGTACAGTAATAATATGACATCCTAATTGTTTTGCTTGCAAATAATTATAAGGCTCACGAACACTAGCCCATAATATCTCAACATTTTTAAATCTCTTTGCCAATCTAATACTTTTAACAAATTCTGGTACCGGATCTTTGCCTGTATCACCCGCTCTTCCTGCAAAAATAGAAATAATTACCTTTGTTTTTTTGTTAATCAATTTCAAAACTTTTTTAGTTTGTTTGGCACTATAGACAGCAGTTATATTTAGTTTAATATTTTTATTGTTTAACTCTTTAATAATTCGACCCATAAATTTACCACTAGAATTAGCAACTGGTACTTTTACATAAACATTTTTTCCCCAAGTATTAATTTTCAATGCTTGAATTTTCATCTCTTCATATTTATCAGCAAACACTTCAAGAGATACTGGTTTAATATTGCAAATTTTAAGAATTTTTTTTGAATATGATTCATAATTTTTCGCTCCAGCTTTTCTCATTAAACTTGGATTTGTTGTAAATCCTTTAACAATCTTTTTTTTGTTAAATTTTTTAATTTGATCTAATTCTGCAATGTCACAAAATATTTTAGTGTTCAAATTTATACCTACAAATTTTTAGTGATATCTTCTGTCATTTTTTTTGCATCAGCAAATAACATTAATGTATTTTCTTTATAAAATAAATCGTTATCAATTCCAGCATAGCCAGGTGATAAACTACGTTTAACAAATAGTACTGACTTACATTTTTCAACATCAAGAACTGGCATACCATAGATTGGACTTTGTGGGTCTGTTTTTGCAACTGGATTTGTTACATCATTAGCGCCTATAACAAAAGCTACATCTGCATTTGCAAAATCATTATTTATTTCTTCTAATTCAAATACTTCATCATATGGAACATTTGCTTCAGCTAATAGGACGTTCATATGCCCTGGCATTCGTCCTGCAACAGGATGTATTGCATAAGAAACTTTTATGTCATTTTTTTTTAACGTATCAACCATTTCTCTTAAAGCATGTTGTGCTTGTGCAACAGCCATTCCATAGCCTGGTACAATTATAACTGATGAGGCATTTTTCATTAAAAAAGCAGCATCATCTGCATTTCCACTTTTAACTGGTCTTTGTTCTTTATTTTGTGATGATGAAGATTGTTCAGTAGCACCAAATCCACCTAAAATAACATTAAAGAATGATCTGTTCATTCCTTTACACATTATATAAGATAATATTGCCCCAGATGATCCAACTAATGCTCCTGTAATTATTAATGCCGTATTTTCTAAGGTAAAACCAATTCCAGCAGCAGCCCAACCTGAATATGAGTTTAACATTGAAATCACAACTGGCATGTCTGCACCACCAATTGGAATTATTAATAAAAAACCAATTAAAAATGATACAGCTAATAATATCCAAAATAAATTAGAAGATTGAGTAGAACAAAGTAGATAAGTTAATACAATTATTGAAATTAAAATCAGAGCATTAAATAGATGCTGGCCTTTGAAAGTAATAGGTGATCCTGACATTATTCCTTGAAGTTTTAAAAAAGCAATAATTGATCCTGAAAAAGTGATTGCACCAACTGCTGCACCAATTGACATTTCAATTAAGCTTCCAAGTTTAATGTTGCCTGGTGATCCTAAATTAAAGGCTCCTGGGTTTAAAAAAGCAGCTATAGCAACAAATACTGCTGCAAGACCAACTAAACTATGAAAACCAGCTACTAATTCTGGCATTGCTGTCATAGGAATTTTATAAGCAATAAACGCACCTATTAATCCCCCTATTAAAAGAAAGATTAAAACAACTACAAATCCAGTTGAAAAATTTCCAATAGATAAAAATGTAACTGTGATTGCAATTATCATACCTAAAATTCCAAAGAAATTTCCTTGTCTGGATGTTTCTGGTGAAGAAAGTCCTCTCAAGGCAAGAATAAATAATACTCCTGAAATTAGGTAAAATATTCCAGATAAATTTGCTGATAACATTATTTATCCTTTTTCTTTTTTTTATACATAGCAAGCATTCTTTGAGTTACTAGAAATCCCCCAAAAATATTAATCGCCGCCAATGATATTGCTAAGAAACCAAATAAACTTGAAGTATTAAATATAGTATCAGAAGTTCCCGCCAAACTAGCAATAATTGCACCAACAATAATCACTGATGAAATCGCGTTAGTAACGGACATTAAAGGAGTATGAAGTGACGGGGTTACGCTCCAAACCACATAATATCCTATAAAAATCGAAAGGATAAAAATACTTAATCTAAATATAAATGGGTCTATTTCCATAATTCTATTTTATTAAAGTTTTATCAATTATCTCGTCTTCTAAACTTATATTTATTTTTTTATTTTCCTTATCATATAAATTTGAAACAAAATTAAATACATTTTTTGCATATAAATTAGATGCAGAAGTTGGAAGTTTATTTAAAATATTACTTTCCCCCATTATTTTAACTCCATTTTTTTCAACAATTTCATCAACTTTGGTGTGTGCTGTGTTTCCACCTTGAATGGCTGCTAAATCATAAATTATCGAACCAGGATTCATATTATTAATCATATCCTCTTTAATAACCACTGGTGCCTTTTTTCCAGGAATTAAAGCTGTACAAATTACAATATCAATTTTCTTTAATGTCTCTGACAATAATTCTTCTTGTTTCATTTTAAAATCCTCTGATGCTTCTTTTGCATAACCTCCATCTGTCTCTAGGTTTTCAGCACCACTAACTGTTAAAAATTTTCCACCTAAACTTTCAACTTGTTCTTTTGATGACATTCTAACATCTGTTGCAAATACTATTGCACCCATTCTTTTTGCTGTAGCAATTGCCTGTAAGCCTGCAACTCCAGCACCAACGACTAATACTTTTGCCGCAGGAATTGTACCTGCTGCAGTCATCATCATAGGTATTGCTTTTTCAAAGTTTGCAAACGACTCTACTACAGCTTTATATCCAGCAAGATTTGCCTGTGAAGATAATATATCCATAGATTGAGCTCTTGTTATTCTTGGAAGTAATTCAAGTGAAAATATATTTATATTTTTTTTGACTAAATTATCTAATTTATCTTTATTTTCATATGGATTTAAAACTCCGATATATGTTTGATTTTCACTTAATAAAGAACTTTTATCATCATCGAATAAACCTAATTGAATTATAATATCTGCATTAGATATTATTTCTTTTTCATCTTTTGAAATTGATACTCCTAAGTCTTTATACTCCTTATCTTCAATCCCAAGATGATTTCCATAGTTCTCAGACAAAGAAACTTCAAACCCAAGTGATATATATTTTTTTGCAATCTCAGGAGTGACAGATATTCTTTTTTCAATTTTTATATTTTCTGAAATAGAAGCTATTTTCATACAATAATCTTACAATAAGAATATTGCCATTAAAACCAAAACACCAACAACTGCGACTGTTCCCCACAACACAAACTTTGTAAAATTATTCCAGGTATTTTTATGGTCTTCATTATCCATAAAAATTACTTTTGTCTTGCTTTAAATTTTGGATTTGTTTTATTAATTACGTATACTCTGCCTCGTCTTCTAACAAGTTTAGAGTTAAGGTCTCTTTTTTTTATTGATTTTAAAGAACTTTTAATTTTCATAATTTTACTGTTAAATGCCGGCAACGTCCTACTCTTCCGTGTCTTAAGACAAAGTACCATTGGCGCAGTAAGGCTTGACTTCCGAGTTCGGAATGGGATCGGGTATGACCCTTACGCAATAATCACCGGCGAATTCGTTATATATAATTAATTTATATTGTAAACAAAAAATAAAGTAATTTTAGTAGGTTTTAGTGACATTTTTTACGTATTCTTTCAAATCAACTTTACCAAATCTCCTAAAAACTTTATTTGATAAGTTCATGTTAGTTAAGGCAGATGCAAATCTCTCACCTCTTCTTGGAGATAAAAATTTAATATTAGAGCCAAACATTTTTGCAACTTGAAGAATAGAAAAACTCTTTTTAGAGGATATACTATAATGTCTACATTTATTTTTTTTCCAAGCATCATAACATACTTCAACCGTATCACTGATATGAGTAAACCTTCTAGTTTGATTTCCAGGTCTTACTACAGTGAGTGGTATCTTTTTTTTATATTGATCTTCAAAGATACCTATAACAGTTGCCATATTTCCTTTTCTAATTTGATTTGGACCATACACATTATAAAAATAAATAACTTCAAATTTAAAATTAAACCAATTTTTTAAATTATTTAACATTTCTAAATTTTTAGCTTTAGTAAAAGCATATGGAGATAAATTTTTATCATTACCATTATTTCCAACAGTTGCAGATGTAGCAGAGTAAATTAATTTAATCTTATTTTTTAAACAATAATTAAAAACCTCATTAGATCCAATTGAATTAGAATTAATGCATTCATTCATCCTCAAAAAACTTTGGTAAATTCTTGAGAATTCACCAAAATGAAAGAGTGAATGAATTTTATTTTTATAATTACTTAAAGTTTTAGCAATATTCTTAGTGTCAGATTTTATATAAGTAACTCTCTTATCTTTTATGTGATTATTAACACTCCCCGTAGAATAATTGTCTATACTAATAATACTAAATTTAGTTTTAATTAACAATAATGAAATCATATTTGATCCAACAAATCCTGCACCTCCAGTAATAACAATTTTTTTTTTCATACTTTTCAAATGTCGGTAATTTATTTTAATAAAGTCTAATCTTGCATTTTAAATATTTTTATCTAAATTAAATTAATTAACTGGTCAAATAATTTGTATAATAAATATTTAGCAATAATTACAGCAGAAAATAAAGAAAAATATATATCTGACACCATAGAGTCCTGTTTAAATCAAAATTACACTAAAAGTCTAAGAATAATAGTTATCTATTCTAAACTAAAGAATGAAAATCATCTAAAAAAAAAATTTAAAAATGAAAAAAAAATTATGTTTATAAAATGTTCAGTTAAAAAAAAACTTCCCATGCATGATCAGTTGTACAAAATTGAAAAAGCAAATAATTTTGCAAAAGATGAATGGATTTTACTATTAGATGGCGATGATTTATTTAAAAAAAATAAAATACAAAATTTAGATAATTTAAATTTAAATATTAAAAAAGTTTATTTAAACAATCATTTAACTTTTAATAAAAACTTATTAACTAACTCACCAAAAACAAAAAAATATAAAAAGTGGAATATTTATAAAATTTTATTTAATGACTGGCCTGAAAAAATTAATACAAGTTCAATTATAGTCCATACAAAATTACTAAAAAAATTTTATAAATTAAAAAATCCATATAAATGGAAATATTTAGCTATAGATATTCAGTTAGTATTATTTGCTCATTATAGAAAATGTCTGATATTCATCAAAAAAGAGCTTACTTTAAAAAGAGAAGGTATAAATAATATCGATAAAAAATTTTCCAACTATTTAAAAAAAATTTATTGGATTAGAAGATACGAACAACATAACTTAACAAGGCAATTATCTAATCAATTAAACTTTCTTGATAGATTTATAACTATTATTTTTATCAAAATATTTAAATAATAATTTTTTAAATTATTTTAATTTATAACTAAGAACATAATAAATTATTAAATAAAGGAAAATTCCACTTAGTATCAGAAATATCTGTGTAATTGTGTGATTGTAAAAAATATATCCTATATAAAAAAATATAATTAATACTAAATTTATGATAATTCCCACAATTGAACTAAGTAAAAAATTTTTATTAGTAAATTTTTTTATTTTTAAATATTTAAAAATTAATTGATGCAAATGATAATTATCTGGTAAATAATTATTTCTATTATAAAAATTTCTTCTTAATATAGAAAATAAATTTTCAAATGCAGGGTACCAAAGTAAATTTGCTACAAAATAAGGTGAAACTGTATCATTTGTTATTACAATTTTCACTAAAATATATCCAACTAAAAAACTTAAGCCATAAGCTCCACCATCACCAAGAAAATTCTTGCCAAAAAAATTAAATAATAAAAAAATAATTAACGATAAAACTAATATTTTTACTTCATAATTAATATTTAAATTATGAATTAATAAAAATATAAAAATTGTTATAATTAAAAGATTTAAAGAACATAGGCAATTGGCTCCATCAATAAAATTAAAACCATTAATTAAAACCATGAAAAAAAAAACACATACCAATATTCTGGTTAGCTCATAATTCATTAAATTATCCAAAAATGATATTCTGGTAATAATTACAAATTCTTTACTTATAAAAAATAAAAACGATAACAGTAAAAATTGAGATATTAGTCTCAATTTATAAGAACTAACTATTTTTATGTCAGAAAGTAGCCCAAGTAAAAAGATTAAACTGCAAAAAATAACTAAAATAATATCTATTTGATAAAATAAAAATAAAATAATTGGTAAAAAAAAATACGTTCCAGATAATGGAGTAGAATTGTCTGATCTTAAAAGAGATTTATGATTTTCACCGCTAGATATTTTATCAAGACTTAAACTAAATTTTTTTAAAATAAAATTAATTATTAGTAAAAAAAAAGCTAAAAATAAAAATATTAACAAATCATTTACCATTAATTCTACCAACTATTTTTTTACCTATTTATCAAAAAATCATTTTTTTAGATTGAAGGCCATTTTAATTTTTTTATTACATGAAAATATCTATAATTTTGAATTAAAAACTCTATTTTTATCAAAAAAAAGGATTTAAGCATAATTTTTATTTTTATTGATTAAGTATAATGAAATACCAAATACTGTCCAAAAAAGCATTGCATTCCAATTACTAAAAAAACTTCCTCTTGGAAGAAAAGGGATGAAATAAGTCATAAGAAAAATAGTATTACCAAATAAAAAGATATCTTTGTATTTTAGAGAATTTTTGAGAGAAACATAAAAAAAATTTCCAAAAACAATAAAAAAAATAATAAAACCAGAAAAACCTAATTCAGAAATAATCTCAAAAAATAAATTATGTGGATGCGTTGAGCAATTTCTATTTCTAAATGAAGGATGTACTTCATCGAGGTAAATTTCATTATTACAATAGTTTCTAAAATTTTTTATTCCCACCCCTGTCAGTGGAAAATCTTTTGCGATTTGCCATGCTGTTGAATAATGAGAAAAATAATGGTTTTCTTTAAATAAAAAATTATTCCCCGTCTTATTGGTGAGTAAAAAATTTTTTTTTATTAATTTTGTGTTTTCCACAAACATTCTATTTATTTTTTCGTTTGATTTTAGGTCTGAAATATTAATAAATATTATTGGAATTAATATTATAATTGTCGACAAAAAATAATATCGGTATTTTGAAAAAATCATAAAACAAAAAATAAAAAATAGTATACATAAAAAATTTGCTCTCTCTGCTGTAGCATAAACTGAGAATAATACTGTTAGTATAAATACTATAACTAGAATTAATGTGTTCTTATTATTTTTTTTGTTATAAAAAAAATATGAACCTAATGAAATCACAAAAAAATTATTTATCAAGTATGATATCTTCAATTCATCATCTAAAAAACCACCTAATCTAACTAAGTTTCCTTGTTGAATACTTTCATACCCAAAAATATTTTTTCCTAATATATTCTGAATTTGTAAATCAATACAAATTAAGAAAGTAATAATTCCCCAATATAAAAATATCTTTTTTGAATCTATATAATTCTTGTTTAAAAAATAACTTAATGAAATTACATAAAGAATAAATCTTATAAAAAAAATTGATCTTGCAAAATCAGGATATTTATTAATATTTAAAAAATAATTTATTATTAAAAATGAATAGAGAATAAAAATAGAGATAATTATTTTATTTTTTAGAATATAAACTAACTCATTCTTTTTTACATTAACAAAAAAAAATACAACTAAAATTAATATTAGTATTTCTGAAATTAAATTACTAAATAAAAGACTTATAGGTAATATAATAAGTATAATCTCTACTAAAGATAATGATTTTTTTGAGTTCAAAATATTCATATTTATTTTATAAATTTTTTATATTTAGCAAATTTAATAATTTATAATAGTCGTTAATATTTTAATTAAAACTATCTTAAAAATTAATGAGTTGATATTTAAGTTAACCTTTTTTAATTATAATATAATTATGTTCCTTCTTGTATTAAGGTTCAATTTTTCAATAAATTGCATGAATAAATGCATTAAAATATATTTTATATCCTTACCTGTTCCATAATTATCTATTTTACTATAATTGAAATGTTCGAGTTTTTTGCTAAGTACTTCACCCAAATAAAATTTAAAAAATCAATTATTTTAAATTTTTTCTTAATCATATTTAGTATATTTTTTTATAAAAGCATTAAGATATAATCTTACTACACAATATAATGAATAATAAAAACTAAACTGTAATGATCTATAATAAATATTATATGCATTAATAAGTTTATTAAAATGAAGTGAAGATAGTGTGTGTGATCTTACTCTATAAAAGGTGCAAAAGCGATTTAGTGTTTTAATTTTTAAATTAGACTTTAAAAAACTTAACCATAATTCATAATCTTCTTTTGTTCTTAATTTTTTAAATTTGTTCTTTTTAAAACATTTCTTTTTAATTAAAACAGATGAAAGACAAACAGGGCAAGATTTAACTAAATCTTGAAATGTAATTGTGGATGGAGACTTTACTTTATATAGTTCTTTATCTTTTTCATTAATTGCTTTGAAATTTGTAAATAATATATCGACTTTTTTATCTTTTAATTCTTTAACTTGTAGTTTTAATTTATTTTTTGACCATAAATCGTCACTATCAAGAAAAGCTATCAATTTCCCTTTTGAGCAACTTATCCCAAAGTTTCTACCAATACCTGCATAATTCCCTAATTTTTTATTTTTTATAATTTTAATCTTTTTAGATTTTTTTGAAATTTTTTCTAAAATTTTTTTAGAAACTAAAGAATTTTCGTTATCAATTATTATTATTTCTATATTCTTATATGTTTGTTGAAGTGCTGATGATACAGATAAATAAATATTTTTCTCATCATTATAATATGGAATTAAAATTGAAACTAACATTTAAATTTAAATTAATATATTATTATATCAATAACCTACAATAATAAAAAATGTATTATTAATAATGTGAAATATATTAAGAGAAGTATTAGCTTTTATAATTCTTATTATTTCTACTAATCATAATAGAAATCCAAAAGAAATTTTAAAAATGGTAAATATGATACTTTAATTGAAGTAAACTGCCATAGATTACTTACAAGAAAAAATTATTAATATAATAAATAATTTTAATGATGAAAAAAAAAGAAGAAAAAGAATATAAAAGATTACTTAGATTTAAACCTGACAATTAAATTAAAAAGATAGTAAAATATATATACAATTTTAGTAATTAATTTTTTTTAATCGCTACAAAAAAATAACCTAACGGATAACTTTTTACATAATTTTGATTAATAAAAAAAAATATTTTATCTAAAATTAAACAAATGGTAATTAGCAAAGTATTTAACAATGGTATTTTTTTAGTATAGTCAAAGATAGTTGAGTAAAAATTAGAAAATATTCCTCTTCCCAATGGTTTAATAACTATTTTTTCAAATCCAGATTCTTTAAATTCTTCATATAGCAGTTGATCTGTAAATCTAAAATAATCATTTGGACTATAATGTATTTTAAATAAAAAAGGTACAGAACCTATTATTCTTCCATTTAAATTTAAGACATTATTAGAAAAATTAATTACATTTTTATAATTTTTTATATGTTCTAAAATATTCATTAAGCAAATATTATCAAATTTTTGATTTAAAGTTTTATCAAGCTCCAAATCTACTTTTATTGTTTTTTCATTTTTAGGGAATTTATCAGCAAACTGAATTGCGTATTTGCCGTTAAAATAGTTGCTAATATTATGAGAGAAATCATTTCCTCCGAGATCAAGAATTGTACCTGATAATTCAGTTTTAGATACTTCAAATATTTGCAATATTCTTAAAAAACTGTACTTACGTGATGTATATTTGATGACAAATATTAAAAATTTAAAAAATGAAACCATTAGATAGAAATCAATTCGTAGCAAGAAAATTAGGTAAACTCAACAATCAAATTATTCTAGATATAGGTTGCAGAGATCAAATATTTAAAAAATCACTCTTAGGTGATTTCAAATATATTGGGATAGATTACGATCCGAAAAATGAAAATTCTGAATTTATTAATCATAATTTAGAGCATGGGTTACCCAAAAATCTAGGAAGAATAGATATTATAAATGCCATGGATGTTTTGGAACATGTGGAAAATATACATGATATTTTTAATGAATGTTTTGAAAAATCAGAGCAAAAAATTGCCATAGCACTTCCAAACATGGCTTATTATAAATTTAGACTTACTTTTTTATTCTCAGGAGAAATAAGTGGTAAATATATTTTTCATTCAAAGAAAATTGTTGATAGACATAGGTGGTTTACTACATATTATAATAATATCAACTTTGTACAGGCAAATACTCCAAAAAATTGGAAAATAAAGCATTATAATTTCATAGCACAAAGAAAAAGAAACTTTGTTTTTTATCATTTAGAAAAAATTCTTTCAAAATTATTTCCAAAATTTTTTGTATATGAAAATATTTTTTTAATTACGAAAATTTAATTTAAAATATTTTAAATTTTTTTAAAAAGTTATTATGAAGTAATTTTTTATTAATTTTTTGGATTTAATTGAATTAAAATTATATTTAAATTTTTTTAGTACTATTTAGATAGTCACTAAATATCAATTTATTTAAACAACCTATCTTTAATAATTTTTCGAAAGGTTTCTCAGGTAAAGAAGATAAAATAAAATAAACTTGTATAATAATAGATATATCTTATATAACTCATTTTAATATGAAAAAATCATTAGCAATTGTTGTTCTAACTTGGAATGATTTTGAAAATACAAAAAATTGCATAAAAAGTATTTATCCTCAATTAAATAATAAAACGAAACTAATATTAGTTGACAACAATAGTAAAAAAAATATTTACGCTAGAACAATTGATTGGATTAAAAAGAATTATACAAAAAATTATATCAAAGTTAAAATTAATTCAAAATTGAATTTTAAAAAAAAAATTTTCTTAGTAAGAAATAAAAAAAATTTTGGATGTGGGCTTGGACATAATACAGGTTACAAACTTGCGATAGCTAACAATTTTGAATTTATTGCAAGAATAGATAATGATATGGTAGTTAAAAAAAGATTTTTTTCTGATCTATTAAAAAATTTCCAAAAACCAGAAGTTTTAGGTGTAAGTCCAAAAATAATGTTTACTTATTCACCAAAAAAAATTTGGTGGATGGGTGCAACTATCGGAAACAGTTTAAAATTTCAAAAACATATGAGAAATTATCCATATGGTTTATCTGATAACAAAAAGTTAAAAGGTATCATTAATACAGATGCAATTGCAGGATGTGCATCAATAATGAGAGCATCGAGGTTAAAAAAAGTAGGCTTGTCAGACAAAGATTTTTTTTATGGTCCTGAAGATATTGAATTTTCAAGAAGAATTTATGATAAACCTGGAAGTTTAATTGTAGATAGAAATGTAAAAATTTATCATGCAGTCACACAAAGTTTTGTTAATTTTTCACGAAGAAGAATTTATTTTGAATATAAATATAGATTAGTTCTAATTAAAAAAATTGGAACGTTTGGAGATAAATTTTTTGGATACTCAATTTCATTTATCAAATTTTTTTTATATTGTTTTTTTTTCATGAATAAAAAACATAAAGTTAAAATAATACCTGTTTTCTTTGCAATAAAACATTTTTTAGAGAGAAAATTTGGTGATTATGACAGAAAAGTAGGACCTATATTTTGAATATTTATAAATAAATTACTTCATCAAAGTATTTTTTAGTCTCTTTTTTATGAGTAGTAACAATTATTATTTTATTTTTTTTAATTTTTAACAAATGTTCAAATATTTTTTTTTCATTTTTTTGATCTAAGGATGAAGTGGGTTCATCTAATAAAATTAAAGAAGGATCATCAATAATAGATCTGATAATAGCTATTCTTTGGATTTCACCTCCAGACATATTTTTAATTGATGAAGTTTTTTGATTTTGAAAAAATTTTTTAATATTAAACTTCTTTAAATTAAATTCTTTCAAATAAAAATCTATTTTTTCTTTAAATAATCTATTTTCATTTTCATTTTTTGGGTAATCCAATAATATATTTGTATATAAATTTTCATCTATTATTGAACTGTTTTGTGAAGAAAAACCTATCTTAAATTTTTTTGTTACTTGGTTTACTTTAATTTTTTTTTTATTAATAAATAGTTCCCCTTTAAATGGAGAAATAAATCCAGCAATAATATTTAATAATGATGTTTTTCCGGTTCCACTATCTCCAAATATTCCATAAATTTTTCCAGCTTTAAATTCCAAATTTATATTTTTTAATTTCTTAGATAAAAATTTTTTGTCTTTTTGATTGAAATTAATTTTAATGTTTTTTAAAGATATTTGGATTACATTCTTTTTAATTATTTTACTGTTATTTTTTTCATTTTTTAAATCATGCTCAATATATTCGACTGCTTTTATATTAAAAAAGATCATACTCCAATTTTGAGAAATTTTAGCAAAGGATGGTATCATTCTTAATAAAGCTAAAGCTAAAACTGAATAATCTAGAATGAATTGATCAATTGATAAATCTTGTTTTTTAAAAATAATAAATAAAAATAAAATTATAAATATCTCAAATACAAATTTAGGAATTACGTTAATTACTCCAACTACTACTCTTGAATTATAGTATTTGTTTAAAAAGAAATTAAATCTATTTACAAATAACTTGGATTTATTTTTTATTTTAATTTCCTTAAAAATACTTAATGTTTCAGTTAAAGTTTTAAATAATTTTATTTCATTAATGGCTCTTATATTCCCTAATTTTTTAACGAAATGTAAAAGAATATAAAGAATTGATAATAATAATAAAGAAAGAAAAAAAATTTCAGCACTTAATTTTATTTCAACCAAATTTGATACAAAAAAAATTAATATTATTAAATATATAATTTCACCAAAAATTGCAATTAACAGACCAAAAATACCAATAAACACATTTTCAATATCTTTAATAACCTTCTTTATATAATCTGAAGATGAATTTTTATTGAAAATCTCAAATGATTTTTCTAAAAAAGATTTGAGAATATTTGAAGATTTAAAAGTTGTTAAATTAAAAATTAAACTTGAATAGAAATATATGTGATAAAGTGTAATTACGTTTTTTAAAATTAGTAAACTAATCAACAACAAAATATAAATTTCTGAGACAGATAAATTAAAAAAATAGTCACTCAAAATGAAATGTATATTTGTTAAAATTTCAGCTGTAAATCCAATTTCAATAGTTCCATTAACTAACAAAAAAAATGTACTTAAAAAAAGAATTTCAAAAAAAGCTAAAAAAAGTTGTAAACTAAAATTTATTGAAACCTTAAACCAATCTTTAAGATTTATCTCTCTTAAAAAAAAAGTAAAAAGATTTTTAGAATTCATTCAATTTCAGTGGGTTTAATAATTTATCTATTAAAATCAATATTATTTCTTGGAATTACAAAAAATAATTTTTGCAATTTAATTTAATTGTTAATTCATCATAATTATATATATCAATAACTAAATATTATATATGAAAATTCTAATTACAGGTGGATCAGGATATGTTGGGTCAGTATTAATACCAAAATTATTGAATGATGGTCACAAAATTATTAATATCGACACTCAATGGTTTGGTAATTATTTAGAGAAGCATAAAAATTTAAAAAATATAAAATCTGACATTAAAAATATTAATGAAATAAGATTTAATAATATCGAATGTTGTATTCACTTAGCTTCAATAGCTAATGATCCAATGGCAGAGCTTGATAAAAATTTAAGTTGGGAAACCTCAGCTTTAAATACACATAGATTAATGGAAAAATTAATTAAAAATAAGGTCAAAAGAATAATCTATGCCTCTTCTGGGTCTGTGTATGGAATTAGCAATAAAAAAAAAGTAACTGAGGATATAAATTTAAATCCTATTTCTTTGTATAACAAAGTAAAGATGGTAACAGAAAGAGTAATTCTTTCCTATTCAAAAGAAATTGATACCTTTATAATTAGGCCTGCAACGGTATGTGGGTATTCTCCAAGGATGAGATTAGATGTAACAGTTAATGCTTTAACATTTTCTGCATTACATAACAAACTGATAAAAGTTTTTGGAGGAAAACAGATTAGACCTAATATTCATATTGAGGATATGTGTGACATATATAGATTTTTTCTTAAAGCAAATAAAAATAAGACTGGAATTTATAACGCAGGATTCGAAAATAAAAGTATTATAGATATCGCAAAACTTGTAAAAAAAAATATTCCAACAAAAATAAAAATAATTAAAGATTTAAATGATCCACGAAGTTATAGACTAGACTCATCAAAACTAATTAAAGCTGGATTTAAACCGAATAAAGTAATTAGTGATGCCGTTAAAGATTTAAAAATAAATTATGATAAAAAAATTCTTGTTAATAAATTAGATTTTTATTCTTTAAAATGGCTTAAAAAAATTTTAAAAAAAATTAATTAATTTTTTTTAAAAAATTGCTGAATATTTTTAATTATATAAATTAGTTCTTTTTTAGTTAAAAAGTTATGAATTGGTAAACTTAAGATCTCTTTAGAATAAACTTCAGTTTTTTTTAATTTAATTTTTCCATACGAATTAATAAACGCAGGTTGCTTATGAATTGGTAATGGATAATGAATTGCGGTTTGGATTCCTTTTTTAAATAAAAATTTTTTTAAACTATCTCTTTTTTTAGTTCTAATTATATATTGATGAAATGTCGGTTTTGAAATTTTTTTTTCGAAAATTGGTGTTTGAACATAATTTTTTAAATTTTTAGTATAATAATTTGCAATATCATAAAATTTATCATTTAATTTATCGATTTTTTTCAACAATATATTTGCAAAACCTGCCTGAATATTATCAAGTCTTGAATTTGTGCCCCATGTTATTGACGAATTTCTATTTTTTAATCCGTGGTTTCTTAATAATTTTAGTTTTTGATATAATTTTTTGTTATTTGTAACTATCAAACCTCCATCTCCTAAAACATGAAAATTTTTTCTAGGATGTAGACTAAAAATTCCAATATCTCCTAATGTTCCCAAATATTTTCCTTTATAAGTTCCTCCAAAAGCATGAGCCGCATCCTCAATGAATATAAGATTATATTTCTTGGCTATTTTTTTTATTTGATCTATGTTTGATGGAATACCTGATAAGTGAACTGGCATTATTGCTTTTGTCTTTTTAGTAATTTTTTTTTCAATAAAATTTACATCCATATTTAAAGTTTCATCTACATCTACTAAAATAGGTTTGCAGTCTGCATATGCAATAGCCCCACAAGTTGCAATGAACGAGTTTGAGACAGTAATAATTTCATCATCTTTGCTAAAATTTAAAGCCTTACAGGACATGATCATGCCTTCTGTCCAATTACCTATTCCAAGCACATATTTGACTTTAAGAAATTTTGATATTTTTTTTTCAAATTTGACTAATTCTTTACCAAGTATAAAATCACCTTGACGTCCTATTAATTTAAACTTTTTAATAAGGTCTTTTTCAAAAAATTTAAATTCACTTCTAAAGTCTGTAAAATTAATTTTCATGATAAAATTCCTCGATTTTTTTAATCATCTTATCTAGCTGTTTTCTATTAATAAATTCATGAACAGGTAGAGATATTGTAGACTTAGCTATTTTTTCTGTAACCGGAAAATCTCCATTTTTATAACCATAAAGTTTTGATGCAGGCTGTAAATGCATGGGTACTGGATAATGTATCTTTGCATCGATCTTATTTTTTCTTAAATAATTAACTAGTTTATCTCTTAATAAAAAATTTTTTACTCTGAATTCATATAAATGAAATACCTCTCTTAGAAAATCTTTTCTTTCTTTTAAAATTAAATTTTGGTTTTTAGACAATTTTTTATCAAGATAATGTGAATTTTTAATTCTATTTTCAGTTATGTGCTTAATCTTTTTTAATAAATGAACACCTACTATAGCCTGAATTGAGTCTAATCTTGAATTATAACCAAATATTTTATTTATATTTCTGGAGACAAGACCATGATTTCTTAAAAGCATTAATTTATCATAATATTTTTTATTATTAGTTAAAATAAAACCTCCATCTCCCCAAACGTTTAGATTTTTTAAAGGATGTAAACTGAAACAACCCATATCACCAAAATTACCTGCTAATTTTTTCTTTCTTGTAGCAAGTATGGCATGACATGCATCTTCAACAATTGGTAACTTATATTTTTTTGAAATTTTTTTAATCTTATCCATTTCACAAATTCTGCCACTCCAATGTACTGGCATTATCGCTTTTGTTTTTTTTGTAATTTTTTTTTCAATCTCATCAGCATTTATATTGTAATCTTCTTTTGTATCTACAAATATTGGTTTTGCACCAGCGGTAACTATTGCTCCAATTGTTGCATAAAAAGTATATGGAGTTGTAATGACCTCGTCTCCTTCTTTAACACCCAAACATTTTAAACTTAACATCAATGCATCTGTTCCACTTCCAACAGAAATTACATATTTGCTCTTTAGCAAAGTTTTTATTTTTTTTTCAAAAATATTAACAGGACTTCCTAATGTAAATTCATTAGACAATATCAGTTTTTCAATTTCCTTAAAAATATTTTTATAATCTTTAAACTGATTAGTTAAATAATTATGTTTTATTTCAAGGTTTCTATCATTAGCATATTGCTTAAGTAAAAATTTATTATTTATTTTCATATTCAATATTTTTTTTGTTAAAACTTAAATGTTTATCAACATAAAACTTTATTGTTTTTTTTAAACCCATTTTCAAATCATATCTTGGTTTCCATTTTAGTTCTTTGGAAGTCTTTTTACATGAAAGATAATAGTTCAAATCCTTACCCTTTCTATCAGCAACCCTGGTCACAAGTTTTTGAAAATCATAATTAAATTCTTTGCAAATAAACTTAATTACATCTTTGATATAATAATATTTATTAGTACAAAAATGATATTTTTTTCCTACTTTCCCTTTCTTTACAACTTTATAAATTCCATTATTAAAATCTTCATCATAAATAAAATCTCTTCTACTCAGTCCACTTCCATGAAGAGGGAATTTTGTATTTGATTTAATTGAGTAAATCACTTTTGGGATTAATCTATATAATGGTTGATGTCGCCCATAAAAGTTTGAAAATCTCACTATAATTGATTTTGGATTTTTATTGTTATTGTAATTGTCTAACAAAAACTCTGTATTTAATTTAGAAATAGCATATGGAGTGCTTGGTGAGAAACTTTTACTGTATTCATCTATTTGTTTTTCAGATGATCCAAATATTTCAGGTGTTCCAATATAAATAAATTTTTTTAAAAAATTCATCGTGTTAATCTTTGTGATTAAATCAATTTTTGAGTTAAAATTAGTGTCAAAGTAATACTTTGGATTTATCCAACTTTCATTAACCATACACACTGAGGCAAAATCAACTATATATTGAGGTTTAATTTGATTTACTAATTTTATAAGTTTTTTTGGATTTTTTTGTAAATCAATTTTAGATAACTTTAATTTATCTGTTTTTTTATATGACAGAATTTTTTTATTTCTATTAGACGCATATGTTCCATAAACTTTAAAAAAATTTTTTTTTAATAAATATTTAGAAAAACTATATCCAGCAAAACTTGAGGCTCCTAAAATTAATATTTTTTCTTTCATAATTTAATATCTAAAATTAAATCCTAATTTAGCATCCGTATGGTATATAGAATATTTTAAAAATTTCTTGTTATTAAATATATTTTTACAATTTATCCTGCTCTTATCGTAAATTATATTTTTTACCACATCAAAAATTTCTTTTTCGGTATTATTTTTTAAAAAAAAATTTTTTTGCTCAGGATATAAATGTAAATTTTTACTAAAAATATAGTTTAAAGGAATTATTTTACTACTAACTTTATCATAATATCTCTTTAAAATGAACATGTCATTAGATTTTGTTAAAATCATCATATTAAGTTGGGTAGCATCTATACAAAAAAAATCTGCTTTAGATAAAACATTCATTGAATTAATACCTCCAGCTGAACAAATTATAAGTTTCGCTAATTGTATCAGATTACATTGAATTTCTTTTTCTTTTTCGTTTTCTACTAAAAGTTCTAAATAATATGGATTTTTAATTTTTAATTTTTTTGTTTTTTTATGAATAAATCTTACAACTTTAATTTTTTTTTTTATTAAAAAATATATTGATTTTTTTATATTTTCGATTGATGAGCTTCTGGATGAAGAAACACCATAAAACTCATCATCTCTTATATGTAGACAAACAAATTTTTTTACATCAATATTGTTTTTAATTATAAAAGAGTCTGTCACAAAACTTTTTCTCTTAACTAAAGGTAATATATAATTTTTAAATTTTTTTTTATAATTTTTTTGTAATTTATTATAATTACAATTGGGATTAGTTGCTTCATACTTCCAAGGATTAACACTACACATATTGCTGTAAGTAAAAGGATGTAGAAATAAGAATGATAAAAAATTATTAAAGATTATAATTTGATTGCCATAAAGACTTTTAATATAGTTATTTATACATAGATTATTTGGTGCAATTAAAATTAATCTAAATTTTTTTTTTTTAAGTTCGTTACTTTTTATTAAGCAATCCAGCTGTTGAACAAATGCGCCAATTTGGTAAAAATTTATATCTAAAATTCTATATTTTGAAAAATAAATTAAAGTCTGAAATGGTATAGTTATAAAAAGATAAACTAATGAAATTAAATGTTTTAAAAAAAGAAAAATTTTTGAAATATTATTTTTATAACTATTATTGAAAAAATCTAATAGTAATAAAAACCTTTGAATAATATTTAATCTTGGACCCCATTTTTTCCCATCAAATTCTATCGGTGGTAAGGGTAAAAATATAAATAAGATATACTTTTTAATATATTTATTCATAACTTGTTATTACCAAAATTTTCTTTTATAGCTATCTCTGTTTTATGAATATAAGTGATTACATTGTAAATTTCTTCCTAAAAAGAAATGTTGATACTGCTTTTGGAGTTACAGGTGGTGGAGCGATGTTCCTAAATGAAGCATTTAGAAAAAATAAAATTAATTTTATTTTTACGCACCATGAACAATCAGCTTCTATGGCAGCTGAGGCGTACACTAGGATAGCAAAAAAACCTGCAATTTTGTCTGTTACGACTGGACCTGGTGGAACTAATGCTGTCACTGGTGTAACTGGTGCCTGGATAGATTCTATACCGATGATTGTCATTTCAGGCCAGGTTCAAAAAAAAGATATGATAAATAAATCTAAAACAAGGCAAATAGGGGTTCAAGAAATTAATATTCTTGATGTTGTAAAACCAATCACGAAATATTCTGTTTTAATTAAAAATGAAAAGAATCTAGAAAAAATTTTAAATGATGCTTACCTTCATGCTACTACAGGTAGGCCTGGCCCAGTATGGATAGACGTTCCATTGGATGTTCAATCTAAAAAGATTAATATAAAATTAAACAAAATTGTAAAAAAAAGTAATAATAAAAAATTTATAGATCAAAGAAAGATAAATAAATTTATTGAATTATTTTCTAACAGTAGGAGACCAATTGTGATTGCTGGAAATGGTATTCATATAGGAAATGCTGAAAATGAATTTCAAAAATTTTACAAGAAAACTCAAATTCCAATTATAACTTCATGGAATGCGTCAGATTTAATTACAAATAATAATAAACTTTTTATTGGTAGAATGGGACTGTTTGGTGAAAGATGTGCAAACTACGCTATTCAAACTTCAGACTTAATTATTGTTTTAGGGTGTAGACTTTCACAGCCTATGATTGGCTATAATGCAAATTTATTTGCGCCTAAAGCTAAAAAAATTTTAGTTGATATTGATCAAAACGAGATAAAAAATAAAGGACTTAATCCATCTCTCTATTTTAATAACGATATAAAGTTAACTTTAGAAAAGTTAAATAAGTTAAAATATTCAGAATCAATAGTTTATTCAAAATGGTTAAATAAATTAAAAAAATTAAGAAAAAAATTTCCAGTTACACCACCAAGTGAAAATGTTAATGATAAAAAAGTAAATAAAATTAATTCATTTAGATTTATAAAAATTTTATCTGAAAATTTAAATGGAAATGAAACTATCGTTACTGACATGGGAACTAGTTTTACTTGTACAATGCAAAGCTTTGAAATAAAAAATAAACAAAGGCTTTTTACTTCATCAGGCCTTGCAGCAATGGGGTTTGGTATTCCAGGAGCAATTGGTTCATATTATGGAAATCCAAATAAAAAAATAATATGTATAATTGGTGATGGAGGAGCTATGTTTAATCTTCAAGAATTACAAACCATTGTTTCATACAACATTCCTATTAAAATTTTTTTAATAAATAATGAAGGTTATTTAACAATGAAATTAATGCAAAAAAAAAATTTTGATAAATTTGTAGGAGCTTCGAAAAAAAGTGGGCTATCTATGCCTGATTTTCTCAAAATCTCAAATGCATTTAAAATAAAAAATCTAAATATTAGCAGTGAACAAAAATTAAAAAAAAATATTAAAAAAATTATTAACTCAAAAGATAGTTTTTTTACTCAAATTAATATGCCTGGCTTTCAAGAATTAATTCCACGAGTTCAATCTAAGCTTAAAACTAATGGAGATTTTATTCCAGCAACTTTAGAAAATATGTATCCATTTTTAAAAGAGGAGGAGCATGAAAAAATCATTAATGATTTAAAGTCATGATTTTTCAAAATAAAAATATATTAATAACAGGTGCTTCATCTGGTTTAGGATTATGTTTAACTGAACATTTCAACAAAAAAAATGCAAACTTAATCTGTGTTGGCAGATCGAAGTTAAAAATTAAAAAAATATTAAGAGATTTAGATAACACGAAAATTAATTTTTTAAGTTTAGACCTAACAAAAGATAAAAATTTAAAAAAAATGTTGGGATTTATAAAAAAGGAAAAAAAAAAAATTGATATTATAATTCATTGTATGGGTGGTGGCTTTGGAAAAAAAGATCATCTTTTAGATAAAAAAGATTTTGAATTTCTCATGAAAATCAACCTTGGTGTATCAATAGAAATTAACAAATATATTATTGAAAATAAGTTATATAGAGATTTAAAGATTATTCACATTGGTTCAGTAGCATCAATAGAAAATGTTGCTTCTGTGGGATACTCCACATCAAAAGCAGCGTTAATTGGATATGTTAAAACTGTTTCAAAACATTTTTTAAATAAAAAGATATTTATTTCATCAATATTACCAGGAGCTTTTGAATATAAAGGAAATTCTTTTGAAAGACTTAAAAATAGAAATTTTAAAGAGTACTCTAAATTCATTAAAAAAAGATTACCTCTCGGATATATTCCAAAACCTGATGAGATGACAACTATGATTGAATTAATGGTTTCAAATAAGGGAAAGATGTTTACTGGAAGTTCGATAATTTTAGATTATGGTGAGTCAAACTCATTTAGATTTTAAACATGAAAATATTTACATTAAAAGAAATTGAAATTTTATTGAAAAAAAATAAATCCAAAAAAAAAATTGGACTATGTCATGGTGTTTTTGATATTCTTCATGAAGGGCATATAGAACATTTCCAGGAGTCTAAAAAATTATGTGATATTTTAGTTGTCACCGTTACTTCAAATAATTTTGTCAACAAAGGTCCAAACAGGCCAATAAACAATCATTTTAGTAGAGCAAAAATGTTATCATCAATAAAATATATCGATTACGTCGCAATTAATTATAATCCAACATCTGAAAATGTAATAAAATTTCTTAAACCAGACATCTATTTTAAAGGAAAGGATTATTTAGGAAATACAGACCATACTAATAAATTAAATTCTGAAATAAATGCTCTTAAAAAAGTAAAAGCAAAACTTTTAATTACAAAATCTGATTTAAAAAGTTCCTCAAAACTTATTAATAAAAATTATACAATTTTTGATAACACAAAAATCCAAAAATATCTTTCAAATCAAAAAAGAGAGGACTTGCTCAAAACATCTTTAGAATCCTTAAGTAAAATAAAAAATAAAAAAGTATTAATAATTGGTGATATAATTTTTGATCAATATAGCTACGTCAAGGTTATGAATAAACCTATAAAAGAAAGCATATTAGCAGCAAAATTTATTAAAACTGAAACATATAGTGGGGGTGTTTTAGCGGCAGCAAACAATCTAAAAGGTTTTTGTAACAATATCACTGTTTTATCAGCATGTGGAGATGATAATTTTTCCAAATCAATAATAAATAAAAATAAAAAAAATTTTAAAAATCAAATTTTTTTTCAAAAAAACTCAACTACAGTTACAAAAAGAAGATTTGTTGATGTAGGTTATAATAGAAAAATGCATGAAGTTTATTATATGAAAAATGAATTTTTAGATGAGAAAACTGAAAACAAAATTGTTAATTTTTTGAAAAAAAAATGCTCTACTTTTGATTGTGTAATTTTACTTGATTATGGGCATGGCCTAGTAACTAATAAAATTGGTAAAATAATTCAAAAAAAATCTAAGTTTTTAAGTATTAACTGTCAAACTAATAGTGCAAACTTAGGTTATAATTTCATTACTAAATATAAAAAAGCTGATTATATTTGTATTGATGAGCCAGAGATAAGACTGGCCATTTCAGACAATATTTCAAGTATTGATAATTTAATTAAAAAATTATCCAAAAAAATAAAAAGTACTAAAATAACAATTACTCTTGGTAAAAAAGGCTCTATTTCATATACTGATGGTAGATTAGTTAAAGTTCCAGCGTTAATCACTGAAAAAGTTGTTGATACGATTGGAGCTGGGGATGTCTTTTTGGTTATCACCTCAATGCTTAACTCTATAAATACCAACTCAATTGTAACAAATCTTGTTGGTAACGCATGTGGTGCCCAAAAAGTTGATATAATCGGTCATAAAACTAATATTGATGTATCTCAGGTTATTTCTTCAATCAAACATTTATTAAAATGATTAAAAGCAAAACTGCAGTTTTATTAAAACAAAAAAAAATTAAAAATCTCGATTTAATTTTACAAAAACCTGGTGAAAACCAGCTGCTTGTGAAAAATATTTATTCTGGATTATGCCATACACAGTTGAATGAAATTGATGGTAAACTTGGTATTGACAAATATTTACCCCACTGTTTTGGTCATGAAGGAATTGCTAAAGTTGTTGAAACAGGTAAAAATGTTAAAAAAATTAAAAAGAATGACTTAATATGTATTAGTTGGGTAAAAAATTCAAACAAAGATGGTGGTGGTGCAGTTTATATTAATGAAAAAAATGCAAAAGAAATAAATGCTGGTCCAGCTAATACATTTGGTGAGTATTCTATTATATCTCAAAATAGAGCATATACTTTAAGTAAAAAAAATAAGTATCCTTTAGAGTCTGTTGTTTTAGGTTGCGCAATACCTACTGCATTTAATGCTGTCTTTAATGTTATTAAGCCCAAAAAAAAGGATAAAATTTTAATAATTGGAATGGGTGGTCTTGGGTTGTCATGTTTAATTGGTTTAAATCATCTGAAATGTGAAAAAATTTACTGTTTAGATAATAATAAATCTAAACTTTTTTTTAACAAGCACATAAAGTCAATTCCAATTTTTTTTAAAAATAAAAAAGAAGAAAAAAAATTTCTTAATAATAATTTAGATAAATTCGATCATATTATAAATTGTACAGGATCAAATCATATAATTTCAAACTATCTATCTTTGGTTAAAAGTCTTGGTGGAAAATTTGTTATGATTGGAAACACAAAAAAAAATCATATATCAAAAATAAAATCATGGGATATTATAATGGGTAAAAATTTATGTGGAGCGTGGATGTCTAGCGAACCCTTTGATAATAATTTTAAGAAATTTGAAAAAATTTTTCTAAAAAATATCAAAATAATAAAGAAAACTCTTAAATTAAAGATTTATGATTTAAAAAATATAAATCAAGCTATAAATAATTTTAGAGATGGAAAAATAATTAGAGCAGTAATAAAATACTAGTATGCCACATTTTGATTTTGGATATTTTAAAAATTCATTAAATAGAAAAAAAATTTTTAAAAAAAGGTCGATTATAACTAAAATAGTAGCTTCATCCGAAGGAAAAGACTATTATGATGGTGACAGGCAATTTGGATTTGGTGGTTATAATTATGATGGTCGATGGATAAAGCTTTTACCAAAGATTATTAAAAAATATTCTATTACAAAGAAGTCAAAAGTTTTAGAAATAGGTTGTAAAAAAGGTTTTTTTCTTAATGATCTTAATATTCTTTTGCCTGGTATTAAATTATTTGGAATAGAAGATCACGAATATCCTATAAAAAAATCTATGCAATCAGTTAGAAAAAAAATTAAAAAATCAAAATATTATGATTTACCCTTTAGAAATAAAAGTATTGATTTTTTATTTGGTTTTAGCTGTATATATAAATACAATTTATGTGATTTAGTAAATACTTTAAAAGAAATTCAAAGAGTATCCAAAAAGTCTCTTATAAGTGTTGCAGCATACGAAACTCAAAAAGAAAAAGAAATTTTTGAAAATTGGACATTAATAGGAAATATCTTATTACATAAAAATGAATGGAAAACCCTTTTTAAAAAAGTAGGTTACAAAGGTGACTATTATTTTACAACCGCTAAGTCTTTAGGATTAATCTAAATTTGTTGCTGTAATTCTATTTATTTTTTCATCTGAGTCATTTGAATATAATCCAATAAACCATCTTCCGGATTTTGTGCTCCAATCACAATTTTTTTTGTTATCAATTTTATCAACTCCATGTCTAACAGTTGCGTAACCAAAGCCTAGATCTCCACTTTCAATATATGGTTCAACATCAAATTTTTTATTTTCTTCAGACATTGTAAAAAAGCCGCCACTTTCATAATCTCCTCCTTCTTCTCTTTTGCTTGCGTAGATCGATATAAAAAATTTTTGGTTATGTCTTGGATCATAATGTGTTCCCAGACTTCCTCCAGGAGGATATTTAAGAACTTGAATTCTATCTACTACCCCATCTTTTGGAGTATTTTTTTCATATTCATCAAATTTTTTTCCTCCTAAAAATTTAAGTATTCTCCATCTTTCATTTATTTCATCAAACAATTTATATTTATCCCCATTCCAATGAAAAAAATATGCAGAATGTTTGAGAGCTTTAATTGAATAATTGCCAGAAACTTTTTCATCAATTACTCTATGAAAATCTGGACAACTTTCAGTCATTTTATGAAAAGAACTAGGTTGACTCTCAATAAATTCAAAAAAATTATCCTTAATTGTTTCAATAAATTTTTTTGAAAAAGCTTTTTTTACAATAAAAATTTTTCCGTCATAAGTTTCACTAATTATTTTTTTTACTTCATTTTCATCTTTAATTAATTCTTTTAAATCTGTATATTCGATTAGTTCTACACCAGTGCTGTAAATTGGGTTTGAACTATTTTTTTCTAAGTCCTTCCAGTAGTCAATTGGAAAAGTCTTACTTAAAAATTCAATCATTATTTTAAATCTTTAAGCGTCTTTAAAGCTAATTTCATCCAGGGACCAACATATTTATAATGAGGAGAAGTTACAATATTTTCATCCACCACAGCAGGTTCATCAATGAAAATTGCACCTGAATTTTCAATATCATCTTTCCAGGCGTAATATCCAGAAATTTTTTTGTTTTTAGTAATTTTTGCAGATATTAACATCATTGTCCCACTGCATATTGCTGCTATTAATTTTTTATTTTCATTAAACTTTTTGACAACATCAATAGCTTTATCATCAAGTCTCAATAATTCCATTGATTTAACACCTCCTGGCAATATCAACATATCATAATTACTGACTCTCAGATTTTGTAAATTTATAATTTTATCATCTTTTTGGGGTGGAACCTTAGTTCCAAAATATCCTTTTACTATTTGATTGCTTTGATTGTATACTTCAACCTCAATCCCTTCTTCTTTTAGCCTGTAAAAGGGATATATAAATTCATGATCTTGAACTAATTGACTGGTAATTATTAATGCTTTCATGGAATTATTTATATACTTTTATAGTAGCAATTTTCAACTCTATTTTTATGTTTTAGAAGCTCTTAAAAGTAATATTTTTTCATCAACTTTAAAATAACTAGCAAGTTGTTTAAGTGTATATGATTTTACAATTTCACCCGTGGTTATCACTGTTTTATTTTTTTCAGAAATAATTTTTCCATCAAGAATGATTGATACACTTTTATCATCATATGATTTTAAAGCTTTAAAATTTTTATAATATGAAATATCAATTTTAATATTATTTAATTTATATCTTTTTTTTTTACTTAAATTAGGGGTCTCAAAAATTGTATCATTATTTGTAAGTGCTCTTGAATTTTTTAAACTTTCATAACCTTTTTTATTTCTTCCATAATTATCTTTCATTCTAATTAAATCATTTTTAAGATATGGATTTTCTATTTCTAAAGCATATAAATTAGTATTATTACTGGCTTTAATCCTATGAAATAAACCAGGTCTTAGTACCAAAATAGACATAGAGTTATATTTTTTTATATTCTTTTTGTATATTCCAATTTGAACTTCAGCTGTTCCTTTAAGAATTAAAAAACCTGTTTTTTTTTTGGGATGGCAATGAAGTGAAGTAGCAAAACCTTTTTTTATTTTTAGGTAAGTAATTGCAATTTTTTTCTTATTACGAAAAATATTATATTCTTCCCCCCAAGGTTTGTTAATTACCCTATTATCATAATTTAATTTCATTTTATATTGTCTAATACACTTAATATAATCTTATTTGTCTTAATTATCTATTAAAAGAACCTTATAATAACAACAAATAAAAATGATAAAAAAAAATGTTATCGCAATAATTATAAAAGATAGCAAAATACTTTTGCAATTAAGAGATAATAAAAAAAATATTATCTTTCCTGGTAAATGGGGGTTTTTTGGAGGAGGTATAAATGTTAATGAAAGTCATTTTGAAGCTATTAAAAGAGAGCTTTATGAAGAATTAAATATAAAAAATTTTAAATCTTTAAAATTTGTTAATAACTATTTCAGCGCAAAATACAAAAGTATCTTTTTTATATATATTTTGAAACTAAATGAAAAAATAATTCTTAATGAGGGTTATGATTGTGATTTATTCTCTCTGAATAAAATGTTTCATGGAAAAAAATCTAAAAAGGATGGCTTTTTTTACCAAATAGCAGAAAATAATTTAATGAAAAATATAATGTTTTTAGCAAAAAAATTTATTTAAATAATACTAATTTCAATAAAATAGTTTTAATCTTTTTAATATCTTCATTATTGTTAAAAATTTTTTTCAGTGCATAAATCAAGCCAATTGAGCTATTAGTACTGGTCAGCTGCACGCATTACTGCGCTTCCACATCCAGCCTATCAACGTGGTGGTCTACCACGGCTCTATAGGAAGAACTAGTTTTGAGGTGAGTTTCCCGCTTAGATGCTTTCAGCAGTTATCTCTTCCATACTTAGCTACCCGGCACTGCAGCTGGCGCTACAACCGGTCCACCAGTGGTATGTTCAACCCGGTCCTCTCGTACTAGGGTCAACTCCTCTCAATTCTTCTACACGCATAGCAGATAGGGACCGAACTGTCTCACGACGTTCTGAACCCAGCTCACGTACCACTTTAATTGGCGAACAGCCAAACCCTTGGGACCTGCTCCAGCCCCAGGATGTGATGAGCCGACATCGAGGTGCCAAACACTGCCGTCGATATGAGCTCTTGGGCAGTATCAGCCTGTTATCCCCGGCGTACCTTTTATCCGTTGAGCGATGGCCCTTCCACTCAGAACCACCGGATCACTATGACCGACTTTCGTCTCTGCTCGACTTGTCAGTCTCACAGTCAGGCAGGCTTATGCCATTGCACTCTACGAACGATTTCTGACCGTTCTGAGCCTACCTTCGCACGCCTCCGTTACTATTTGGGAGGCGACCGCCCCAGTCAAACTACCCACCATACAATGTCTTGATGCCGGATGACGGCAATCAGTTAGATACCAAGAAAAACAAAAGAGGTATTTCACTGGTGACTCCACAAAAGCTGACGCTTTTGTTTCAATGTCTCCCTCCTATACTAAATATGTTTTTCCTAATACCAATGTAAAGTTGCAGTAAAGGTGCACGGGGTCTTTCCGTCTAACTACGCGAACTCCGCATCTTCACGGAGAATTCAATTTCACTGAGTTGATGTTGGAGACAGCGGAGAAATCGTTACGCCATTCATGCAGGTCGGAACTTACCCGACAAGGAATTTCGCTACCTTAGGACCGTTATAGTTACGGCCGCCGTTTACTGGGGCTTCAGAAGTTAGCTTGCACCAACCGCATTAACCTTCCAGCACCGGGCAGGCGTCAGACCCTATACATCCACTTACGTGTTAGCAGAGCCCTGTGTTTTTGATAAACAGTCGCTTCTCCCTGGCTTGTGCCACCCATCTCTAGTTGCCTAAAAACAGGTCTTCCTTATCCCGAAGTTACGGAAGCATTTTGCCGAGTTCCTTCAACATCATTCTCTCAAGCGCCTAAATATACTCTATTAATCCACCTGTGTCGGTTTAGGGTACGGTCTAATGATGGAGCTATTTCTTGGAACCTTTTCGCGGCAAGCTCAATCCATTAAGAACTTACAACTTACAAGATCCGTCACTACCATCTGGTTAAGGAATATTAACCTTATTTCCATCGACTACGGCTTTCGCCCTCGCCTTAGGTGCCGACTAACTCTGCGCGGATTAACCTTGCGCAGAAACCCTTGGATTTTCGGCGAAGAAGTTTTTCACTTCTTTTATCGTTACTTATGTCAGCATTCGCACTTCTGATACCTCCAGGATCCCTCACGGGTATCCCTTCACAGGCTTACAGAACGTTCCGCTACCGCTTATAAAACTCGAAAGTTTCATAAACCCACAGATTCGGTATATGATTTTAGCCCCGTTACATCTTCGGCGCAGAAACTCTATTAGACCGGTGAGCTGTTACGCTATCTTTAAAGGATGGCTGCTTCTAAGCCAACCTCCCGGCTGTTAAGGAATTTCCACATCCTTTCACACTTAATCATAATTTGGGGACCTTATCTGGTGGTCTGGGCTCTTTCCCTCTCGACCATGGACCTTAGCACCCACAGTCTGTCTGATGAAGAACAATACTTAGCATTCGGAGTTTTATTAGGTTTGGTAAGAATCTCTTCCCCCTAGCCCATTTAGTGCTCTACCTCTAAGCATCTATTTATTCATCGCACTACCTAAATAGTTTTCGCGGAAAACCAGCTATCTACGAATTTGGTTGGCCTTTCACCCCTTACCACAAGTCATCCAAAGACTTTTCAACGTCAACTGGTTCGGTCCTCCGGTTGGTGTTACCCAACTTTCAACCTGCTCATGGTAAGCTCATTCGTTTTCGGGTCTAATTCATAAAACTAATCGCCCTATTAAGACTTGCTTTCGCTGCGCCTACACCTAGATGGCTTAAGCTTGCTTTATAAATTAAGTCACTGACCCATTATACAAAAGGTACGCCGTCACTCTAAAAAGAGCTTCGACTGATTGTAGGCATGCAGTTTCAGGTTCTATTTCACTCCCCTAATAGGGGTTCTTTTCACCTTTCCCTCACGGTACTAGTTCACTATCGGTCACTGAAGAGTATTTAGGCTTAGAGGGTGGTCCCCCTGTATTCGAGCAGGATTTCACGTGTCCCGCTTTACTCAAGAATTTTGTCAAACATTACTCATACGGGACTATCACCCTCTATGGTTAGCATTTCCAAACTATTCAAATTTTTTTAACAAAACTACTGGCCTAGTCCGCGTTCGCTCGCCACTACTAACGGAATCTCAATTGATTTCTTTTCCTCTGGTTACTTAGATGTTTCAGTTCTCCAGGTTGTCTCTTTAAACCTATGTATTCAGTTTAAAGTACCACATAAAGTGGTGGGTTTCCCCATTCGGAAATTTTCGGATCAAAACTTACATACAGCTCCCCGAAACTTATCGCAGTATATCACGTCCTTCATCGGCTTTCAGTGCCAAGGCATCCACTACACGCCCTTAAACGCTTGATTTATGCACAGAAAAAAATTCTGTGTTGAATCAAATTTTTATTTTGAACATTAGCTAATAACATTACTAATGTTCGGATATAGATATTGATATTAATTATTATTTTATTTACGATTTTTATAACTAAGTGTTTTTGGTGGAGGATAGCGGGATCGAACCGCTGACCTCCTGAATGCAAATCAGGCGCTCTCCCAGCTGAGCTAATCCCCCATGATCTTAAATTGGTGGGCCGAGAAAGACTCGAACTTTCGACCCCACCCTTATCAAGGGTGTGCTCTAACCAACTGAGCTACCGGCCCCCATGCAAGAGAAACACTACTTTAAGAAGAGAAATGAGGACGGTCAACATTACCGATGTATATTATTTAGAATGAAATTTTATTTTCATTCATCCTTAGAAAGGAGGTAATCCAGCCGCAGGTTCCCCTACGGCTACCTTGTTACGACTTCACCCCAGTCGCTGACTATACCGTGGTCAAGGGTTTGAAACCTTGCCTTAAGGTAGAACCAACTCCCATGGTGTGACGGGCGGTGTGTACAAGACCCGGGAACGCATTCACCGTGGCACGCTGATCCACGATTACTAGTAATTCCAGCTTCATGCACTCGAGTTGCAGAGTGCAATCCGAACTGAGGTATCTTTTAGGGATTTGCTTAACTTCGCAGTCTTGCTTCCTGTTGTAGATACCATTGTAGCACGTGTGTAGCCCAACACGTAAGGGCCATGAGGACTTGACGTCATCCCCACCTTCCTCCAGCTTATCACTGGCAGTTCTTTCAGAGTGCCCAACTTAATGATGGCAACTAAAAGTGAGGGTTGCGCTCGTTGCGGGACTTAACCCAACATCTCACGACACGAGCTGACGACAGCCATGCAGCACCTGTGTTTCGTCCGGCCGAACCGAAAACTCTAATCTCTTAGAGTCGCGACGAACATGTCAAGTGTTGGTAAGGTTCTGCGCGTATCTTCGAATTAAACCACATGCTCCACTACTTGTGCGGGTCCCCGTCAATTCATTTGAGTTTTAACCTTGCGGTCGTACTCCCCAGGCGGTGTGTTTATCGCTTTCGCTGCGACACTGAAAATAAATTTCCAACGTCTAACACACATCGTTTACGGCATGGACTACGAGGGTATCTAATCCTCTTCGCTACCCATGCTTTCGTTCCTCAGTGTCAGTAATGATCCAGAAAGCTGCCTTCGCAATTGGTATTCTTTCTAATATCTACGAATTTCACCTCTACACTAGAAATTCTGCTTTCCTCTATCATACTCTAGCTGAAAAGTTTTGATGGCAGTTCCAGAGTTAAGCTCTGGGATTTCACCACCAACTTTTTCAACCACCTACGAACTCTTTAAGCCCAGTAATTCCGAACTACGCTAGGTCCCTTCGTATTACCGCGGCTGCTGGCACGAAGTTAGCCGGACCTTCTTATTCGGGTACAGTCATTTTCTTCCCCGACGAAAGAGCTTTACAACCCAAAGGCCTTCTTCACTCACGCGGCATCGCTGCATCAGAGTTTCCTCCATTGTGCAAGATTCCCCACTGCTGCCTCCCGTAGGAGTTTGGGCCGTGTCTCAGTCCCAATGTGGCTGATCATCCTCTCAAATCAGCTATTGATCACAGTCTTGGTAGGCCATTACCCCACCAACAAACTAATCAAGTGCAGGCTCATCCAATGGTGCATAAAGCTTTCTCCGTAAAGACTTATCCGGTATTAGCACAAGTTTCCTCGTGTTATTCCAGGCCAAAGGGCAGATACCTACATGTTACTCACCCGTCTGCCACTAAGTATTGCTACTTCGTTCGACTTGCATGTGTTAGGCGTGCCGCCAGCGTACGTTCTGAGCCATGATCAAACTCTCAAGTTTAAAAACGGCGCACACTAGCTTCTATATAAATTCTAAGAATAAAATTTATATAATGTTGAAGTGTGTACGACAAATTTTGGTAACCTTAACCGTCCACACTTCTCTTCTTAAATTTTTACTTTTAAAATAGCTAATTGAGCTTAAAACGCCCAATAATCCTCACTAATCTATTGATTAAACAATAATTTTAATAAGAAAGTGTTGTGCTTATAGGCTAAAATAAAAGGAAATCAAGCATTTAAGAATAAAAAAACAAGCAAAAATATATGATTTTATAGGGTTTTTTTTGATTTTTTCATGACGCTAATCTAATAATTGATGCTGAAACAATTTTAAATGTTAAAAACTTTTACTCATAAAATAAAAAAAAATGTTGGAATATTTTCACTAGTATTGTTGATAATAATTACAGCTGTATCAACAACATTTTTTAATCATAAGAAAGATATTAAAAATCAAAATTTTGAAAACTTTGTGGATAATATCTATCTTAAAAAAACTCTAAATTATTTAATAAACAATCTAGAACCAAAATATAAAAAAATTTCTCATAAAGTAAAGTCGGGTGAAACTTTTGATAAAATATTAGATGATTATTCTATTGATAAAAATGAAATTATATTGATTAAAAAAAACCTTATAAAAAAATTTAATATTAATAATTTAAACACTAAACAAAGTATTGAATTTAAAATAGATCAAACAAATAATAAAATTAAAGAATTTGTTTTCCAAATTTCAAATACTGAAAAAATATACCTAAAAAGAAATATTGATGATGATAACTTTGACCAAGAGGTTTTGAGTATAAAATTAGATAAAAAAATTCTTTATAAAGAGAATATAATTTTACAAAGCCTTTATAAATCAGCAACAGACCAAAATATACCTGCTAATACTATAATTGAATTTGCAAGAATTTATGGGTTTCAGGTTGATTTTCAAAGAGACATTAGAAAAAAGGATAAATTTCAAATTATGTATGAGGTTTTTTTGGATCAAAATAAAAAGATAATTGAAACAGGAGAAATTCTTTTTGCAAATTTAAAATTGAGTGGTCAAGATAACTCATTGTACTATTTTGATAATGAAGGAAGTGAGGGTCATTATGATAAAAATGGAAAAAGTGTTCAAAAGGCTTTAATGAAAACTCCCATTAATGGAGCAAGACTCTCTTCATCGTTTGGTATGAGAAAACATCCAATTGATGGCTTTAATAAAATGCATAGAGGAACTGATTTTGCAGCACCAATGGGAACACCAATCATGGCTTCTGGTAATGGAATAGTAAAAAAAGCTGGTTGGTGCGGAGGTGGTGGTAACTGTGTAAAAATAAGACACAACTCAATCTATCAAACAGTTTATGCACATATGTCAAAATTTGCTCGTGGAATAAAAAATGGTGTGAGAGTAAAACAAGGTCAAATTATTGGTTATGTTGGCTCAACTGGAAAATCAACAGGCCCTCACTTACATTATGAAGTAATCGTTAATGGAAAAAAAGTTAACTCACAAAAATTAAAACTTCCATCAGGTAAAATTTTAAAAGGTAAAGAAAGAAAAATATTTGAGACTAATAAAATTAAACTGAACGTACTTAAATCTGAAAAAATATTAGGTATTAATTAGCTTGCTTCAACTTGCTTTTTAGATACTTTTTTAATATCAACAACTTCTTTAATTTCTTTTGCATCTGTCTCAGATGAAACATTTTCTGTTATTTCTTTTGTCTCATCTTTTTCAGATAAATCATTTTCTTTATTTTGTAACTCTTTAGAAGTAGGGGTTATATTTGATGGTCTATTTTCTGAGAATTTTGCTTTTCTAAAACTTTCCTGTTCGTTTAAAACTCTTGTAAAATGATCAGCGTGCTGAAGATAATTTTCAGATAAAATTTTATCCCCGTTTGAAGAAGCTTCTCTTGCTAAATCATTATATTTTTCAATTAATTTTGGTGCATTATGATTATTTCGACCTGGAGCTTTCCTTTTAAAATTTTCATTGTTTGAAAAATTTTGGTTAAACTTTGGTCTATCTCCATTAGGTTTGAAATTTCTATCATTTCTTCTAAAATTATTTCTTCGAACGTTATTGTTATTATTTCTAAATGTTACCATAGATTTAACTAATCATATTTTTGTACAGATGATGCATCGATCATTATTCGCAAAATCTTTTAGAGCACTATTAATATAAAAACCTTTTTGTTTTAATAAATTAATTACTTTATTTTTTTGATCAAAACCAATCTCTAAAATAAATTTACCATTTTTTTTAATCAGCTCAGATGATTTTTTAATTACTTTCCTGATTTCTGATAAACCATCTAATCCACCATCAAGTGCCAATCTTGGCTCAAAGTTAACAACATCTCTTTCCAAATATTTTAAATTGTGTTTGTTAATATAAGGAGGATTAGAAACTATTAAATCATATTTGCCTAGATTGAATTTGTCAACATTTGATTTAAAAAATCTTACTCTGGAATTTACATCTAAATTCAATGCATTGATTTTGCTTATATTTATACAGTTTTTGCTTACATCTATGCCTGTTCCGTAAAAATTTTTCTTTTCTTTTAAAATTGATAAAAGAATACATCCCGATCCAACTCCAACATCCAAGATATTTAATTTATTCTTATGTTTAGTGATTTTTAATATTTGTTCTATTATCAATTCTGTATCTGGTCTAGGTATCAAAGTATCCAATGTTACAAAAAAATCAGAATTCCAAAAAAACTTTTTATTTGTTAGGTAAGCAATTGGTTTTTTTTTTGAACGTTGATTAATTAATTTTTTAAAATATCTTAAATTTGCTTCTTCTAAATTTTTATTATTATTTAGAATTATAAATTTTCTATCTTTCTCAATGGATTTAGCCATTAAAATTTCTGCATCTAGTTTAGCAGTTGGGATAAATTTATCTTTTAATATACTTTCCCCTTCGTTGATTGCTGACTGTATATTCATTTATTCTAAGTTACCTAGGCTTTCTTCTTGAGCTTGCAAAGTCAAAGACTCAATCATTTCATCGAAAGCTTCACCCTCTAGAAACTCTTCTAATCTATGCAATGTCAAATTTATTCTATGATCTGTCACTCTACCTTGTGGAAAATTATATGTTCTAATTCTTTCAGATCTATCCCCAGTTCCAATTTTTGTTTTTCTATCTTGTGATCTCTCCTGATCAATTCTAGATCTTTCAAGTTCGTACAATCGAGATCTTAATATCTTCATACCTTTAGCCTTGTTCTTATGTTGGGATTTTTCATCCTGTTGAGAAACAGATAATCCTGTTGGAATATGAGTTATTCTTACAGCACTGTCAGTTGTATTTACAGATTGTCCACCGGGACCACCAGCCCTAAAAACATCTATTCTTAAATCAGAGTCGTTTATTTTTAAATCAACCTCTTCCGCTTCTGGTAAAACAGCTACTGTTGCGGCGGAGGTGTGTACTCTCCCTTGAGTTTCTGTATCTGGTACCCTTTGAACTCTATGAACTCCACTTTCATACTTTAAAGTTGAATAAATATTGGTTCCTTTAATTGAAGCGATAACTTCTTTAAGACCTCCAGCATCACTTCTAGATATAGATATAAGTTCAAGTGACCATTTTTTTTTGTGACTTACTTTTTCATACATCTTGAAAAGATCTGAAGCAAATAAACTTGCTTCCAAGCCACCTGTTCCTGCTCTGATTTCTATAATTGCATTTTTTTTATCCGCTTCATCTTTTGGAAGTAGAAATAATTTTAATCTTTTTTCATTTTTATTATGTTCAGATTGTAATTCAGATAATTCTTGTTCAGCCATAGTTTTAAGTTCTTCATCTACTGAACTATCAGCTAAAATTTTTTCTAATTCTTTCTTATCTGTTTCAAAAGAAATATATTTCTTCGCATTTTTAATTATATCATTTACATCAGAATATTCTTTTGATTTTTCAGCAAATAACTTTTTATCTATTTCTCCAGAAGACAAATCTTTTTCCAAAGTAGAATGTTTTAAAATAAGCTCTTCAATTGTTTTAATGGGAATCATGATTTTTTTTCTAATTCAGAAGCTTTTTTTTCAACTTCTGAAACAACTTTTTTTATAATATCATCTGTTAGAACTTTTTCGCTTTGAACTCCAGATAAATAAAGCATATTATTGCCTTTTCCACCGCCAGTAATACCTATGTCTGTCATTGCTGCTTCTCCAGGACCATTAACGACACATCCAATAATTGATAAAGAAATAGGAGTTTTAATATGAGACAACTTATCTTCCAAAATTTTTACTGTATCAATTACCTGAAAAGCTTGTCTAGCACATGATGGACAGGATATAATTTTAACTCCTCTATTTCTTAATCCTAAAGATTTTAAAATCTCATTCCCAATTTTAACTTCTTTTACCGGATCATCAGAAAGCGAAACTCTAATAGTATCTCCTATCCCATCTAATAGTAAAGAACCAAGTCCTATTGAAGATTTTACACTTCCTGTTACGAAACTTCCCGCTTCAGTTATTCCTAAATGAAGAGGATAATCCATTACATTTGAAAGTTGACGATAGGCAGCAATTGATAAAAAAACATCTGATGATTTAACACTTACTTTAAAATTAAAAAAATTTTGATCTTCTAATATCCTTATATTTCTCATAGCACTTTCAACTAAAGCTTCAGGACATGGTTCCTTATATTTTTCAAGAATATCTTTTTCTAATGAGCCTGCATTTACTCCAATTCTGATTGAGCAACCATTATCATTTGCAGCACTCAAAACATCATGAATTTTATCTTTGTCTCCAATATTTCCTGGATTTATTCTAAGACATTTTGCTCCATTTTCAGCAGCTTCAATTGCTCTTTTATAGTGAAAATGTATATCTGCAATAATTGGTATTTGAACATTCGTACTAATTTCCTTCAAAGCTTTTGAGGAATTTTCGTCTGGACATGAAACTCTTACAATATCCGCACCCTCCTCATAAATATTATTAATCTGATTAATTGTTGCCTTAACATCTGTTGTTAAAGTGTTAGTCATTGATTGAACAGATATAGGATTTTCACCACCAACTTTTACATTACCCACGTTTATTACTTTAGTTTTTTTTCTGTTAATATTTCTAAAGGGCCTAAGGCTCATAAAATTTAATCTAATTTAAATTCTTTATGTAAAACAGCTACTGCTTTTTTTACATTTTTAGCTGAAACTAAAACTGAAATTTTTATTTCAGATGTTGATATTACTTGAATATTTATTTTTTTCGATGCAAGAGCTTTAAACATTCTATAAGTAATTCCTGGAGTTGTGATCATTCCTACTCCAATAATTGAAACTTTCGAAACATTTTTGTCAAAAGATAGTTTTTTATAAGATATTTTTTTATTTTTGTTAATTAGTTTCTCAGTTTTTTTTAAATCTTCTGATTTTATTGTAAATGTTAAATCAGTTTCTTTTCCGTTAAGAGAAATATTTTGAACAACCATATCTACATTAATTAAATTATTAGATAATGGCTTAAAAATACAAGCAGCTACACCTGGTCTATCCTTTACACCCTCAATAGTTATTTTTGCATCATTTTTCGTAGATGAAATTCCAGTAATAATTTGGTCACTAAATGCTTTTTTAGAATCTGTTATTAAGGTTCCAGGCTTTGAAACAAATGAAGATTTAACCTGTATATCAATATTATTTAATTTGGCATCTTGGACTGATGTTGGTTGCATAACTTTTGAGCCTAAAGATGCCATCTCTAACATTTCATCATAAAAAATTTTTTTAATTTTTCTTGCATTTTTATATTGTCTTGGATCAGTAGTATAAACTCCATCTACATCTGTATAAATTATACATTCGTCAGCTTTTATAAACTTCGCTAACATTATAGCTGTAGCATCTGAACCACTTCTTCCTATAGTTGTTAATCTGTATTCACTATTAATACCCTGAAAACCAGTGATAATAGGAATCCCACCGTTTTTTAGATAGTTTTTTAAATTTTTAACGACAACTTTGTTTATTCTAGCACAAGAATATGGACCATCTGTTATTATAGGTATTTGCCATGACATCCAAGATCTAGCTTTATAACCATTATGAATTAACCTGCCTGCAATTAAAGCACAAGATGCTTGTTCACCAGTGGATAACAATGTGTCATATTCTGCATCATTAAAACTATTACTAATTAATTTTGACTTATTTACCAATTCATTTGTAACACCACTCATTGCGGATGAAATTACAACTACTCTATTTCTTTTCTTTTTATATGAAGCAATAATAGTGCAAACTTTTTTAATTCTATCAATACTTCCTACAGAAGTTCCGCCAAATTTTAATACAACCGTTTTCATTGATCAGTTTAATTATTATAATTTAATTAATATTTGATAAAATACATCTTAATTGCTATGTCAACTAATTATCTATCATGAGTAGTGTAAATAAAAAAGAAATAGAAAAATTTTCAAAAATGGCCTCTGAATGGTGGGATCCTAAAGGAAAATTTAAACCACTCCATAAATTTAATCCAATTAGAATTAAATATATAAAAGAAAATATAATTCAAAATTTTAAATTAAAAGATAATAACATTCCATTAAAAGGAATGAATATTTTAGATATTGGATGTGGTGGAGGATTGCTCTCAGAGCCAATGTGTAGGTTAGGTGCCAATGTAACTGGAATAGACGCATCAATGAAAAATATAAACATAGCAAAATTACATGCCAAAAAAGATAATCTTAAAATAAATTATCTATGCTCATCTCCTGAAAAACTTAAAATTAAAAAAAAATTCGATGTCATATTGAACATGGAAATAATTGAGCATGTAGAAGATATTCAATTTTTTTTAAATTCATGTTCAGAACTTCTAAAAAAAAATGGAGTTATGTTTATTGCAACAATTAATAAAACTTTAAAATCATATATATTTGCAATTGTAGGGGCTGAATATATCTTAAGATGGCTTCCAATAGGAACTCATGAATGGGAAAAATTTGTAAAACCTAAAGATTTAGAAAATATTTTGAAACACAATAATTTATCTTTAAATAGATTAGATGGAATGAATTACAATATTATAAAAGACGAATGGAATGTTTCTAAAGATTTGTCGGTAAATTATATTGCAAAATTTATTAAAAATTAATTATCTTTATCTTCAATCCAAGGTATCATTTGAGCTTCAATGCCCTCCTCTTTTAATTCCTTTAGATCTTTTTTGGAAGCATTACCATAAATACCCTTTGTATTATTTTTTTTATCATAATGGACTGACCTCGCCTCATATGCAAAATTTTCACCTACATATTTAAAGTTTTCTTTAATAAATTTTTGATAATCTTTAATTGTTTTTTTTACATCTTTATATTTAGCTATGTCTAAGGTTTCTTTTTGTTTTTTTTTACTATTTATTAATTGAGGAGCCATTAAAGATTTTTCAACTTTTTGTGAGTTACAACTATGACAAACTAAAAGTTTTTTTCTTTTTAATTTCTCATATTCTTTAGAGGAAGCAAACCAACTATCAAAAGTGATCTCACAGTCTGTGCATAATAAGTTATATTTGATCATATGATGTAATTAATAATTCAAAAAAAAATATCAATACCATTTAACTTCTATAATCTGCATTAATCTCGATATATTTTTTCGTTAAATCCATAGAAAATACGGTGAAACTTTTTGTTCCTGTTGAGATCTCTACAGTTAAGTCAATATTTTCATTTTTCATATAATCTGCAGCTATTTTTTCATCATAACCCTTATATAATTTTCCGTCATGAACTATTTTTAAATTTCCAAAATTAATAGACAATTTTTTTAAATTAATCTTTGGACCTGCTTTGCCAATAGCCATTACTATTCTACCCCAATTAGGATCTTCTCCTGCGATTGCAGTTTTAACTAATGGTGAATTTGCTATTGAAAAACCAATTTTTTTTGCATCAATTTCATTCTTACATTTTTTTACACTTATAGTAATAAATTTAGATGCACCCTCACCGTCTGAAACAACTCTTTTTGCTAAATTTAATAAAACATTATTTAAAGCTTTGTCAAAATTTTTAATTTTCTTATCGTTGATACTTTTGATTGAAACATTTTTAACTTTATTGGTTGCAAATATTGAGACCATATCATTAGTGCTTGTATCACCATCACATGATATTGCGTTAAAAGTATTTGTTATATTTTTTTTTAGTAATTTGCTTAAAATATCGTTTGATAAACTGGCGTCTGTAAAAATATATCCTAATGTAGTTGCCATATTAGGATGAATCATGCCTGATCCTTTGGCTATTCCATAAATCTTGATTTTTTCTTTTCCAATTTTACATTCTTCCATAGCTAATTTTGGCTTGGTGTCTGTAGTCATAATTCCAAGTGCAGCTTTCATCCATATAAATTTATTTTGTGTATATTTGACTTTATTTATTAAACTTGGAATTTGAGTAATAATTTTTTCATAAGGAAAAGGTTCTCCAATAGTTCCTGTGCAACCAAACATAATTTCATTAGTTGAAATTTTTTTTGGAATGTCTTCATCTTGAACTTGTTTTTCGGTTAATTGTTTAGCAACAAGGTCTGCTATTTTTTTTAAACCATCATAGCCTTGCTTATCAGTAAAAGCATTTGCATTTCTTGTGTTAACTATAAGTGAATATATTTTTTTACTACTTTGATTTAAGTTCCATTTAATATTTTCTGATAAAATTTTAGATTCTGTGTAGACAGATGCATAATTTGCACCCTCTCTAAAATAAAACATAGATAAATCATCTCTATTATCCTTGTATAAATTCGCACTGACAACAGAAATAGACAAACCATTAATATGATCCAAGTCTTGAAAATCAATCATTCTAGCGTTTTTTGATTTTGAAGATAAAAAATTAGTTAAATTAATTCCCATAGTATTTAAAATATTTATTTAATTCATATATTAAACAATATAAGTAAAGAATAAATCAAATAGTAATGTTTAATCCACTAAATCTGCTTTCAAAATTTATAAAATCTAGCAATCAAAAGGAGCTAGATAGAATTGGTAACATTGTAACTAAAATTAACTCATTAGAAGATGAATTTAAAAATCTAAATGATTTAGATTTTCCAAAAAAAACTATGGATTTTAAAGAACAAATTAAAAAAGGCAAAAACCTAGATGAGCTTCTACCTGAAGCTTTTGCGCTAGTCAGAGAAGCTTCAAGAAGAGCAAGAAAAGAAAGGCACTTTGATGTCCAAATAATTGGGGGTGTAGTTTTACATGAAGGTAAAATTGCTGAAATGAAAACTGGTGAAGGCAAAACACTTACCATAACACTTGCTGCTTATTTAAATGCACTAAACGAAAAAGGAGTACATATTGTAACAGTAAATGATTATCTGGCAAAAAGAGACTCTATTGAAATGGGTCAAATATACAATTTTTTAGGTTTAACTTCTGGTTACATCAATAACGATCAAGATGATAATGAAAGAAAGAAAAATTATAATTGCGATATAACTTATGCAACAAATAGTGAATTAGGGTTCGATTATCTAAGAGATAATATGAAATTTTCTGAAAAGGAAATGGTCCAGAGAGAACATTCTTTCACAATAGTTGATGAAATAGACTCTTGTTTAATTGACGAAGCAAGAACTCCTTTAATAATTTCTGGATCTACAGAGGATAAAACTTTCCAATATCTTGCAATAGACAAATTAATTAAACAATTAAAAGACAAAGATTACGAAATTGATGAAAAAGAAAAAAGTATTCTTTTAACTAATGAAGGAATAAACAATGTAGAAAAAATTTTTTCGGATGCGGGAATATTAAAAAATAATAATTTTTATGATCCTGAAAATTTAAGTTTAGTTCATCATGTTAATCAAGCATTACGCGCCAATCATTTATTTGAAAAAGGCAAAGATTATATTGTTAAAGATGGAAGTCTTAAAATTATAGATGAGCTAACAGGTAGAATTTTAGAAGGAAGAAGATTTGGAGATGGATTACATCAAGCTTTAGAAGCTAAAGAAAAAATTAATATTAAAGCTGAAAATCAAACTTTAGCTTCCATAACTTATCAAAATTATTTTAAACTATATAAAAAATTATCTGGTTGTACGGGTACCGCTGCTACAGAAGCAGAGGAGTTTTATGAAATCTACAATTTATCAGTAGTTATAATTCCAACAAATAATGAAATGATTAGAATAGATCATAACGATCAAATTTTTCGAACAGAAAATGAAAAAAATGATGCGATTATAAATAAAATAAATGAATGTCATGAATCTGGTCAGCCAATTTTAATATTTACATCTAGTATTAATAAATCTGAAATTTATGCGGACCTTTTAAAAAAGAAAAATATTAAACATGTTGTTTTAAATGCAAAAAATCATGAAAATGAAGCTGAAATAATAGCAAATGCAGGTAAAGAAAAATCAGTAATTATTACAACCAGCATATCTGGAAGAGGAGTTGATATTCAACTAGGTGGTAAAAAAGGGTCCATCTCAGACGATCAGTTAAAAATTGATAAAAATAAAATCAAATCCCTAGGTGGCTTATTTGTAATTGGAACTGAAAGAATGGAATCCAGAAGAGTTGACAATCAAGCTAGAGGTAGATCAGGTAGACAAGGAGATGAGGGTAGTTCAATATTTTATGTTAGTCTCGAAGATGATTTAATGAGAATTTTTGGCTCAGAGTCTATGAATAATATGTTGGAAAAATTAGGTCTTAAAGATGGTGAAAGTATAGATCATCCATGGATTAATAAAGCACTGGAAAGAGCACAACAAAAAGTTGAAGCCAGAAATTTCGATATTAGAAAAACCTTAATTAAATTTGACAATGTATTGAATGATCAAAGACATGTTGTATTTTCTCAAAGAAAAAATGCAATGAACAGCATGAATATTTTTGAATATTCTGATGAATTTTTAAAAGAGATTATCCAAGATATTATCAAATTAAAAATTCAAAAATTATCGAATCTTAAAAGTAATGAATTTGAAAATCGCTTAAAACAAATTGTTGGTAAAAGCTTTGATGAAAATGAATTAGAAGAATTAATCTCAGCTACAGATAGTGACATTAAAATAAAAATTACTAATAAATTTAATGACTCAAGAAATGATAGAATAAATTTATTAGGAGAAGAGCATGCTAAAGAAATTGAAAAAAGAATATTTCTTCAATCAGTAGACTTAAACTGGAAGTCACATATACAATATTTAGAACAATTAAGACAAGTAATTGGGTTAAGATCCTATGGACAAAGAGATCCTTTAGTTGAATATAAAAAAGAAGCTTTTGATCTATTTTCAAATCTTTTAGAAAAATTGAAATTAGATTTTGTAACTATTTTAATGAATTTAAAAGTGGTAACGGAACAATCACAAGAAAACAAAAATAAAGAGAGTATGATAGATCAAATTAAAAAAGGTAGAAAAATAGGAAGGAATGAGCCATGTTTCTGTGGCTCAGGCAAAAAGTTTAAACACTGCTGTGGGGCAGTATAAAGTCAACTAAAATAAACTAATTACAGCAATCAATAAAATTAATCCTGCTACTGCTGACCCAATTATTATTTTTTTAGATTTAATAATTTCAACAATATTATTTTCTTTAATTGTGAGTGTACTTATATCTTCTGAGTTACTAACAAACCCTTTGTTTCTTCCAATCTTTAAAAATTTATTCTTTCTCTCATTCATAATTTCTTCTGAAGTTAAATCTTCAAAATAATTAAGATTTTTTGAGATTGAGCGTTTGAGATTATCTAGCATTAAATCTCTATCTCTGTGAGCACCACCTAACGGTTCTGGAATTATTTCATCTATGACTTTTAATTCTAGTAAATCTTTTGCGGATAATTTCATTGCTTTAGCCGCATCAAGCATTTTTTTTGGATCTCTCCATAAAATAGTAGCACATCCTTCAGGAGAGATAACTGAGTAAATAGCATTTTCTAACATAATAACCTTATTGGATGATGCTAAAGCTATTGCTCCTCCTGAGCCACCTTCACCAATTATAATTGCAAGTGTGGGAACTTTAAGTTCCATACAACATTCGATTGATTTCGCGATAGCTTCTGCCTGTCCTCTTTCCTCAGCGCCAACTCCTGGATATGCACCGGGTGTATCTATGAAAGATATTATTGGTATATTAAATTTATTTGCTAAATTCATTAATCTAATAGTTTTTCTATACCCTTCAGGTCTCATCATCCCAAAATTTCTCTCAATTCTACTTTCTAAGTTTTCTCCTTTTTCTTGACCAATTACCAATACAGATTTTCCATTAAATTTTGCAAAACCTGTTATTACTGATTTGTCCTCGCCATAATATCGATCGCCTGATAATGAAATAAAATCATCAAATAAATTATCAATAAAAAATTTAGATTTAGGCCTATCCTCATGTCTAGCAACCATTGTTGTTTGCCACGGATCTAAATTTGAATAAATATCTTTTAATTTTTCATCTAATTCAACTTGTGTACTTGATATCTTTTGAGTATCTACCTCAGATAACCCTTCTTGATTAAAAGGATCTTTCAATTTCTCAATTTCATTTTCTAGATTTTTGATATCATTTTCAAAATTAAGATAATTTTTCATAGGTAATTTATATCGGACAATTAAAATATAAAAAAGGCAATAAAGTGATGATAAATATACTCACTAAATGATATTAATTGACTTAATTTATTTAATAGATAAAAATTTATCAATCGGGAGAGACTAAAAAGCTATTTAGCGCCGAAGGAGCAACCACCCCGGAAACTCTCAGGCAAAAGGACCGGTTAAAGCATAACACTCTGGAAAGAGATTAATTTCCGCCGAAGGAGCAAAACTCTCAGGCAAAAATACAGATGGGGTGAAAAGTGCTATGCAAGAAAAATATATAAAAATTAATAGTTTTAAAGTTTCTGAAAGTCTAGCCAAATTTATAGACGAAGAGCTACTTAAAGACATAGATATTACACCTGAAAAGTTTTGGAGTGGTTTTGAAAAATCAGTAAATGAGCTTGCTCCAAAAAATAAAGAATTAATCAATTTTAGGGAAAATTTACAAAAAAAAATTGATGAATGGCATATAGAAAACAAAGGTAGAGAGATAAATTTAGAGAAATATAAAAAATTTTTAATAGAAATTGGCTATCTTAAAAAAGAGGGACCAGACTTTTCAATTGAGACAGAGGATGTTGATGATGAGATAACTAGAATTGCAGGGCCTCAATTGGTGGTACCAATTATGAACGCAAGATATGCTCTTAATGCAGCTAATGCAAGATGGATGAGTCTTTACGATAGCCTATATGGCACTGATATTATTGAACAATCAGAAGATAGTGTCTCGGAAAGATATGATCCTTTAAGGGGTGAGATGGTAATAAAATATGGAAGAGACTTTTTAGATAAATATTTTCCCATAAAGGATTTAAGTTGGCATAAAATTACTAGTGTTGCAGTTAAAGATGGTAAATTAAAAATTCTAAAAGGTGCAGATATTTTTAGTTTAATTAATGAACAAAAATTTATTGGTCATAGAGGAGAGGCTGACAACCCGTCAGCAGTAATATTAATAAATAATAATTTGCATATTGAAATTTTAAGAGACCCTAGAGCTTTTAGTGCTCAACAAGATCATGCTGGTATAAGTGAAATAATCCTCGAGTCTGCAGTATCAACTATATGTGATAACGAGGATAGTGTTGCAGCAGTAGATGCAGAAGATAAAATTATTTGTTACAGAAATTGGTTAGGATTGATGAAAGGCAATCTTAAAACAAAATTTGAAAAAGATGGTAAATTATTTGAAAGAAAACTGAATCCAAATAGAAGTTATGTTTCTAAAGATGGCAAAGGACTTAAATTGCACGGAAGAAGTCTTCTATTGATAAGAAATGTTGGACATTTAATGACTAATCCTTCCATAATTTTAAGTAATGGTAACGAAATACCAGAAGGCATCATGGATGCATTCATTACCACAACTGCAGCACTTCATGATTTAAAAAACAAAAATAATTCAAGAACTGGATCAATTTATATTGTTAAGCCAAAAATGCATGGACCAGATGAAACGGCATTTACAGATTTACTTTTTTCAAAAGTCGAAGAAGTTTTGGGTTTAAATCAATATACTTGTAAAATTGGAATAATGGATGAAGAAAGAAGAACCTCAGCAAATTTGAAGGAATGCATAAGATCTTTAAAAAATAGAGTTTTTTTTATAAATACTGGATTTTTAGATAGGACTGGAGATGAAATGCATACCTCTATGGAGGCAGGACCAATGATTAAAAAAGGAGACATGAAATCTTCAAAATGGATTTTAGCATATGAAAATAACAATGTTGATATTGGTTTAAAGTGTGGACTATCTGGAAAAGCACAAATTGGAAAAGGAATGTGGGCAATGCCTGATAAAATGAAAGATATGATGGAGCAAAAAACTGGTCATTTAAAAGCTGGAGCAAACTGTGCATGGGTTCCATCTCCAACAGCAGCTGCATTACATGCTTTACACTATCATGAGATAGATATCTTTAGTGAACAAGAAAAAATTCTTAATAGAGAAAAAGCAAAAATTGATGATCTTTTAACAATTCCAATTGCAAACAGGCCAAATTGGTCAGTTGATGAAATTAATAATGAAATTTCAAACTCTGCACAAACACTACTCGGATACGTTGTAAGGTGGATAGATCAAGGAATTGGGTGTTCCAAAGTTCCAGATATAAATAACATTGGACTTATGGAGGACAGAGCTACACTTAGAATATCTTCACAACATATTGCTAATTGGATTCATCATGGAATTACAACTAAAATTCAAGTAACTGAAATAATGAAGGAAATGGCAAAAATTGTGGATGATCAAAATAAAAATGATCCTAAATATATTAAAATGAGTGATGATTTTGAGCGATCATTGGCATTCAAGACCGCATGTGACTTGGTTTTTAAAGGTAAAGGACAGCCATCTGGTTACACAGAACCTTTATTACATCAAAATAGATTAAGGAAAAAATTTAATCTGAATTAAAATTCAAATTAGCTCTATTTTTAAAGGCTGAAAATAAAGTTCCATCATCCAAACTTTCTATTTCTCCGCCAACAGGTAAACCTTGGGCCAATTTTGTAATTTTAACTTTGGTATTTTTTAAACTATCTTGAATATAATAAGCTGTAGTTTGACCTTCAACTGTAGCACTTGTTGCAAGTATAACCTCTTCAATATTATCTCTATTTACTCTTTCTACTAAAGAGTTAATTAAAAGATCTTCTTTTCTTTGTCCAACAGATGAAATAGTTCCACCCAAGATATGAAAATAGCCTTGAAAAATATTTGAATTTTCAATTGACCATTGATCGGCAATATCTTCTACTACACATATTTTTGTATATTTATCTTTAGTATTCTCACAATTAATACATCCTGATGAAATAGATTTTAGAGATCCACATGAGCTACATCTAGTTACATTTTTATAAACCTGAGCTAATGTACTTGCCATAGGTTTAACTAATTCATCACGATTATTAATTAATTTTAAAACAATTCTTTTTGCTGATTTAGGTCCTAAACCAGGAAGTTTTGAAATTAATTTTATTAACTCTTCTATCTCACTAATATTCTGCATTAATTACATTGGCCATTTAAAACCAGGTATTCCAAATCCACCTGTAGCTTTAGATATTTCTTCAGTAGTTTTTGATTTAAGTTGGGATTTAGCGCTATTATGTGCAGCTACAATTAGATCTTCTACAATAGTTTTATCTTCTTTTAACACTTCATCTGATAACTCAATATTGTGCATCTCGCCTTCACCATCCAATACTATCTTAACTGAATTTGACCCAGAAACACCTTCTGCTTTTATATCTTTGATTTTTTCTTGGCTTTCTTTCATCTTTGCCTCTAATTCTTTTGCCTTATCTAAGATTTTAGTAAAATCAGTCATTTTAATCCTCTTCTTTATTTAGTTTAACATCTAATAATTCAGCATCAGGAAATTCTTTCATTATATTTTTATAAATTTCCATATTTTTAACGTCATTTATCAATTCTTCTTTTTTATTTTTTTGCTTCTCTTTTACAGACATTGCGCCTTTAGATTTGCTAAATGTAATTATCCATCTTTCATTAGTCCATTCAAAAAGTTTAGATGATAAATCTTTAACAAAATCCTTATTTAAATTATCGTTAAAAGAAATTTCAATCCTATTTCTCTCAAATTTAACAAGATTAACGTTTTTTTCTAATTCATATTTCAATTGAATCTCTTTTTTTTTTGAACAAATATTAAGTAATTCATCAAAGGAATTTATCAAACTATTATCCATTAATTTAACATCAGTCTCAATCTCAGGTTTATTTTTTATTTCTTGTGAAATATTTTTTATTTGATCGACAGTTTTAATATTACTTTCACTTTGAATTTCAGTTTCAGTTTTATTATTGATTGCTGCGTTATTAGAATTAGTTTCTTCAAATTTAAAATCAGTTTTTTTTTTTGATTTAAATGAACCCAAATGCATTAATCTTATTAAAAACATTTCAATCGATAAATGTTGGTTAGAGACAATATCTAATTCTTCAAGTGACAATATTGCAAACTGCCAAAATAAAATTAAAACTTCAGAGTCTACTTGATTAGAAATATTTTTAATTTTTGAAAACTCTTCATCATTAAGTGAAAAATTTGTACTTTCTAAAGATAATGAATTTATATTTTTAAAGTAATAAAGTATTTCCAAAAAATCATTAATAAATACTTTTGGTTCTACTCCTTGATCATAGATTTTTCTATAGATATTAATAACTTTTTTCTCTTCTCCTTTTAATATTAATTCAAATAAATTAATTAATTGGGTTTTATCAAAATACCCAAAAATTCTTTGCGCTGCATTTAAATCTAGTTCTGTATTTTCTTCTAAACTTAATAAACCCCTATCTAATAAAGATAGAGCATCTCTTACAGATCCTTCAGATATTTTAACGATTAGCTTTAAAGCCTCATCAGATACTTTGCCATTTTCTTTATCTTTAATCTTTTTTATAAATTCAAATAACTCTGTTGATTTAATTCTAGATAAATCAAATCTTTGGCATCTTGATACTACAGTGATTGGAATTTTTTTAATTTCAGTAGTTGCAAAAATAAATTTTAAATATTCTGGTGGTTCCTCTAATGTTTTTAATAAAGCATTAAATGCCTGTTTACTGAGCATGTGAACTTCATCAATTATGAATATTTTATACTTAGCAGAAGTTGGTCCGTATCTTGAAAATTCAATTAAATCTCTAACATCATCTACTCCAGTCTTGCTTGCAGCATCCATTTCAAGAACATCAATATGACTTGAATTTGTTATTGCTTCACAATTCTCGCAAAAATTTTTTTTACACATATTCTCTATACCATTTTTGCAATTAAGAGCTTTAGCAACTATTCTAGCAGTCGTCGTTTTTCCTATTCCTCGAATACCTGTAAATAAATAAGCATTAGGTATCTTGTTTGCTTTAATTGAGTTTATTATAGTTTCAGCTACTACTCCCTGACCTATAAGAGACTCAAAAGTTTGAGGTCTGTATTTTAATGCTAATACTTTAGAATTATTGCTCATTTAATTTATTTTAAGGAGACTAGAACCTGAATAACTGTCTCTACGACTGCTTCCGTTAAGATCTGGTCGGGTTCAAGCAGCATCCACCTCTAGCCTCCAGAACTATTATAGCAGTTATAATTTCTATTCTACAAGAAAAGATTATTTTTTTTTCTCTCTTAACTTATCAGCCTCAAAAACACCTAAGACGTGAAAATCCTCACAATGAAGGCCTAGCTCCTCTAAAGATTTTTGAACTTTAGGGTCTTCAATGTGACCATCTAGATCACATAAGAAAAAATATGTGTCGAAAGAATTTTTTTCAGGATAACTTTGTAATTTAGTTAAATTAACTCCATTTAAACTAGGTCCACTTAAAGCTTGATATAATGCTGCTGGTTTGCTTTTAAGTTTAAATAAAAAAGAAGTTATGTATTTATTATTACCAAATTCTGGTTGAGAAATATTTTTACCCATTACTAAAAATCTTGTTAAATTACCACTTTCATTTTCAATATTTTTTTTAATAATATCTAGTCCATAAATTTGAGAACTTAGAGAGGACGCTATAGCAGCTTGTTTAATGTCTTTTGTTTTTGAAATCATTTCTGCAGAACCAGCTGTATCTGCTCTTATATGTTCTACTATATTATTTTCTTTAATAAATTTTGAACATTGAGATAAACCTTGTGCGTGAGAATATACTTCTTTTATATCACTCAGCTTAGCACCGGGCTGACCTAATAAATTGTGTTCTATTTTTTGAAAATGTTCTTTATAAATATTTAGTCTGTGCTTAAATATTAAATACTCAATACCAATATTTCCTGTAATTCTATTAGATTCAGGAATAATTATTTTACAATCTGGTTCTAGATTTGCTTTATTAAAACAATCATCAAACGTTTTACATGGTATTATTTCTGCATCTGGATCAACTGACAATGCAGCTAAGTGTGAGTATGCTCCAAAGGTACCTTGAAAATAAATTTTTACCATTAAACTTTATATTCCATAATTTTTTTTAAGGCTAGATAATCTTCCTCTGTATCAACTCCTATTGGAGTAGAGCTTGCAAGTGCAACCTTTATTTCAATATTGTTATCTAGTGCCCTCAATTGTTCTAATCTATTTTCAATTTCATTTTTAGATTGATTTAATTCAACAAATTTTTTTAATGTTTCAATTGAATAGCAATAAATTCCAATATGATGATAGATATTTGCTACATCTGAAGATTTCCTCAGAAAATTCTTTGCTTCTGAAAACTTATCATTGATTAAATTTTCGTTAGTTATAACTTTTACAATATTTTCATTATCTAATTCTTTGAGATCCTTCATTTTAGCAGCAAGAGTTCCCATTTTAGATTGATTGCTAATCATTTTTTTATTTAGACTTATAATGTCCTCTATACTAATTGCAGGTTCATCACCTTGTAAATTCATTATTAAATCTACATCTTTCATTTCTAGTTTTTGTAAAGCCTCATGAATTCTATCGGTTCCTGTTTTGTGATTTTTTCCTGTTAAAATGGCTCTACCTCCATTTTTAACAACATCATCTACTATTTCCTGATCCTCTGCAGCAACAACTACATCGCCAATATTTGCTTCCTGAGCTCTTCTAAATACATGAGAAATAATCGATAAATCATTTATTTTAAATAAAGGTTTACCGGGTAGTCTAGTAGCTGATAACCTTGATGGTATAATGGTTAATGTTTTCATTAATATTTGGTTTTATTATACCTATTAAATAGTAATAGAGGCAAATTTATACATTAAATTTTAGTAATTTTTTAATTTATCGTGATATATGTTCCAAAATAATATTTAGAAAAATGGATTCTTTTGAAATTAATAAAATAGTTGCTGCTGTATTGATGGTAGCCCTTTTAGTCATTGGTATAGGAAAACTATCAAATGTTATATTTCATGTAGAAAAACCTGAAACCCCAGGATATGCCGTCGAGGTAGTTCAAGCTACAACTGTATCATCTTCTACAAAAACTGCTGTAGAAGAAAAAATTGATATAGCTGCTTTAATGGCAATGGGAGATATTGCTTTAGGTGAAAAAGTTTTTAAAAAGTGTGCTGCATGTCACTCAATAGTTAAAGGTGGAAAAAATAATATTGGTCCTGCTTTATATAATGTAGTTGGAAGAAAAACTGGTGCCATTACAGATTACAAATATTCTAAGGCTTTAGCATCATTTGATAAAGAATGGACTTTTGAGGAGCTAAACGGTTACTTAATTAAGCCAGCTAAATGGATTAAAGGAACAAAAATGGCATTTGCTGGATTAAGAAAAGAAAAAGATAGAGCTTCAGTTATAAAATATTTAAATCAAAACTCTGATAATCCAGTACCACTACCTTAATTTTCCAAAACAATATAATAGAATACTTTTTTGAACATGAACTCTATTAAGAGCTTGTTGCCATACATGAGATTTTTTTCCTAAAAAAACTTCTTCACTTACTTCAGATCCCCGAGGCAAACAGTGAAGAAAAATGCAATCTTTTTTTGCAAAACTCATTAATTTTTTATTTATTTTAAATTTTTTAAATTGTTCAATTTTTTTCTTTTTATTTACTTTATCATTTAAAGAAATAACTTTATCCGAAAATATTACATCCGCTCCTTTAATAGCTTTTTTTGCATCATTATAGATATATATTTTTCTATTATTTTCTTTAACCCAATTTCTAACTTCTTTACCTGGTTCAAATTTTTTAGGACAACCTATACTTAATTTAAATGAAAATTTTACTGAGGCTGCTATTAAACTATCTAAAACATTATTTGAGTCTCCAATCCAGCATATGTTTAATTTTGAAATTGATTTTTTTTTCAATTCCTCAACGGTAAACACATCAGATAGTACTTGCGTAGGATGTGAGGATGGACTTAAACCATTTATTACTGGTATAGTTAAATGATCTCTAAAATTTTCAACTTTTTCATCACTATCTGTTCTCAACATAAACCCATCTCCATAGGTTGATAGTATTTTTGCAGTATCTGCTATGCTCTCACCTCCTTGACCAAGATGAAGTTCGTTTGACCTAAGGGTCAATGTGCCCCCGCCAAGCTGTTTAATAGCTAAGTAAAAACTAATTCTTGTTCTAGAACTAGCTTTTTCAAACATTTGGATAAGCATTTTCCCTCTTAATGGCGCTCCTTTATCAACTTCGAGTGTGCTTAAATTTTTTCTTAAATTTTTTCTTTTTTTTGCATCAACTATAATCTTTCTGAGATCTTTAGCTGAAATATCTTTTAAATTTATAAAATGTTTCATCTTAATTAACTTCTGAACAAACCTTTTTAATTATCTTTAAAGCTTGATCAATTTCACTCTTTTTTACATTAAGTGGAGGCAAAACCCTAACTACATTTTCAGCTGCTCTTATAGTTAATAACTTGTTATCCATTAGTCTTTTTATAAATTTTATCTGATCAGTATTAAGTTGTATTCCAATTAAAAAACCTCTGCCTCTTATCTCTTTAATAACTTTTGGATACTTATCTTTAATATCATTGAGATTTGATAAAAAATATTTTGAATTACTTTTTATATTATTTAAAAATTTTTTATCTGAAATGATATCCATTACTGAATTTCCAACAGCCATTGCTAAAGGGTTGCCTCCAAAAGTAGAGCCATGAGTTCCTGCTGTCATTCCTGATGCAACTTTTTTATTCATTAAAACTGCTCCAATTGGAAATCCACCTCCTATACCCTTTGCAATTGGTACGATATCTGGCTTTACTTTAGATTTTTCAAAAGCAAAAAAATCTCCCGATCTTCCAATTCCACATTGAACTTCGTCTAATATTAATAATATATTTTTTTTATTACAAATTTTTCTAAGTTCTCTCAAACACCAGTCAGGTATTACCTTAATGCCACCTTCTCCCATGATAGTTTCAACCATTATGGCTGCAGTATTTTTAGTAATCTTTTTATTTAGGGATTTGTGATCTCCAAATTCAAAGTGATCAAAACCAGTTATCTTTGGTCCAAAACCTTCTGTCATTTTTTTTGAACCACTCGCATATATTGCTGCTAGTGTTCTTCCATGAAAGCTATTTTTAACACATAAGATTCTATTTTTTTTTGGCTGTCCAATTGTGTAAAAATATCTTCTAGCAGCTTTTATTGCTGCCTCTGTAGCCTCTGCACCACTATTTTGAAACATAACGAAATCTGCGAAAGTTTTTTTAGCTAATTTTTTTGCCAATATTTCTCCCTCTGGAATTTGAAATGCATTTGAAACATGCCAAAGTTTTTTTGATTGCTTATTAACAGCTTTTACTAACTTAGGATGTGAATGCCCTAAAGAATTCACAGCTATGCCTTGGACAAAATCTAAATATTTTTTTCCATTAGTTGAATATAAAAAACTTCCCTTTCCGTATTTGAAGGAAATATTTTTTCTATTATAATTTTTTGCTAAATAGCTCATAATTTAAATCAGTTTTTATAAATTTTAATTATTAGATACAAGTTATGATTGAAAATACCTATAAACCAATTTTAAGTTAGTTTTGTTGATAACTCTAAGATTTTGCTTGTTTAATTTTTTAATGTATCAGTATATTGTTATATTTATAAACTATAATACAACATATAGATAATGAGCTGGAACGAAGAAAAAGTAGCTAAACTTAAAGAGCTTTGGGGCAAAGGTAATACTGCTAGTCAAATTGCTGAAATTATAGGTGGTATTAGTAGAAATGCGGTAATTGGTAAAGCTCACAGATTAAATCTGTCTGCTAAAATTAAAACTAGAACTGCTACCTCTAATCAAAATTTTGAAAATTCACAGGAACAGAAAGATGTAAAATCCAGAAGAGGAAGAAAAAGTAAATTTAAATCTCTAATTATTGAAAAAGATTTTGAGCCTGAAAATCCAAAACAACTAGAGGAACTTGATGAAAGCTCATGTAAATGGCCTATTGGTCATCCAGATGAAAAAGATTTTTATTTTTGTGGTAGATCGTCTTTGAAAGATTTTTCTTATTGTAAATTACATCTTCTTTATGCTTATCAACCTAAAGGTAAAAAAGAAGAGGTAACTGAAAAAGAAGAGGTTCCTGATTTTATCGAAAAAAAAATACAGTCAGCCTAGAATTATTTAATTAACTTTTTTTTCTAATTCTTCTTGCTTGTATTTCTCTGTTGAAAATTGACCGCCATCTCTCCACATATAGCAATATTTTTTAACCTCTTGATCAAAAAACCTAATACTAGGCACTCCAATTTCTGAATTGGTCTTATATTTTCCAGACTGAATATTATCATATTTTAAAAGTTTTAATTGGTCTCTAGTAAGCAAAGGATTAGGTAGTATTTCAAAAAAACTTGCTGAAAATTCAGCTAATGGCAATGGAAAAGGTAATAATAATCTTTTTTTATCAATGAGTAATAATAGTTTTTCTAATAAATCTTTGAAAGAAATTATTTCTGGACCAACACACTCAATTATCTTGGAATAAATATTTTTTGAAATCACATGATGAATTGTATCTGTTAGATCAGAACAATGAATAGGAGCAAATTTTGTTTTACCATTATAGTAAAGTGGAAATATAGGTAGTCTATTTAACAAAGTCATGAAATTAGTCGTAAAATTATCATCCACTGAATAAACTACTGAAGGCCTTAAGATTGTTGCTAAAGGAAAGTTTTTTAAAACTTTACTCTCTCCCTCTAATTTACTTTTTGCATATTCGGAATCTGTTGCTTCATTGATGCCCAATGCAGATAAATGTATAAAATGTTTTAAATTATATTCTTTGCTAAGTTTCGCTAGTAGAGATGGAAAAACTGAGTGAATATTTTTGAAAGTATTACCTCTTTTTTTCTCAAACAATATACCTATTAAATTAATACATATGTCAGCTTTTTTAAAAAGTTCTCTTATCTTTTTTTCATCAAATATGTTTGCTTCAACAATGTCAATATAGCCAACATTTGCTTGAGTTTTAATTATATAGCTTTTTTGATGAATGTTTCTAGTCACCACAGTTACCGTATAATTATTCTTAGTAAGTTTTCTAATTAAGTTTCTACCGATCTGGCCACTACCACCAAAAATTAGACAATTTTTTGCTTTCATATATATATGTTTAGAAATGACTATTAATATTAAACTTCACAAAAATGATTTACCAGATGATTTGAAATTAGGCAATGTATTAGCTGTGGATGGTGAATTCATGGGTCTAAATGTAAGACGCGATCCTCTTTGCTTGATACAGATTTCTTCAGGTAATTCTGATGCTCATATAGTCCAATTTGATAGACAAAGTTATGAAGCTCCAAATTTAATCAAGATACTTAAAGACGAAACAATTACAAAAATTTTTCATTATGGAAGAGCAGATATGGCTCATATTAAATATTATTTAAAAACTGACACAAACAATATTCTTGATACTAAAATTGCATCTAAACTGGCAAGATCCTACTCTGATAGCCACTCATTAAAAACTCTAATCAAAGAATTCGCAAATACAGATGTTAGTAAACAATTTCAAAGTTCAGATTTTGGAGGAGAGCTAACACCAGCGCAACTTAAGTATTGTGCAAATGATGTAATATATTTACATCAGATCCATAATGAGCTTAATAAAATACTTGAACGAGAAAATAGAATTGAGCTTTATCAAGACTGTCTTAAATTTTTAAAAACTAGAGTTGATCTTGATTTGGCCTTATTTAAGGAAGATATCTGGTCACATTAGATGAATAAAAAAAAATTTATTTCAATTGCAAAAGATGTAGTTAACCTAGAAATAAAGGCATTACAAAAACTAAAAAATAACATTAATAATTCATTCAACGAAGCAGTAATTCAAATAGCAAAGTGTCAATCAAAAGTAATTTTATGTGGTGTTGGTAAAAGTGGTCTAATAGCCTCAAAAATAGCAGCTACACTATCTTCTGTTGGAACTCCATCTTTTAGTTTATCAGCTGGCGACTCTTCACACGGAGATCTAGGAAGTATTTCAAAAAAAGATATTTTAATTCTTATTAGTTATTCTGGACAAACTAACGAACTAAAAAATATAATTCAGTACGCAAACAGAAATAAAATTCTGTTAATTGGAATTATGTCTAAAAAAGAATCTATTTTATATAAAGCTTCAGATATTAAATTATTAATTCCTAAAGTTGAAGAGTCAGGGGGCATTGTCCCCACATCAAGCACTACTGTTCAACTAGCTCTTGGAGATGCTTTAGCAATAGCAACTATGCAATATAAAAAATTTGATAAATTAGATTTTAAAAAAATTCATCCAGCAGGAAGTTTAGGAGCTCAATTAAAAACAGTTGAAGATATTATGTTGGTTGGTAACAAAATTCCTTTTGTTAATGAAAATAAAAAAATGGCTGAAGCTATAAAATTACTTAGTAATAAAAAATTGGGTATTTTAATTGTTCAAAACAAAATGAAAAAAACTATAGGAATTGTCACCGATGGACAAATAAGAAGATTTAATCAAAAAAAATTAAACCTACTTTCAATGAAAGTAAAAGAAATTATGACAAAAAATCCTGTTAGTGTTGAAAAAAACTCATTAGCAGCAAAAGCTTTAGCTTTGATGAATGCTAAAAAAATTACATCTTTATGTATTTATGACCAAAAAAATAAATATAAAACTATTGGTGTAGTTCATATTCATAATATTCTTCAGTCCAATATTTCTTAAATGAAAAACAAAATTGTAGTAATTTTTTTAATTATTTTATCTATTGGTATATCATTTTATATATATCCTAAAATTTTTAAGAAAGACAAAGTTGAAGAATTAGTTATAGTTAAACCTGAAGATATTTCTTCTAATTCAAATATCATAAAAAATATCAATTACACTTCAGAAGATGCTAAAGGAAATAAATATATTATTAATGCAATTAAAGGTGAAATTGATTATTCAGACACAAATATTATATATCTCACAAATGTAGAGGCCACTATTAAACTTAATAATTCAAATAATATTGAAATTACATCTGATTTTGGCAAGTATAATATAGAAAATTTTGATACAATATTTACCAAAAATGTAATATCCAAATATTTGGATAATAAAATTACTGGAGAATATTTAGATTTTTCTTTAAATAGAAATTCAATGATTATCTCAAGAAATGTTGTTTATTCAAATTTTGAAAATATTCTTAAAGCAGACGTTTTTGAAATAGACTTAAGTACAAAAGATACCAAAGTTTTTATGTATAAAGACGATGAAAAAGTAAATATTAAAAATAAAAATTAATATGGCAATAATAAAAAAATTCAGAATTAAATCATTCAAAAATATTAATACTTTGATTGATTTTGAAAATGTATCTCTTGCTTATGGAAACAGATTAATCCTAGATAATATAAGTTTTAAAATTAATGAAGGACAAATTTTTGGAATGCTGGGACCAAATGGTGTTGGCAAATCAACTATATTTAATTTAATTACTGGCTTGATAAAACCAAAAAATGGACAGATTAAAATTGCTGGTGAAAATGTAATTGATTTTCCAATCTACTATAGAACTAAAAAATTTAAAGTTGGATATGTACCTCAATATGGTGGGTATTTTAATGATCTTACTCTTCATGATAATTTAAAAGCAATCAGTGAAATTATAATAGATAATAAAAATTATAGAACAGAGAGAATAGATTATCTAATTTCAAAATTTGAGCTTGATAATTTAAAAGATATAAAAGCTAAATTTTTATCAGGTGGTCAAAAAAAAAAATTAGTAATTGCATTATCACTTTTAAGTGAGCCAAAGGTTCTTCTACTTGATGAATGTTTTGCGGCACTTGATGTACTGACAATAAAAATGCTTCAAGAAATAATAGTAAATTTGCAACAAGAAAATCGAATAACAATTTGTATTTGCGATCACCAAGCCCGAGACTTGCTCGCATGCGTTGATGAGGCAATGATTTTAAGTAATGGTAAAGTTATAGCAAAAGATACTCCTAATAATTTAGTAAACGATATTAATGCAAAGAATGCTTACTTCGGTGATAGCTTTAAATTTAATTAAAATTGATGCCCAATTCAATTATTGTTAATAAAAAAATAAAAGCATTTAATAAAGAAATTACAGTTAGCGGTGACAAAAGTATAAGCATAAGATGGGTACTTTTCTCATCTCTTGCTAACGGTATATCTAAAGCTCAAAACTTATTAATGTCAGAAGATGTTTTGGCAGCAATTAAAGCTATTAAAAAACTAGGTATTAAAGTCAAATTCAACAAAAATGAATGTAAAGTTTATGGGGGAGGAATAAATGGTTATCAATTCAAAAAAAATTTGACTTTGAATGCTGAAAACTCAGGAACCTTAGGCAGGCTAATATTGGGACTTTTAATAAATACAAAATATCCAATAAAATTAATTGGAGACAAAAGTTTATCTAAAAGAGATTTTAAAAGAATTACAGATCCATTAAGTAATTTTGGAGCAACTTTTAATCTAAAAGATAAAAAAAATTTACCACTGATAATTAATGGTAGTTCAAATTTAAAATCTTTTAAATATTTAGAAAAAAGAGGATCAGCACAATGTAAAAGTGCTGTAATTTTAGGAGGAATGAAGAGTGATGGAACTACCTTTATAAAAGCAAAAAAATCTAGAAATCATACAGAACTACTATGCAAATATCTAAATTTACCAATATCCGTAAAATCAAAAAAAAATTATGATCTTATAAAAGTAAATAAGGTTAAAAAAATAAAAGCATTTAATTATAAAATTCCTTCAGATATTAGTTCTAGTGCTTTTTTTATTGTTCTTGCAACTCTCTCTAAAAATTCAAAAATAGTTATTAAGAATGTAAATATCAATCCTTCAAGAATTGGGATTATCACAATCTTAAAAAAAATGGGTGTGAAAATTATCTTTAAAAATAAAAAAATTTATAAAGGTGAACAAAATGCAGATATTGAAGTTACAAGTCCAAGAACACTTAAATCAATTAATTGTCCAACAAGATTAAATAGCGGTGCAATAGATGAATTCTTGGTCATTTTTTTAATTGCAGCAAAAGCTAAAGGGGTTTCTTATTTTAAAGATTTAGCGGAGTTAGATCAAAAAGAAAGTCCAAGACTTCAATGGGGAGCAAAAATTTTAAGTAAAATGGGTATAAAAGTTATAGTTACTAAAAGTTCAATAAAAATATTTGGGAATCCAAATTTAAATATAAATAAAAAAATTATTATTAAAGATTACTTAAAAGATCATAGAGTATTTATGACAAGTATAATTGCAGGACTAACTTTCGGTGGGACTTGGAAGATACATGATAAGGATTCTATTAGAACTTCTTTTCCTAATTTTTTAAATATAGTAAATGACTTAAAGAGATAATGATAAAAAGAAAGAATATTATAAAAGTAGCAATAGACTCACCTGCCGCTGCAGGTGCAGGAACATTAGCTAAAACTATATCAAAACATTATAATCTTTTTTATCTAGATACTGGAAAAATTTATAGGATGATTGCTTATTTAAAGATAAAATTTCCCAAAAAGTTTAGTCAAAAATTTATAAAGACAAAAATTAAATCATTAAAAGTTACAGATCTTTCAAACAAAACCTTACTAACCGATGAGGTGGGAACAGAAGCGTCAATAATATCTAAAGTTAAAAGCACTCGGAAATTAGTCCATTCTTTTCAATTAAATTTTGCCTATAACCCTCCTAAGAAATTTAAAGGCTCATGCCTAGATGGAAGAGATATCACTTACAATATAGTCCCAGATGCAGAATTTAAATTTTTTATCACTGCAAATGTGAAAACAAGAGCTCAGAGAAGATATAAAGAGCTAAAAAGGTTAAATAAAAAAATTTCCTATAATGAAGTGCTTAAAAGTATAAAAAAACGTGATAAAAGTGATTATAATCGAAAAATATCTCCACTAAAGAAAACGAAAGATTCGGTATTGATTAATACGACAAATTTATCTAAAAGAGCGTGTTTTTTAAAAATAAAAAAAATTATAGACAGGAAAATTAATATTTAATGGAAATTTATAAAGATCTATCAAATCCAGCATCACAAGAATTCGAAAAATTACTTAATAGCCAACTCTCAAAAATACAGATCGAAGAAGGTAAAATCATAGAAGGTAAAATAAATAAGATAACAGAGAAATTTGTATTCTTGTTTGTTGAAGGTCTAAAGAGTGAACCGGTATTGGATGTTAATGAGCTAAAAAGTATGGGTCTTGGTGAAAAAATTAAAGTAGGTGAGACGATTCCAGTTTTATTAGAAAAAATTGAGGATAAACATGGTGAAATACTGGTTTCTGCAAGCAAAGCTCAAAAAATTAAAGGTTGGGATAAACTTGTTGAAGCTTATGAAAAAAATGAGCCAATCATGGGTAAAATTACTTCAAAATGTAAAGGCGGATGTATTGTCGAACATATTGATACTGGATCCCTAATGTTTTTACCAGGATCTCAGATAAGCGATAAACCATTAAAAGACATCAGTCACTTAATGAATGAACCACAAAAATTTGCTTTAATAAAATTAGACAAGATTAGAGGAAACGCATGTGTGTCCAGAAGAGAAATTATCTCATCATTTAAAAAAGAAGATAAAGCTAAAATTGTAGAGAAATATAAAGTTGGAGATATTATCAAAGGTGCTGAAGTAAAAGGTTATAGTTCTTTTGGATGCTTTTTCAATGTAAATGGTGAATTGGATGTTTTAGTTCACTTACAAGAAATTTCATATTCAAGAGTAAATCACCCTGATGAAGTTTTTAACATTGGTGAAAAACATGATTTAAAAGTAATTACTGTTGACAAAGAAAAACTTCAAGTTGGTTGTTCTGTCAAACAACTTTCACCAGATCCTTTTGAACACATAGAAAATTATGAATTAAATAAAATTTATAAAGTTAAAGTTGTTAAATTAATGGACTTTGGTGCATTCTGTGAACTAGAACCGGGACTTACAACTTTACTTCACTCAAGTGAACTTAGTTGGACTAGGAAAAATATTTCAGCAAAAAAAATGTTTAAAGTTGGTAATGAGATAGATTGTGTAATTACTGAAATTGATAAAGATAAAAGACGTGTAGCAATTTCACACAGATTAACTCAAGAAAATCCATTTGAAACTTTTGAAACTAAATATCCTGTTGGAACAATAGTTGAAGGTGAAGTGGTCAATAAAAATGAATACTCATTATTTGTAAAAGTAGAGGATTTAGATGTTGACGCATTCTTACACTGTAATGATTTAACTTATTTAAATAATGGTGAAGAAGAATTAGAGAAATATAAAAAAGGTGATAAAATTAAAGTTAAAGTACTTGAAGTTAAACCATCAGAACAAAAAATTAGAGTTGGTCTAAGACAAACACAAGCTGATCCATTTGATTGGTTTAAAGACAAATCTAAAAACCAAACAATCACTGTTAAGGTTGTCTCTACTGATAATAAAGGTTTGACAGTAAGACCTGAAGGATGTGAGATGGATTTTCAAATTAGAAAATCTGCAATTGCAATTAATGCAGCTGATGCTCGACCAAGCAGATGGACTGGTGGAGAAAAACTTGACTGTGCAATAGCTGAAATTGATCTTGATAAGAGAAAAGTAACATTAAGTATTAAATTATTAGAAGAAATTGAGAAAAAAGAAGCTTTAGACAAGTATGGATCTGAAGGTTCTGGTAAAAACTTGCCATTCTCATCATTATCTGATGATCTAAAGAAAAAAGAAGAAGATAAAGAGTAAAAGAAGATTTAAATTGGCTATTGTAAAATCAAAGCTTTTAAAACAACTCTCCGACAATTATCCAAATTTTTTAAAGAAAGACCTCGAAAAATTTACAAATATTATTCTTGGTGAAATTAAACAAGCTCTGAAAAGAGGAGATCGAGTTGAACTAAGAGGTTTTGGTGTCTTTTCTACCAATATTCAAAAAGCAAGAATTTCAAGAAATCCTAAAACTGGCGAGAAGGTAAATACCCCTCAAAAAAAAACAATTCACTTTAAAATGTCAAAAGACTTGTTTAAAAAATTAAATAATGAAGAATAAAACTATATTTGTTGCTTGTGATACTTCAAATCTCAAAGAAATTAAAAAGATAATAAATCAAACCCAGACTAAAAAACTGAAAGTTATTCCAAAATTTGGTTTACAATTTTTTTATGCTAAAAATAGTAGAAGATTTTTAGAGGATTTTAAAAAAGAATTTTGGCTAGATTTAAAAATTAATGATATTCCACAAACTGCTTTATCAGCTATAGAAAGTTTAAAAGACTTAAAGAAATGTGGCTACATAACTGTACATGCAAATGGTGGCCTTGAAATGCTAAAGGCTATTAAGAAAAAAGCTAAATCTATTAATAAGAATATAAAAGTGCTTGGTGTTACAGTTTTGACAAGTCTTAATAATAAATCTCTTAAAAAAATAGGACACACAAGGTCTGTAAATCAATTAGTATTAAAACAAGCAGATTTGATAAAAAAATCAGGTTGTGATGGTATTGTTTGCTCTGCACAGGAAGCAAAAATAGTTAGAAACAAATATAAAAATTTATTTATTGTTACACCTGGTATCAGATTACCAGGAGATAATGCTAATGATCAATCAAGAGTAATGACTCCTAAAGATGCTTTTAAAAATAAAGTATCAGGGATTGTAATGGGAAGATCATTAATTAAGGGAAATATCAAAATAAATATTCAAAGATTAATTGATCACTTAAATAAATGATCAAAGGGTCTAAAATCTGTGGGATCTCAGATCTTGAAACTCTTAAGTTTATAATTAATCATCCCTGCCCACCACAATTTATTGGTTTCATTTGTAACTATAAAAAAAGCTCAAGATATGTAGAGATTGAAAAATTAAATGAGCTTTTATCATTGGATAAAAAAAAATCTAATTTAGTAGCAGTGCTTGTTAAGCCTGATGAAGACATATTAGAAAAAATTAAGCACCTTCCCTTTGATTATTATCAAATTTATGACAGTACACCTAAAGAAATAAAAGAAATTAAGCAAAAGTATAAAAAAAAAATTATTACTGCTTTGGCTATAAATGATGAAGCTGATGTTCAAAAATATCATTCATTCTCAGAAATGACCGATATTTTTTTGTTTGATAGTAAAGGTTATGAAAAGAGTATGGCTTTTGACCATAAGCTTATTCAAAAAGTAAAGATAAACAAACCACTAATGATAGCAGGTAACGTTCAAATAAATGATAATCTTGAAAATTATAAAAAAATAGCAGATATTATAGATATATCTGGGGGTCTAGAGACTTCTGGGGTAAAAGATAAATCCAAAATAGATATATTTTTAAACAAGGTGGAGCAGGTATACAGTGAAACTTAAAAGAGGAATTCCATTAATTGATCAACATGATCAACACGGTTTTTGGGGTGGTAAATTTGGAGGAAGCTTTATTCCAGAAACTCTAAAAAAACCTGTAGAAGATTTAACAAATGAATTTAAAAAACTAAGAAAAGATAAAAAATTTCTTAACAAAAGAGATTTTTATTTTAAAAATTATATTGGGACCCCTACTTCATTTGTAAAACTTGATAATCTTACAAACCATCTAGGAGGTGCTCAAATTTGGGCAAAAGTTGTATCTGAAGCTAATGGAGGTGCCCATAAAATATACAATGCAACTGTTCACGCTCTTATCTGTAAAGCAATGGGTAAGAAATACATTGTTGGTGATACAGGAGCTGGTTATGCAGGAAAAATGCTTAGTATGGCTGCTAAAAAATTTGGCCTTAAATGTAAAATATTTATGGGTGCAAAAGATATTAAAAGACAAAAACCTAACTGTGATGCAATGAAAAAAAATGGGGCTGAAATAGTTCCAGTTTATTCAGGTAGTCAAACACTAGTAGATGCTGTTAGTGAATGTATGAGATATTGGGTATCTAATTGTGATAACACTCATATGTGTGTTGGCAGTACCGTAGGTCCAAATATATTTGTTAAAATCTGTGGCTGGAGTACAGCACAAATCTCTAGAGAATTAAAAGTGCAATTAAAATCAAAATTTAAAAAAATTCCAAACAAAATAAAATTAATTAACTGTGTGGGTGGTGGAAGCTCTGCTTATGGTTTTTGGAGTGAATTTATTGATTATGACAAAAAACAAATTGAATTAATTGGTGTAGAGGCTGGAGGACCTAAAAAATCAAAACTTCATGCAGCACCACTAAGTAGAAATGCTAAAATTGGAATATTGCATGGAGCCGCATCTTATCTTTGTCAAAATAATGAGGGACAAATTAACGATACAGAGTCTATTAGTGCTGGTTTAGATTATCCAGGGGTCAGTCCTATTCATTGTTTTTTAAAAGATACTAAAAGAGCAAGATATACTTATGCAACTGATGAAGATGCTCTTAATGCGCATGTGATGGTAACTAAATATGAAAACTTAAATCCAAGTCTAGAGCCTAGTCATGCATTTGCAGAGGCTATCAAGATTGCTCCTAAATTAAGTAAAGATACCATCATTATAGTTAACTCCTGTGGAGATGCAAAAAAAGACAGAGATATTTTAAAAGAAAGATTGGGTAAAAAATAATGGCCTCTTTGATAAATGAAGCTTTTCAAAATGCAAAAAGTGAAAATAGACCTGCTCTTCTTACTTATACGGTTGCAGGTGATAACACTAAAAAAAAGTCACTAGAAATACTAAAATCAATTTCTGATTATGCAGATATTTGTGAATTAGGTTTTCCTCACAACACTCCAATTGCCGATGGAGGCCAAATTCAAACAAGTGCATATCGTGCAATTAAAAATGGGATTAAAATTAATGATGTTTTTTCAATTGCTAGAGACTTTAAAAAATCAAAAAAAACTAAACCAATCATTTTGATGGGTTATTACAATATGATTTTTCAATACAATGAAAATAAATTTTTAGATAAATGTAAAAATGTAAAAGTAGATGGCTTGATAGTTGTTGATCTACCCTATCCTGAAAATAAAAAATTTGCATCTAAATGTAAAAAAAGAGGAGTTAACTTTATCCAATTAGTTTCCCCCACTACATCTGAGATAAGATTAAAAAAAATCATCAAAGACTCACATGATATGCTTTATTACATAAGCATGCTCTCTACGACTGGGGGAAAATTAAAAGTTTCACCAAAAAAAATACTAAAGAGGTACGGAAAAATTAAAAACCAAAATAAATCAAAAAATGTTGTCATTGGTTTTGGAATTACTGAAAAAACAATCAAATCGCTTAAAAAGGCTGATGGATTAGTGGTTGGAAGTGCTATTTGTAAGGAAATTTCTAACTCTATTAAAAAGAGACAAAATCCTGTCACAAATGTTACTAATATCGTCAAGAGATTAAAAAATAAAATTAAATGAACTGGATAACAAAAATAATTAAAGCAGGTGAGAAAATTAAAACTGCTATTCATGAAAGAGCATCTAAAGAAGATATTGCTAAAAGTGATTGGACCTCTTGTTGTAAAGGACCAATACTAAAAAAAGATTTAGCAGATAATTTGTGGGTATGCCCAGACTGTAACAGACATCATAGAATTAAACCTAGTCAAAGATTTGATATTTTATTTGGTAAAAATAATTATGAGGTATTTAAAACTCCTATCCCCAAAGATGATCCATTAAATTGGACAGACTCAAAATCATACAAAGATAGATTAAAAAGTGCTCGTAAAAAGACTGGTATGGAATGTGGAATGATGGTTGCTGCTGGAAAGATTAATAATACTCAAATTACAGCGGTTGCTTCAGACTTTGATTTTCTAGGAGCTTCAATGGCTGCTGCTGAAGGTGAGGCTTTTTTATATGGAATACAACATGCTATTGAAAACCAAACTCCTTTTTTATGTATAAGTGCTGGTGGTGGAATGAGAATGATGGAAAGTTTAATATCCCTATCTCAAATGACTAGAACAACACTTGCAATAAATGAATTAAAAAAAAATGGATTACCTTATTTAGTGTGTATCACAGATCCGACAGCGGGTGGTATTACAGCTTCTTATGCAATGCTTGGTGATATTCATATCGCTGAACCAGGTGCATTAATAGCTTTTGCAGGTGCAAGAGTTATTCAGGGTACAGTGAAAGAAGAATTGCCTGAAGGATTTCAGAAAAGTGAATATGTTGAAAAAACAGGTTTCGTTGATTTAATTGTTGAGCGTAAAGATCTTGCATCCAAAATAGGAACTTTATTATCAATATTGTTAAAGCAAAATTCTGTTATAAGTTCTGAACAAAATGAAACTTCAGAAGATAGTCAGTCGCTTACAAGAGCTGCATCCTAAAGAAATAGATCTAAGTTTAGATCGTATTCAAAATCTCTGTCAAAGATTAGGAAATCCCCAAGATAAACTCAAAGCAATTTCAATTGTAGGAACCAATGGAAAGTATTCAACCATCCAGGCTATGTTTGCTATTCTAAAAGAGGCCAAAATTAAATGTAACATTTATACTAGCCCTCATATCAAGAATATCAATGAACGGTTTGTATTTAACAATAAAGAACTTAATGATGAAGAGTTAGCAAGTTTGTTTGAAGAAATTGAAAGTGCTAATAATAACGAACCTATTACTTTTTTTGAGATATTAACTGCAGCTTATTTTCTAAAAGCTTCTCAATATCCAGATAATATCAATCTAATAGAAACTGGCTTATTTCATAGGTTTGACGCAACAAATATCCTTAAAACTAATCTAGCTAGTATTGTAACTTCTATTGGCCTTGATCACTTAGATTGGCTACCTGAAAATGAACAAACTGTTGAAAAAATAATTTATGAGAAAACTTCAACTCTTTTAAATTCAAATATTATAGTTGCAAAACAAAGTTCTAAAGAAATTATTGATAGTATAAAAAAAACAATATCAAATAATAATTCAAATAAGTTTTTTCATAATGAAAATTATAGTTTTACAATGAAAGGAAATGATTTCTTTTATTATGAAGATCAATTAGGTGGAATTAAATTACCAATGCCAAATGTTAAAGGCCAATTTCAATTAGAAAATATCTCAACAGCTATTGCAACGTTAAGAACTATAAAAGATTTTGATATTAAAGATGAACATATCCAGAAAGGTATTACAAAAATAAATAGTATTGCAAGATTACAAGAAATAAAGTCAGGTAAACTTAAAGAACTTACAAAAAATCATCAACTTTTTGTGGATGGCTCACATAATCCTTTAGGGGCAAAAGTATTAAATGATTATTTAGAAAGTTTAAATTGCAATAAGCACATCATCCTAGGAATGATGGCTAATAAAGATCATAATGAATATATGAGTTACTTTAAGGATGTTAAAACCTTGATTACTATTGATATCCCTAATCAACCAAACTCGATTAAAGGAAAAGAGTTAAAAGATAAGCTAAATAGCTTCAAAAATATTAATTACAAAGAAAGTATAGAGGAGGCTATCAGGTCAATTCCAGTCAAAGAAAACGATATTATCTTAATAACTGGATCTCTTTATCTTGCTGGGGAAGTGTTGAATTTAAATTAGATATTTTTTTCTAGAAATTCCTTCATGTGACCCTCTGGAACTCCACCAACTTTTCTATCTACTTCAACGCCTTTTTTGTAAATAATTACTGTCGGCACACCTCTAATTCCTGCGGCACTTCCAGTATTAATTCCACCATCTTCTATATCTGCATAATAGAAACCAGCTTTTTCTTTATACTCATCAGCTAGTTTATCCATCACAGGTTTTAAGGCCTTACAAGGTCCGCACCAAGCAGCACTAAACTGGATTACTGAAACATCTTCGTTTTTTATTTTACTATCAAAATCTTCGTCTTTAAAATCTATAAGCATACTACTGATATAATTGATTCAATTGATTATTCAATGGGCAAAAAATAAAATTTTTAGTTTATTCAATCAAGCGTCTGAATACTTTTGCTCAAGATTCATCACGTATTCGTTAATTCCATCTAAGAATTTAAGCTTTTCATCTACTGTTTTAAATGAAAACATCTTATCCTCATTCTCTCTAATCTCATCACATTCAGAATAAAAAGCAGAAACTGTCCACCATTTTTCCTTATTAGTACTCAATATTCTTGAAGCTATTCGACGTTTGATTTTTTTGTGAACTTCTTTTGGTAAAATTTCAGGTGCCTCATTAAATATAAGGCCATGACCAAAAGTAACCAATCTCTCATCTTCAAATTTATCTAATAGCGCAAACTTTTCTTTCCAATCCCCTGTATGAAATTTAGGAAATAAAGCCTGATCTTTAGCGGAGGTAAATCCTCCAGAATAAATAGACTCTTCTGGTTCAATATCTTCTTGAGAAGAAGTTTCCATCTTCTCTTCAGCAGCTTCTCTTAAAATATTGCAAATATCTTGTGAAAACTTTTCATTAGTTTTTACTAATTCAGCTCTTTTTTTAATCAAGTTAGGATCAAGCTTACTATATGGTTCAACTTTCATTCCAAAACTTTGATCTAAAATTATTGGTGCTTTATTCGATCTTATAGTTCTTAAAAACTTTGGAGACTTTTTCATCTCTTTTTTTAAATCTTCATAATTTAATTTCTGAATAGTCTCAATATCAACTCTAAGATCTACTGCTTGACCCCATTTATAGACTGGATGCATACAAGCATTTGGATGAAGTGGAGAGCATAAGTATAATCGACTTGTTCCATAAAAATATTCATTAAGTGTAAATATCTTTTCTTGCTTAATCATGTTCTCTACAATTACTTTACTACTTGTTTTAAAATATTCTTGCCAAAGAGTTGGTTGTTTCTGTTTAATTAAATCTAAAACTTTAACAGTCAGTTCAGTATCAAATAATGCAGAGTGAGCACCAGCAGACTCAAAACCATTTAATCTTGCCAAAGACTCTAGTTTCATTGATTTATTTCCTTTAGCATTTAATTCTGTTTTTAAAACATCATCATCAATTGCAAATGCTGCTCTAACTATATTCAAAGCATCATGACGAACATTTCCCTCTGTGTTTGTTAGATAAGGCTTTCTTAAAGATTTAAAAAATTCTTTTCTAATTACTTCATCATCAAAGTTAATGCTTGAATAACCTAAAAAAGTTGCAGGTGACCATTCTCTAAATTTTTGTTCAATCTGAGTTAACATCTCGTAGTGACTTAAATTACCTTTAGTTAATAAATCTACATTAGATTTATTGATGCAGAGTGCTGTAGCGCTTGGAACTCTATCTTGAGGCAGCCTACACCTTGCTTGAAAACGCTCTTTTTCTTTAAAGTTTTCATCAAGTAAAATCCCACCAATTTCAATAATAGTTGCCCAATCAGTTTGAGCGGAGTCGGTCTCAATATCCCATACTACGTAATTCAATTTGCTCTCCTTTGTACATAAAATTGTTCAACTTTTTCTAAAAATTTATTTTGATAATCTTTTAATCTATCACCCTCGATTAAAAACCTTTGAAACATATTATCTTTTGTGCAAAGTAAAATAACTGCTTGAGCAATATTAGATCCGTAAACAGTATTATGCGCTAAAGCGTATGCTGCACATTGCAAATAGTAATCATCAATCCATTCATCTTTTTTAGGTTTATTACTTTGTTTGAAATCAATTATGGTCTCTTTATTCTCATAAACGCCAACACAGTCAGCAGCTCCAGCATATTTTCCAGGATAATATAATGTTGCTTCGCATCCCCAAATTTCTTCTAACTTATTTCTTAATCCATTTTCAATAATTTGATCCGCCATCATTCGCTCTCTAGTATTATCTCCTAGTAAATCTAAATTTAATTTACCCAGTAAAAATTTTTCCAGGTATTCATGCATTGAACTACCCCTGCTACTTGCCTCACGAGTAATAATTTCAGCCTGCTTTTGGCCAACCCTTTGCTTCCAAGCTTGAAGAGATGCTTTTTTTTCTTCAGATTCTGTTGCTTTTAATATTGTTGTTACTGAGGGTAATCGCTCTTCATTCACAGAGTAATGTCTTGAACCATCTACTATTGATCTAGTTGATGTCGGATAGCTATATTTATTATTCCACTGCATGTGATTTCTTATATTCGTTATTAGAGAAAAATAGAAATTAATTTTTGGCTTGTTTTGAATGATCAACAAATTTTTCTACATTTTCTGTTTGAACAGCTTTTTCAAGTTGTTCTGGGTCTTTAATGCTTTCAAGAGTTCTAGTAATTGATCTAGCATCTGTTCCAAACTTATCCACAACAGACATGGCTTCTTCTAATTTTTTTCTAAGAGAAATTATATTATCAAAGTGTTTTCCAAATCTTGAACTTATTGTTTTTAAGTGATTATAAATTTCTGTTGCACCTTTTTGAACTTTTAGTGATTGAAAACCCATATGAAGAGATTGCAAGTAAGCGGATAAAGTATTTGGTCCACAGATTACAACTTTATGTTTTTTCATTAATTCTTGAGTTAATAACTCTTTAGTGCTTGGATCTTGGTATTCAGTTAATTCTTTGTATAAACTTTCTGTTGGAGCATAAACAATTGCAAAATCTGTAGTTTTTGGTGGTACAATATATTTTTCATTAACACTTTTAGCTTTTGCTTTAAAAGCAGTTGCTAATTTTGCTCTAGCATCTGCTACAGCTCTTTTATCTTGCGCGTCATGACCATCGGTAATTGCTTTAAATTTTTCTACTGGAAAATGGCTATCCACTGGAACTAAAACATCCCCTTGAAGCTTGATTGCAAATTCAACATTCTCACTTGTGTTTTCCTTCATCTTGACGTTAGTCATAAATTGAGAAGCAGGCAACAAATCCTTGATTAAAGCGTCTAAACTAAATTCAGCAAGGGTCCCATATTTTTTAACTCCTGCTAAAATTTTAGTAATTCCTTCTTGGCTTTGATTTAATAATTGAACCTGTTGGTTAAAATTTCCAACTTTTTCATCTACTTTAGTTAAAGCCTCTGTCATATCTTTAGTAACCCCTGTTGAAAGATTATTAAATGAAGTCGACATTGAACCAAGTGATGTATTAATAGTATTGTTAAGAGTATCTTTTAAATTCTGTATTTCAGTCTTTAAGTTAGCTATCTCCTCAGCTTCTTTATTTTCATTATCTTCCTGGGGTTTAGATTTCAAATTTAAATAAAGAATTGATGAAGCAATCCCTATTAATAAAACTAATAAGACAATTAAGATTATATCCATGATTCTAATAATATATTTTATAGTAAAAATATGATTAATATATTGAATTATTTAAAACTTATCTGATGGAATTATTCTTAATACTAAAAATTATATTTATAATAGGGGTAATAGTTGCGCTTTATGCAATTGCTAGAAACCTTGATATTATTAAGATTATTTTAATTTATTGGAAAGATTTAATTCTTAGAAAGTAGCTTAACTAACTTCTTAACTTCTGGTTTTTTTACAGATGATTTTGATATCATCATGCACGCTTCAGATTTTAATATTTCTCCATCCTTTAAAATACGAAGATTGTTAGCTTTTAAGGTCTCACCAGTTGAGGTTATATCAGTGATAATTTCACTTGATCCAGTAAAAGGATAAGCTTCTGTTGCCCCTAAACTACCAACTAACTTAAATTGGGTAACTCCTTTTGAAAATAAAAACTCTCTAGTTAGATTTGGATATTTAGTTGCAACTCTTAGTCTTTTTTTCTTTTTATCTTTAAATTCAAATGCAATTTCCTCTAAATCTGCAACGGTTTGAACATCAATCCATGGATCAGGAATTGCAACAACTAAAGTTGCTTTTCCAAAATCATATCTTTTAGATACACTGATTTTATTTTGAATATTTATTTCACTTTCTTTTAGTAAATCATATCCTGAAAAACCAAGATCTAACGAACCATCTCCAAACCTTTCAACTATCTCTCGTGCATGAAGATATAAAACTTTAACATTTTTTAATTGTTTTATGGATCCTAGCAAATCCCTTTCCCCTCTTTCAGAAATTAGATTTAATTTATTTTTTTTAAATATTTTTAAAATATCTTTTCGAAGTCTACCTTTGCTTGGAATACCAATATTAATTATATTTTTTGTCATTAGTAATTTAAATTTAAAGCAGCTCCTACTGCTGCTACTTGATTTTTTGAGCCAAGATCTGAAATTAATTTATCATATCTTCCGCCATTAATTATATTTCTGTTTTTTGATTTAGATTTGATATCAATTTTAAATACCATGCCTGTGTAATATTCTAATTGTCTTCCAAATGAAGCAGAGAACACAACATTTAATTTTGAAATTTTATTATTAGAGAGGGGAAAATATTTTTGATCAACTATTAAATTAATCTTATTCTTTTTAAAAAACTTATTTAATTCACTGGCTGCTTTATTAATTGGACATTTAATTTTAAGAAAATCTTTTATAATTTTAGATACATTTTCACCTTTTTTTGTTCCTCTTGGATCCCTAATTTTGTTATCAAATCTTTTTAAAATTTCGTTAATTGACCTTCCTGCAATAACTTTAGATAAATCTTCTTTTAACATTCTAAAATATCGTTTCTTATCAATCTCAACAATGGTTGGATCTACATCTGAATTAGTTTCTAATCTTTTTAAAAGATCATTAAAATATTTTTCTCTCCAAAAATGTCTTGATAATCTCAACTTCCAACGCTTTGGAATATCTAATTTTGAAATTAACAAATTAAAGATTTCAACATTGCCAATGGTTAGTGTTCCTGAAGTATACTTTATATTTTGAAGAGATTTTAAAGAGGTATTGATAATTTCTTTATCATCATTTTTTTCATCTTTAGATCCGATAATCTCAAAGCCAACTTGATCTCTAATTATAGAATCTTTTTTATTTTGTGACTTTCTATAAGCCTGACCACTATAAAAAATCTTCTCTTTTCCATTTAAATTGTTCTCTAAATATCTAAGGCATGATGCAATAGTTAAGTCAGGTCTAAGGCAAAGCTCACTTCCATTTTGATCAATAAATGAAAATATAAATTTTCTAAAGTTTTCACCTGATCTTTGAACAATGTGATTAGCCTCAATTACTGAGGGTAAATCTATATACTTAAATCCTTTAGACTTTACCGATCTAAGGATATTTTCAGATAAGTTTTTTGATTTCATTAATTAAATCAGCTTTTGGAATTGTTTGGTTGTTTTCACCCTTAACGCCTTTAAGGTTTTTAATGGTGACTGTATTATCATTAAATTCATTTTCACCACAAATAACAGCAACAGTTAATTGACGTTTATTTGCTAAATCAAGTTGTTTACCTAGGTTTTTTTTAGTGTTCAAAAAAACTTCAGCATTAATATTATTGTCTCTTAATAGATCCACTAATTCATAATAATTTTTTAGATATTTTTGATCCATCACACATACTAAAACTGGTTTTTGATCTTCAACTTTAATTTGATCTAATTGCATTAAAGCAAACAATAATCTATCTACACCAAAGCTTATTCCTGTTCCTGGAATATCTACGCCTCTAAATCTAGATATCAATTTTGCATAAGCACCTCCTGAACATATGCTTCCAATATCTACTTCTTTTCCTTTATTGTTTGTCACCTTAAAGTTTAGATTAGTCTCGACAATAAAATCTGAGTAATAAGCTAGCCCTCTTACAATAGTAAAATTCGTCTTAACTTGATCTAAGTTTGATCCATATCCAAGTACTTCAAATACATCTTCTAACTCTTTTATTCCTTCTTGAGAAAGTGGGTTTTTTAAAGTTTCTTTTAATTGTTTTAAATCTTTTATTTTTAAGAAATTTAAAATTTGTTGAGCTTGGTCATCTGATAGATCTGCCCCTTTAGTAATAGCACCACTTTGATCTTTTCTTTCTTTTTTAAGGAGATCTTCAACTCCTTTTAACCCAAATCCAGGCTTATCTAATTTATCAATTGCTCGAATAACTTTAATTTGTTTTTCTTCAGAAATTTTTAATTCATCGATTAGTCCTTGAACAATTTTTCTATTACTTACATTAATAGTAAATTGATCATTGTTTAATCCACAATCAGATAATGTACTTGAAATCAAATTACAAAGCTCTGCATTTGCTTGGGCTGGATTAACATTTCCAACTATGTCAAAGTCGGCTTGCATAAATTCTCTGTAACGTCCATTTCCAGCTTTTTCGTTACGAAATACATTTTGGATTGCATATCTTTTAAATATTGAAGGTAACTCTTGATTATTTTGAGCAACAAATCGTGCTAATGGACTGGATAAATCATATCGAAGGGTAATGCTTTTTTCACCATCTTGAAATGAGAATACATCAGACATAGGATTACTATCATCTTCTGCAAGAAAAGATCCTATATTTTCACTAATTTCAAACGAAGGGGTTTCAAGAGCTTCTGCTCCAAACTTAATAAAATTATTCTCAATTGCTTTTAATAGCTTTTTTTTGAGAAGAAGTTTTTTATCCCAACGATCTTCAAAACCTGATGGTAATCCAGGTACTAATTTATTTTCTTTATTCATTTTTTGGTACCCGGGCTGAGAATCGAACTCAAACTTAAAGTTCCACAAACTTTCGTGCTAACCGTTACACCACCCAGGCATTCCTTGTTTTTATATTATTTTTGTGTGGATTTAAAATTATATTATAAATAAATAGCCTTCAGGCTATGGAAACAAATTCTATGAGTACTTCTTGAAGTCTCTCTATATGTAACATTTATAATCATGAGCAGTCTTTTAGACAATAATTTTGATTATTCAAGGTAAAAATAAAAAAGGACGTATATATATTTTAATAGATAAAACGCCCTTTAAATTTTTAAAAAAAATTAGTCTACTTTTTTTAAATTAACTGCAGAAGGACCTTTTGGACCATCTTCTAATGCAAACTCGAGTTTATCACCCTCATTTAGATATCTCATACCAGCTGCTTTTACTGCTGAAGCATGTACAAAGGCATCTTTCTCTTTGTCATCTCTCTCAATGAAACCATATCCCTTTTTACCATTATACCATTTAATTTTACCAGTTAGTGTACTCATCTTATTTCTTAGTCCTCGTATTGTTTGTTATTTTATAAAGCTAATTTGATTTTTTAATAAATTCAAGGTGAAAAATAATGGTGGTGCCTCGGGAAGGATTCGCACCTCCGACACAAGCCTTTTCAGGGCTCTGCTCTACTCCTGAGCTACCGAGGCAAAAAATTAACCTCTAAAGATTATTCTGCCTTTTGTAAGGTCGTAAGGTGTCATTTCTACTGTCACGTTATCGCCTTGCAATACTCTAATTCTATTTTTTCTTAACTTACCAGCTGTATGAGCAGTAACGGTATGACCGTTTTCTAATTTTACTCTAAACATTGCATTTGGAAGTAAGTCCATTACTTTACCTTTAAATTCCAGTAAGTCTTGTTTTGACAAATTTATTTTCTCCTAATTCTTTTTTTTACAGATTGAGCATGTCCTGCTAACCCTTCATAATTTGCAAGTGTTATAACGGATGGTCCAAGACTTTCAATACCCTTTTTAGATAAGTTTATATAAGAAATCCGTTTATAAAATTCATTTACACTTACTCCACTTGAATATTTTGCTGAACCATTAGTAGGTAATATATGGTTAGAGCCAACATTATAATCAGTCATTGCCATTACTGCATATTTTCCTAAACAAATAGATCCTGAATTTTTAATTTTTGGAATAAATGATTTATAATTGATAACATTTAGCTCTAAGTGTTCAGGTGCAATTTTATTAACAACATCAATTATTTTTTTATCAGAGCTAATATGCATTAAAATTCCATTACTCATTAAACTTTTTTTAGCGACAGAATGTCTAGGTATTTCTTTTAATTGTTTTGATATCTCAATTTTTACTTTTTCAATTAATTGTTTATCTTTAGATATCAGTATGCACTGAGCAAGATTATCATGTTCTGCTTGACCTATTAAATCACTTGCAACCCATTCTGAATTTGAAAATTTATCACAAACTATAGTTACTTCAGATGGGCCTGCAGTCATTCCTTCAATTCCAACATCACCGAAAACTTCTTTTTTAGCAGCTGCAACATAAGCATTGCCAGGACCTACAATTTTATTTACTTTTTTAATTTTCTTGGTTCCATAAGCAACAGCTGCAATCGCTGATGGTCCACCGATTGAATAAATTTCTTTAATTTTACATTTTCGAGCCGCATATAATACTGCTGGATTTTGTTTTCCTTTAAACCCAGGATTAATCATCACAATTCTTTTAACTCCTGCAACAATTGCTGGAATAGCATTCATTAATACACTTGAAGGATATGAAGCAGTTGAACCAGGCACATAGATTGCAACTGATTCTAAAGGTATATATTTATACTCAAGTTTATTTTTATACTTATCAACGTAAGAGACGTTTTTAAATTTTTGTAAAGAGTGGAATTTATAAATTCTATTATAAGCAATATCGATTGCTTGCTTTACTTTTTTATCTAGTGATTTTATTGAATTAGCTATCTGTTTTTGTGAAGGAAAAATTATAGTATTTTTATTAAATCTTTTTTCATATTTTACTAAAGCTTTGTCTCCATTTTTTCTGACATCTTTAATAATACTTGAAACTGAAACGGAGCTAGATTGAACTTTTCTTTTTCTTTGTGAAAGTAAACTATCTAAAATTTTGTCAAAATTTTTACTATTACTATTTAATATTTTCATTAATCTTTAATTTCGTTTTGATCCTCTAGTCTTACTTCAATTGTTTCTGTAGTCAAAGCAATGTGAGCATTATTGTTAAAAATTAAGTTAATTTCATAATCATCTTTATTTTTTAAATAATCTATTGCTATCAATTCTAAAACTAATTCATTGTTTTTTTGATCAATGTTTTTAGACTTAACTTTATCAACAAAATCAAACCTGCATATACTGTTAATTTTTTTATCCTCTTGGTCTGTTTCAATTTTAGTTCGTTCAACAGATAATAAAAAAACCTTACTAGATGCAAGATATTTTATATCTACAACTTTAACTTTTGCACCAGCTGTACATGCTGAAATCATTTGTAAGCCCTCATTATCTGTTGCTATAATTTGCGCTAAATACTTCTTGTCCATTAGTTAATTCTTTTAATTTTTGCCCCAACCTTTTTTAACTTTTTTTCTATATTTTCGTATCCACGATCTAGATGATAAATTCTATTAATTACTGATTTTCCTTTTGCAGTTAATGCTGCAAGGATTAATGATACGGAAGCCCTAAGATCGGTAGCCATCAATTCAGCTGATGCAAAATTTACATTTCCTTCAATAATAGCTTTATTTCCATGAGTTGAAATTTGAGCACCCATTCGATTTAATTCTGCAACGTGCATAAACCTATTTTCAAAAATATCTTCTTGAATAAGAGATCTTTTATTTCCTTTACATAACAAAACCATAATCTGGGCCTGTAAATCAGTAGGAAAACCTGGATAAGGTGCAGTTTTTATATTCATGCTTTTGATTTTTTTATTACCAATAATATGAATTTGATCTTTTTTAGTATCTATCTTTGCACCTATCTTTTTAAGAGTGTCAATTTCAGTTTGAATAATGCTTGGTACTACATTTTTGATTTTTAGATTTCCTTCTGTGGCAGCAGCAGCAACAAGATATGTACCTGCTTCAATTCTATCAAACATTATTGGATAAGTTATTTCGTTTATTTTTTTTACTCCAATAATTTTAATTGAACGTTTTGCAACCCATTTTAAATTACATCCAGCTTTATTTAAAAAATTAACTAAATCTTTTATTTCAGGTTCGATTGCACAATTACTTAAAATAGTATTTCCTTTTGCTAAACTCGCGGCAATAATTAAATTTTCAGTAGCTCCTACAGAGATTTTTGAAAAACGAATTTTAGAACCTATTAAACCTTTAGGTGCTGTCGCATGAACATAACCTTGGATAATTTTATATTTAACACCAAGCTTTGATAATGCTTTTAAGTGAAGATCCACTGGCCTGGTTCCAATTGCACATCCTCCTGGTAGTGAAACTTTTGCACTACCAAACTTTGCTAATAAAGGGCCCAATACTAATATTCCTGCTCTCATAGTTTTGACTAAGCTATAAGAAGCAAATTTTTTTTCTTGATTTGAATTATCAATAATTAATTTTTTTTTTTCAAATTTTGTTTTTGAACCTAATGATTGTAGAAGATTGATCATTGTCTCAATATCTTTAACTTTGGGTAAATTATTTAAAAAAACTTTTTTATCTGTTAACAAGGTTGCAGCCAAAATAGGTAGTGACGCATTTTTTGAACCAGATATATTTATTTGTCCTTTGAGCTTATTTGCTCCAAAGACTTCTAATTTTTGCATGATTAAACTTTAGGTAAAGTTACTCCAGTTTGACCCATATATTTTCCATCTCTATCTGCATATGTCACTTCTGGCTTTTCATTTCCTTTTAAAAAAACAAATTGTGCTACACCTTCATTAGCATAAATTTTAGCAGGCAATGGAGTGGTATTTGAAAACTCTAGCGTTACATATCCTTCCCAACCAGGTTCCAAAGGTGTTACATTTACTATAATTCCACACCTTGCGTAAGTAGATTTACCAAGACAAATAACTAGTACGTCATCAGGAATTTTAAATTTTTCTACTGTTCTAGCTAAAACAAAGGAATTAGGTGGAATAACACATTCAGAAACATTTTTAGTTACAAAATTTGTAGGTTTAAAGTTTTTTGGATCAACTATTTCAGAATTAACATTTGTAAAAATTTTAAATTCATCTGAAACTCTAGCATCATAACCAAATGATGATAGTCCATAGGAAATGCTATCTCCTCTAACTTGCTTTTCTTCAAAAGGAGAAATCATATCTTCTTCTTTAGACATTTTTCTAATCCATTTATCTGAAAGGACTGACATTATTTATTTTTCTTTTTGGTTTTTTTTTGAAAAAGTTTTCGTTTCTTTAAATTTTTTCTTAGCGCTACACTTAAACGCTCATTTTTATCTTTTGAATTCATTCTTTATCTGGGTTTGTAAGAAAGTCTAAAGTTATAGGTTTTGAAGTATCTAATGTTTTAGGTTTAACTTCCTCTTCTTTTGGGCCTTCTTTCGCTAAACGTTTAGCTTTTTTTTCAGCAAGCTTCTTTTCTCTCTTAGCCTGCTTTTCCATAAGCTTATTACCTTTAGTAGATTTATAATCGTAATGAATTCCCATAAAATTTCCTCAAGTAGATATAAATCATATTGCTCAAAAAATTAAGGCAATATTTTGAAAAAAATGCTTTATTATCAATAAAATACAAATTGTTTATAAGCTCCTATAGATAAATGGTATATCAAGTCATTGGTAATGACTAATTCCCTGGTCAGTACAGGGTGGGAGCACCATAATTAATTTTTGTAGAAAACTTTTCTTAAAAAAATAGTAACTAATATTAATCCAAAAAAAGTTAAAATCGGAACATATATATCAGGTGAAAATATTATATCTGTAATTGCAGGAACTTCTGAATTTTGATCAATTATTTTTTCTAACCCACTTCCTATAGAAACAGCTAAAAAAATTTGAGGAATAATTCCTATAAGTGTAGCAAAGAAAAAATTATTTACCTTTACGTTAAAAATAGTTGGTAATAGGCAGCTCAATTGCCAAGGTATTCCTCCAATAAAACGATATATTAATAAATAAATAAATTCAGATTTTTTAAATTTCATTTCAAGTTTTTGAAATTTATCTAAAAATTTTTCTCTAATTAGATCTTTTAAAAAATAATTGCCAAACATATACAAAAATGTTGCGCCAACACTTAATCCAAATATGACAATTAAAGTTCCTATCCATTTTCCAAAAATAAATCCTCCAATTAAAGCCACTGGAGATCCAAATCCTAAAAATGGAAATACCCAAATTATTGTTAGTACTAAAAAAATTATTGAAATCAAAAATAAATTAGAATTTTTTAGATCAAAAAAGTAGGATCTATTTTCTCTTATAAAATCATAAGATGTAAGATCTTGTAGGCTAAATTTAGAAAAGAAAAAATATAAAAACAAACAAACTGTAATAAGATAAAATATACCAATAAATATTTTAATTTTTTTAGTTTTTTCCATTGAATCTAATGCTATTTATAAAATCTTCTATTTGCTATTTATATATTTAATTACTATAAAGGGCGAAATTTAATAAAAAATTAACCACATTTATGAAACGAACATATCAACCATCCAACGTTAAAAGAGCTCGAAAACACGGTTTTAGATCTAAAATGAAAACTAAGGGTGGACAAAAACTTTTAGCTAGAAGAAGAGCCAGAGGAAGAAAATCGTTAACTGTATCAGTTTAGATAAATGAAAAGCAAAATACTTGCTCTTTCAAAAAACGAAGAATTCAAAAATCTCCTAAAACAAAAAAAAATTTCTAACAAATATGTTACAATTTTTTTTGGAAACTTAATAAATAAAGATATTAAAAAACTAAATATTAGTTTTGTGACTAAAAAGAAAATTGGCAATGCAGTTAAGCGAAATAAAATTAAAAGAAGATTGAGAAATATAGTTAACGAGGCAGTTAAAAAAATATCAATAAAATTTGACTATTCATATCTTGTTATTGCTAAGTCAACTATGCTAAACAATGAATACAAAAATATAAAAGAAACCTTATTTCAAGATTTAGAAAAAATTAAATAATGAAAATTTTTACAAATATTTTAATTAAAATTATCAAAGGATATAAGTTTATTATAAGTCCTTTACTTGGACAGTCTTGTAGATATTTACCAACATGTTCAGAATACAGTATTGAGTCATTAAAAGAATTTGGATTAGCTAAAGGAACTTTAATGAGCTTAAAAAGAATTTTATCCTGTCACCCAATAAAATTTTTAGGTGGTGGTGATGGATTTGATCCTGTTAAAAAAGAAATAAAGGCTAAAAAATAATGGATACCCGAAATGTCATCGCAGCTATTTCTTTATCAGCAGCGGTAATAATTTTATATAGTTTATATTTTGCACCACCACCAATAACTAAAGAGACTTTAGCTGAAAAAAATAAAACTGAACAAACATCAGATGCGCCGAGTTTAGATCAAAAGGAAACTATAACTGAAATTTCAAGGGATGAAGCTTTAAGTCAAAGTAAAAGAATTCAATTTGAAAACCAGAGTATTGTTGGGTCTATATCTTTAAAAGGTGCTGCAATTGATGATTTAACTTTTAAAGAATATAATGTGGCACTAGATAGTAATGAAAAAGTTAAACTTTTATCACCAAGAAATACTAAAGGTGGATATTTAATAGAAAGTGGATTTATTACTACTGACAAAAATATTGATATTCCAAATTCTAATTCTGTTTGGTCTGTTTTAGGAAACAATAAATTAACAAATCAATCTCCAGTAAAATTATCTTGGACTAATGATCAAGGCATTACTTTTGAAAAAGAAATAACTTTAGATGATAAGTTTTTATTCACTATTAAACAAAAGGTAATCAATTCAACAAGTAAAGAGTATGATTTTTATTCTTATGGGCAAATTATCAGAAAAGAAATTCCTGATATTTCAAATTTTTATATTCTTCATGAAGGTCTTATAGCAACCTTAGATGAGGAATTAATTGAAGAAGATTACGATGATATTCAAGAAGAAAAGTTTTCTAGAACCTCTCAAAAAGGGTGGCTTGGAATTTCAGATAAATTTTGGATAACATCATTAATTCCTCCAAATGGTAAAGAATTTAAAACTACCTTTGATTATAAAGAAAAATTTAGAGCAAATTTTGTTGGCACAGAGCCATTAGAACTTGGAGCTAACTCTAGTATTGAAGATAAACTGCAAGTAATAGTAGCTGCAAAAAGAGTTGATGTAATTGATGGATATGCAGAGTCTTTAAATATAGACAAATTTGATCTAGCCATAGACTGGGGATTTTTATATTTTATAACAAAGCCATTATTCCACGGTATAGATTATTTCTTTAAATTGCTTGGTAACTATGGTCTTGCAATTATTGCGATAACAATTTGTATAAGACTAGCATTCTTTCCACTTGCAAACTTTTCTTTTAGAAGCATGGCTAAGATGAAAGCGCTTCAGCCAGAAATGGCAAGATTAAAAGACCTGCATAAAGAAGATAAAATGAAATTACAGCAAGAAATGATGGCTCTTTATAAGAAAGAGAAAGTCAATCCAATGTCTGGTTGTTTGCCTATATTGGTTCAGATACCTGTATTTTTTGCATTATATAAAGTTTTATTTGTAACTATTGAAATGAGACAAATGCCTTTTTATGGCTGGATACAAGATTTATCAGAAAGAGATCCTACTTCCTTATTCAACTTGTTTGGCCTATTGCCATATGATGTCCCATCATTTTTAATGATTGGTGCATGGCCAATTGCAATGGGAGTTTCTATGTTTATTCAGCAAAAATTGAATCCAGCTCCAACTGATCCAATGCAAGCAAAAATATTTATGTTCTTCCCTCTCTTCCTAACAGTGATTTTAGCTCCATTCCCTGCTGGATTAGTTATCTACTGGACAGTTAATAATATTTTAACTATGGCTCAACAAGTATTCATCATGAAACGAACTACAGTTAAAACAACTACTTGATGTTGGAAATTAAAGAAGAAGAGTTAAAAAAAATCTTACCCTCTGATGGTCCTTCAATCAATGAGGTTAAAAATTATTTAGAAAAATATAATGATGAATATATTGTCATCAAATGTGGTGGTAGTGTTTTAGTTAACCAGGATTTATTTAATATTTTTATAAGAGATATCTCTGTATTAAATAAACTGGGTTTTATTCCAATTATTGTCCACGGAGGGGGGAAAAGAATAAGTAACAAACTCAATGAATTAGGAATAAAAAGTAATTTTATAAAAGGTTTAAGGGTTACTGAAAAAGAAACTATCGAAGTAGTTGAACAAGTATTAATAGAGTTTAATTCTGAAATTATAGAAGCATTAAAAGTACAATCGTGTAATAGCCAAACTATTAATTCTAAAGAAAATAATATTATAACAGTTATTCAAGAAAATGCTGAACTTGGTTTTGTTGGCACACCTACAAAAATAGACAAGGCTATTATTGATAAAATTGTAGATGAAAAAAAAGTGCCTGTTATTGCTCCTTTGGGGTTAGATGAGAATAATCAAACCTATAATATCAATGCTGATACCGCTGCAGGCTCGATTGCAAAGAAAATTGAGGCAAGAAGATTAATAATTATGAGTGATGTTGAGGGTGTTTTGGATGATAATCAAAAATTAATTCCAGAAATTAATTCAAATTCAATTAAAGATTTAATAGATAATGAAGTTGTTACTGGAGGAATGATTCCAAAAATTAATAACTGTTTAGATGTAGCAAGCAATGGTGTTAAAGGAGTGGTAATAATAGATGGAAGAAAAAATCACTCTATACTTTTTGAGTTACTATCTGAAAAAGGTTCTGGAACCCTAATTAGACAATGAAAGAATTAGCAGACATAAAATACTGGATATTTGATCTAGATAACACGCTCTATAGCGGGCAAACAAAAGTGTTTTCTGAAGTAGATAAAAAAATGTCATCTTATATTTCAAAAAAATTTAACGTTGATTTAGTAAAAGCAAAAGAGATTCAAAAAAAATATTTCTATGAATATGGCACAACTCTTTCCGGATTAATGAACCACGATAATATTGATCCTGAAGAATTCTTAGAATTTGTCCATGATATTGACATTAGTTGGTTACCAAAAGATGAGGTTTTAAGAGAAGAATTGATAAAAATTAAAGAAAAAAAGATAATCTTTACTAATGGTTCACATGCTCATGTTGAAAATGTTACTAAACAATTAGGGATAGATGGTTTGTTTGATGGCGCATTTGATATAACAGATGCAAATTTTATTCCAAAACCTCATCTAGATCCTTATAAAAAATTAATTGAAAAGTTTGATTTAGATCCAAATCAATCGATATTAATTGAGGATATTGCACATAATTTAGAACAGGCTAAAAATTTGGGAATGAAAACTTGTTGGCTAGAAAATGAAGAAGCATTTGCAAAAAAAGACTCTGACAAACCTTATATTGATTACAAGATTAAGAACTTGCCTTCTTTTTTACAAGAAATTAATATATTAAAGAGTAATTAAATTAACTATCTAAAAGAAAAATATGAGTGATATAGAAAAAATTATAAATGAAGCATGGGAAAATAGAGATAATGTAAATCAAGATTCTGACCAAAGTTTAAAAGATACCATCAATCAAATGATCGAAGATTTAGATAGTGGTAAAGTTAGAGTTGCAGAAAAAATAAATGATGAATGGGTTACTCATCAACATATTAAAAAAGCTATAATGCTTAGTTTCAGAATATATCCCATGGAAAATTTAAACGGTCCATACAGTAGCTGGTATGATAAAGCACATTTATTAAAAGGTAAAACTGCAGGCTGGACTAAAGAAGACCATGAAAAAGCAGGTTTTAGAATGGTGCCAAACTCTCCTGTAAGAAAAGGATCATTTGTTGGAAAAAATGCAGTTCTAATGCCATGCTATGTAAATATTGGTGCTTATATTGATGAAGGTACTATGATGGATACCTTTAGTCGTGCTGGTAGTTGCTGCCAAATAGGAAAAAATTGTCATATTTCTGCAGGAAGTGGAATTGGTGGTGTTTTGGAACCTGCTCAAGCATTACCTACTATCATTGAAGATAATTGCTTTATTGGTGCTATGTCAGAAGTTGTAGAAGGTGTCATTGTTGGAGAAGGATCTGTTTTAAGTATGGGAATGTATATTGGACAGTCTACCAAGATAGTAAATAGAAGTACTGGAGAAATTACATACGGTAAAATTCCACCTTATTCAGTGGTCGTACCTGGTTCATTACCTGATAAAAATAATTCTGCTGCACCATCACTTTATTGTGCAGTAATAATTAAACAAGTTGATGAAAAAACAAGATCTAAAACTTCAGTTAACGATCTATTAAGAGAATAATTTTAAATGATTGCTATTAATGAACTTCAATTAGCAAAAGAGCTAATTAAATTTCCAACAGTCACTCCCGTGGATGCTGGAATAATGAAGTTTTTAGAAAAAAAACTTAAAAAACTTGGCTTTAAAACTAAAATCTTAGAGTTTAAAGAGAAAGATAACAAACCAGTTAAAAATCTTTATGCAAAACTTGGAAATAAAGGTCCTAACTTTTGTTATGCTGGACATCTGGACGTTGTCCCTGCAGGTAATCTAAAGGATTGGACAGTTAACCCATTTAAACCTCAAGTAAAAAAAGGTCATTTAATTGGTAGAGGAGCAAATGATATGAAAAGCTCAATAGCAGCTTTCGTTTCTGCAGTTAGTAATTTTAATGGAAATAAAAGAAAATTTACTGGTTCAATTAGTCTTTTAATTACAGGAGACGAAGAAGGTGTGGCAATTAATGGAACAAAAAAAGTTGTTGAATATTTAAAAAAGAAAAATGAAAAAATAGATTTTTGCCTTGTAGGTGAACCTACTAATCCCAATAAATTAGGTGAAATGATTAAAATAGGTCGAAGAGGAAGCATGACTGGAAGACTATCTGTTATTGGTGTTCAAGGTCATGTGGCTTACCCACAAAGAGCAAATAATCCATCTACGGCACTTGTTCAAATACTAAAAGAATTAAAAGAAATTAAATTTGATAAAGGAACAAAAGATTTCCAACCAACAAATTTAGAAATAACAAAAATTAATATTGATAATACCGCTGATAATGTAATCCCAGGATTAGCTAATGCTAGTTTTAATATTAGATTTAATAACAAGCATTCTTCAAAATCAATTAAAAATAAGATTAATAAAATTATAAAAAAAATAAGTAATAAAAATAAATCAAAATATAAAATTAAGTATAGTGTTTCTGGAGAAGCTTTTCTTACTAAACCAAATAGCACCACTTATATGATTCGGGATATAATTAAAAAAGTAACAAAAATTAAACCTAAATTATCAACAACAGGAGGTACATCTGATGCAAGATTTATTAGAAAAATAGCTCCATGTTTAGAATTCGGTTTAGTTGGAAAAACTATGCATAAAGTTGATGAAGCAGTTTCACTGTCTGACCTTAAGAAATTAACGTTAATTTATTCTAATATCTTAAAAAATTATTTTAAGTGAAAACTGGTTTAATAACCTCAGATACTTATCAAAATCATAATACTGGAGAAGGCCATCCTGAAAAAATAGATAGAGTGACTGCAGTAATAGAAAACTTTAAAAAGTTAAATAACAAAAATTTAATATGGGAAAAACCTTCTAATTTTGATCATAATCTTTTAATTAAAACTCATTCATCTAAATACATAAAACAAGTTCAACAATCTTTTCCTGAAAGCGGCTTTAACTTTCTTGATGGTGACACTGTGGTATCTCCAGGAAGCAAAGATGCAACAAAAGACGCTGTTGGTTCAATTATTGCAGCAATTGATGGAGTACAGAATAAAGAATTTAAAAATGCTTTTTGTGCAGTAAGACCTCCAGGTCATCATGCTGAAAAAGAAAAAGCAATGGGTTTTTGTATTTATAATAATGTTGCTGTTGGGGCTAATTATTTATTAGAAAAATACAAATATAACAAAGTTGCTATTATTGATTTTGATGTCCACCACGGTAATGGAACCCAAAATATTTTTTATGATAACGAAAAAGTTTTATATATATCAACTCATCAATATCCTTATTATCCAGGCTCAGGCTCTGAAAAAGAAAAAGGTAAATTTAATAACATTTTTAATATTCCACTTGATGCAGGAACATCTGCTAATGAATACCTAAACGCCTATGAACAAGTTTTAAAAAAACTTAGAGAATTTAAGCCAGAATTCTTGTTATTTTCCGCAGGTTTTGATGCACATATTGATGATCCTTTAGCCCAATTAAGATTAACTTCTGAAGATTTTTATAAGATAACAAAAAGAACTTTGGAGATTTCAAAATCATTTTGTAATGGAAATGTAATTTCAATTCTTGAAGGTGGATATGATCTAAAAGCACTCCAAGATAGTACTCAACGACATGTGGATGCTCTGATAGAATTTAATTGATAATTTTCAATAACTCTCTAAATAAAAACAAATGAAATTGTATAGAATTAAAAAATCTAACATAGATAAAAAAGGTAGGGGACTTTATGCTACTAAAGAAATCAAGGCAGGAACGAAAATAATAGAATATATAGGAAAATTAATCACAAAAAAACAAACTGAAGAATCAGATAAATACGATAATAACAAGCCAATTTATTTATTCACTATAAATAAAAAATATGATCTTGACGGAGATTTTTCCTGGAATACAGCTGGCTTAATAAATCACTCATGTAATAATAATTGTGATTATGATGGGAAAGGACTTAAAATATGGGTCAAAGCAATTAAAGATATTAAAAAAGGTGAAGAATTTACCTGTGATTATGGATTTGGTTACGATGAAAACTACAAACAATTTAAATGTAAATGTAAATCAAAAAACTGTTGTGGTTATATTTTAAGAGCAGAGTCTAGATGGCGAATTCATAAAAAATTTGCAATGAGTAATAAAAAAAGATTAATAAATAATTCTTGTTAAATAAAGACCCTCAGGTGGTGCAGGTGGTGCACATAATCTTCTTTTTTTTGATTTAAATATTTTATCAAAAGTTTTTAAGTCCCATTTTTTTTCACCTAAATATTTTAAACAACCAACCATAGATCTTACCTGTTGTTGTAAAAAGGATTGTGATTTAAATTCTATTTGGATTCTATTTTTAGACGTTTTAATTTTAATTGACTTAATTGTTTTAATTGGACTTTTAGCATGACAGCTTGAAGCTCTAAAAGTTGAATAGTCATTAGTACCTTCTAGTTTTTTTGCACCCTTTTTAATTAGATCTAGATCTAAAGGTTTTCTTACATGCCAGCCTCTTTTTTTTTCTATAACAGGTTTACTTATCTGGTTAAAAATTATATATCTATAAACTCTTTGTTTGGCAGAAAATCTTGAGTGAAATTTATTGCTTCTTTTTTTAATCTGAGTAATTGCTATACCGTTAGCATTTAAAAAGTAATTTATAGATTTTAAAAATTTTGTTAAATCTAAGATGTCATCTTTACAATCAAAATGAGCTGATTGTCCAATTGCATGAACTCCTGTGTCAGTTCTACCAGAACCATTCAAAATTATTTTTTGTTTTAAAAGTTTTGTCAATTTTTCTTGAATCAAACCTTGAATAGTTAGGCCTTTTTTTTGAATTTGCCATCCTCTAAAATTTGTACCCACATATTCAATAAGTAATTGATACCTAGCCATTTAAATTTTTATGCCTTTCTTAATTTGAGAGCCAAGCATAAATTCGCCAATATTTTGAGGCTTTTTTCCCTGTCTTTGAATTTCACTAATTTTGATTGATTGATTTTTTCCACATGCAATTTCTAAATAATTAGAAATAACTTCTCCTGGATTTCCAAAACCATTGCCTATTTCTGCTTTTAGTATTTTATATCTTTCACCATTATGTTCAAAAAAAGCACCAGGCGATGGATATAAGCCATTAATTTTACCAATAATTTTTTCGGCAGCTTCACTCCAATCAATTTTTCCCTCTGACTTTTGTATTTTTGAGGCATAGGTTGCTTTTGAGTGGTCCTGTTCTACAAATTTAGCTTTGTCGTCTAATATGTCATCAATATTTTCTAATATTTTATCAGCTGCTAAAGAAGATAATTTTTCTCCAATCTCTAATGCATTTAAATTATTTTCTAAGTTTATTTTATAAGTATTGCATACTGGTCCGGTATCAAGTTTTTCAGCAATCTTCATAATACTTACGCCTGTTTTTATATCAAGATTCATTATTGAGCGTTGTATTGGTGCAGCTCCCCTCCAGTTTGGTAATATAGATGCATGAATATTGATAAAACCTTTTTTAGGTAAGCTTAAAAATTCTTTTGGAATAATTTGACCATATGCAACAACAATTACAAGGTCCGCAGCTATTTCTTTAAAATAATCATACTCTTCGGTATTCCCCTTTAAGGTTTTTGGTGTTCTAAATTCTAAATTTAAAGTTTCCGCTATTCCTTGTACAGGTGATTTATTTATCCTTTGTCCTCTTTGAGATTTTTGAGGTGGCTGAGTATAAACATTAGAAATAGGATATCCATTTTGATACAAAGATTTTAAAATTGGCACCGCAAACATTGGCGTACCCATAAAAACTATCTTTTTAGGCATTAATTAAAGTACTGCTGTATTTGATTTTAATTTAGATAGTTTTTTAATTATCATTGATCTTTTTAGCTTTGACAGATAATCAATAAAAAGTATTCCTTCCAAATGGTCCATTTCATGCTGTATGCATGTTGCAAGCAATCCATCTGCTTTTAATAGCTGTTTATTTCCATTGTAATCTAAATACTCTACTTCACATTTGCTCGGTCTATCTATTTCTGCAAATTGATCAGGTACAGACAAACAGCCTTCTTCGTATGTTGCTTTTAATGAGTCTTTATTTTTAATGATAGGGTTAACAAAATATCTTGGCTCTTTTTTACCCTCCTCTTTACTAATATCCATGACAATAATTCTTTTTGGGACACCAATTTGGATAGCTGCAAGACCTATTCCTGGTGCTGCATACATTGTCTCCAGCATATCATCCATTAATTTTTGTTCTTCTTTGCCAACTTGATCTACAGGTTTTGACACTTGCCTTAGTAACTTATTGGGTTCAGTTATGATAGTTTTAACAGTCATTAGTGTAATTATTTTATTATAAATTCTAAACTTTTAAAGGAAGAACTTTTAATAGAAGTTTATTTCTAATCAGATCAACATTTAATTGGTTTAAGGTATTAATTATAAAATAAACTGTATCATCATCAATATCTTCAATCTTTTCGGGACCGATCACCTCTATAACCCTCAATAATGCTGATCCTACCTCTTTATTGTCAATCATGGACTGAATATCAGCAGGCATTTCAGACCTACTAATTTTATACAGATCTTCATATTTTTTTGAAATTTTGACACCATCAGACTTAAGTGCTTCTATAAAAATTATATCTTTTTTTGATAAAACATATTTTTTATTTTTTTTAATTTTTTTTAAATATTTATTTAAATCTTCTTCAACTTTAGATTTTGCATAATCTCCTTTAAAATAATTAATTAACTTAGATTGGTGTAAAACCTTGCTATTATATTTAATTTTTTTGTTACTAATTCCACTGTCTTCTACATTTTCTTTATAAAAAGTTGTAAAATTTGAAGGAACATCTTCAGGATCTATCTTTTTTAAAAATTTCTTTAATTCTAAATCAAAGGCATTACCCGTTCCCTCGGATATAAAAATATCTTTAAGGATATTCATTAATTCAAGTTTTAACTTTGGTTCTTCTGTTAAAAGCACTCTTTGATATACTAGGGCTTTTGCTTCAATAGATGGTAATGATTTATAAGACTGTTTTGTGTTGAGTAATTGATTTATAGTAAATTGAAATTTTTTATAAAACTCAAATAATTCCTCTTCAGAATAATTTTTATCATGGACTGCTTTTTCTATTGTTGAAATCTTTTCAACATCAGTAATTTCAATATCTTGAATATTAAATAACAAATTAGAATTTGCTAAATATTTCCAAATTAGTTTTGGCGTTTCTTTTTTAGGCTCAAAAGAAAACTCAGGGTTGGTTCTGTGTGCTAAATGAAAATCCAAAATAGACTTTTCTGATATTGCTTTATCAGCATCATCTATATATCCAAATAAATAATTAA
>CACEKA010000004.1 GCA_902560015.1 uncultured Pelagibacteraceae bacterium
AAATAATAAACTGGTTGGTAATCATATTTTTTGTATATATGGTTCTTTCGGTTTTTTACCAAGTTCTTGGTAGATATGTATTTCATTATAAACTTGGTGTTGCAGCTGAGACAGCTACATTTGCCCAAATTTGGATGGTTCTTCTTGCTGCAGGTATAGCAATGAAAAAAAATATGCATGTTGGTGTAGATATTTTACTAAGAGTTCTTCCAAAAAAATTTCAAAAGATAATAATAATCTTTAGTTTTATCTTTATTTTATCTTTTTTAATATTAGCTTTAAAAGGTTGTGTTGCTTTAATTTCAGTGGGTTTTGAGTCAACGTCACCAGCATTAGGTATTCCTATGTGGATTCCATATCTATCAGTTCCAATAGGTATAATTTATATCACGCTAGAATTAGTTATTGTTACAATCTCTAAATATAAAGAAAGAAACATATAATGGCCCTTATTTTTATACTTTTTTTATTTTTATTAATATTTGGAACTCCTATTGTTTTCTCTCTTGGTATTGCTGCAAGTTATACATTGTTTTCGTATGATGTTCCGATGGCTCTTGTAGCTCAAAGAATGTATGGAGGTTTGGATAAGTTTACAATTATGGCAATACCTTTTTTTATTTTAACAGGAATAATTATGGAAAAGGGGGGAATTGCTAAACGAATAATTGATTTTGCTACAGCTTTAGTTGGTTGGATTACAGGTTCATTATATTTAGTTGCAGTAGTTGCTGGAACGGGTCTTGCTGCTATTTCAGGATCAGGATCAGCTGATACTGCAGCTATGTCTTCAATCATGTTACCTCAGATGAAAAAAAGAAAATATAATATTGATTTTTCTGCTGCTATTATGGCTGCCAGTGGATCTCTTGGAACTATTATTCCACCAAGTATAATGATGGTAGTTCTTGCTACAATTTCAAATCAATCAGTTGGAGCACTTTTTTTAGCAGGAATTATACCTGGTTTAATGTGTGCAGCATTTTTGTTAATAAGTGGATATGCTAGAGCAAAATTAAATAAAACTGAAGCACAAGATATTACAAATTTTAGTTTTATGTTTTTAGTCAAATCTTTTGTAAAGGCTATACCTGCTCTAACTTTACCGGTAATCATAGTAGGAGGAATTATCGGGGGAATATTCACACCTACCGAAGCAGCATCAGTTTCGGTAATTGTCGGATTGATAATATCTATTTTTATTTACAAAGAAATAAAATTTAAAGATTTGCCAGATATCATTCTTAGAGCTGCAACTATAGCATCTACAGTAATGTTAATTATTGCAACAGCAAGTATTTTTTCTTGGTTTATTGCAAGTCAACAGATACCGCAAAAAATTTCTGAGTTTATGTTGGGATTTTCAGACAGCAAACTTTTATTTTTGCTAAATGTTAATTTATTATTGATATTGATTGGAATGTTCATGGAAAGTATCTCTGCAATACTAATCTTAGTGCCAGTGTTAATGCCTGTTGCTATAGCATTTGGTGTAGATCCATTGCATTTTGGATTAATAATTATATTAAATTTGTCTATTGGAATGATAACACCACCATATGGAATAACACTTTTTGTTGCGAGCTCGATAGCTGAAAGATCAATTATAGATGTTTCAAAAAAATTGATTTTACCACTTACGTTAATGATTTTTGTATTAATATTAGCAACTTATTTTCCACAAATATCATTATATTTACCAAGTACTATAATGGGGTATAAATAAAAATGTTTAAAGGATCATATTCAGTAACAATCACCCCAACATCTAATGATGGAAAAATTAAAGTTAAGTCTCTTGAAAAATATTTTGATTGGCAAATTAAAAAAAAAATTGGAGGTTTAATTATTTTAGGCAGCACTGGTGAATTTTTATCAATTTCTGATCAAAATCGATCAAAAATGATAAGGGAATCTGTCTCCATTGTGGACAATAGAGTTCCTTTGTTGGTTGGTACAGCCGCAGAAAACACTTATGATGCAATTAAGTATTCTGTTGAAGCACAAGCCAAAAACGCAGATGGGGTAATGATTATTCCTCCATTCTATTCCACTCCAACACCTGAAGAATTGATAAATCATTTTAAAATGATCAGTAAAGAAATTGATATTCCAATAATGGTTTATAACAATCCTGCAACATCGAATATAGATATTACACCTGAGATTTTTGCCGAACTAGCAAGGATTAAAAATGTTAAGTACTGTAAAGAATCTACAATGGATGTAACCAGAGTGAAAGAAATTGATAAACAATCTAAAGGACAAATAAAAGTTTTTGGAGGCATAATGGGTTACGAATCTTATTTAAATGGAGCTATAGGATGGGTATCAGTGCCATCAAACATCGTGCCTCAAGAATGTACAAATATTTATGAAAATATAAAAATAAAAAAAAATTTTGAGAATGCTAAAAAGATGTATGATAAAATTACTCCAGTAATTAAATTAGTAGGTAAACATTTTTATGTAGCTGCAACAAAATATATGCTTAATTTAATGGGGTTTGATGTGGGAAAACCTCTTTTGCCAAGACTTGATTTATCAGATTCAAAAAAAAGAGAGTGTAGAAAAGTTTTCAAAGAATTAAATTTCAAAAAGATAAATTAAATTGTGTCTGTCATTATAAATGAAAATAATTTCCAGATTAAAGCTAAAAAAATAAATTTTTATTTCGAAAATAAAAAGCTTGAAGCCTATGAAGGTGAAACTATTTCTTCAGCTTTAATTAGAAACGGTTATAAGAAATTTAGGATTGACAAAGAAGGAAATGATAGAGGTGTTTATTGCAATATGGGTGTTTGCAACGAATGTATATTAAATGTAAATGGAAATCCAAGTATCAAATCTTGTTCTACAAAAGTAATTCATGATGATAAAATTTTTAGACAAAATTACCAAGCACCAATACCTGATACAAAAGAAGAGATACAGTTAAATAAGGAAATAAAAGAAACTGAAATTTTATTAATAGGCTCAGGTCCTTCAGGCATGGGGTTTCTAAATTCTATAAAAAATTCAAATCAAAAAATAACAATAATTGACGAAAAAGATTCAATTGGTGGTCAATATTATAAAAAATTAAGTGATATATTTGATTTATCAAAAAATGATAAATTTGATCATCAGCAGACTGAAGGATTAGATTTAGAACAAAAATTAAAATCTAAAAATTTCGAATTTCTACTTAAAACTAAAGTTTGGGGAATATTTCAAAAAGAAGATGATTTTTATGAAGTTTGTTGCTCTAAAAAAAATCAAGATATCAGAATAATTACTAAAAAAATAATTGTAGCTACGGGATCTTTTGAAAAACCATACTTTATTGAAGGGTGGCATTTACCAGGTGTTATTACTACTGGAGGAGCTCAAATTATGTCGAAAACACAGGGTATTTTTTTAGGTAAAGACGTTGTTATTACTGGAAATGGCCCATTAAATTTTCAACTAGCTTCTGAATTAATGAAAAATAACATAAACGTAAAAGCGGTTGTTGAAACATCAGGCAAGCCTTTTACAAAAATTTTTTCTTCATTAATGTGTTTGATTTCATCTCCATTAATATTTTTGCAGGGTATCTCTTCATATTTGAAAATTTATTTTTCAAAAACAAATATTTTTCATGATAGTGCTTTAGTTAAGATAGAAAATGAAAGTAATAAAAAAAAGATAGTATTAAAGAATATTAAAAATAATAATTTTTTTACTTTAAGCAATTTAGATGTTGTTTGTTTAAATTATGGGTTTATCCCTAATAATGATATTGGAAAAATTTTAGGTTTAGAAGGTTCTTTTAATAAAGAAAAAAATTTTTTTGAGATAAAAAAAAATTTATATAACGAAACAAGTAAAAAAAATATTTTTTTTATAGGAGAGGCAGCAAGAAATTCAGGAGCAAAAATATCTCTACATGAAGGTGAATTAACTGGTTTTAATTTGAATAACAAAAAATCATTATTTGATTATTTTAAATTTGGATTTTCAGTATTTAATTTATTTCGATCAATACTATTTCAGCTTTTTTTATGGAAAATCTTTGAAAAAAATATTTCTAATTCTAATTTTATCACTGGTGAAACATTATTTTGTAGATGTGAAAACGTTAAATTCAATGAAGTTAAAAAGTTAAAAGATCAAAAAAATATTGATGTAGGATTGATTAAAAGAATAACCAGAACTGGTATGGGAAGGTGTCAAGGTAGATACTGTGGGTATGGCTTGAGTGAGGTTTTTAAGGATAAGATCACTGATTTAAATTATAAACAATATTCTTTTGCTCCTCAAAATCCAATTCAAACAGTCGAAATAAAAAATACAAGTTATGAAAAAGAAGAATGGTATGGTTATGTTCAAGACAATTTACCAAAATTTAATATAAAAAAAAATAAAAGCAAAAATAAAGTAAATCATAAAATTGCAGTTATTGGTGGTGGAATAATGGGTGTTTCGACTACTTACAACCTTCTTAAACATGAAAAAAATGTTTGTTTGATTGATAGATTGCAACCTAATTCCCAGGCTTCGGGTTCAAATGCTGGATCGTTGCATGTTCAGCTTTTATCTTATGATTTTGACCCGAATAATTTAAGCCAATTAGATAATATGAAAACTTTGTTAAAACTTCAAAAAAAGGCTGTTTTAGAGTGGAAAGATATTGAGCATGATACGAAATCAAATTTTGAAATATCTTATGATGGTGGATTGATGTTTGCAGAAAGTGAAAAAGATCTAGAGAAACTAAATATGAAAATAGAAGTTGAACAATCTGTTGGAGTGAATTCACAACTTATTAATCAAGATCAAATTCAAAAAATTAACCCACTTTTTTCTGATAAAATGATATATGCTGGTTATTGTCCTTCTGAAGGTAAAATAAATCCTTTAAAAGCAACAAATAGTATATTTGAAAACTGTAAGCAAAATGGATTAACGGCCTATTGTGACGACCTGATCCAAGCAATCGAAAAAAAGTCAGGTAAATTCTTAATAATCACAGATAATCATGAGATTGAAGTCGATAAAGTTGTTAACTGTGCTGGATCTTGGGCTAATAATATCGCCTCATTTTTAGATCTTCCTCTTAAAGTAAAAAGTGTTCCACAACAAATGATTGTGACTGAAGCTTTGGAATATAAATTGAAATTATTAGTCGCCCATATTGGTAGACATTTAACTTTAAAACAGGCAACCAACGGAAATTTTATAATCGGTGGAGGATGGACAGCAAACTATTCAAAAAATACAGATCATTTGCATGCTTTGAAAGATAGTTTTGAGGGAAATACTTGGGTTGCTAAAAGAGTAATACCAAATTTATCAAATGTTAATATCTTACGATCGTGGGCAGCGATGAGTGTAGATGTTGGAGGATATCCTTTAATGGGAGAGCATCCATTAATGAAAGATTTTTATACTCTTGTATCTTCGAACGGATATACTCTTGGTCCAACTTTAGGTAAAATTTTATGTCAACAAATTATTTATGACAAAGTTGAATATAATCTTTTCGATAAAAACAGATTGAATTAATCTGATGACCATATCTAAAAAATTATTTTTAATTTCAATTTCAATTTTTTCCTATTTTTTGTTTGTCTTAATGGACTCCGTAGCAAAATATTTATCAGATTATATAACTACTTCTCAAATAGTGTGGGGTAGATATTTTTTTCATATGGTTTTAATGATGATAATTTATCTATTTGTATCTAAAAAAATTAATTTAACTAAAAATTTTCCTATTCAAATTATAAGGTCATTATGTTTAGTTTTATGTACTTTTTTAACTTACTTAGCAGTAAAATATAATGATTTAATAAATTTCTATATTATATTTTTTACTACACCCTTATTTGTTTCAATTTTTTCTTATTTTTTTTTAAAAGAAAAGTTAAGCAGATTTTCTATAATATTGATAATTTTGAGTTTTATTACAATAATATATGCTTTACAGCCAAATGAGTCATTTCTAACAATATATATTTTTTTACCACTGTTAACTTCAATTTTTTTTGCTTTGTATCAATTGTTCACTAAAATAGTTTCAAAGGATAAGGAACCATTTATTGCTCTATTTTATACGGGAATACTAGGATCAATTATTTTTAGTGTCATTGTTTTATTTTCTTGGCAACCAATTCAACATTCGTCAACTTGGATTGTATTATTTTTTCTTGGATTTATTGGTTATCTTTCCCATTTTATATTTGCTTTTGTTTTACAGTCTCTCGATTTATCATTCATTACAAATTTTCAATATTCTCAATTAATCTGGGCTTCATTAATTAATGTTTATTTTTTTAATGATCCATTAAGTACTTCAAAAATTATTGGTATAATTTTAATCATTTTTTTTGGAATTTTATTTATTCAAAATCGATTTAAAACTTAAGACCTAAAGATTTTAAAGATTTTTTAAGTTGTTTTTTTTCACTGTTATTCAAAGCAATTGTGGATCGCATTAAATCACTAGGAATTTTTTTTAAAACTTTAAGACAATATTTTATTCTAGCCGTGGCAAAGTTTGCAGGATATTTACCATAAATATTTTTTGCTAAAATTAGTAATTTTTTGTCTAATTTTTTTGCTTTAGGAAATTCTCTATTTTTAATTAATCTAATTAATTCAACTATTTTTTCAGGTGTTATTGCAGCTAAACTCACTTGAGAACCATCACTTGCATATTCGAAGCATGGATATAAATGTTCATCTCCAGAAGCCATAACTAAAAATTCTTTTTTAATTTTTTTTAAGAATTTGTAATTATTAACATAACTTTTGTAATTCCAACTTCCTTCCTTAACTCCAATGATATTTTTAATTTTTAATAATTTTTTGAGAAGGTTTTTTTTATAAGAAAGATGTCCAGAATAAATGCTAGATTGATAAAGAAAAACTGGTTTAGTAATTTTATTACAAATTATTTTGTGATGTTGGAAAATCATTTCTTCACTTACGCCTTGAGACCATGAAAAAGGAGGAAATACTAATATTGCATCAGCACCAGCCTTAGTCATTTTTCTTGCCACTTCCGATGCAAGTATTGCATCTTCAAAATTTAATCCAGAAATTAACTTTTTATCTAAACCTTTATATTTTTTTGCAATTTTAATAACTTTTATTTGTTCATCTATGTTAAGAGTAAAATTTTCACCAGCATGACCATTTAACAAAAGTCCTTTTATACCATTTGTATTAATAATATCTTTTATATGATTTTTAAGTGCTATTTCATTTATTGATTTGTTTTTCTTAAGCGGAACTACTGTAGCAGCATAAATACCTTTAAGATTTTTTGTCATTAATTCATTAACCTTCTGATATCAAACAAACTTAGATCAACATCATTACCTAAAATTTTTTCTGATAATAGTTTTCCCATATATGGACCACTTGTATAACCTGAATGTATCGAACCTATTATAAATGCATTTTTTAAATTTGGAAGTTCTCCAATAATTGGCATAGCATCATCTGTTTCTGCTTCTAAACCAAGCCAAACTCTAGATACCCTTGAATTTTTTAAATTTGGTATAGCATGACAAGCAAGCCTCATATTTCCAATTAAATTTTCAGGAATTGTTTCATTGTAACCGTTTTCTATATTTCCTTTACCTGGCCATCCACCTCCAATTAAGACTGTACCATTTTCAAATTGTTTTAATGATAATTTTCCATGAGCAACTGTAATCACAGTTTTAAGGAGTTCAGGCATTCTTTCTGTTACAATCAATTGTTGAGGGAAACACTTAATCTTAATATTAATATCTACTAATTTTAAAATTTTTTCTAAATATACTCCAGCTGCTAAAACAATTTTTTTTGCATTAATTTTTCCACCATGAAGATCAATAATTTCATAATTATTATTTAAATTATTAATTTTTGAAACTTCAAAATTTTCGACGATTTCAACATTATTTTCTTTTAAAGCTTTAGTATAAGCGTCACCTGTTTGATTAGCACTCACATACCCATCCATTTCACAAAAAGCTGCACATTTAATTTTATTATTAATATTCGGGTCAATTTTAAGAGCCTCAGATTTTGATATGATGTTTATATCTGCACCATATTCTTTTCTTATTTGAGATCTTTCATTTAAAAGCTTTTCTTCTTCCTCTGTAAAAGCAAGACAAAGACCATTTTTTTTCTTAACATCTATATTATTTGAAAGCCATTTTTCAGTATTCATCCATAGCTCCCATCCTTTCTTAGCAAATGGTATAAGTTTTGCTCTAGTCATATGCATTGTTAAAGTTCCTGCATTTACACCAGATGCACCTCTGCAAATTGAGTCCTTATCAATAACACAAACTTTTAATCCATTTTTTGCAAGATGAAGTGCTGTTGATGATCCGTTAATTCCTCCACCTATTACTGCGATATCAATATTATTCATAATTATAATGGTGCTGCCTCAACTTTGGTTATTTCTTCATATTCAAAATCGCCTATTGCTTTATCTAGAGGGAATGGTCTTAAAGGAGTTCTTCCTGTTAAGTAACCTAAGTCTTTAATATTACATCTAAGGTGTTCTGATGCAATTTTTGCAACCGAATATTGGCAAGTTCTTCCTTGACATGGACCCATACCAAATCTTGTCCATGACTTAATTTGATTTAAATTTCTTGCACCATTCTCAGCCGCATGAATAATATCTTTTTTTGTTATATCCTCACATCTACATATCACAGTATTATTACTTATATTTTCAATTAGACTTTTTGGTGTAGCATTAAGTTTAGCAATTCCTTTTGCAAATATTTCATAGCGTTTTAGTTTTTTAATTACCTTAGAAGTATTATTTTCAAACTCTGTTTCGTCAATTAATTTTAAATCTTTAAGAATTGAATAAGCAGCCAATTCACCTTTTTCTTCAGCTGCAATTGCTCCAGAAATTCCTGAGCCATCACCTACAATATATAATCCTTTCATAGATGATTTAAAATATTTATCTAACTTTGGTATCCATCCACCTTTTAAATCATCATAAGAATGATTTATTTTTAATAAACGTGAAATATCTGTACTTGGAGTGAGTCCATGGCCAACAGCTAATACTTCAGTTGTTAGTTTTTTAATTTGTTTATTTTTTATATTTTGTATCTCAACTGAAATACCATTCTCTTTTTTTGATACTTTATTTATTAACGAATTTGAATAAATAGGAACTCTTGAAAAAATTATTTTTAAAATCCAAGAAATACCCTGGATAAAATTTTTAGGATTAAAAATTAGAGAGATCATTGATTTTATCCATTCAAATTTAGAGCTAGTATCAACTATTGCATCAACTTTTCCTCCGAACTTAAGTATGTAGTAAGCTACCGATATTAATAAAGGACCATTACCAGCTAAAACTATTTTATTTCCAGGAAGAGTTTGATGAGCTTTCAGCAAAATAGTGCAGGCCGCTAATCCTATTACGCCAGGAGTTGTCCATCCATCAAATGGAATTATTTTTTCATAAGTTCCAGTTGCAACTATTAAATTTTTTGTATTCCATTGAATTGTGCCATTTTCGTTAAAGGCGTCAATTTTAAAACCTGGGGATACCTGCCAAACAGTATGATTGTAAGCTGTATCTATATTATTTTTTGTTAAATCCTCTGAAAATTTGAGTTGTATAAGATTTTCTTCAAAAGTTTTTTCACTTTTTTTAATATAAGATTTCGGTGGTGCTCTATAAATTTGGCCTCCACTATTTCCATTGCTATCAATTATTAAAACTTTTAGACCTTTTTTTGAACATGTTAATGCAGATTTTACACCACTAGGTCCAGCACCTATTATAATTACGTCATATTCTTTTTTATAGCACATTTAAATTTCCTGTTTTTATTTCCATTCCATCTTTGATAAAAATATTACAAGAAGTAACTTTCTTACCATCTAATAGAACAACACATTCTTGACATGAGCCCATCATGCAAAACATACCTCTGTTCTCTTTTAATTTTGGTGAAGTTCTTAAATTTTTTTTATTAGTTATAAATAGAACAACTGAAAGACATTCTCCTTCGAAAGCTTCTATGGTTTCATCGTTAACAATTATTTTTACTTTTTTTCCTCTTTCAAAATAATCATGAATTCTTAAATTCACTGTCTCATGTAATAATGTCCACCTCTTTTTAAATCTTAATGTTTAAACCTGAGGTTGTTATATCAAAAATAAACAATCTATTAAATAGGCATTTTGTCAGTTGTATTTGAAGGATTCATAGTTGTTTACTTTGTTTCTTTAGAATGGTTATAATTTCAATATAAAAAACCAAGTCTGGTTGTGCTGACTTGTAAATCAAGGGACAACTTAAAGTAAAAACAAAAAAAATAGAAAGGGAAATTAATATGTTTAATAAACTTATTAAATCATTATTTGCATTTCTAATCTTTTTGTCGCTGACATTAAGTGCGCAAGCAAGATCATTAGATGAAATAATGAAATCTGGGGTATTAAAGATGGGAGTGAATCCTGGTTTACCACCTCTAGCAAAATATAACGAAAAAAATGAGCTTGTTGGTTTTGATGCAGATATCGGAGCTAAATTAGCTGAAATGCTAGGTGTTGAATTGGAACTTGTTAAAGTTGGATCACCTGACAGAATACCTTTTGTAGCAACTGGTAAAATCGATATAGTTATGGGAGCGTTAACAAGAAACTATAAAAGACAAAAAATAGTTGATTATACTGTTCCAGTTCATACAGAGGTTTTTGGTGCTTTAACAACTAGCAAAAAACCATTTGCAGACGTAATGGACATGAATAGTGCCGATGTTAAATTAGCACAAGTTAGAGGATCTATGCCAGCAGGTTGGGCACAAAAAAATCTTCCTAATGCTAAAATAACTTTATTTGATAACTATCCAGATGCTATGAGATCTATTGCTCAAGGTAGAGCTGATGCAATTGTTGATGTTGTTGACTTTTTAGGTGAACACATGAACAAACATAAAAATGTAGAATGGCAAGTTGTTGATAAAGCAATTGATACTTGGTACTGCGGTATTGGAGTTAAAAAAAATAACGCATCATTACAACAATGGTTAAATGTTGCTTTATATACTCTTCATAGAGCAGATTTCGTAGATCAAACTTGGGAAAAATGGTTCGGTATACGTCAAATTCACAGCGTTCAACCACAACCTTACTTCTAATAAAAGTTTAAGAAATAATCTTTTACCCCCTAAAATAGTTTTTAGGGGGTAAATGTTAAATTATTTATGGGATATACATTAGTTTATACTCAAGTTTTAGAATTTTTTCCTTATCTTATAAGAGGCGCGTTAATAAGTTTGCAAATTGCCATTCTAGCTTTTTTTGGTGGCATGTTTTTTGGACTAATATTTGCAACCATAAGAACTTTTGGAAACAAGTTAATGAACAATTTGGTGATATGGTATGTAACTTTTTTTACAAATACTCCTCAGTTAGTTCAAATATATTTTTTATTTTTTGCTCTTCCAGAGTTTGGTATTTTGTTATCTCCTTTTGTAGCTGTGTTAGTTGGAATGACATTAAATGCTGCCGCATATTTATGTGAAATCCAAAGAGCTGGATTTTTATCTATTCGACAAAATGAATTAGATGCAGCAAAGACTTTAAACTTTACACTAACACAACAAGTAAAATATGTAATTTTACCTCATATTATGAAAGTACTTTTTCCGCCACTTTCAAATCATTATATCATAATGACATTAGGTACATCTATGGCTGCAATTTTTGGCGTAGAAGAATTAACAGGAAGAGCATTTAATATAAATTCTGAAACTTTTAGGTCGGTCGAAATTTTCTCTTTAACGGCTTTAGTTTATATAGTGATAACTTTCATAGCTACTTTTTTACTTGCGTTAATTGGTAGATATTTTTTCAAAGCTAAAATGAGGATAATTCAATAATGGAAAGACTTTTAGAGGAGATACCAAGCTTTTTTACCATCTGGAATATTATATTTCTTGGTAAGGCAATGGGAGTTACTTTTTTGCTTACAGCGATTGGTTGTTTGGTAGGTTTTAGTGTTGGTGGCTTATTAGCAATATTTAGAAAAACAAAAAGTATTTTATTGTTACCACTTAGATTTTTTATCGTAATTTATACTGAGATATTTAGAAGAGTTCCTTTTTTAGTTTCTTTATTATTAATGTTTTATGTTTTTCAAATTTTAAAGGTATCAGATAATTTATTTTTAATTGCTACAATTACTGTTTGTTTGATTGCTACAGCCTACATTGGAGAAATAATAAGAAGTGGAATTGAGTCTATAAATCAAACTCAATGGGATGCTGCTGAGGCAATGAACTTCTCTTATTTTCAAGTTCTCAAAGAAGTAATTTTTCCTCAAGCATGGAAAGTTATCTTACCTCCAGCTTTTAGTTTTTTTATAATGTTTATAAAAGATACCGCATTGGCATCACAAATAGGGGTAATGGAATTAACATTCGCAGCTAAAATTTTAAACAATAAAGGTTTTTCACCTTTACTATCATTTGGAACTATTTTAATTTTATATTTTATTTTATCGTTTCCTTTAGATAGGTTTGGAAAATATATGGAGAAGAAACTTGTCGCAAATAGAAATTAAATCTTTAAATGCTTATTACGATAAGCTTCATGTTTTAAAAGACATAAATTTAAATGTTGAAAAAGGTGAAATACTAAGCCTGATAGGTCCATCTGGATCAGGAAAAAGTAGTTTATTAAAAATGCTTGTAGGGCTATTAACTCCAAAATCAGGAGAAGTAACTCTAAATAATAATCAAGTAAATTATACTAATAAGACTGATTTAAGAAAAATTAGAGAGCAAATCGCTATCGTTTTTCAGCAATATAATCTTTTTCAAAATATGAATGTATTAAAAAATGTTTGTATTGCACCAACAAAAATTCAAAAAAGAAATCAAAAAGAAGTTGAAGATCAAGCAGTGAGTCTTTTAGAAAAAGTTGGACTTAAGGATAAACTTAAATCCTATCCAGACGAATTATCGGGCGGACAACAGCAAAGAGTGGCAATTGCTAGAGCCTTGTGTTTGAATCCAGAAATTCTTTTGCTTGATGAGGTAACGTCAGCATTAGATCCTGAACTAGTCCAAGAAGTGCTTGATGCTATAAGAATATTGGCTGCAGAAGGAATGACCATGTTAATTGTCTCTCATGAAATGAGTTTTGTTAAAGAGGTTTCAAGTAGAGTAGTATTTATGGATAATGGTTCGATAATAGAAATAAATGAGCCTAAGATCATATTTGAAAATCCTAAAGAAAAAAGAACCTTAGATTTTGTTAGTAAAATTTTAAAGGATAAATGACAATAAAAATACTCGAAGGAACAATTGATAACCACATTCACTGTTGTCCTCATATTAATAAGAGAAGCACAGATATATTCGAAGTAATAAAAAAAGCTGAACAAAACAGAATGTACGCTATAGGTTTAATGGATAATTTTTCAAATACCTCTGGCTATGCATCATTAGTAAAAAAAAGCTTTCCAAAATTAAAGTTAAAAGTTTTTGGAGGTTTAATCATGGAACCACCATCTGGCGGAGTAAATTTTGAGAATGCAAAAATAGCTTTAAACTATAGTTATTTTAATAATGATGGTGCAAAATTCATTTCTTTCCCAACTCACCACACAAGACATATTGCAAAGTTAGAAAAAAGAAAAAAAAATTATATTAAAAATTGTTTTTATGTACCTGATAAAGGGCCAACTCTTGAAACAATAAAAATATTAAAACTGATTGCACAAAAAAATATTGTATTAAATACTGGCCATTTATCTGCAAGAGAAACAATCAATCTTATAAAATGTGCAAAAAAAAATGGTGTCAAAAAAATTCTAGTACCATCAAATACTTTTAATTTAAATACAATCACCGAGCTAAAAAAATATAATGTTAAATTTGAGTTTTCGTATTTTTTTATATCAAAAGCTACAGATATACCCTTAACACATGTTGATGGTGAAAAGCATAAAATCCAAGGAACAAATGAAAAATTACTAAAGATATTAATAAAAACAGCAGGACCAAAAAATGTTATTCTTTCAAGTGATTGTGGAGTTTCAATTTTACCAAAACCACATATTGGTTTTTCTAAGTTTATAAATCATATTCAAAAATTAGGGTTCTCAAAAAAAGAAATTGAATATATGATTAAAATTAACTCTAAAGAACTTTTTAATCTTAAATGAAAAATCAAATTGAAAAAGAATTGTTAAATATCTTAAAAGATATTGTTAAAATAGACACATGCTATCCACCAGGAAGTAGTAGATTATTCTCAAATTATGTAAAAAATTATCTAAAAAAATCAAGTTTATCTGTTAAATCATTTGGTGTTGATAAGGAAAAAATAAATATTGTAGCCTCTAATCACAAATCATCAAAAAAATCGTTAGTTTTCAATTCTCATATAGATACAGTCCGACCTATTATAAGTGAATGGAAATCTAATCCCTATAATTTAAAAATTGAAAACAAATTTTCTTATGGTCTTGGAGCGGTAAATTGTAAAGGAAGTGCTGCAGTTCATTTATATTTAGCAAAAAATTTAAAAAAGTTATTTCCTAATTTAAAAAGTAATATTGACTTTACTTTTGTTACAGATGAGGAAAATTTAGGCCCAGATGGCACTCAGTATTTAAGAAAAACTAAGAAAATTAAACCGCATACACTAGTTCTTGGAGCCCCAACCAATAATGACTTTGTGATAGAGGAAAGAGGAGTTTTTTGGATTGAGGTTGAAGTTTTTGGAAAAACCTCACATGCAGGAGAACCTCATAAGGGTTTAAATTCTATTGAAAAATCATCAAAGATAATAAATTCTTTAAACCTTAATTATAAAAAAATATTAAAAAAATATAATGTTGGTGTGCATAAATCGACAATTAATGTTGGAATAATAAATGGTGGTGAGAACGTTAATGTAGTTCCTTATAAAACTAAAATTGTTATTGATAGAAGAATTACACATAAAGAAAATATTAAAAAGTCTTTTAGTGAAATAAAGAAATTTATTATGAGAATTGATAATTCAGCTCAAATAAAATTTTTAACTGGAACCAATCCATTTAAGTCAAATAAATCTAATTTTTATTTAACAGAACTTTCAAAATCAAAAAAATTAATCACTAAAAGAAAAGCCAAATTTTTATCCTCAATAGGTGTGAGTGATGGAAGATATTTTGCAGATGATAATGTAAATATAATTAATATTGGTCCAGGAACTGGCTCAGAAGGCCATAAGTCAAATGAAAAATTGATTAATAAAGATATTGTTGATTACTTTTTAATTCTAAAAGATTTTATATCAAAGATTAATTAATTTTTACTGTAAAACTATTCACAAGAATTACTCCAATCACAATCAAAAATAATCCCAAAACAGCTTGCCAAGTTAGAGTTTGTTTAAAAAATATATAGCCAAGAATTGCAATAGTAAATATTCCTAAACCACTCCACGTTGCATACATAATAGCTATAGGAATCTTATCTGCTACAAAAGTTAACAGATAGAAAGCACATAGATAAAAGAATGCAAGAGCAGCTGTTGGGATTAGTTTTGTAAAATTTTGAGTTACAGGTAATAACATTGTACCAGCAACTTCAAAAAATACTGCACCCGCAAGAAATAAATATGTTTTAACCATTATTTAAAATTTTATGTTGAATTAAATCTTCCTTAATCTCAGTTAAAATTGCCGGATCGTCAATTGTTGGTGGTATTTTATATTCAACATTATCTGCAATTTTTCTAATTGTTCCTCTTAAAATTTTTCCTGATCTTGTTTTTGGAAGTCTTTTGATAACAATAACCACTTTAAATGCAGCAACTGGGCCAATTTTATTTCTAACCATTTGCACACATTCTTTTGAAATTGTTTCTTTATCTTTATCTACTCCAGATTTTAAGACTACAAGTCCAATAGGTAATTGCCCTTTTAATTTGTCAGCAATACCAAGCACTGCACACTCAGCAACTGATTGATGTTCTGATAATACTTCTTCAATTGCACCTGTTGATAATCTGTGCCCTGCAACATTGATAATATCATCTGTTCTAGACATAATCCAAATATAACCATCCTCATCAATGTGACCTGCATCATAAGTTTGGTAATATCCTTCGTAGCTAGTCATATAATTCTCTTTATATCGTTGATCAGCATTCCATAATGTTGGAAAAGTTCCAGGCGGAAGTGGAAGTTTAACTACTATATCTCCCATTTCATTAGGTTCTGCTAAAGTTTGATCTGGTTTTATAATTTTAACGTCATAACCAGGTACTGCTTTGCAAGCTGAACCATATTTAGTTTTCATCATCTCTATACCAGTACAATTTGAGCTAATCGCCCAACTCGTTTCGGTTTGCCACCAGTGATCAATTACTGGAACTTGAAGTAAATTTTCAGCCCATTTAATTGTATCAGGGTCTGCTCTTTCACCTGCAAGAAATAAGCTTTCAAAACTACTTAAATCATATTTTGAAAAAAATTTACCTCCAGGATCTTCCTTTTTAATTGCTCTAAAAGCAGTAGGGGCTGTAAAAAGAGATTTTACTTTATAGTCTGATATGATTTTCCAAAAAGCTCCTGCATCAGGAGTGCCGACAGGTTTTCCCTCAAATAGAACAGTAGTACATCCTTTAAATAAAGGAGCGTAAACAATATAAGAGTGACCAACTATCCAACCTATATCACTTGCTGACCACCAAATATCTCCAGTATCAATGTTATAGATATTTTTCATAGTCCATTTTAGTGCAACTATGTGACCCCCAATATCTCTAACTATTCCTTTGGGAGTTCCTGTTGTGCCTGAAGTATACAAAATATAAACAAATTCATTTGAGTTCATTTCTACACAATCAGCATCTTTAGCATTTGATGTTACTTCATCCCAACTTACTTCAATTGGAGCATTTAATTTTACTTCGTGACCAGGTCTTTGGAACAATATCATTTTCTCAATTTTATGATTTGCAAGTTTAACTGCTTCATCCACTAAAGGTTTGTATTCTACTGTTCTTCCAGGTTCAAAACCACATGAAGCAGTAACCAATAATTTCGCTTTGCTATCATCTATTCGACTAGCAAGTTCATTTGATGCAAAGCCACCAAAGACTACTGAATGAATTGCGCCAATTCTAGCACATGCTAGCATAGCAATAACGGCTTCTGGGATCATTGGCATGTAGATGATTACTCGATCACCTTTGATAATGCCTTGATCTTTAAGTGCTCCTGCAAATTTTGAAACTTTTGCTCGAAGTTCTTCGTAGGTATGCTGACTTTTGTTTCCAGTAATGGGGCTATCATAAATTAATGCAGTATTTTGTCCTCTTCCTTGGTCAATATGAATATCTAATGCGTTGTAACAAGTGTTTGTTACTCCATCTTCAAACCATTTATAGAAAGGAGGGTTTGATTTATTTAAAATTTTAGTGGGTTTTTTGAACCAAAAGATATCATTAGATGCTTCTTGCCAAAAATTCTCAGGATTTTTAATAGATTGTTGATAAATTTCGTTAAACTTTTCTGACATTATATTTGATTCGTTTTTGTAAATTTTATTGGTTTTTAAATTAAAAATTGTATTTAATTTTAAAAAATAAGTAAAATCAATGAGAATAAGTCGCAATTAAGTCTTCATTTATCTAATTTTATTTGCTATCTAACGACCATCTTGGCTTTGGGAAACCAAAGTCTAGTTTATATAAACTAAAAAATAAAAACTAACTAAAGAGGGAGTTTTTTATGAAAAAACTTAAACTGTTTGCGCTTACAGCTGTAGCCCTAATGGGAGTTACAGGTGTTGCAAACGCAGACGCCATGTTAGCACAAGACGATTTCGTTGGGATTTCGTTTTGGGTTATATCTATGGGAATGTTAGCAGCTACTGCTTTCTTTTTCATGGAAGCAGGAAACGTCGCATCAGGCTGGAGAACATCAGTAATTGTTGCTGGTCTAGTAACTGGTATTGCTTTCATTCACTATATGTACATGAGAGAAGTATGGGTAAGCACAGGTGATTCACCTACTGTTTACAGATACATTGACTGGTTAATCACTGTACCATTACAGATGGTAGAATTTTACTTAATTCTAGCAGCTATTGGTAAAGCAAATTCAGGTATGTTCTGGAGATTGTTAATTGGTTCAGTTGTTATGCTAGTAGGTGGATACTTAGGTGAAGCAGGATATATTAATGCTACACTTGGTTTCATTATTGGTATGGCAGGTTGGGTATACATTCTTTATGAAGTATTCTCAGGTGAAGCTGGAAAAGCTGCAGCAAAAAGTGGAAACAAGGCTCTTGTAACTGCTTTTGGTGCAATGAGAATGATTGTTACAGTAGGTTGGGCAATCTATCCATTAGGTTATGTATTTGGTTACTTAACAGGTGGTGTAGATGCTGAGTCACTTAACGTTGTTTACAACTTAGCTGATTTCATCAACAAAATTGCATTTGGTCTAGTAATTTGGGCTGCTGCAACTAGTGCAGGTGGAAGAAGAGCTAAGTAGTTTTACTTAAATTTTAAATTAAGGGCAGGTACATTTTTGTACTTGCCCTTTTTTTTTGCCTGCAATAATTTAAGTCATGGATGTAAAGCTTGATAAATGGCACAAGTGTAAAGTAGATATTGAAGTTCTTAAAGAGCTTTCAAAAAAATCTGACATCAAGGGGCTTCAACATGTTTCAGTTTTTTTTGGATTATTATTAGTTACAGGTGTTTTGGCATATATAACTTGGGGCGCATGGTGGTCAGCTTTTTGGTTTTTGGTTTACGGAAATATTTATGGTTTTTCAAATCCATTATGGCATGAGACAGGTCACAAAACTGCTTTTCAATCAAAATCTTTAAATGAATTTTTTTACTATATTTCTTCATATCTTTCTAATTTTGAACCAGTAAGATGGAGATACACACATTTCGTTCATCACGGAAATACATATTCCACAGACAATCCATTTGATCATGAAATTGAATATGGAAATAATTTAAAGGAAACTCCAAAAAATTTATTAATGAATTTAATTCCTTTTATGGAACTTATTTATTTTAAAAAAAGTATAGCCTATGAAATTATTCAACATGCATTGGGTATAAAAACAAAAGTAATGCAAGACTGTATTCCTGAAAATGCACAACCAAAAGTAATTTTAAATTCAAGAATTTTTGTTGCGATTTGGATAGCAACTATTATGTGGTCAATACTAGCCGCATCCTGGTTGCCAGTATTATTGTTTTTATTACCAAAATATTATGGAAGAACTTTACATAAACTTGTTTCTTTTACTCAGCATGCAGGACTTGCAAGAAATATTAAAGATCATAGGTACACAACGAGAGAAATGTATTTAAATCCTGTTTTAAGCTTTTTATATTGGAAAATGGAATATCATGTAACTCATCACATGTTTCCAACGGTTCCATCTTATAACTTAGATAAACTTCATCATCATATTAAGGATCAATTACCAAGAACAAATGATGGTTTAATTGAAGCTTACAAGGAAATTTTACCAGCTATAATGAAACAAGCGGAAGACTCTAGCTATTTTTTTAAGAAGGATGTCCCTGAACCACAAAATGCATAAAACTGACCAAGTTTGTTTTTACATACTTGCTCAATTTAAATAAGAACTTATATATAACGCATGGCAAAAATTACATATAATACCCACGATAGTAAAACCCATACAATCGATGTTCAAAATGGACTAACCGTTATGGAAGGTGCAGTTCAAAATGATATTCCAGGAATTGATGCTGATTGTGGAGGAGGAATGGCATGTGCTACATGTCATGTTTATGTCAATGAAGAGTGGTTGGATAAATTACCAGTAAAAGAAGACGGTGAGGAAGATATGTTAGATATGGCATTTGAACCAAAACAGAATAGTAGATTGAGTTGTCAGTTAACTGTATCTGATGAAATAGATGGTCTAGTAGTTAACATTCCATCAAAGCAAGCTTAAATGAATAAAACAGATGTATTGATAATTGGAGCAGGGCCAACAGGTTTATTTTGTGCTCATCAATTAGGAATCATCGGATTAAGTTGCGAGATAGTTGATAATCTTGATAAAGTAGGGGGTCAATGTATTGAACTTTATCCAGACAAACCAATTTACGATATTCCAGCGGTGCCTGAATGCACCGGTGAAGAATTAACTAATAACCTTCTGCAACAAATTAAACCCTTCAATGTTAAATTTCATTTAAATGAAAGAGTAGAGGAACTTAAAAAAGTTGAAAATCGATGGTATGTTAAAACAAGTGGTAGCCAAGAGTTTGATGTAGCAAGCATTGTAATTGCTGGTGGAGTTGGATCCTTCGAGCCTAGAAAATTCCCATTAAAAGAGTGCGAAAAATTTGAAGGAAGTTCTTTATTTTATTCCATTAAAGATAAGACAATTTTTAAAGACAAAACTGTTTCAATTTTTGGTGGGGGAGACTCTGCATTAGATTGGGCGATAGAATTATCAAACACATCCAAAGTAAATCTAATTCATAGAAGAGATGGTTTTAGTGGAGCAGAGTCTAGTGTTCAAAAAGTTAAAGAGCTTAATGATCAAGGAAAATTAAATTTATTCACAAAATATCAAATAGACTCAGTTTTAGGAGACAAAAATATCAATACAGTTAAAATTAAACATGATGATGGAGAAACAAAAGAATTTAAAACAGATTATGTTCTTGGTTTCTTTGGTTTAATTATGCAATTAGGACCCATATTAGATTGGGGACTAAATATTAACAAAAAAACAGTTGAAGTTAATACAGAGAATTTTGAGACAAATATTGATGGCATATTTGCTATTGGAGACATTTGTTCGTATCCAGGTAAATTAAAATTAATTCTTTCAGGTTTTCATGAAGGGGCATTAGCTGCAAGAGGTTGTTTTAAATATGCAAAACCTGATGAAAAATTAAGATTTGAATTTACAACTACCTCAAAAGCCGCTCAAGAAAGACTTGGTGTTAAAAAGTGATAGAACTTTTTTCTGCCGACACTCCAAATGGCAAGAAAATCTCTATAATGCTTGAAGAAATAAGCTTTAATTATAAAGTAACTAAAATAGATATAGGTAATAATGATCAATTCAAACCACAATTTATTAAAATAAGTCCTTTTAGCAAAATTCCTGTGATCACTGATCATGAAAATAATGAGAGTATTTTTGAGTCTGGTGCGATTTTAATTTATCTAGCCGAAAAAAGTAGAAGATTTTATGACCAGAAGGATAGATTAAAAATTAATCAGTGGCTAATGGCTCAAATGGGAACCATAGGACCAATGATTGGTCAACATCATCAGTTTCACTATTATAATCCTGGAAAAAGTAAATTTGGTGAAGAAAGATATTTTAAAATCACAAAAAGAATTTATCAAGAATTAGATGCTAGATTAAAGGAGTCTAAATATTTAGCTGGTGAAAATTATACAATAGCGGATATTGCTACTTGGCCTTGGATTGCACGACATCCAATACACGACATTGGTCTAAAAAATTATCAAAATTTATCAAGATGGTATTTGGAAATTGCTGACCGGGATGCTGTGATTAAAGGATATAGCTTTATGGATAAAGATTCAAAAATTCCAGAGCTTATTTAATTTGGTAACCAAGAATTATACAGTGGATTATCTTTTCCTATTGGAAGATATATATTTTTTCCTTTTCGTGAAGAACTGTAAACTGCTGTGACAAATTCTAAAGATTCTCGCGCATCTAATAAAGTAACCTCATCACTATTAAACCCATCTAATTTTTTTCCAATTTCATCAAACATTCCTGCATACCAAGATTTTGTTAATTCAACTTTAGACAAAACTTCATCAACATGATTTTGTGTGATGGGCTCTCTTGCTAAGAATTTCCATTCATCATCAGCTGGATTATAAGGTTTGTCGGGTGAACCACCAGATTCTATAGTTAAATTATTAAAACAAATTTTTATTCTACTAACATCTTCTGCTGCACCTAATGTAATAGAACTGGTAACTAACGCACCATTACCCATTTCAATGGAGAGAGCTGCGCAGTCTTCTACTTCTATATTATTTACTCTAGTTGTTAATTTTGCAAATACATTTGAAACTGGTCCAAATATCATACTGATAAGATCATGTATATGAATTGAATGACTCAAAATTGCTCCACCTTGTTCACCTTTCCAAGTTCCTCTCCAAGCTTTTGAATAATATTCTTTTCCTCTATTCCAGTGAGTCTCCAATGATGCAACCAAAGGTTTGCCAGCTAAACCAGATTTAATTAGTGCTTTTAATTTTGAAAATCCTGGACCATATCTATACTGAAAAACTGGAAATATTGTTTTACCAGTTTCATTGCTAATTTTTTTAAGATTATCTAATTCTTGAAGACTTGAAACCAGAGGTTTTTCACAAATAACATGTTTACCTGCCTCAAGTGATTTTTTACAGGCAGAAAAATGTAAGTGAGGAGGCAGACAAATATCGATAATATCTATCTCTTTTATTTTTAATACATCTTCAAAATTGAGAGACACATTAATTTTAGAGTTTGGTGGTATTATATTATCGATAGACTCTTTTGTGAGCCCACAAATTGTATGCACATTAAATCTATCAGAAACTTTTTGAAAATCTTCATAATGTTTAGCTCCAATATTAGTTCCAATTATTGCTACTTGATATTTACTCATTTTTTTTCAGCTATCTCTTGAGCTTTAATTGCAAGCTCCATTGTTAAATAGGTCAGATCTTGTGGGCAAGCTGTCTCAGATCTATTCAATACATCCTCAATTAAGTTTCTAAAATATGGAAGTTTAACTTCATTACAATCTATATGTTTTACTTCTTCATTATTTGCATAATATAAATGATTTCCAGAGTTAGATTTCTCTAGATCAGTGTATTTTCTAATTTCAATAAAACCTTTATCTCCTAAAATAAATAATCTTCCATCTCCCCAAGTAGGTAGTGCATCTGGAGTAAACCAATCTAAACGAATGTATCCGTGTCCACCATTTCCAGTAAGATTGACTTCACCAAAATCTTGAAAACCAGGAAATTCTTTTTTAGTAGTATTTTCTACTAATGCGTGGGTAATTTTAGCTTCATTAGAATTTGTAAATACTAAAAATTGATGAATTTGGTGTGAACCTATATCAGTGATAACTCCACCATAACTTTCGCGATCGTAGAACCAGTCTGGTCTTTCGTAATTTCCTTGTCTATGTGGGCCAGTGCCCATTGTTTGTTTTACTTTTCCAATTTTGCCTTCAGCAACTAATTCCTCAGCTTTAGCAACAGCAGCTACATGAAATCTTTCAGAGAAATTTACTGACCAGATTTTGCCTGTTTCTTTTACTGTCTGTTTTAAATTTTCTAATTGATCTAAAGTTGTACATCCTGGTTTATCAACCATTACGTCTTTACCTGATTTTAAAGCTTCAATGGAAAGATTCGCTCTGTCTTTAGGAATAGAAGATATTAAAATCATATCAATTTTATCGTTTTCTAGAATTTCACTTTTATTTTCTATTCTTTTTATATCTGGATATTTATTATTGAATTCCTTTAATGTTAATGGTGAGCCTTCTGTCCAAAAATGATTACAATTGCAACCTTCTTTAATCATTTCATCTAACATGTCGAATATATGTCCATGATCAATTCCTAATACAGCTAAATTTAAAGATTGTCTCATAAACTAATAAGTTCCTTTTTTTGAGGAACCTTTATAGAAAATTTCTTGAAGATTATCATTTTCTTGTTTTTTTATTTCAAGATCATTTTTATCCATCAATACTTTAGGTCTTCCAATTATTTCGTGAAAATTAAAATTGTCTTTTCCTCTAGCAATTTGAACACTATTTTTTCCTAATACTTGTTTAACGTTAGTTCCAATATAGCTTTGAATAACAAAACCTATTCTTCGATCATCACTTTTATTTAAATCTGAACCATGAATAACTTTAGGGTGGTGTAAAGACATTTGACCAGCCTCAAGTACTAGAGGGGTAGTCTTTTCTTTTGGAACATTACTTACAGTTTGACCTCTAGTTAATAAATTTCCTTCATTAAATTTTTGATCATGATCTTTAAGATTGTCTTTATGCGAGCCAGACCACATTCTCATACATCCGTTATGTTCGTTTGAATCTGTTATCGCAACCCAAGCTGTTACCCAATTAAGTGGCTCTAAACCTATATACTTTGCATCTTGATGATAACTTACAAAACCTTTTTCATTTGGATTTTTTATAAAAAGAGTTGTTCCACATACTAGTATATTTTTACCAATTAAACTTTGAACAGCATCTAATATTTTAGAATTATGTGTAACCTCATCTAACAAAGGTGAAATTAAATGAGCGTTATATCTTCCTGATTTTTCTAATTCTTCAGGTATTTTTTTTTCTATTAATTCAATTTCGTTTCTTATTTTTTTTGCCTTATCTTTTGAAAAAATATTTATGGGAGAAACAAAACCTTCATCTTCGTATTGTTTAAGTTGATTTGGTGAAAGATAAGTCATATTATTTTAAAAACTTTATATGAGCGCCATTATTTCTTCAATAAATTACTGCCCAGTTAAATCTGTATCATTTCAGACAATTGAAAAATGTGAAATTAAAAAAGATATTGGAATTATTAATGATAGAATTTTTGCATTTGCTAAAGACTTAGATGTAAAACAAGCTAAATTGTTTGAAAAAAGTCCAGAGGAAAGAAAGGGTAAGTGGAATAAAGTCTTAACTCTTAAAAATTCACCAGCTTTGAATAAATATAATTTTATATTTAAAGACGAAAAACTTACATTAACCCTTAAAGACAAAGAGATTTTGTCTATTGATATAAATCAATCAAGTGAAAGAGAAGCGCTTTCAAATAAAATTTCAGAATTAGAAAGTTCTTTAAAGCAACCATTAACTCTAATGAAAAATGATGATTTTCCTTTTTTTGACACCTCTATTTCAAAAAAAGTTAATTTTGTGAATTCTGTTTCACTCTTAAATATTCAAAGTATCATTGATTTTGAAAAGAAGGTTAATAAGAAGATTGAGACTTCAATATTTAGAGGAAATATTTGTATTGATGGAATAGATCCTTGGAAAGAAAGGGAATGGATTGGAAAAACTATTAAAATAAACAATGTCTCGTTTAAAGTTGAAAAAAATATTCCACGATGTGTTGCAATTAATTTAAAACCTCAAACAGATGATAATTCTTTTAATTTACTTCAATCATTAAAAAAAACTTATAATCATTTTGATATGGGAATTTATTTAACAGCACTAGATGATGGTGAAATTAATATTAAAGACAAAATAAATATTTAACCTAAGATTCAATTATAAGTTGATCTTTACTTAGAAGTTTATTTGCATCAAATCAGAAATCTTGTTAACCTAAATCATTATTAAACAAAGAGGAGAAAGATAATGAATAAATTAATTAAATCGATTTCAGTTTTTCTTGTAATTCTTTTCAGTATTTCATCTGTTAATGCGGCAACATTAACTGACAGACTAAAAGATGGCCACAAGTTAAGACTTGGTTTTGGTACTGCAGTACCGTGGGCTTACGCTGGAGATAATGGTGAAGCTTTAGGTTTTGTAAACATGATTGCTTTGACAGTTCTTGAAGAAATGGGCATTACTGAACATGAAACAAAAGTATTTGAATGGTCAGGATTAATTCCTGGAATTAATGCTAATAGATCAGATATGATTACTGGTGGTATGTACATTTTAAAAAGTAGATGTGCAAACATCAATTTCTCAGACCCAATAGGTGTTTTTGGTGATGCGATGTTAGTACCAAAAGGAAATCCTAAAAATATTAATAATTATGCTGATGTAATTAGCACAGGAGCAAAACTTGTAACTGGAGCTGGTTTCAACACAGTTGAAGCTGCTAAAAAATTTGGTGTACCAGATAGCCAAATGTTATTAGTAGAAGGTGAAGTTGGAATTTTAGCTGCTATGAAAGCAGGTAGAGCTGATGTTGCTGTTCAAACTTTTTTTGGTGCAAAAGAGCATGAAGAAAAAACAGGTGGCGCATTTGAAGTTACTGATCCTAAGTTGATGCCTATGGAAACTGTAAACGTAGTTGGTATCGGTTTTAGAAAAACTGACAATGAGTTTAGAGAAAACTTTAATGCTGCATTAGCAAGAGTAATGGCAAACCCAGAAAAAATGTTAGAAAGAGCTGGTAAGTATGGCTATGATAGAGCTCAATTACCTCCTCCAGAAATGACAACTGAGTGGGCTTGTTCTACTAAATAAAAATATTAACTTTTAATTTAATCAGGCGACAAAATTTAGTCGCCTGATTTTTTTTTAATCATAAAGGTTTAAAAGTGAGCTATTTTGCATTTTTGTCTGAACATGGTCCAACCATGTTACTGGGGACTGTTACAACAATTAAAGTGTTAATTTGTGCAACTATTCTTTATGTGATTATTTCATTAATTTTTGGATTAATGCGTTTATCAAAAAATCCAATCATTCAAGGAACAGCAACAGTTTATATTGAATTTTTTAGAGGGACATCTTTATTAGTTCAATTATTTTGGTTTTATTATGTGTTACCTTTTTTTGGCTTAACGCTTGAAGCTTTTACAGCAGGAGTTGTTGCAATAGGTATGAATTTTGGAGCTTATGGAGCAGAGATTGTTAGAGGTGGAGTTTTAGCAGTTCCAAAAGGACAGTGGGAAGGGGCTTTTGCTCTTAACTTTACCCCCGCTAAAAGAATGAGAAAAATAATTATACCTCAAATATTTCCAATTATATTACCACCTGCTGCAAATTTGACAGTAGAACTTTTAAAAGCAACAGCGTTAGTTGCTTTAGTAACAGTAGTTGACTTAACATTCGAAGCTAAACAAATAAATTCTATTACTTGGCTTTCAGCTCAATGTTTTGGAACTGCACTTTTGATTTATTATATAATTTCAAGATTTTTTCTTGTTCCATTTTTACGTTGGTTGGAAGTTTTAGCTGCAAGAAAAGTTGGAAAGGAAATAAAATAAAATGAATGCAGAATGGAGATGGGATTTTGCAATTGAGATATTACCTCAGATGTTATGGGCAACTCTTAATACAATTTTAGCTGCTGGAATTGGTTATGCTATTGCAGCAATTGTTGGTTTGTTATTTTTATTAGGTCAAAGAACTCCAATAAAGATAGTTAATATGATCAATAGAGAAATTGTTGAATTTATTAGGTCAACACCTTTACTTATTCAATTATTCTTTGTTTATTTCGTGCTACCTCAATTTGGTATTACTTTATCTGCATGGGTATGTGGAATGATAACAATTGGTCTACATTTTGGAACTTATTTGTCAGAAGTTTACAGGGGAGCATTGGAGGGTGTACCTAAATCTCAATGGGAAGCATGTAGAGCTTTAAATTTTTCAACATTTTATACTTATAGAAAAATTGTTTTACCTCAGGCATTTCCAATAGCTATTCCAGGAATGGGAAATTATTTAGTAGGAATTTTCAAAGACACTCCATTATTATCAACCATAGGTGTCGCAGAACTATTTCATGCAGCAACTGCTGTTGGAGGTTATCACTACCGTTATTTAGAACCATATACTATAGTAGGATTAATATTTTTAATGTTATCAATTCCTGCAGCAATATGGATTAGAAAAATTGAAAAAAATGTTAATTTAGCGCAAGGAAAAATAAAAAAAGAGCAACTTTAATATGGAAAAAAATTCATCAGATATCATAGTTAATTTTTCAGATGTTACTAAACAATATGGTGATCTAGTTGTTTTAGATAAATTAAACTTAGAAATTAAGAAAAATGAGATGGTGTCCATAATTGGTCCATCTGGTTCTGGAAAAACTACTGTCTTAAGAGTTTTGATGACTTTAGAAAAAATTAATCAAGGAGTTATACATCTCGAAAACGAACCTTTGACTCATATGGAAGTTAATGGCCAATTAGTTGGGGCTAGTGAAAAATATTTAAGGGAGAGAAGATCTAAAATAGGAATGGTATTTCAGCAATTTAATCTTTTTCCTCATATGACAGCTTTACAAAACTGTGTTGAAGCGCCAGTAGAAGTTTTGGGTATGAAAAAAGATGAAGCAGAGCAAAGAGCACTTGATTTATTAGAATTAGTTGGCTTATCTGATAAAAAAGATGAGCACCCAAGTAGACTTTCAGGAGGTCAGCAACAACGGGTTGCAATTGCAAGAGCATTAGCAATGAGACCCAAAGTTATGTTATTAGACGAAATCACATCAGCATTAGATCCAGAAGTAGTAGGTGAAGTTTTAAATGTAATAAGATCTTTAAACAAAGAACATAATTTAACAATGATTATGGTGACTCACCAAATGGGATTTGCACGAGAAATATCAGATAGAGTATGCTTTTTTAATGAGGGTAAAATATTTGAGCAAGGTCCACCAGAACAATTATTTGGCAATCCACAAAACGAAAGAACTAAGCAATTTTTACACGCTGTTTTAGATGCGAATTAAAAAATCACTTTAGATTATTAATTACCAAGTAATTTGTATAAAGAAGTCAAAATACCGTTACCTGACAATTCTATTGCTAAGACAATAACAACGATTAGTATTAATTTTTTATCCATCTAGTAAACAAATATAATAACAGAATTATCCAAATGATAGGATAATAAATATAGATATGTTTTTTAGCAAAAAGAAATGAAATTGAATTTTGTTTAGGTTTTTTTTTCACTTTTTTTAATCATCTGCATGAACTTTTTCATTTTTTTCATGCTTTTCTTGTGCAGCAATTGTATATTTTGCAACAGGTCTTGCCATTAATCTTTTTAATCCAATTGGCTCTGCAGTATCTAGACAATAACCATAAATATCTTCTCTAATTCTTGCTAAGGCTTTATCAATTTCTGAAATCAATTTAATTTGTCTGTTAATTGCTTTCATTTCTACATTTTTATCTGTGTATGAACTCGCTTGATCCACCACATCTGCTGAGATACTATTATCATCCATACTACCATTATAAAGCGCTTCATTATTAGCCTTAACTAATTCTTTTTTCCATTCAGTTAATTTCATTCTAAAAAAAACTTTATGCTTCTCACACATATACTTTTCAGTATCTTTTGGAATATACGTTTTTGAAATTTTGATAGGTCCCTTAGCAACTATTTTTGTTTTACTTACAGCTTTAGCTTTTGGTTTTGAAACCTTAGCTTTTGGTTTTGAAACCTTAGCTTTTGGTTTTGAAACTGTAGTTTTTGCTTTTGAAACTTTTTTTTTAGTTTTAACAGTCTTTGGCATAGTTAAAATTTGAATTTACGGAGTATATTCAGCAAATTAGGGGTGTCAAGCAAGCTTAATTAATATAAATATTTATAAATGACTAATTATACTAAGAATATAAATAATGTTTTTTATATTTTTATTACAGCTCACTTAATTTTTTGGACATTAGTTCCATCTTTAACAAATAATAATTTACCACTCGATACTATTGAGGCTTTAGCGTGGGGAAGTAACCTAGATTGGGGTTTTAACAAACATCCTCCAATGAGTGCTTTTTTTCCAGAATTATTTTATCAAATTTTTGGCGCTCAAGACTGGGCTTATTATCTGCTTAGCCAAATTTTTGTAATTATCTCTTTTTACTACGTTTTTAAATTTTCAAAAGAAATTTTAAAAAATAATTTATTAAGTTTAATCTCAGTTTTATTAATTGAGTCTATATATTTTTATAATTTTACGACACCTGAATTTAATGTAAATGTATGTCAATTACCATTTTGGTCGTTAACAGTATATTTTTCATGGAAAATTTTTAATAGCAAAGAAATAAAATTTTTAGATTGTTTTTTAGTTGGATTATTTGCAGCAATTGGATTTTTATCGAAATATTTATTTGTTTATCTTTTGGCTTCAATAGATCTTTTATTTATTTATTTAATTTTTATTAAAAAAGAAAGAAAGTTTGATTTTAAATATTTAATAACTGTAGAAGTATTTCTAATTGTATTAGTGCCCCACTTAATTTGGTTAAATAATAATGAATTTATTACTATAACTTATGGACTTGCTAGAACTGGATTAGAACAATCTGGTTTAATTGATCATATAAAATATCCAATAATTTTACTTGCTAAACAAATTGGAATTTTAATTCCATTTATATTTTTAATCTTACTATTAGTTAAAAAAGTAAAAACAAAATTTGATTTAAAAGATAAGAAATTACTTTTCCTAATAGCAATTAATTTTTTACCCATTATTTTAATGTTTTTAACTTCTATAATTACTGGTTCAAAAATTAGAACAATGTGGATGACACCATTTTATTTATTTTTTGGAACTCTTTTTGTTTATTTGTTGAAAGATCAAATTAATATTAAGAAGTTAAAGTCATTTATGTTTGGATTTATTTTTTTATTTTTTTTATCTCCTATGCTTTACGCTTACGTTTCAATTACAAAAGAAGACAAAAGAACTGATTATCCTGGGAAAGGAATTGCTATTAAAACTCAATATTCTTGGAATCAACAATTTAGCTCGACAATAAATGTTGTCATGGGTGATGAATGGAATGCTGGTAATTTATCTTATCATCTAAAATCTAGACCAAAATGGATAGGAACTGTTGATAGAAATGAGCTTGATCAATTGAAAGATTACATGTGTCTTGATAGTGTATGTGTTGGATCAAGATAACATATGAAAAAATACATAATTTTAATTCCAATTTATAATGATAGAGAGTCGTTAACTAAATTAATTGAAAATATAAATCTTGAATTAAAAGATCTAAATTCAGAAGTATCAATAATGATTGTAAATGATGCTTCATCTCAACAAATAACAGATACGTATTCAAACGTTGAAAATATAAATTCTATAGAAATTATTAATATGAAAGAAAATAGAGGTCACGCAAGATGTATTGCCTCAGGACTTAAATATATCTATGAAAATAAAGAATTTAATTATGTGATACCAATGGATGGAGATGGAGAGGACAGACCTGAAGAAGTTAAATATTTTATACAACTTGCAGAACAAACTGAAAATAAAACTATTGTTGGTGAACGAACTAAAAGGTTAGAAAGTTTTTTTTTTAAAACCTGTTATCAATTTCATAAAATTTTAACTTTAGGATTTACAGGTCAATCAATTAAGTTTGGTAACTTTACTTGTTTATCAAAATCAACTGTTGAGAAAATGTTGAATGAAAAAGCTACTTGGAATAGTTTTTCTGGTTCCTTAAAAAAAATAGAAAAAGACTTATTATCAATGCCATCTATTAGAGGAAGAAGATATTTCGGTCCATCAAAGATGAGTTTTTTTAATTTATTAAAACACTCTCTTGCAATCATAAGTGTATTTAGAAAATCAGTTCTTATTCGTTCAGCTTTTTTTATAGTTTTTTATATTTTGCTCATAAAAAGTAATGCCTCTATTGTAACTTCACTACCTCTGGTTTTATTATTAATAATGATTTATTCGATTTCTAATTTAGCTTTAAGAGAAAATATGGATGAGTTTGATAAATCTTTATTAAATATCCATGATATTGAAAAAATAAAATAATGAAAAAAATTTTAGTGATCTTATTTGTTGGAGTTTTATTTTGTAATTTTAGTTTTGCAATTGATCTAAGCGAGTATTCTGCAGAAGAACAAAAACAATATAAAGAAATTAAGAAATTAAGAAATTAAAAGAAAAAGGATAAATGAAAATATTATTAATTATAATCTCTTTTTTTTTTATCAGTAACTCTAATGCTGAAACAACAGTTAAATTGCCCAAAGATACTGCTTCAGGTTTTAAAATATTAACTAAAAGTTTAACAGGCAAATATTTTAAAGATTATGGGGTGCAAGTTGTTAACAAAAAAGATAGTCATCCAGTAAGAGCAGGAAGCCAATCGATTAGATTTGAAGTTAGAGATGGAGATTGTGGACAAGATAAAGAGGGTGGTTGGAATGACTGTAAAGGTGATAGAGAACGTCATGAACTTTCAATTAATAAAAAAGGTCAAAAAATGTCTAAAGGAGAATATTGGTTTTCATGGTCTTTATATTTTCCAAAAGAACATCAAAATCTTTGGCCTTTAAGTAATAATTACGGACAATTTCATCAACAAGGAGGACCACCTGTCTTTATGTTTAAGGAACTTATAGGTGGTTATTCAATTATAAGAACAATTGGTGACGATGATTATGATGAAAGAAGACTAATCCGTAATGATGATATGAAAGGTAAATGGCACGATATTTTAATAAATGCCAAGTGGTCAAAAAAAGATGATGGTTTTTTTAAATTATGGGTAAACGATAAACTTAAATATGATTACAATGGTCCAACTAAAACAGAAAAATATGTTTATCAAAAATTTGGAATTTATAGCACTGGTATAACTAGATATATAAATCATAAAAATATAGATGTAATTGAAAAATGTTTTGAAGAAAAAGGAAATACTGATGATGAATATACAGCTTTTTACACTTTAAAATCAAAAAAAATAAAACATGATATTTCAGTACAATTATACAATAAATGTAAATCTTTTTATAAACCAGTAAAAATACCAACAAGAGTTGTTTATTTTGATGAAGTTAGAAAAAGTAAAAAAAAGAAAAAAGTAGGAGTATTTGAATGAAAAAAATTTTAGTTATTTTTTTAACATTATTTTTAATTCCATCATTTTCGTTTGCAGATTTAAAAGAAATGAAAAAAATGATCATGAAATCTGAAAATTATAACTTAGGTCATAAAAAAGGAGACACAACTGTTAATGGCCTAAAACTTAAACCTCTAATTAATAAAGAAGCATATAAAAATGCGGTTAAAAAAAAATATGGTTGGTTAGACTATGGATTTAATATTGTACATGCAAAAGATGGAGAACCAGTAAGATGGGGTAAAACTGCTCAAAGATTTGAATTACATATTGATGACTGTGGTTTTATATATAAAAATGGCAAGTACAGAGATTGTGTTAGAAATCCCCCGAAACATAGGTTTGAAATTGGACAGGGACATAACGAAAAAAAGTCTTTGGGCTATAAACATAAACAAGAATATTGGTATACATTCTCATATTATCTTCCAAAAGATTTTGAAATTACAAGAGATGGTCTAACAGTTTTTCAGTTTCATTCTGATCAAGGACCATATCCACCAATATTCAATATTAGGATTACAAATTTTCAAGGTTTATCAGTTGATATTGGTTCTTCTGCAGGTGCTTTTAATGATGATACAAATGGATGTGATGGAGGTGTAAAATTTAAAGTAAATGTTTGTGACGCAGTTTTATTAAAATGGACACTCATTAAACCTTTCCCTAGTCAAATAAAAAAATTAGCAGGCAAATGGACTGACTTTATAATTCATGCCAAATGGGATAGTAGACCTTCTGATCATGAAAAGAACGAGGGACTTTTCGAAGTATTTATGGATGGTAAAAAGTATGTTCACTATGAGGGTCAAACAGCATGGAATATAGGAAGAGCAGTATTACAATATGGAATTTATGAAAAAAAAATACCACCAACTAGTGGTAAAATTTATCGTAGTTTTAAATACGAAGATTTAAAATCTATTCCAACAATTGTATATTATGATGAGATTTGGGCTAAAAAAAAATGTGAAAAGCTTGATCTAAAAAGATTGGGCTATTCATGTAAATTACTTAATGAGCAATCTGATAAAATTACTCCACCAGATCGTAAAGAAATTAATAGTTAGATGAAAAAATTTTTTTTTAATCTTTTAATCTTTTTTATTTTTTCGATAAATTTTTCTTATTCCGAATCTAGATTTGGTGAATTAACCGAAATTAGAGATAAAAAAATGAGAGGTAAAGATGGTCAGTGGGTTAGACCTCATCCTGGACCATTTATTTGGAATCATATTGAAAGTGAAAAAGGAAATTTCTTTTGGGAAGATGCTGATCAATATGTTGTTTATGCACAAGAGCATAATCAAACAATTTTAGCAACTATTTGGCCTCATGCCAATTGGGATCAAAAATCATGCAAAAGAAAAAAAGCTAAAAGTCCTTTTGGAAAACGTTTTACAAAATATTTAAGTAAACCTTGCTCAATGGAAGATTATAAAAATTTTCTTATAAAATTAGTGGATCGTTATGATGGAGATGGGTCAAATGATATGCCCGGATTAACTAAACCTATTAAATATTGGGACGTGATGAATGAGCCAGAGTTTAAAATGTTCTTTAAAGGAAGTAAGGAAGACTTTATTGAAATCTTTAATTTCTCATCAAAAGTAATCAAAGATAAACAACCAGATGCAGTGATTGTTATGGCTGGTGCTGCAGGAATGTTTCCTGAAAATAAAAAATATTGGAAGTCAGTTTTACCAAAAATAAAGAATAATTTTGATATTGCAAACATTCACCATATAAGCGGTCCAGATGGAAAGTGTGATAAAGAACTATGGGTGGATGAATTTGCAGCTTTATTAAAAAGTGTAGATGTAAATAAACCTATTTGGTTAACCGAAGCTATGACTTGTGGTGATCCAGTAAAAGCTTGGGTAAAAGCATTTTTAAATGGAGCTGAATTAATTATTGATGTTGGTGTAAATGCTCCAGGAAAAAAAATGAGCAAAAAAGGCAGAAAAAAATTAAATGAATTTATTTCTGAATATGATGGTTTTACATCAATAAAAAGTATTTCAAAAAAACAAGTAGAATTTACATATAGTGATGGTTCTAAAAAAATTTTAGATTTTTAATTAACCATTTCTATTTATTGACATTTAAATTATAAAAAAATAACATCTTTATATCTGACAAAAAGTCTGGTTGTGCTGACTTTTAAATCAAGAGACAATAAAAAGAAATTATTTAATTAAAATTATCCCACGAAAGTATTTCCGAGTTTGAAAATTGGGCTAAAGGATTAAGAGGATTTTAAATTTAAATCCTTTAATTCTCAAATTATAAATTAATTATACTTAGGTTTTTTAGTAAATAAATTAAGTAATTAAATCTTTTTTACCCAAAATTGATACATATTGCCAAATGTATTAGGGTATTTTATCTCGAATTGATTCCAATTATTTAAAGAAATATTTTTTTTGTCATCGGGAAAATATTTTGAGAATCTCTTATTGATTTTAGTATTAGTAAAGACAAATCCAAGAAATTCTAAATTTAAATTTTTTAATATATTAGATATTTGTGGAAGAGAAAAATAATGCTCATGGACATGAAATAATAAATCCCTCAAAGCAGATGTTGAGTAAAAATCTCTACTGTAAATAAGCTCTTGTTTTAATAAATTTTTATTCTCGTTGATTATTTCTTTTCTAAAAATTTTGATATCCTCACTTGTATTTTTTAAATTTTTTTGTTTAATAAATTCTCTTATTTTAGTGACTCCTTTTCTTGCAGTCTTACTATATAAACCTAACTTTAAATATCCGTGCGGTTCTAAAATATCAGTTAAAACCTTTAATCCGGCAATGGGGTCTTTCATATGATGAAGTACACCTGAACTTTCTATTATATCAAATTTTTTATTTAGTTTTTTAAGTTGCAAAATATCTCCGTGCAGAAATTTTATATTTTTAGAACCTAATTCTTCAACTTTTCTCTTTGCAAAAGCAAGACTTGCCAAGCTTAAATCAACACCCAATATATTTGCGTTATTATAATTACTAGCAGATATAAGATGATTTCCAGTACCACAACCTGCTATTAAAATATTTGGATTATTAAATTTATTATCATATTTAACTTTGTTTGGTTTTATGTCGTTATTTAGAGAATTTAGGAAATGTATGGATTTATATTTGTCACAATATCTCCATCTTGGATAAGGGTTTTCTTCATATTGTTTTCTTACTTTTTTTGATACTAAATCGTTAATTTTATCAATTGACTCAATTGTTTTTGTTAAATCTTTTTCTCTTAGAGGTTCTTTAACTTGAACGTTTATTAAATTATTAAATTCAAAACTTGAAGACTTATAATTTAATAATTTTTTTGTAATTATTGAAGATGTATTTAGAGGGATATAACAACCAAGAATTGCTATTTCAAACTCATCTATCTGTTCACTTTTTTCTATTTTGTCTTTAAGTTTATATACTTTATCATTTTCTTTTTCAGACTGAACATAAATATATTCATTAAGCCAGCACTGTTCTGATAATGAAATTATAAAATGAAAATATTTTTTTAATTTATTAGTATTTGCACTATCTAAAGTAAAAAGGATTTCACATTTGATTTTAGTCAAAAATTTTTCAATCAAATTATCTGCTATTATAGATTTTTGGAGCATTAAATGTAAAAGATCTTCTATTAGGAAGTTTTGAATAATTTTATTATTTAATAATAAAGTTTTAGAATTAATAATTCTTTCTATTTTATCGTTGTAATATTCAAATAGTAATACATTTTTACAATTAGTAGAAATATTGTTGTGACTAATATTATTTTTCTTAAATAAAAATAAAAATAATTTTTTGTAGGAAGCAATGTTATTTTTAGAAAGATCATTTAAATCCATTGATATAGCTAAATTTATTATGTTATTTAAAAAGTTTACATTATCAGGATCAATTTTTATGGCTTTTTCATAACAATCTTTTGCTTTTGGATTGTCACCAGAATTATAAAAAATTATTCCAAGATTATTATAAGCATCAGCATAATTAGGATTAATTCTAATTGCATTTTCATAACAATCTATTGCTTTATTTGCTTCACCCAATATATTGAAAACTACACCAAGATTATTATAAGCATTTGAATTATTTTGATCACTAGTAATTGCTTTCTCATAATAATTTATTGCGTTTTGATTATCACCTAAATTATATGAAATTATTCCTAGATTATTAAGTGCATTTGAATGATCTGGTTTAATTTTTAGTATTTCTTTATAAAGATCTTGTGCAACCTTGATATTATTTTTTGTATGATTTTTAACAGCAAGATTTAAAATTTCTTTTATTCTCAGATCTTGATTATTTAGTGTATTGCTCATTATCGCTGATATTCAATAAATTTTCTTAAAGATTGATTTAAAAAATTTTCGTATATCATTCCTTTATTTGAATATCTCTTTGAATTTAGAAAATTTTTATTCATTTTAAAGTCGTGAGAGGGTTCAAAAAAAAAGGGAATAGATAATCTTTCACTTTTGTTCCATAACACTCTATGATTTGTTGCTTTAAACTTTCCATCACTTAAAAATTCTAATGCTCTTCCTGTATTTACTACTAAAGCTTTTTTATTAAATGGCACATCATACCATTTTTTATTGTTTCTATTTTGTACTTGAAGACCACCTTTTTTATTCTGATAAAGAACAGTAAAAACTCCGCTATCAACATGTGTTTCACATCCAAGTGCTACACCATCTTGTTTTGAAATTTCCACTGGTTTTGTTTGGTTGGGATAATAATTAAATCTTAATGTACTTAGGGTTTTTAATCTTGAGAAAGCTTGGTTGCTAATTTTAATATCTTTTTTATAAAGTTTAATTATTCCTTTAAACAATATTTCACTTAAAGCATAAATATTGTCAAAATAATTAGACAGGTTTTTGATAGAAGATACGCTAATAGATTTTGTCAAGTCAAGATACTCAATATAAAAAGATTTGTATTTTTTTATATTGTTAGGTTTAATTTGAAGATCACCTAAATCTAAACCCTCTTTGCCATTAACAGTATTTGGAAAATAACCTCTATATTTATTTTTATTTTTTTTATTCCATTTTTTTGGAGCCAATTTATTTTTATTTTTTTCTGAAGAATTAAAAAATTTATTACCAATTTTGCAGATATTATTTATTTCTTTAATATCAATACCATGCTCAACAATTTGAAAAAAACCAACATCAATACAAGCTTTTTCAATTTTTTTTATAGTATTTTTTGCTGATAGAGAGTTAAAATTTGATTTAAGTAAGGATGAAATATTAATAGTTGGAATTAAATTTTTTGACATTTATCTTAAAGGTTTTTCAGTCGCGATAGATTGATTCTGTGCTTTTTCACGCATAAAAATATAAATACCACTTGATACAATTATTAAAATTCCTATCGCTGTGTTTAATGATGGTATTTCATCAAAATATAACCATCCTATTAGAGGTGACCAAAACAATATTGAGTATTCAAAAGGTGAAATCACTGATGGAGAAGCTATACTGTAAGCTGTAAATAAAAAAAGAAAAGCAATAGTAGCCGTAACTCCAATTGAAGTCATTAATAGTACATTAGTATTAAAATTAACAAACCACTCCCTAAATATAAATTGAGAAGCTGGATGATCGGAAGTATTGTATTGGCCATCTCCAATAATAAAATAAAAAATTATACTTAAAATTATTGCACCAATATAAAATGTAAATGTTTGTGTATAAACGCTATCCTTATCAGATGTTTTTTTTATAATTATCATTGATAATGAATAACAAAATGCACATAAAATAGGCAGCAAACTTAAATAGTTAAAATTACTAAAGTCAGGATTTAATGTTATATAAACTCCAACAAATCCGACAACTACAGCAGACCATCTTCTTATTCCTATTTCTTCTTTCAAAAAAAAATGAGCAAAAATTGTAATTAAAAATGGAGTAACAAAAAATAAAGCTGTAGCAGTACCAAGTGGCAATACAGTCAAAGAAATATAAAAAGAGCTAAAACCAAAGAAAAAAAGTACTACTCGGATAAAAGTTAAAAGTGGATATTGACTTTTAAATACTATTGGTTTTTTTGTAAGTATTAAAAATATTAGAATAAGCACAAAACTTACTACTGTTCTTATTAAGTAAACTTCATAAAGCGAAACAAAATTATAAATATGTTTCATAATTCCGTCCTGTACGGAAAAAACCATCATGGCTAATAATATGTAGATTATCCCTTTACGATTATTATTTTGTCTAGGCATTCGCTCCATATAACATAGAACTTTTCTTCTTTATATTTTTATTAATTGTGCAATATTAAATTATGATTTCAGATGAAGATCAAATAATGATGGATACCCTATATTGGTGGGGCATTCCTACTTTGTTTAGATGTAAAAATGACCCTGACCCAAAAAATTGTGATATTGCCTTAGTAGGTGTTCCACATAGCACAGGAAATGGTACTACCGAAAGAGACCAGCATTTAGGTCCTCGAGCTGTAAGAAATATTTCAGCAATGCTTAAAAGATCACATTTAGATTACGGAATTGATCCTTGGAAATTAAAAAAAATTCATGATTTGGGAGATGTACCTTTTCCTGAAGCAAACAATAATGAAAAATGCATTGAAAGAATTTCTGCTTTTTATGATCAGATTGAACAAGCAGAAAAACCAGTTGTATCAATTGGTGGAGATCATTCTATCACAGGAGGGATTGTTCAAAGTTTAGCAAAAAAAAATTCTAAATTAACCAAAGGAAAAAAAATAACATTTCTTCATTTTGATGCACATACAGATTGTTTTGAAAAATTAGATCATTTTTTAGGTGCAAAAAAATCAGCAGCACATTGGGCATCATATTTAGTTAAACAAGGAAATGTAGATCCTCACACAAGTACTCAAATTGGAATTAGAGGAAATCCAAGAACTTTAGATTGGTTACAGGCAAGTTATGATAATGGCTACCAGGTAATTACTATGGACGAATACAGAGAGTGGGGGCATGAAAAATGTGCAAAAAAGATTTTAGATAGAATAGGGGACAATCCTATTTATGTAACTTTTGATTTAGATTGTTTAGATCCAACAGTTGCACCAGGAGTTGCAAATATAGAGTCGGCCTATAGGGGTTTTAATATGGATGAAGCTAGAAAACTTATTCAATGCTTAAAAGGTAAAAATGTAATTGGTGGTGATGTTGCTTGCTTGATGCCAACAAAAGATAATCCAAATCAAATCACATCCATGGTTGCTGCTGCAATTATGTTTGAAATAATCTGCTTAATTTGTGTTAAGCCAGAATAAACTCAGAAGCTCTTTCAGCTATCATTAAAGTCGGAGCATTTAAATTTCCACTTGTAATTTCAGGCATCACTGAGGCATCAACTACTCTTAAATTTTCTAAACCATGAACTTTAAGCTTTTCATCTACCACCGCCATATTGTCTGTACCCATTTTTAAAGTACATGATGGATGGTAGGCTGTTTCAGCTTTAGATCTTATATATTCTTCAAATAATTCATCTGAATGAACATTTTCCCCAGGTCCAATTTCTTTTCCAGCAAATGGTTTTAAAGAATTTTGACCAAGTATTTTTCTTGCTACATGTATACATTCAATAGTTTGTTTTAAATCATCTTCGTGTTCTAAATAATTAAATTTAATTTTTGGATAATCATAGGGGTTAGAACTTTTTAAAGTAATATTACCCCTACTTTTTGGATGATTTGGGCTTGCGTGTAATTGATATCCATGTCGATCAGGATCAACTAAACCATGATCAATTACAAATGCTGGAAAGAAATGAAATTGAATATTTGGATATTCTCTTTCAGGTGAAGATTTGCAAAATCCTCCTGCTTCTAAAAATGAAGTAGAACAAGGTCCTGTTCTTGACAAAAACCACTGAATACCAATTCTTACCATATTCAATTTATTAACATATGAATATAAGGTGTCAGAGGTTTTACACTCTTGTTGAACATAAGTTTCAAGGTGATCTTGTAAATTTTTACCAACACCCTCTAAATTATGAACTACCTCTATACCCTTATCTTTAAGATGTTCACTTGGACCAACACCTGAAAGCATCAACAATTGTGGAGAGTTTATAGCTCCACCACTAAGAATAACCTCTTTATTCGCATAAATCTTTTCAACTTTATTTTTTATTTTAACCTCAATACCGATTGCTTTTTTTCCTTCAAAAATAATTCTCTCTACAAATGCTTCAGTAAAAACTTTTAAGTTCTTTCTTTTTTTTGCGGGATTCAAATAATATTTAGAGACACTTGCTCGCTCTCCTTTATGAATGGTTACATCATACATCCCAAAACCCTCTTGATCTTTACCATTCATATCATTGTTAATTTTGTATCCAGCTTCTCCAGCAGAGTCGATAAATGCTTTAAATAATGGGTTTTTGTTTTTCGATTGGTTTACAGGTAAAATTCCATTTCCACCTCTGTAATCATTTTCACCTTCTGACCAAGTTTCAATCTTTTTAAAATAAGGTAAAACTTTTTCATATGACCAGTCTTTTAATCCGAATGAAGCCCATCGTTGATAGTCATTAGGATTACCTCTAACAAAAACCATTCCATTGTGAGCTGAACAACCACCAATCATTTTCCCTCTAGGACAAAAAAGATTTCTATTATGTAAATTAGGTTCAGGTTCAGAATAATATTTGTAGTTATATTTTGGATCATGCATTGTATAAAGAATTGCCAGAGGCATGTTTACTTTCCAGATATCACTTGGTTTTCCTGCTTCAAAAACAGCTACATTATTTTGGCTATTTTCAGATAATCGGTTTGCTAACACACAGCCTGCTGAACCAGCACCAATTATAAGATAATCAAATTTCATATAAGTTTGGACGTTAGCAATTTTTTATAGTCATGAATAGATTTCATTTTAAGGTCGGTTCTTTTTGCCGCTTCATCAAATTTTCTAAGAAGTATTGAAGATTTAAAATATTCTTGAGCTTCAAATTTAGCACATTCCTCAGAATTTAATATGCCCCCTTGTAATTTTAAACTTATTTTAGAAGCTTCAGACAATAGATTAAAATATTTTTTATCGTTAGCTAGATATCGCTTTGCTAGTACATGGTACTTTATTGGTTCTACTACTTCTTTTTTAAAAAAACTTTTTAAATACTCATAACCTATATTTTCATGATGACCGTCTACATTTAGCTCAACTAATTCATCTGGATTTTCCAAAATAAAATGACCATAATCATGTAATAAACTAGAACAGATTAAATTATCATCACACTTTGCTTTTTCAGCTAGCATAGCAGCTTGAATCATGTGTTCAGACATAGTGACTTCCTCACCAATATAGAGCGATTTATTATTTGTAAAATTTGAAATTATTTTATCAATTACTTGCATTAAAATTATTGAGGGTGATCACCTTCAATTGCAATACGATCCATTATTCTCTCGTGTCCCAAACCTCTTCCAGGAAAAAAATCTGCAATGGCATAATGAATAACACTTCTATTGTCCCAAATAGCAACAGTATCTTCAGTCCAGCTAAATCTACATGTTAAATCTAATCTAGCCTGATGTTCAAATATTTCTTTTAATATTTGATCACTTTCTTCTTTATCCATACCAATAATTTGTTTTGTATATGTCCAATTAACATATAAAATTTTTTTACCTGTTTCTGGATGGGTCCTTACAATTGGGTGTTCGTTAGAATAAGAGTCGTAATTTCTTTTTTCATTTCCTTCCATATACTTGTAATTTTCAATAAAAAACTCTGCTCCAAGTGAGCTATGAACAGCTTTTTTATTTTTAATTTTATCTTGAATTTTTGGATCTAATGTTTCCCAAGCTAATTCCATATTGGAAAAACAAGTATCTCCTCCTACAGGGGGTATTTTTAATGATCTTAATATTACAGCTTTAGTTGGTTTAGCATTGTAACTTACATCGCTATGCCAATTCTCACCCCATTGGTTTTTTTCTTCTTTACCCTTTATGATTCTTACAATTTCTGGATAATTTTCTAAGCCTTTAACATACGCATGAGTTTCTAAAGGTCCAAATTTTTCTGCAAGAGCTACCTGCTGGTCTTTTGTTATTGGTTGGTCTCTAAAAAAGATTACTTTATGCTCTAAAAGTAAATCGTTAACTTTCTTGAAATTTTCATCTGAAACATCAGTTAAATCAATACCTTTTATTTCTGCACCTAAAGCACCTGATAATAATTTAATTTCCATTATTTTTTTAATCTTCCATTAATTACTAAATCATCATTTTTAAAAATTGATTTATTTTCTTCAATAAAATTATCCATAAGTTCGACTTTATCATCCTCAAATTCTGTTACTTTTCTTTTGTCTAAATCGATATAAAGTGACAAAGACTCAAGAGTTGCAGATAGTTTTCTAGAATTTGTTTCAATCATTTCCAGTTTAAAATGTAATCTTTTTTTATCATGATCAAAAAAAGTAAGATTAATTTCCACTTCTTCACCTTGTTTAACTTCATTATTATAAGTTGTACGAGTTTCTACAACCATAGTACTTCGTTTATTAGTTTTTGCTGAATTCTCTCCCATTTTAAATTTTTCTAGCATGTTTTCCCAAATTTGATCAAAAACCATCACATAATAGGCCATGTTCATATGGTTGTTGTAGTCAGTCCACTCTTTTTTGATTATTTGATTTGCTATATGTACTGACATTTAATTTTTATAATCTGGTTCTTCTTTATCTAAAATTAATCTTATTTGCTTAAGATGCAACTTTGCTAAATCAATGGGGTAATTTGCTGTTTCTTGAGCTGTTTTCTCTGCAACTTCATCACTTACGATATTCAATTCTTCATTAGTTGATAAAGCAGTTAGGTAAGTCTCTGCTGCTTTTTCAAAATAATACAAATAATTAAAACCTTCAGCTATTGTCTCGCCTGTAGTAATAATTCCATGATTAGCTAGCAACATATGCTGCTTGTTACCAAGTGCGTTAGCCATCTTGATTGACTCATCTTCAAAACCTAACCCTCCAAACTCGTTGAAAACAGAAACTCTATTGTAAAATATCATTGTATTTTGATCGATAGGTTTCATAGTAGGATCTTTTAAGGTTGATAGAGCAGTTGCATATTTTGAATGCACATGAAAAATACATTTTGCATGAGGTACTTTTTGATGGATAGTTCCATGAATACTTATTGCTGTAGGATCAATTAAGCCAGGCTCATTTTTTAAATCATTGATGTTTTCTTTTGTTACCAAAATTAAATCACTAGCTTTAATTTGGCTAAAATGGATACCAGCTTTATTCACATAAAAATCAGTTGTTGAACCGGGAACACAAGCGCTAAAATGATTAGCGACACCCTCGTGCATATTTAGTCTTGCTGTCCATCTAAAAGTGGCAGCTAGATCTCTCTGTAATTCTGTTATTTCCATTTTTACTAAATTAAACTATATTTAAAATACAAATTATGAGCAATAAGGTTTTTATTTCATGCGCAGTAACAGGATCAGGTGATACTGCTAGCAAACATCCAGATTTACCTAAAACTCCAGAACAAATTGCAATAGCTTCAATTGAGGCCGCAAAAGCAGGGGCTGCAATAGCACATATTCATGTTAGAGAAGAAGATGGCACTCCAAGTAGAAGATTAGAGTTATATAAAGAAGTTGTTGATAGGGTTCGATCAAGCGACACTGATGTAATTTTAAATTTAACAACAGGTATGGGAGGAGATCTTGATATAGGTCAGGGTGATAACCCATTAGATTTTGGACCAATGACTGATATGGCAAATGTTATGGAAAGAATTGCAAATGCTGAACAATTTCTTCCAGAGATTTGTACACTTGATGCAGGAACTTTAAATTTTGGTGATGGATCAACAATTACTGTTAATACGCCTAATGATTTAAGAAAAGCTGCAAAAAAATTAAAAGAGATTGGTGTTAAACCTGAAATAGAAGCTTTTGATTTAGGGAACATGTGGTTTGGAGCTCAGCTATATAAAGAAGGATTATTAAGTGACCCACCTATGTTTCAAATGTGTTTAGGAATACCTTGGGGTGCACCTGCAACAACATTAGCAATGCAAGCAATGAAAGATATTATGCCAAAAGAAGGTGTGTGGTCAGGTTTTGCAATTTCAAAAAATGAAATGCCATTTGTTGCTCAAACTGTTTTAATGGGAGGAAACCCAAGAGTTGGATTAGAGGATAATTTATATTTATCAAAAGGTAAGCTTGCTACTAACGCTCAATTAGTTGAAAAAGCTATAAGAATTATTGATGAAATTGGTTATACACCAATGACACCAGCCGAGACTAGAGAACAATTAAAATTAGTAAAACATTTTTAGTGTCAAAAATAATAGTTATTGCAAGCTTTTATCCCAAACAAGATAAATATAATAATGTAAGAGAAATTTTATTATCTATGATAAATCCAACAAGATTAGAGGAAGGAAATGAGCTTTATAATTTATATGAAGAAAAAAATACTAATGATGAAAGTAAATTTTTTCATTTATTTGAAATATATAAAGATTCTAAAGCATTAGATTTCCATAGGAATACATCGCACTATAAAGATTATAGATCTAAAATCATTGACCTATTAAGCAAGCCTATAGAGGTAAAAATTCTTAGTCCAATTGATAATAAATAATTTTTTTTAATAACCTAGTTTTTTGTCAATCTGATTTAACAATTCTTTATTTTCTATAAAACGTTTTAAATTTTTAACAAAAATATCAAGGGTTAATTTAACATAATTACCATTATCATCTGATGAAACATGAGGTGTAATAATTAAATTTGGAGTGTCCCAAATTTTTGAATTTTTATCAATTGGCTCTGGAGTAAAAACATCCAGTATCGCCCCAGCAATTTCATTTTTATGTAATTTTTTGCATAAAGTTTCATAATCCATTACTGATTGTCTTCCAACATTTACTATACCACACGTTGGTTTAAGCATATCAAGCCTTTTTTTGTTAATAAGATTTTTTGTTTCTGGAGTTTCTGGAACTGCTAAGTATAAAAAATCAGCATCTGGTAAAACACTATCAATATTTTCTATCGTGATAACTTTGTTGCAGCCATCAACTTTCTTTCCTCTTTTATTTACCCCTATAACGTTTGCTCCTAATAAATTAATATGTTTTGCCATCGAAGAACCAAGGGAACCCGTTCCTATAAGGACAATTGTTTTGCCAGATATTGGATTACTAAAAAGTGAAATAAATTCTTTATTTTTTTGATTAGTAACAATTTTAGTCAAATGATTTTGCAACATCAAAATAGCCATTAACCCATATTCTCCAGCTTTTAAAGCATGTACTCCGCTACTGTTAGTTAAGATCAAATTATCAAACATCCAATCTAAAGGTAATAAATGTTCTACACCGGAGGAAACAACATGGATCCATTTTAAGTTCGGGGCAATTTTTTTTAGATTTTTAGTAGGAAAGTTCCATGATAATAAAATATCAGAGTCTGACATTGATTTTTCAAAATTTTCTTCATCCCAATCTACAAATACTTGTAATTTTTCTTTTATCTCAGGATAGTTTTTTAAAGCTTCATTTAAATGTTGCTCAGTAATTGTAAAATTTTTTTCTCCCTCAGCATCAGTGGGGAATGAGCCTGGAGCCCAATGATTATTTTTAATATGAATCTTTATTTTTTTATCTCCAGTCAAAGTTTCCTCTTTCTTCCATCATATGAAGGTTTTTAATAATATTATCATCTCTTTCCTTCAAAGGCATATCTTCTAATTCAAATTGCATATTCATAACTGATAAACAGATCGATCTAACATATTCTTTATCATTGTTTGTTTTTTTTGGTGCTCTTAATACAGTGTCTTGTCCATTAGTTCTTACTACCTGACCCTTAATTTTTTGTGGTTGTGGTGGATCATTGCCTTCTTTTAATTCTTTTATTAATTTTCTTATTCTACGTCTATAAATCATTACTCCTTTGTCGGTTGGCATTAAATGTTCTCCTTTATGACTACTAATTGATCCCATTCCTTCAACAGCCTCTGCATCACCTGGACTTCTTTGTTTTTCTTCTTTAGTTCTATTTGAAATCTCACCTGCTTCTATTTTTTCATATCCCTCTTGATTATCATATTCGATAGGATCACCTCTTTCACCAAAATTTGCCCAAGCAAGAGCAACGCAATGATGATCGTCAATAGGAACAACCCACCTTGTAAAAGAACTTCTTCCAAAGTATTTACTTTTTGTACCATCAGCAGCAAAAGCTGCACCAGCTTGAGTAAAATTAGGTAAAATTAGTTCATTTACTCTAACCCATACATTGTCATTAATTCTTCTTGTGTTACATCCTAAATATTGAACCCCTCTTTCATAAAATTCTATTTCTCCAACTTCAGCAAAACCCTCTGAAAATTGAACACCAGAACTTTGACCGTGTAAAAATGATGTATGAAGTGGGTCCATAATAGCATCTAAAACTTGGATCCAATTACAATTATAATTTATCCGATATGGACTTGAAGTATTCCCTGGAATTTTAAATGAATCATAATGTGGAAATCCAGGAATTTTATCCATTGGTCCAAGATAAGAAAATACTAAGCCATTAAATTCTATTACAGGGTAAGCTCCAAGTTTAAAAGTTTCTCTTAATTTTTTTGCTTGTTTTGACTCTGGATCCTCACCAGGTGTTTCAAGTATTTCACCATTTGGTGAAAAAAGCCATCCATGATAACAGCATCTTATACCTTTATCTTCAGTTTTGCCATAAACCATTGAAGCTCTTCTGTGGGGACAAGCTTTATGGACTAATCCTATGTTCCCTTTTGAAGTTTTAAATATTACTAAATCTTCTCCTAAAATTCGAATTTCTCTTGGGACCTCACTTACTTCAGAAGTTAAAGCAACAGGATGCCAATATCGTCTTAAATATTCTCCACAAGCCGTCTGAGGATCTGTTCTTGCTAAGACTTCATCTATTTTTGGTATTGTTGACTGTTTGTAACCTCTAAAATCTTCTTCTATAAATTTGTTGTTTTCCATCTAATTTTACTAATCAAATATTTTATTGTAAATCTTAATATTCTAAAATAGGGTTTTCAATATAATTAATAATTTTCTACCGGCATATGTCTAAAGAAAAAAGTTTAGTAAAAATAAAGAAATCAAAAAATGCAAATACTATATTTGGTCTCCCAGCTAAATCTTATATTGATGAAAATTTTTGGAAAAAAGAATGTGAAACAGTTTTATCTAACGATTGGTTGTTTGTAGGTTTTGCTCATGAACTTAAAAATACTGGTGATGTAATTCCGTTATTTATAGCAAATAAACCAATACTTCTTGTGCGAAATAATAATAATGAAATAAAAGCTTTTCACAATGTCTGTAGTCACAGATGTTTAAAGCTAATTGATGAAAAAAAAAATGTAGGTAAAATAATACGTTGTGCTTATCATGCTTGGAGCTATGATCTGGATGGAAAATTAAAAGCAGCACCTCACATTGGTGGAACCGATCAACACAAACCAAAAGGTTTTAACTTTCTTGATCATGGTTTAAAACCTATAAGAATTCATATTTGGCACGATTGGATTTTTATAAATTTCAATGGCAAAGCAAAAAAATTTGAACAATATGCCAAACCACTCATTTCAAAGTTTCACGATATTGATTTTACCAAATTAAGATATGCAACTACATTAGATTTTGGAAATATAAATACTAATTGGAAATTTTTGATTGAAAATTTTATAGAGCCTTATCACGTACAATTTGTTCATAAAACAACTACAAATCAGCCTTTAAAAGATCATTACACAGTTGTGGATGGAGTTTGTTATGGTAGTGGAGTAGATGTTGCCGAAGAGGATACTAAAAATAGCACTGCTTTATCTGTCACTTCTAGATATCTGTCTCTTTTTCCAAATTTTATAATTGGTACTTACTTTCCAAATCAAATCGGTGTTTATCTTAACGTACCTATAAGCCCAGGTTTGACCTCCCAAAAAAGGATAATTTATACAACAGACGGCAAAGATATGAGTAAAGAAGAAATTAAAATGGTTAAAAATATATGGTGGAGTGTTCATAAAGAAGATCACGAAATGTGTGAAAGACTTCAAGAAGGAAGACATTCTCCAGCATCTCACGGAGGTGGTCTTTTGTCTCCTGTATGGGAAAAAGGTGTTCAAGCATTTCAAAAACTAATAGTTGATGCTACACTTAAATCTTCTAAATCAATAAAAAGGAAAAAAAATGTCTGAAGAAATTAATCTTGAGGGATATCGTCTCGCTCATACAATGATAAGAGTTAAAGACTTAGAAGCATCTTTTAACTTTTATTGCAAAACTCTAGGAATGAAAGTTTTAAGAAAAACAGATTATCCAGAGGGAAAATTTACAAATGCATTTATCGGTTATGGACTTGAAACAGAGTCTCCTTGTTTAGAGCTAACTTGTAATTGGGATCAAAAAGAAGATTATGATAAAGGAAATGGTTGGGGACATGTTTGTATTGAAACACCAGATGTTTACAAAGCTTGTGAAGATCTTGAAAAATTAGGTGTAAACATAACTAGAAAACCAGGACCAATGAAACATGGAACAAGAGTAATCGCTTTTTGTGAAGATCCTGATGGATATAAAGTCGAATTAAATGAACCAATAAAAGTATAAATCGAAAGGAAATAAGAATGTCAAAAAAACCTCAACTATATAAATTTAAAGACATAGAAAATAGACTTCATACTTTAGAGCCAGGTAAAAGTTATATTAAACCATTTGTAACTAGCAAAGTTAGTAATACGATGTGTGGAGGGTTAAATTTCTTAAATAAGGTGTCTGTGCCGTGGGATTTAACTTGTGATGAAATTATTTACTGTATGGAAGGAACTTTCAGATTAACATGTGATGGCCAATCTTACATATGTAATCCTGGAGATGTTCTCTACATACCAAAAGATAATCATATAGCGTACGAATGTGATGAAAAATGCGTAATATTTTATGCTGCCTACCCACATGACTGGAAGCAACAAGCAGGTATTACATTTGTTCCTGGAATTGATCCTGAGGATATGCCACAATAATAAAGATTTAAGGAGATCAATATGAGCAAAAATGAAAAAATTTATTATGAAAATTTTAATGATGCGGTTGAGCGTAATAGAAAAAAAATTCCTTCTGTTCATAAAAAATTAAAAAACGCTGGTGTAAAATACGTTTTATCCAGTTGGATTGATCTCCACGGTATTCCAAAATCAAAACCAGTACCAATGAGTGATTTCGAACCCTTATGTTTGGGTAAAGGACCTCAATTTGCTGTGCATTCAATATCATTTGTCCCAGAACTTACACCTGCAGACTCTGATCAAGTTATGCTGCCAGATTTAGACTCTGTTTACATTTGTCCTTGGGATACATCGACAGCAATTATTTTTGCAGATCTTTTTTGGGAAGATAAACCTTATAACGTTTGTCCAAGGCAGGCTTTAAAACGTAACATGCAAAAAGCCCAAGATGCTGGTTACAAAGGTATGGCTGGTGTAGAACCTGAATTTATTGCAATGAAATATGATGAGAATGGTCAACCTATAAAAGCTATTGATACTGATCCAATAAAAGGAATAAGACCAAGACGCCAAGCTTTTGGTTATGACGTTGAACACTCATTAGACTCAATGCATTTTCTAAAAGAATTAATTGATATTCTAAATGGATTAGGATGGAAGCTTCATGATGTAGTTGCTGAGGGAGCGTATTCACAATTTGAATTAGATTTTCATTACACAAACCTTTTAGAGATGGCTGATAGATTAGTTTTTCTTCGTATTCTTTTAAAAGAAGTCGCTAAAAAGCATAATATGTTTATCACATTTATGCCAAAACCAACAATAGGTGATTGGAGATCTGGAGCTCACATAAATTTTTCAATGGTTGATAAAAATGGAAAAAATATTTTTGATGCTGGAAATAAATGGTCTAAGGAATCGTTGTTTGCTGTTGGTGGACTTATGAAACACGCAGAAGCATTGACTTCGATTACATGTTCAACTGTAAATTCATATAACGGACTGGTACCAAGAGTAGGTGGGTTTGAAGGGGGCACAGTTACTTGGGCGCCAACAAATATTACTTACGGACATAATAATAGATCCGCTCAGTTTAGGTTGCCACAAAATAGATATTGCATTGAAAATAGAGCTGCAGATATGACAATGAATGTATATTTAGCTTTTTCTATGACTCTTTCAGCAGCTGTAGAAGGTATTAAAAATAAAATTCATCCAGGTAAACCTACAGATCAAGACCTTTACGATATGACTGATAGTGAATTTAAAAAACTTGGAATTAAAAGACTTCCGAGAAATTTACTAATGGCCATAGAAGCACTTAAAAAAGACAATTTATCTGAAGAAGTAATAGGAACTGTTATGAAAAAATCTTTGCTTGCTTATAAGAATGATGAGTGGGAAAGATACCATCAAGCAGTTACTGATTGGGAAGTAAAAGAATACCTAAGACTTTATTAATTCATGGCGAATTATGAGAAGTTTAAATTAGGAAACATTAAACTTTTATCGGGTAAAATTTTAAATTCTGCAGAACTAGCGTATAAAACTTACGGTAAATTAAATAAGAATGGTTCAAATGTAATTGTTCTTCCAACTTTTTATACAGGAAGCCACATAAGAAACGAGGGATTTATAGGAAAAAATAGAGCTATAAACCCAAATAAATATTTTATTGTATCTATAAATATGTTTGGAAATGGTTTTTCGTCATCGCCAAATAATTCTTCAAAAAATCAATTTGGTGCAAAATTTCCAACAATAACACTATGGGATAATATTTATTGTCAACACAAACTCATTACAGAGAAACTAAAAATAAAAAAAATAGCACTAGTAACAGGTTGGTCAATGGCTGGTTGTCAGTCTTATCAATGGGCAGCACAATATCCAAATATGGTAAAAGCCATCCTTCCTTTTTGTGCCTCATCTAAAACATCAATCCATAATCATGTATTTTTAGAAGGAGTTAAAGCTGCACTTACCACTGACAAAAGTTGGAACAGAGGTAATTATAAAAAACAACCAGTTGAAGGTTTAAAAGCTTTTGGACGTGTCTATGCAGGTTGGGCTTTTTCTCAAAATTTTTATAGAGAAAAATTATATAAAAAGCTTGGTTATAAAAATTCAGAAGAATTATTAAAAGATTGGGCAAATGATCATGCTAATAATTGGGACGCAAATAATTTATTAGCAAAACTTAAAACATGGCAACTTAACGATATAAGTAAAGGACCAATTTATAATGATAATTATATCAAAGCACTTAAATCAATTAGAGCAAAGACAATTTTGATGCCTTGTAATCAAGATCTTTACTTTAGAACTGAAGATAACAGATATGAAAAAAAATTTATTCCTCATTCATCATTAAGACCAATTGATTCATCTTTTGGACATTGTGCAGCAAATCCTGGAAATGATAAAAATTTTGAGAAAAAACTAGATAAAAATATTAAAGAATTATTAAATTAAAATGACAAAAATAAATAAAGTTGCGGTAATTGGAACGGGAGTAATTGGTGCAGGATGGATTATTCGTTGTTTAGCTCACAATAAAATTGTTCATGCATACGATAAGGATATTAAATTAAGAAAAAATTTAATTACTGAGATTAAAAGAACTTGGCCATCTGTAAAAAAACTTTTTAATAAAAAAAAACTTAATCTTAAAAATTTTAAATATTTTACCTCTATTGAGGAAGCTTTAAAAGACGCAGATCTTATTCAAGAATGTGCAAGTGAGAATTATGCTTTAAAAACTAAATTGATGAGTACTATTGGAAAATATTCTAAACCTAGTGCAATTATTTCATCAAGTTCTTCAGGACTACTACCAACAAGAATTTATTCTAAATGTAAAAACCCTGAAAGAACAATCATCGGACATCCTTTCAACCCAGTTTATTTATTGCCCGCTGTTGAAATTGTACCTGGAAAAAAAACTTCGAAAAAATTTTTAGATAAAGCAAAAAAATTTTATAAATCAATTTCTATGAACCCAATAATGGTTAAAAATGAGTTGCCAGGTTATTTGTCTGATAGATTACAAGAAGCCTTATGGAGAGAAGGGCTTCACATAATTAATGAAGGTCACGCAACTACAGAAGACTTAGATAGAGCTATCGAAGATGGGCCAGGACTAAGGTGGTCATTAATGGGAACTTTCTTAACTTTTCATTTAGCCGGAGGAAAAGCTGGCATGAGACATATGTTAGAACAATTTGGACCAGCTTTAAAACTTCCATGGACTAAATTAAAAGCCCCAACTTTATCTAATAAATTAATTGATAGATTGGTTAAAGGAACTAAAAAACAATCGAAAGGAAAATCGGTTACCAAAATTTCAAACATTAGAGATGAATATTTAGTAGAGCTTCAAAAACTTAGAAAAAAATACGAAAAAAAATTAAGATAAACTAATCATTTCTTTCTGTGTGACCATCAACAGAAATTACCTGTCCAGATACTCTGCTTGAATCATCTGAAATTAAAAAAGAACACATTTTTCCAATGTCTTCCTCCAATATCCATTGTTTCATTGAACTCATTGAAACAAAATCTTTTTCAATTACTTTTGTTGAAACTTTAGTAAACTTTGCTTTATCTCTTATAACTCTTTTCATTCTATCTCCCTTAATCGTCCCCGGACACACTGCATTTACTCTAATATTAAATTTACCAAGTTCCATGGCTAGGGTTTTTGTAACTCCAATAATTGCCCATTTACTTGCAGCATAAGGAGACCTAAGAGGAAAACCAAGTATACCAGCAGTTGATGAAATATTAATTATTGATCCATTTTTAGATTTTTTAAGTAATGGAATAGCTTTTTTTGTGAAATAGAAGTGGCTATTTACATCTACATGTAAAGTATTTTCCCAATCTTTAGATTTTAATTTTTCAAGCGATCCAGTAGGTCCTGCAATACCTACATTATTTATTAAAGCATCAATTTTTTTTGTTTTTTTTATAACTTTATTAAAAAAATCTGAAACATGATATTCATTTGATGCATCACAAAGATATGAAAAAAGTTTTTTATTTTTAAGTGGATGTTTATTGAGTTTATTAAGTGACTTGCTATCTATATCACAAAGATAAACGGTAGCCCCTCTAGCAAGACATACTTTTGCTGTTGCTAAACCAATTCCAGATGCGCCTGCAGATATAATTATTTTTTTATTTTTTAATGATTGGTTAACCATTAATTATGACTTTGTTAATGATGACTGTAATTCTTTATTAGTTATATAACCTGTTACGTTTCCACTTTTGTCAACTACTTCACAATTAGCATCGTTACAAACTATTTGTGGTAAAAATTCTTCTATAAATTGATCTTCATTTACTTTAACTAGATTTGATTTATCAATACCATTTGTTTCATTTGCTTTTGTCATAATAATTTTAGCTTTGATAACTTTTGCTCTGTTAACATCTTTAACAAATGCTTTTACATAATCGTCAGCAGGATTCATGATGATATCAACAGGCGTTCCTACTTGAACTAATTTTCCAGCATTTAATATTCCAATATGATCTCCAAGCCTAAGTGACTCGTCCAAGTCATGAGTAATAAATACAATTGTTTTCTTTAATTCTGATTGAAGATCTATCAATTGTTTTTGCATGTCACTTCTAATCAATGGATCTAATGCACTAAAAGCTTCATCCATTAACATGATGTCTGAATTAGTAGCCAAAGCTCTTGCTAAACCAACACGTTGTTGCATTCCACCTGATAATTGATTTGGAAATTGATTTTCAAAACCATTAAGACCAACAGCTTCAATTTTCTCCATTGCAATTTTATCTCTTTCATCCTCTGATTTACCTTGCATTTCTAAACCATAACCTACATTTTGCATTACAGTTTTATGTGGAAATAAACCAAACCTTTGAAAGACCATACTCATTTTATGTCTTCTAAAATCTATTAATTGTTCAGGGTTAAAACTCATAACATTTTCACCATCAATAAGAATTTCACCAGCAGTTGGGTCTATTAATCTATTCAAATGTCTTATTAATGTTGATTTTCCAGAACCTGATAAACCCATACAAACAAAAGTTTCCCCTTCTTCAATATTTAAAGATACATTGTCTAAACCAACTGTATGTCCTGTTTGTTCAAGCACTTCGTCTTTTGTTGAACCGTTTTTAACCATATCCATTACTGAGTCCGGATCGTCACCAAAAATTTTATAAATATTATTTATCTCAATTTTTGACATTATTTTTTAGCCTTTTTAACAGGAGAACTTCTCTCTTGAAGAGTTTCACCATATGATTGAGTAATTCTATCTAAGACGATTGCCAATAATACAATTGCAATACCAGCCTCTGCTGCTCGACCAACATTTAGTTGTTGAAGACCAAGAAGAACTTCATCTCCCAAGCCCCTTGTTCCAATCATTGATGCAATAACTACCATGGATAATGCCATCATTGTACATTGGTTAATTCCTTGCATTATATTTGGAAGTGCTAATGGGATTTGAACTCCCCATAATTTTTGTTTTTTGCTAGCTCCAAATGCATCAGCTGCCTCAATAACTTCAGTATCTACCAATCTAATACCAAGGTCAGTTAATCTTATCAACGGGGGTACAGCATAAATAAAAGTTGCAATAATTGCAGGTACTGCACCTAAGCCAAATAACATAATTCCTGGAATTAAATATACAAAAGCAGGAATTGTCTGCATCAAATCAAGTATGGGAAGAATTTTTTCTCTTACTTTATTTGCTCTAGACATCGCAATTCCAATTGGAACTCCTATTACAAGACATAGGAAAATACTTATTAACATTATCGATGTAGTTTCAATGGCTTTGTCCCAAAATCTTGGGTGTAAAAATCCTATAAAAAATGTACAAAAACCTACTGCAACAGTTGTTTTGATTTTTTTACCACTTGCAAAATAAGTTAATACAACAACACCAATAATAACTGCGGGCCAAGGAGCTTGAACTAAAAAGTTTTTTAACCCCATTAACATCGCTAGTAAAAAATTATTTATTGCTTCAAAAATAAAACCAAAATTTTCATTTAAAGCTTTGAACCATTTATTGATCCATTTCATTAATGGTAAATCTAACCATTTTGGCCAATCACTTAACCAAGAAAAATCTTTTAATAACTCACCAACTGACTCAGGTTTTCTTTTTGATGAGTTGTAACTTGCAATTAATAACCATATAAAAATTCCTAAAAGGCTAAGGTTAAATAAATCTTTTTTATTTTTAAACATATATGATTATTTTTATTTATGGAAAGAGCCCGTTAAAGGGCTCTTTCAAATTAATTATTATAATTGGATTATAAAGCAGCTGTAACTTTTGATGCTACGTCTGCAGGTACCCAACTTTTCCACATTGCTTCAGTTTTTAAAAACTCTTTAGCAGTTAATTCCATATCACCATCTGACTCATCTTCGTAGAAGGCTAACATTTTGTTAACTACCGCTGTAGGAATAGTGTACTTTTCTAAGAAAGCTGTTTCAGCTGGATTAGCTTTTGCCCAATCAGTTAAAACAGATTTTGTTAGAGCCATATCTCTATACTCACAAGCGCAAGATTTTTTGTATGCATCTGGTCCGTTAGCTTTAATATCTTCAACAACTGCAGACATTTTATTCCAACAGTCAGAATCAAACTTAGGCTCAGTTAATCTAACTAGATCAACTTTTCCCATTAAACCAGTCGGTGCCCAGTAGTATGTAAAGATAGGTTTTTTCTTAGCAAATGCTCCAGCGATAGCGGCATCTAAAGCACCACCAGAACCTGGATCGAAGTTTGTATAGTATTTATCTAAACCATATTCTATTTGTTTTACTAAGTTTACAGTGTAGCAAGTCCAACCTGAAATACAGCTAGTCATTCTACCTTTTGATGGATCTTCTGGATCGCTAAATAGTGCAGCTATTTTTGGATCTTTCATATCATCAACTGATTTTAAATTATATTTATCAGCTGTAGCTTTATCTACATAGAAAGCTTGCTGAGAGTCTGGAGTATTAACTCCAATATTTTTGATCGTACCAGCTTTTTCGTGAGGCTCGTAGTTTGCAATAATATTGTCGTACCAAACTTCAGTTATTACATCTAACTGCTTATCGTAGTGAGCAGCCATAATGGGTGTAGTACTTCCTTTTGTTACTGAAACTTCACATCCATATCCTTTTTCAAGAATAAATGTTGCAATAGCAGTATGAATGTTTGCACTACTCCAGTCAAAATCTCCTAGTCTTGCTTTACAATCACCTGCATTAGCAGTATTCGCTAATAAGAATGATCCAAAGAAAGCTGCAGAAATTAATTTTTTAAAAAACTTCATTAATTATCTCCTTAAGGTTAAGTTTTAATATTCAGATTAAATAATGAATAGGATTAAAAAACAAGAGCTGAATTAGATATACAACTATAAATTGAATTGAAATAATTACTCTTTTATATAAAGATTAAGAGTGAGTTCAATTTCTAAATTAGAGAAAAATTCTAATTATTTAAAAGTCATTTGGGATGATGGCGAAGAAAGTAAATTTAATTATTTATGGTTGAGGGACAATTGTCCAACTGCACATGACAAAGACTCACGTCATAGAATGTTTAATATTTTAAACGTTTCAACAAATATTAATCCAAAAAATTATAGTGTTGGAGAAAATGGAATCTTGGAAATAGAATGGAGTGAAGGGGATCACAAAAGTTCATATGATCCATTATGGCTAAGAGAAAATTGCTACACATTAAAAAATAAAACTAAATATGTTTCACCATATAAACTTTGGGATAATTCATTACAGAATAATTTAAAATCAATTGAAATAGATCATGATGAAATAATTAATTCAGAAGAAGGATTAATTAAATGGTTAGAACTTTTACATCATATGGGAATTGCAATTGTTAAAAATGCACCAGTTGAAAAAAATTCTGCTTTTAAAGTTTTAAATAGAATTAGTCATACGAGGGAAACTTTTTTTAAAACCCCATTTGAAGTAATTAATATTCCAAAACCAAATAATTCAGCATATACAGCTCATGCACTGAGAAATCATATGGATCTTCCTTGGTTTGAAAACCCTCCAGGATATCAATTCTTACATTGTTTAGTAAATTCTGCAAAAGGTGGAGATTCTGCTGCGGTAGATGCTTTTGCTGTTGCAGATTACTTAAGAAAAAATGAAAAAGAAATATTTGATACTTTAGTTTCAGTGCCATTAAAATTTAAAGATAAAGATTATACCCAAGTAGCACACAGAAGTTTTCATTCTCCTGCTATAACTTTGACTAAAGATGGAGATTTCAATGATATAAGATTTAGTGTTGCAACAATGGATACCCTAGATTGCAATCCAGAAATTATGGAACAAGTTTATAAAGCACATCATCGATTTGGAAATCTTTTGCATGATAAAAAATATCAAATTAATTTTAGATTAGAACCAGGTGATATATTTTCATTTAATAATAGAAGACTTTTGCATGGAAGAACTGAATTTGATCCAAACTCTGGGCACAGACATTTACAGGGTTACTATATGGATCGAGATGAAATTATTGGAAGATTAAATTATTTAAAAAAATAATTTTATAAGTTTTCAAATATTAAATTATTATTTTCTTTAAATTTATTAAATTCAGATTTTGTTTTTATTGTGTAATAATATTTTTTAATTTTAAGTTTCTGAATTTTTTTATTGATCAGATAGGTTTTGTCTAAAATTAAATAATTAATTTTCTTATTATTAGATTTTTCTACTATTTTTTTGACACTTGTGGGAGGACAAAAAGAAAGACCTACCTTGGTATTTTTCTTAATATTTAATAAGTTAAAAATATTCTCATGTTTAAAAGAAATAAATACACATTTCTTATATCTTGATGTTTCAATTAAAAGTTTTTTTAGAAGTAATTTTGAAAAAAGGGGTTTAATTTCTATAAAAAGAGCATGTTTGTTGCCTGATGCCTTTAGTAGATCTTTTAACAAAGGAATTGGTTTACCAAGTTTTGTACTTATTTCTCTTATCTTGGAATAATTTAGATTTTTAACACTCAAGTTTCTTTTTAAAATTCTCTTTAATGTAAAATCATGAAAGCAAATAAATTTATTATCTTTTGTGGCATGAATATCTGTTTCAATACCATACCCTTTTTTAAACGACTGTTTAAATGAGATTAAAAGATTTTCTTTAAAAAGTTTATTTACTATTCCTCTGTGGATTAAATGCATTTTAATTATCTATTTTAGAAAATGCGCAAATTTTATTTCCATCAAGATCTCGAACATAGCAATAATAATCACCTGACCTTATTCCTGGAGCTCCTTCATCTTTCCCTCCTAGTTTTATTCCAGTATTATAAAAATTATTCACTAAATCTTTTGAGCTAACTAAAAAAGATATTTGGGTTCCATTTCCAAAATTTGCTTTTTCATTATTTACTGGATTAGTGACATAAAACTCAACTTCAGTAGGTTTTTCTTTCGATGCAAAGCCAGCATATTTTTCATTTGTTACAACTCTTTGTAATTCAATTGTATTAAGTAGTGTGTCGTAAAATTTAATTGCCTTATCAAGATTGTTAGTTCCAACCATAACAAAGCCAATCATAAACTACTTCCAGCCTGTAACTGTTTTAACTTCAAGATACTCTTCAAGTCCCCATACTCCACCTTCACGACCATTCCCAGATTGTCTATATCCACCAAATGGAGTTCCAGCATCTGCTGCTTGACCATTTATATATACACATCCTGATCTTAATTTTTGTGCAACTCGATGAGCTTTTACTTTATCTTTGGTTTGCAAATAATTTCCCAAACCATAAGATGTATCATTGACAATTTTTATAGCTTCTTCTTCTGTATCAAATGGAATAATTGATAAAACAGGACCAAAAATTTCTTCTTTAGCTATTCTCATTTCATTTGTAACATCTGTAAATATTGTTGGTTTAATAAAATAACCTTTGTTCAAACCATTAGGTAATTCAGGTCCACCAGCAGCTAATGTTGCTCCCTCTGAAATCCCACTTTCAATTAAACTTATAATTTTATCATATTGGGTCTTAGAAATTACAGGACCAATGTGATTACCTTTTTTTGAAGCTTGATCAACTTGAATTTTATTTGCCTCGTCTACTGCATCTTCAACAGCTCTCTTATAAATAGATTTTTCAACTAACATTCTTGTGGGAGCATCGCAAGATTGACCTGAGTTACTCATCACATTTCGAATACCATCTCGTACTGCATCTTTATAACTATCAGCAAAAACAATATTTCCACCTTTGCCACCTAGCTCGAGACATACTCTTTTAATTGTATCAGCTGCATTTTTTGAAATTAATCTTCCAGCTCTTGTGGAGCCAGTAAAAGAAACCATATCTATATCAGGATGACTGGATATTTGTGTTCCAACTCCAGATCCATCTCCATTAACTAAATTAAACACACCTTTTGGAAATCCTACTTCGTCTATCATTTCTGCAAACAACATTCCTGAAATAGGTGCAATTTCAGAGGGTTTCAAAATCATAGTACAGCCTGCTGCTAGTGCTGGTACAACTTTAAGAGCTATTTGGTTTATAGGCCAATTCCATGGAGTAATTAATCCACAAACTCCAATTGGCTCATAATAAATATGATTGTTAGATTTATCATCAAAATGTTCATCGAATTTAAAGTCTTTTAATCTTATAATAAAATCCTCTAAATGATCCCTACCAGAAGCTGTTTGAACATCAGTTGCCCAATCCATAGGTGCACCCATTTCCAATGAAATAGCCTCAGCCATTTCACTAAATCTTTTTTTATAAACTAATAATAATTTATTTAGTAAATTTAGCCTTTCTTCCTTGCTTGTTTCTTTCCAGGTTTCAAAAGCAATTTTTGCTGATTTTACAGCTAAATCTGTATCTTCTTTTGAGCCTAAAGAAATAACAGCAAAAGGATCTTCATTACATGGATTGATTACTTCTAAATCATTTTTTTTAATTGGATCAACCCATTGACCGTTTATATAAAATTTTCTTTTATCTAACATTTTCTATCTTAACACATTTATTAAATTTCATATCCTTTTTCCTCTGACTCATTATCAATCAGCTCATCAGGAAAACCATTGGCTCTAAAATTAATATTGTTTAAATCTTCCATCCTTTTTACAATCATTGATGACCAGGCTCTAGAACCATATTTTTTTTGACCATCTTTAAATATTTTAACTATTTGTGGGGAAATTTCTAAAGGAGCACCTAGTTTTTTTGCAAGATTATCAAATAGACCTGTATCTTTTAAAACTAAATCCATTGTAAAATTTATATTATAAGATCCATTTAATATCACCTGACTTTCAGTTTCATGTACAAATGAGTTTCCTGAAGAAATAGCAATTCCTTTATAAGTTTTTGCTAGGTCTAAATTAGATTTTTTTGCTACAGTCCATGCTTCACCTAATGCAACTAAATGGACAGAAGCTAAGTAATTTGTAATCACTTTTAATACGCTTGCAGAACCGAGTTTACCTGTATGCAATACTTTTCTACCCAAAACTGTTAATGCAGGTAAAATTTTTTCAAATGCTTTTCTTTCTCCACCAACAAATATAGCAATATTGCCTGTTGCCGCTCTATGACATCCACCACTCACAGGTCCATCTAATGGTATACTTTTTTTGGCAATTACTTTTTCCCCAAGTCTTTTAACTTCATTTTCGTCTGTAGTACTCATTTCTAACCAAATTTTATTCTCTGATAATCCATTTATAATTCCATCATTAGCCTCCATTACTTCAGCGGATACCTCGGGGGAAGGAAGAGAAGTAATTATTAAATCAGTCTGTTCTGCTAATTCTTTTGGAGATTTTGCAACTTTAGCACCTAAGTCCTTAAAAGGTTCTGTTAACCTCTCATCTAAATCTCTTACTGTAAGATCAAAGTTATTTCTTAATAAGCTACTAGCAAGTTTACCTCCAACATTGCCCAAACCGATAAACCCTATTTTCATTTTGTTACCTCATTTTTTTTGTTTTTTGTAAATATAATTAAAATCACGCCAACAATTATTATTGCACCACCTATAAATAATTCTGGAGTTGGTTTTTCATCTAAAAGAAAAATAGCAGCTAACAAACCTGTTGGGGGTATACCCATAGTAACAATAGGCAGCACTTTATAAAGAGGGTTGTTTTTTAAAACATAATAGAAACAACCATAAGTAATTGGTTGCATGATAAAACCAATATAAATTGCAATGATCCAATGATCCACTTTGGCATTTGTTAAATAATTAATTGTATTCCCATCAATGATTGCAGATAGGATTAGCAAAATTGGTCCTGAGAATAACGCCAACCAAGCAACTAAAGCTAAAGGATTTATTTCTTTACTTAAAGGTTTAACCATAACTTGTCCTAGAGCCCATACAGCAGATCCTAAAATTGTAAGACCAATTCCAACAAATTTTCCATCTAAGTTAGGAGATCCAGTTAAAATATAAACACCTACAAACGCGATGGCTATTCCTATCAAAGCTCTAACAGTTGGTTTTTCTTTAAGGATGAAGTAGGCAAAAATAACTCCAAACGGAACTTCTGTTTGAACAAGTAGAACAGCTGCAGATGCATCTATTAAATCTAGCCCTGAATAAGTAATACTATATTGTAAAGTATTAGCTACTAATGACGCGGCAAAAATTTTTTTTAAATATCCTTTTGGAATTGGAAACCACCAAATTAATAATGAGGCTGCAAACATAAATCTTATACTCATTAAAAGAATAGGAGGGAAAGACTCAAATGCTGGTTTAGCTATAACAAAACCAAAGCCTAAAAATATAGGCACTAAAGATGCAATAAAAGTATCTTTTAAATTCATGACGCCATTTTTAATACTAATGATTATTAAAGAACTTATGATATATTCACCTTTTTAAAATATGAATTCAACAAAAATAGATCCTAAATACATTACCAAATCAAATCCAAGAATCGGACTTATTGCACTTGCTAGTGATTTTATGATTGAAAGAGATTTTATAAATGTAATTAAAGATAGAGAGGTTGATTTCTTTGTAAATCGTATCGAATGCTATAATCCGTTGACAAAAGAAAATTTAATCAAAATGTCAAATAAGGTTACCGAGGTAACAAAAGATATATTGCCTGATCAGGATATTGATTGTGTTGTCTATGGTTGTACATCTGGAACAATAGCTGCAGGTTATGAGTCTATTGAAAAAAAAGTAAAAGCTGCAAAACCTATGGCAGAAGTAACAACCCCTAGCACTGCTGCAATCAAAGCTTTAAAAAAATTGAATATAACAAAAATAAGTCTGTTTACACCTTATAGTAAAAAACTTAACGATGAAGTTTTAGATTACTTTAAAGAAGAAGGGTTTGAAATCACTTCTAATTCTTACTTTGACATAGAAGCTGATTACGATATTGGAAAAGTTGATCAGAATTATTTGTATAATGTTCTATCTAAGACTGATTTAAATGGGGCAGAGGCGCTCTTTGTTTCTTGTACTGCTTTACCAGTATTACCAATAATTGATAAATTGGAAAAAAAATTAAATACAATAGTTTTATCTAGCAATCAGGCATTAATTTGGGATACTCTTGTCAAAATAAATAAAAATAATTCAATAGAAGGTTTCGGAAAATTATTCAAAAATTAATTTTATGGATTTTACAAAAGAAGAATATCAACGAAGATTAAAAAAAGTTCAAAAAATGATGCAAGAAAAAGGCATCGAACTATTAATTTCACATGATACGAATAATTTAAATTATTTAACAGGTTATGATGCCTGGTCTTTTTATTATGCTCAATGCGCAATTGTACATGTCAATGCTGATGAGCCATTATGTTTTGTACGAGCACAGGATGCGGGAGGTGCATATATAAAAACATACTTGAAAGATGAAAATATTATTGTTTATGATGAAGGTTATATTCACACATGGCCAAAACATCCTTATGATTATTTGGTACAAGTAATAAAAGAAAAAAAATGGGACACACTTACAGTTGGTGTTGAGATGGATGCTCATTATTACACTGCTTTTTGCCATGAAAAAATTAAACAAGGCCTTCCTAATGCCAAAGTAGTTGATAGTGATCGATTGGTTAACTGGGCAAGATTAGTTAAGTCAGATGCAGAAATTGGTTACATGAAATCTGCTGCATTAATTTCTCAAAAGGCAATGAAAACTGCTTTTGAGGTTATAAACCCTGGTGTAAGGCAGTGTGATGCTGTTGGTGAAATTCAAAAATCACTTTTTTATGGAACAGAAGAGTTTGGAGGAGAGTATGCAAGTATAGCAACTTTAGTTCCAACTGGAAAAGGAACTTCAGCATCTCATTTAACTGCCACTCAAGACAAGTTTGTAGAAGGTGAGGCTACCATTATTGAATTATCAGGTGTCTATAAAAGATATCATGCTCCAATGGCTAGAACGGTATTACTTGGAAAACCTGATCAGTTGAAAATTGATACAATGAAAAAGACTATAGAAGCTCTTGAAACTGGCATTAGTGCTGTAAAACCAGGTAATACAGCAGATGATGTTGCACAAGCCTTTTGGAAAATACTTGATAAATATGGAATTGATAAAAAATCAAGAACTGGATACTCAATTGGAATTGGTTACCCTCCAGATTGGGGTGAGCATACTCTTAATATATATAAAGGGGACATGACTGTATTAGAACCAAATGTTTGTTTTCATATGATTGCAGTTATGCAATTCGGTGACTGGGGCGTTGAGGCGTCTGAAGCTATTAGAGTGACAGAAACAGGTAGTGAATTATTTTGCAATATGAGTAAAGAGTTACACATTAAATAAATTACTTGATTATCAATCTAACTAATGTTTTAAAGTAGTATGGGTAACGATCACTTTGTAAGATTCGAAAATGTAGATAAAAGTTATGACGGAAAACAACTTGTCGTAAAAGGTCTTAACTTAGATATTGAGGAAGGCGAGTTTGTTACGATGTTAGGGCCATCAGGCTCTGGTAAAACAACTTGTTTGATGATGTTAGCAGGTTTTGAAACTCCAACTAATGGACAAATTTATTTAGATAATAAAGTTATATCAGATATTCCTCCTCACAAGAGAGGTATAGGGATGGTTTTTCAAAATTACGCTTTATTTCCGCATATGACTGTTTATGAAAATTTAGCATTTCCATTAAGAGTTAGAAAAATTCCAAAAGACGAAGCAGATAAAAAAGTTGATAAAGCATTATCAATGGTTTCTCTTCAAGGATTTGAGTCTAGGATGCCAATGCAGTTATCAGGAGGTCAGCAACAAAGGGTAGCTGTAGCAAGATCTTTGGTATTTGATCCACAGCTAGTTTTAATGGACGAACCTCTTGGAGCATTAGATAAAAATTTAAGAGAGAGTATGCAATACGAAATCAAACATATTCACGAAAGCATCGGTGTAACAGTCGTGTATGTTACTCATGATCAAACAGAGGCATTAACAATGTCTAATAGAATTGCAGTCTTCAATGACGGTAAGGTTCAGCAACTTTCAAGTCCTGATGAATTATATGAAAGACCAGTAAACTCTTTCGTTGCAGAATTTATTGGAGAGAACAATACTTTCGCAGGTGAGGTAACAGATGTTTCTGGTGATAAATGCAAAGTGAAATTAAATTCAGGTACAGAAATTTTAGCAAACCCAATTGTTGCTAAATCAAAAGGAGAAAAAACTACAGTATCTCTAAGACCTGAAAGAGCATTGATTGATCCAGAAACTAAAATGGATAATAATCATAAGGGTAAAATTGAAGAGGTTATTTATCATGGAGACCACACAAGATTAAGAGTAGATTTATTAGGTAATAAAGATTTTATCCTTAAAGTTCCAAATAGTTCTAATAGAATGGATATTAAAGAGGGAAGAGATATTAATATCGGCTGGAATAGTGTTGATTGTAGGGCTCTAGATCCTAAATAATCATAAATAATTATTCACAGAAAAGATAAGACAAAATAGCATTAATCAGCTGTTGACTAAACTTATCTATCTTGTTTAACTTTCACTTTATAAAAACTAAACGTTAACGTTAAATAGGAGAATAAATGAAAAAATTAAGTAAATTATTACTTGCTCTTTCTTTTGTACTTTCTGTAACAACTTCAGCATTTGCAGTAACTGTAGTGTCTTGGGGTGGTGCTTATACAGAGTCACAAAAATTAGGGTACGGTGATCCTACAGCGAAAAAATTAGGAATACCTGTTGATTGGGTAGACTACACTGGTGGATTATCAGAAATTAAAGCTCAAAAAGAAGCAGGAGCAATAACTTGGGACATCATGGATGTATATGCAAAAGATACAATCATTGGATGTGACGAAGGTATTTTCCATGAATTCGATTTTGATAATGACTTCTTGCCTGCTCCAGACGGAACACCTGCAAGTCAAGACTTCTTTACAAGCATGCCTTCTAAATGTGCAGTAGGAAACATTCTGTATTCTTGGAACTATGCTTACAATGATGCAACAATTGGCAAAGTAAAACCAAAAACTTTAAAAGACTTTTTTAATACTAAAAAGTTTCCTGGTAAAAGAGCAATTTACAAAGGTGCAATGTCTAACTTAGAGATTGCTATCACTGCAGACGGTGTAAACCCTGGTAAAGGTTCTGACTTAACTTACAGAAAACTTGAAGCAGACGGTGGTATTGATAGAGCTATGAATAAGCTTAAAGCACTTTGTACAGATCCAAATGGTGGATGTGTATTCTGGAATGCTGGAGCTCAACCACCAGAACTACTAGCTAACGGTGAAGTAGTAATGGCTACTGGTTGGAATGGTAGATTTTTCAATGCACAAATGGAAGGAACTCCACTTGTACAAGTATGGGATGGACAAATTCTTGACTATGAATATTTTGCATTAGTTAAAGATGGTCCAGGTTATGCTGACGGTAGTGCTATGAAAGTACTTGCAGAAATGACTAGCTCAGAAGGTTTAGCTGGAAGTGCTAAGTATATTGCATACGCACCTTGGAGAAAATCTTCAATTGCAGTAATGGAAGCCGGAGAGCCTTGGTTTAAAGATGGTAAGACTAACATGGTACCACATATGCCAACAGCTCCTGCTAACACAAAAAGATACATCCTAATGAACCCTGATTTCTGGGCAGACAATCAAGATGAAATCGGTGAAAAATGGGAAGCTATGAAAGCTGGTCTATAATTTAGTTTTATAGAATAGTTTTTTATACTATATTAAAAGGGCAGTTATTTATAACTGCCCTTTTTTATTATGAGCAAAGAACAAATATTATCATCTGACGGAATACCTTTAGAAAAAAGCCTTAAAATAGCTGAAAGAAAAAACAAATTAAAAGCCGTTTTACTTGTGGCTCCTCTTTTTTTATTTATTTTAATTATTTACGTATTTCCAATTGGGGAAATGCTTTTTAGAAGTGTTGATGATCGAATGATCACTAAAATGTTGCCAAAAACTTTTAATGCAATGGAAAAATGGGACGGTAAAGATTTGCCTGATGAGGAAGTTTACAAAGGTCTTTATGATGATTTAACTTATTTAAAAAAGAATAAGACCTATGGAAAAATTATTGCCAGATTAAATTATGAAAAATCTGGATTTAGTAGCTTAATTAAGAAAACAGTAAGAAAAATTAATAAATTTGAAGAGGGAAACTATAAAGAACAATTTATAAAAGTTCATAAAAGATGGGGTAAAAATGAATATTTGGTTGCTTTAAAAAACACTGCACCAAACTGGTCATATGCCAAATATCTTAAAGGTATGGATAGAAAATTTGACCAAGATAGAAACATAGTTCAAGTAGAAGAAGACAGAAGAATTCATAAAATTTTATGGTTGAGAACTCTAAATGTAGCTTTTTGGGTCACTATTTTTTGTTTTGTTCTTGCTTATCCAATTTCTCATTTGTTAGCAACTTTACCAATGAAATATAGTAATTTACTAATGATTTGTGTTTTACTTCCTTTCTGGACCTCTCTCCTGGTTAGAACTTCCAGTTGGATGGTTTTACTTCAACAGCAGGGACCAATTAATGATTTAATTGTTTGGATTGGATTAGCTGCTGACGATAACAGGCCAGAGCTAATGTATAATGTTATTGGAACATTTGTTGCAATGACACAAATATTATTACCTTTTATGGTTTTGCCACTTTATAGCGTAATGAAAACTATATCACCAAGTTTAATGAGAGCTGGGAAGTCTTTGGGTGGTACTCCACTTGTATCATTTGTAAAAATTTATTTCCCTCTAACAATTCCTGGAATTGGTGCTGGATGTTTATTGGTATTTATTTTAGCTATTGGTTACTACATTACTCCCGCATTAGTGGGTGGAGCGAGTGGATCCTTAATTAGTAATACAATTGCTTATCATATGAAAAGCTCTTTAGATTGGGCCTTCGCTTCAGCACTTGGTACTATGCTTTTAGTAGGGGTATTAGCAATTTATTGGGTTTATAATAAATTAGTTGGAATAGATAATATTAAATTAGGATAATAATTATGGCATTACCAAATCACACTCCTTTAAATTATAGAATATGGCACTACACATATTTAACTTTTTGTGGTTTAGTATTTTTCTTTTTAATTGCACCCTTGTTTGTAATTTTGCCTCTTTCATTTAATGCTGAACAATATATTCACTTTTCAGCAAAAATGTTAGCGCTAGATCCAGAAGGTTTTTCTTTAAGATGGTATGAAGACATGATTTATGGAACTAAAAATCCTTGGGGCTTAGCTACTAAAAATAGTTTAATTATTGCCTTCTTTGCAACTATTGGATCAACAATTCTTGGAACTGTTGCTGCCTTAGGTTTAAGCAGTAGACACATGCCTTATAAAGCTGCATTTATGGCATTATTAATTTCACCAATGATTGTTCCATTAATTATTTCTGGAACTGCAATATTTTTCTTTATGGCTAAAGTTGGTCTAGCAGCAACACATACAGGAATTATATTATCTCACATAATTTTAGGAACTCCATTTGTAGTAATTACTGTTACAGCAACCCTCACTGGTTTCGATCATAGTGTTACAAGAGCGGCAGCAAGCTTAGGAAGTAATCCTGTGAATACCTTTATGAAAATAACTTTACCTTTAATTATGCCTGGCGTTATTTCTGGAGCATTATTTGCTTTCGTAACTTCTTTTGATGAAGTTGTAGTGGTATTATTTTTAGCAGGTCTAGAAAACACAACTATTCCAATTCAAATGTGGGTAGGACTAAGAGAACAGTTAAGCCCAACTATTATGGCAGTTGCAACTTGTTTGATTATAATGTCCACTTTAATTTTAGTTAGTGCTGAACTTTTAAGAAGAAGATCTGAGAGATTAAGAGGAATTAATAGGTAATTTTAATTCTTTCCAACTAGTTTTTCATAACTAGTAGATAAATCTTTAATTAAATCACATACTTTAAAATCATAATCTGCAATATTTCCTACTGGAGTTATTTCTGCAGCAGTACCTGTGATAAAACATCCTTTAAAATTAGATAATTCACTAGGAGATATTTTTCTCTCGTTTATCTTGATATTTTTTGACTTTGCAAGATCTATAACTGTTTTTCTGGTTATACCATCTAAAAAAGAGTCTGGAATTGGAGTGTGTAACTCATCTTTTTCGTCTTTAAAAAAAATGTTAGCACTTGTAGCCTCAGCTATATTGCCTTCATGATCTAACATTAGAGAATCTGTATATCCTTCCTTTTCTGCTTGATGTTTTGAAAGTGTACAAATCATATATAAACCTGCTGCTTTACTTTCCCAAGGCGAAGAATTTTGAGGGGGTCTTTGCCACTTAGAAATATTTAGCTTAATCCCTTTTAGCTTTAAATTTGGATCAAAGTAAGTTGGCCAATCCCATATTGCTATAGCTACATTTATTTTTGTATTTTGTGCTGAAACGCCCATCATTTCACTACCTCTCCAAACAAAAGGTCTTATATATCCATTTTTTATACTTTGATCAGAGACTAGTTTTTTTGTTGCCTCAATAATTTCATTAAAAGAATAGGGAATTTTCATATCTAAAATTTTCGCAGAATTGAAAAGTCTTTCAGTGTGTTCTTCTAATTTAAAAATTTTTGTATTGTATACTCTTAAGCCTTCAAAAACTAAGCTAGCATAATGCATTCCATGACTTATGATATGGACCCTAGCGTCTTGCCAATCGCACAATTCATTATTAAACCAAATTTTTCCAGATCTTTTATCAAAAGGTAACTGCTGCATATGAAAATTTATTCTACAGACTCAATAATTGTTGCAATACCCATTCCAAGACCAATACATTGAGTAGCTAATGCGTATTTCTGATTTTCTCTTCTTAATAATTGAGCTGCTTTTCCAGTAATTCTTGCACCTGTTGCTCCAAGAGGATGACCTAGTGCTAAGGCACCACCATCGATGTTAACTTTTTTTTGATCAATTTTTAAATCTTTTATGCAAGCTAATGATTGAGAAGCAAATGCTTCATTTAACTCTATTATATCAATATCATTTATTGTTAGTTTAGCTCTTTCTAATGCTTTTTGTGAGGCTCCAATTGGCCCTAATCCCATTGTATCAGGTTTACATCCTTGAACAGCAGTTGACACTATTCTTGCTAAAATTTCTAAATTATTATCTTTAGCGTATTGTTCTTCACAAATTAAAGTTGCAGCAGCACCATCTGTAAGTGGTGATGATGTTGCAGCAGTTACAGTCCCGTTTTGATCAAATGCTAATTTTAAACTATCTAATTTCTCTTGATTACTGTTAGGTCTTATATTGCTGTCTTGAGAGCAACTCCCAATAGAGACAATCTCATTATTAAAGTTACCTTTTGATTGGGCTTCAAATGCTTTTTTATGACTTGATATTGCAAATTCTTGTTGTTCAGTTCTTGATATAGAATATTGTTTAGCTACGTTTTCTGCAGTAGTACCCATTGTAAAATAAACATTTGGATTTTCAGTTTCAGAATATGGATATGGCATAGAATCAAAACCAGTAGTTACTCTAGTCATACTTTCAACGCCTCCACAAATAAAAACTTTTCCAGATCCCATTGCTATTTTTCCTGCTGCAATATGAATAGCTTCCATGGATGATCCACACCACCTGTCTACTGTCATTCCAGAAGTTTTAATATCCATGTTAGTTAAAAAAGTTACTAATTTACCAATATTAAAACACTGTTCTCCAGTTTGAAATGCACATCCAATTACAATGTCCTCTATATCTTTTTTATTAATTTTAGTTTTTGAAACAAGATTGTTTACAACTTCAGCAAGTAAATTAACTGGTTTCACATCAATTAATTCTCCTTTTCTTGCCATTGTAAAAGGTGATCTTGAATAACCTGCTATAACTGCTTTAAACATAAGGAATATATAGCTATTTAATCTGGAAATGGCAAAGATGTTATCGTCCCATTTCTTTTTCCACCATCAAGAGTTTGGATAAATACACTTTCTCCAACATTCCAATATTCTTTCAAAATCATAGATAAACCAATATTTTTTTTAATTCTAGGAGAAAAAATTCCAGACGTTATCTGACCAATTTTCTTATTATCTTTTGAGAGCACTTGCAATGGTTGTCCTATTGATGGACATGGATCACCATCAAAAATAATTCCCATCATTTTTTGTTTTATGCCTTCATTTTTAATTTTTGATAATGCTTGTTTTCCAATAAAGTCGTGTGAAACATCATCTTTACAATATTTTTCTAAATTACACTCAAGAGGATTATTTTCTCCTGTAAAATCATTTCCATAAGACATAAGCCCACCTTCAATTCTGTCAATTAGGTTTGGACAACCCGGAGAAATATTAAATTTTTTACCAGCTTCCCAAATCGTATCCCAAAGTTTTTCACCCATTTCAACTTTATCAAAATATTTTTCATGTACTTTAAAATAGATTTCAAAACCATCTTGTTTACTATATCCTGATCTTGCAATAACTTGTTTAGTTCCTTCAAAATCAACTACTCTAAAGTTGAAAAACTTAATTTTTTTTATTTCTTCACCAAATATTGAAACTAATAGATCTTCTGATTTTGGACCTTGAATTGCAAGAGGATAAACATCAGGTTCCTCAATGTTTACATCTAAGTTTAATCCTAAAGCATATCCTTTAGCCCATAATAAAATGTCAGAGTCTGCTATAGAGACCCAAAACATATCATCATCTAATTTAAGTAAGACGGGGTCATTTATCATTCCAGCATTTTCATTTAACATTGGTATATAAAAGCATTTTCCTGTCTCCATAGTTTTTATTGAACGAGGTGTTAATTTTTGAATCAATGCAGCAGCATCTGGGCCACTTATCTGAACTTGTCTTTGACAAGAAACATCCCAAATTTGAACCTCTTTACTTAAGTGCCAATAATCTTCTTCAACAGAATTTTTAAACCCTTTTGGTAAAAGCATATGATTTACTACTGTAAAATCTGAAACACCATGCTCTTCCACTCTGTTAGTGTAAGGAGTTCTTCTTATTCTTCTAGACATATTTAACTTTATATTTTTAGTCATAAAAAAATTTTATTATTTATTAATTATTGAGACCACCAAATTGAATAACTATTGGGCGATATAATTATTGGTATGTGGTATTTTTTTTCAGGATCTTCCATTCTAAATTTAATTATTATTTCAGAAATAATTTTTTTTTTGGAGAAATAGTCTGCTGTTTTACAAACCATTTCATAATCGCATTCACAATCATCGTTTGAAAGTTTGAAATCTTTTAAAATTCTTCCACCATTATCTGTTTCAGTTTCAAAAAATATCTTTTTATTACCTGAAGAATTAATTTGACTAATTATTACCTTGACTCCACTAGCATGGGTTCCATCTACTGAATTTAATAAGTGTGATGATAAAGTTGCCATATATTTATTCTATTGATGCCTTATCTCTTTTGTCACTTACTGCAGCAACTATTGGACTTATAACGCCCTTTGCTTTTACATTGATACAAGCTGTTTTTCCACTTTCTATTGCTCTTTTCAATGCGGGGGCTAATTGCTCTCTTTTTGTAACTAATTCTCCATGTCCTCCAAAACCCTCAAAAATTTTATGAAAAGGTATATCTCTGAAGTCAGTTGCAAAATGTTTTCCACTTTCAAATAACCTTTCTTGTTGTTGTGATATGCAATCTAAACCACCATTATTATCAATTACTACTACAATAGGTTTATTTTCTTGAAAAGCAGCCTCTATAGATAATCCTCCAGATAAAAAAGCTCCATCTCCACTTATTAAAATAACATTTGAGTCAGGGTTTATATTTTTTGCGGAAAGTGCAAATGGAACACCAACACCCAACATACTAAACGTACCAGGATGAAGAATTCCACCTATTTTTTTTCCTTTTGATCCAGCAATGTTTATTGCAATTTCAGACCAGAAATGAGTGTTACCTCCGTCAATGACCAACCAATCTTTTTCACCGATAGCATCTTGAACATCCAAAGCTAATTGTAGAGGATGCATTTTACCTCCATTTGCTTCTGCCTCTTTTGTCTCTTTACTTAAATCTTCCAAAGTCTTATCAACCCACTCTTGTTTTTTGGTTTTGTTAAGATCAAACCATTCGTTACTTAAATTCCATTTATTATTTGATTTAAGTTTATTTAGTGTGTCAAAAAAAACCCCTGGATCACATAATAAATTTATATCTGCAGCTCTGTTAAGTTCTATTTCTTCATGGGATCCGTTAATACATACAAGTCTAGTTGATTTAGGAAAAAGTGGAGGATTTCCAAAATTCATTTGATTATCTAATCTAGCTCCAACCATCAATACTATATCAGACTCATGTAATGCAAATTTTGAAGGAGGATATTGATGAATATCAGCTAAACCCATGTAAGCATTAGCCTCTTCCCCAAGTAATTTTTGATGATAGGGAATATTAAATATTGGAATATTTAAATTATTTCCAACTTCTTCTAATTTTTTTTCAGAACCAGACCACCAAACTCCATGACCGCCAATTAAAACTGGTTTTTTTGAATTACATGTAAGTTCTAATATTTCTGACATTTGCACTGGGTCAGGCCAAGCTTTTACAATTGGTTTTGTTTGATGTAAAAATGGTCTTTCTTCAAGCCCTGCGTCTTCAGAAAAAGATGAAAACATAATATCAACAGGCATACTTAAATGTACTGCACCAGGATATCCATTAGTTGCAATTTTATATGCTTTATCTACAAATTCTCTAATTCTAGTTCCATCAGTTATGCTTGCACTGTATTTTGTTAAAGGTGCAGCAATTGCAACATCATCAATTTCTTTAAATCCACCGGAGCCTTGTCTTTTTAAACTACTTGAACCAGTTATGAATATTACAGGTGATCTTTCACCCCAAGCTTCCATCATTGAAGGGACAGCATTTGCAAATCCTTCAGGACCAACAAGGCATACTGCTGGTTTTCTTGTAATTCTAGTATGTCCATCAGCTATATGACCTGCTACTTGTTCATGAGGACAATTGATTACTTCCATTTGACACTCCATGAACCCCTCTAGAGCGGGATTACAGAATCCCCCAGATAATGTAAAAACATGCTGAATTCCTTTATCTTTTAAAGCTCTTGCGATAAGTGATCCGCCTCTAATTTTTTTCTCTGACATGTTTTTAGTATTTCATATTTTCAATAAACTTTTTAGCTATAATTTCTGACGTCACGTCATTAATATCAGTTAACCCAGCTAAACCTAGTGCGGTACTTAATTCGTCTTTAATAATATCTAAAACTCTTCTTAAACCTTTTTCACCATCAGATCCAATTCCATACATTAAAGGTCTTCCAAGCATCACAAAATTTGCACCTAGTGCCAAAGCTCTTATAATATCGCTTCCGCCTCTTACACCACTATCAAACAGCAAAGGAAATTCTTTACCTAATGCGTTTCTTATCAAAGGTAATGCTTCGATGGCTGCAGTTGCACTATCTAATTGTCTTCCACCATGGTTGGATACTTGTATAGCGTCAACACCCTCCGCTTTAATTTTTATAGCATCCTCCGGTGACATTACTCCTTTAATTATTAATTTTCCTTTCCAAGCATCTCTTACTCTTTTGAGAGTTCCCCAATCTGTAGCTCCTCTACTTTCACTTCTTACAAATTTATTACCACTCTTTGATGTTTCATAGTTCATTGGTTTTGGAATACCACCTAGTAAAGTTGTTAAAGACCAATGTGGATGAGTTGCAAAATCAAACATTTGTTTAGGACCTATTTTAAAAGGAACAGTAAAACCATTTTTATTATCTTTAGCTCTTCTAAATTGAATTGGAACATCCACGGTTAGTATTGCTACTTTGTAACCAGTTTGTTCTGCTCTTTGTAAAAGCTCCATTACAAAGTCTTCTTGGAAATTATATAATTGAATCCACGATCGACCTTCAGACAGTTCATACATTTTTTCCAATGACGTTGAAGAGGCCATGGATACACACACCGGTATGTTATTCGTAACACTTTCTTTTGCTAGCATTTTATCTGCACCAGTCCAAGTTAAGTTACACATGCCCATTGGTGAAAAACCAAATGGTTGATCAAATTCTATATCTAAAAATTTTTTTTTTAGATTTCTATTTTCAACATTTCTTAGAACTTTTGGTTCAAGTCTTATTTGATCTAAAGCTGTACAATTAATTTCACAAAGCTTTTCATCTCCCGAAGAACCATCTACAAAATCAAACATCAACCTTGGCATTCTTTTTTTTGCTAAATTTCTTGCATCTTCGATACTATGAATTTTTTTACTTGCAGTTATATTGTTCATCTATTTTTTATGCATTCTTTAAGATTAATTTTATTATTTTTATCTAAAAAATAAGCCCCTTGGTTACTTATGGTAGAATAAACTTCAGTTGGTTTTCCGTCAATAAAAACTACTGCCACACCATCATCTATAGCAATCCCATTAGGCAATTTGTTATTTTTAATATTTAATTTAAATTCATTAATTCTTTCAATATTAGATGAGTGTGGCGTACAACTTCCTTCTATTAAATTGATACCTTTTAATGGTTTAAGACCGAGCCCTGCAGAATCTGATAATATCCAATCAAACCAACAAACTGCACCTGCGCTAACTCCAGATAATATAATTCCTTTTTCATATGCTTTTTTAAATACTTGTTCAAAATTATTCTCTCTCCAAATTTTTAACATAAATGAAGTATTTCCACCCCCAACGTAAATTAAATCTTTATTGAGTAACCATTCTGAAAAACCATTAACACTTAATGTAAGATTAAAATGAGATAGTTGAGAACTACTATTTTCAAATTTTTTATAAAATTTTTCTATTTTTTCATCATCATCTTTGCTAGCTGTAGCTAAAAAACCAATTTCATTTTTTGTTTTCTTTAATTGACTTAAAATAAAATGATCTAAATTTTTGTCTGACTCAGGTGTAACTCCAACACCTCCTATTGCAATTATTTTTTTTTCTATTTCATTCATTAAATTAAATTCAAAAAACTTGAATTTATATATAGTATTTTATAAATAAAATTTCTAATGATAGATTTTATATCAAAAAAAATAGCTCCATCCGGTGTTTTGCGTGTTGGCCTCAATATGAGTAATTTTTTGTTAGTTAACTCAAAAGATATAAAAGGCTTACCAAATGGAGTATCCCCAGATATTGGAAAAAAACTTGCTAAAGAGTTGAATGTAAGTTGTAAATTAGTTCAATTTGAGAGACCAGGATTATTAGCTGATGCCGTAAATGAAGATAGGTGGGATATTGGAAATATAGCTTTCGAAAAGGAAAGGGGTAAAACTATAGATTTTAGTGATCCTTATGTGAATATTGATGCTAATTTTATCTTTAGAAATAAAGATAATTTTTATAGTAATGACGAGATTAATTCACCAGGTATTAAAATAGCAGTTGTTGAAAGAAGTGCCTATGATTTATGGCTAACAGAGAATTTTAAAAAAGCTGAATTAATAAAAGTAAATACAATAGATGATTCCCATAAATTGTTTAGAGAAGGTCACGTAGATGTTTTAGCTGGTTTAAAACCTAAACTTATAGAGGAGCTTAAAACAAACAATGATTTTAAAATTATATCAAATCCATTCACTTATATAAAACAAGCAATTGGAATTAAGAAAGGTAATCCTGAAATATTAGATTTTTTAAATGAGTTTGTTTCAAAACTAATTAAAGATGGTTATATAGAACAATTATTAAAAAAACATAAGGTTCAAGATAAATTAAGTATACCCAAAATAGATTAGCTTTTAATTCCAATCCACGGCTCAGCTTTAGTAGGTATATTTTTATTTATTCCTCTCACTATCTCACCTTTTGGATCATACATAGGTAATTCACAAAGCTCAGCTTTATGAATTTTTTCATCAGTACACTCAACATCCACTACTAATCCAGGGCCCATGTCTGATTTATCCATTAGTACAATACCAACACCACAAACCTGGTAAGGAGACCATGTGCTTGATGTTACTTTTCCAATAAATTGATTATTTTTTCTTATAGACCTTCCTTTTTTTGCTATGCCATCAACTACTCGTATACCCCAACTACGGCATTCCTTATTTGCATTTATCAATGCTTTTTTACCTATAAAATTATCTTTTTCTAAATCAACAAAACGACCGAGACCTACAGAAAAAGGGTTAGTGTCATTTGAAAAATCTTGACCTGCAGATAAAAGACCAGCCTCAATTCTTCTTCCTCTAAATGATGGTGTTGCAGTAATGATCATTCCCATTTTTTTTCCCTCTTCAAGAATAAGATCACCTAATTTTTCAGTATTATTTTCTGGACGAAAGTAAATTTCCCAACCAAGTTCGTTAGTAAAGCCAGTTCGACTAATTATTACTTTTTCTCCTACCATAGTAATCTCAACCCAATCAAAATATTTCCATGTCTTTGCTATTGGCTCATCAATTAAATGATCAAGAAGTTCCATTGACCTAGGTCCTTGAATTTGACTTACAAATACATTTGGCTCTTTAATTTCAACGTCAAGTCCTTCTGAATTAGCTTTATACCATGAAAACATGTCACCATCTGCTTGAGCAAACCAATAACAATTTTCATCAATTCTTAAAAGTAAACCATCAGTGATTATTCCACCATCATGATAACAAGCAAACTGATAGGAACATCTTCCTTTTTTAACTTTTGAAATATCTCTTGGAAAAATTCTTTGTAATAATTTAAGAGCATCTGGTCCTGAAATTTCATAAGGATGCTCTCCAGTGTGTCGAAGAATAATTTCTTGTTTTGTTTTCCAATACTGTTCATCTGGAGTAGCATTTGATAATTTTTCAGTTGTAAGTCGACCAGCATAATGAGAGTACTCTGGGTCATAAGGTAGCTCTTGATAAGTTAAAGGATGGATGCTCATAGTTCGAGCCAGTTCAACAGGTCTATTACCTTTTTCTGGTTGAGGTTTGATGGAAAACCTAAGGTTTTGTAGAGATTTATGCATAGATATTTTTATTAAATTAAAACTAAATTTTAATCCAGAAAATATCGTTTTACCAAAACCCAAATTGATCTACAATCTATGATTGCATACTACATTAATATTGTTCTAAATTAAGTAAGATGTTAGCCTTAAGTATAATTAACTAAGAGGAATTAATAATGAAAAATGTTTTTAAATTGATTTCAGTTTCACTGTTATCATTAATGATATCATTTTCATTTGCAAATGCATCAAGTGGGACTTTTAAAATTTCACATGATCTTGGATTTGGAAAAGATACAAACTTAGACGCAATTACTAAAGGCAGATTGTTTCAAGTAGTAATAATGACTCAAAACCGATTAGTAAGAAAAGATCTAAAAGGTAAAGTTTCTGAAGAGCTAGCTACAAAATGGTCAGCTAATGCAGATGCAACTGAGTGGACTTTTAATCTTCGTAAAGGAGTTAAATTCCATGATGGATCAGATTTTGATGCTGAAGATGTAAAATATTCTTTAATGAGAGTTAAAGATCCAGAAATTGGCTCACCTGCAAAAAAAAGCTTAAGTGTTGTAACTGATATTGAGGTAATTGACTCACATACAGTAAAAATGAAATTAAGCACTTCTTTTGCTGATTTTCCTCTTAATTTAACTGATTACAGATTAAGAATGATACCTTCAGGATCTGGAGATACTATTGGACAAACTGGAATTGGAACAGGACCTTTTGTAGTTGAAAAATTTGATGCAGAAGGAACTACAATTTTAAAAGCTAACCCAAATTATTGGGAAGGTGCACCTGGACTTGCTGAAGTTCACGTAATAGCCATACCTGATGGAGAAGCTAGAGTTCAAGCTTTATTAACTGGTCAAATTGATATGAATAGATATGTGCAATTTAGCCAGAAAAAAATCTTTGATGGTAATTCTAAGTTTAAAACCGCAGTGATACCAACAGGAAACTGGAGAGGAATGGTTATGAATACTGAACGAGCTCCTTTTAATGATCCAAAAGTTAGAAAAGCAGTTCGTTTAGCTGTTGATAGACAAGAGTTGGTTGATACTGTTATGGGTGGAGAGGCAATTGTTTCATGTGACACACCTGTTTCACCAGCTGACCAATATAGACTGAAAATGAAGTGTCCTCAAAACATCAAAAAAGCAAAAAAACTTTTAGCTGAAGCTGGATATCCTGATGGAATAGAAATGGTAATTCATGTATCCACTAAAGAACCAACTTGGCCAACTATTGCTGAAGTAATTCAACAACAAGTAGCTAAAGCAGGTATCAAAGTTGATATTAAAATGACTCCATCAAAAAGTTACTGGAAAGAAACTTGGATGAAAAAAGATGTTGCCATGACGCGTTGGAATGAAAGATCTGCTGATAGTGTACTTCATGAAGTTTATCATAGTAGCGCAAAATGGAATGAATCTTATTATAAAAGTTCTGACTTTGATAAAAATCTAGCAAGTGCTAGAGCTGAGCTAAACTTTAATAAAAGAAGATCAGCCTATAGAAATGCACAAAAAACTTTATGGGAAGAATCTGGAACTATGATTCCTTACCATGTATCTAAATTAGTAGTTACTAATTCTAGAGTAAAAAATCTTGATGAAGTTGAGGTTTTTTCAATTCAGTGGCATAAAGTTAAAGTAGATTAATATAAAATAATATTTTACAGGCCTATTTAAAGGCCTGTAAAATTTACTTCATTTATCAGTAATTAATTTTTAATTTAGGTTTATAAACTGAAATATGTTTTTTTTAATTTTTAAAAGATTTGTATTAGGTTTAATTACATTATTTATTGTATCTTTAATTACTTTTATAGGTGTTGAAATATTACCAGGTGACGCGTGTACTTCATATCTTGAGAGAGAAGCATTTGGTGAAGCTTTAGCTGCATGCATAAAAAGACTCGGATTAGATGTCCCAGCATATGAGCGATATTTATCTTGGGCATTTAATGTTATTCAAGGTGATTTTGGTTATTCATTAAGTGGCCAAATGCAAATTAATGAAGTCTTAGGACCAAGAATAAAAAATTCATTGGTTCTGGCTTCTGCAGCAATAATTATTGGTATCCCATTAGCTTTAATATTGGGAATAATCACAGCTCTTTGGAGAGATAGAATGCCAGATATTATCATTTCAACAGTTGCAATATTTTCAATGACTATTCCAGAATTTATAAGTGCTACTTTACTGATCTTAATAGTAGCAATATGGTTAGAATGGTTACCTGGCATAGTAATTGTACCAACTGACGTCACTTTTTTTGAATTACTTCCCAATATTATTTTACCAGTGATTGCAATTGCAATGATAATGACTGCTCATATGGCTCGAATGGTTCGTTCAAGTGTTATTCAAGTAATGGCAAGCGATTATATTCAAATGGCAATATTAAAAGGAGTGCCTTATTGGAAAATGGTTTTCAAACATGTATTGCCAAACGCATTACTGCCAGCAATTAATGTTGTTGCTTTAACTATTGCTTGGCTATTAGGTGGGGTAGTTGTAACTGAAGTGGTATTCAATTATCCAGGACTAGGTAGATTGGTAATCGAGTCGATATCTAATAGAGATTTACCAGTCGTTCAAGCTTTAGGAATTATTCTCGCATCTATTTACGTTAGTATAAATTTTATAGCTGATTTATTAACGTTAATGTTAAACCCAAGATTAAAGACATTACAAACTAGAAAATAAAAAATGGAAAACTCTAAAGATATATTTAATGAAAAGCCCAAAAGCTCTTTGGCAAAAGCTTTAGATATAGTATCTACGATGGCTTCAAAACCATCTGGGTTTATAGGGTTAGCAATTTTAATTTTTCATATAATTTTAGCTATAACTAGCCCGTGGTTCGCACCTTATGATTATAAAGCAATTAATCCTTCATTAATGTTAAATGCACCATCGTCAGAATTTTGGTTTGGAACTGATAGTTTAGGAAGAGATGTTTTTACCAGAACAATTTTAGGAGGAAGAACTGCTCTTACTATAACATTCTTTGGATCAATTATTGCTTTATTGTGGGGAGGTCTTTTAGGAATTTTCTGTGGATTAGTAGGTGGAAGAATTGACGATGTAGTGATGAGGATAGTAGATGCATTTTTATCAATACCTTGGATATTAGCTATGCTTTTAATAGTATCACTTCTTGGAACAACTACTCAAGTACTAATACCTGCTCTTGGTTTTTTTTATGGTAAAGGAATTGTTCGTGTTGCAAGAGCAGCTACCCATGATGTTATAGCAAAAGATTTTATTGTTTCTGCGAAAGCTAGAGGTCATAGCAATCTTTCAATTATTTGGAATGAAATATTACCAAATGTAAGAGATGCTATTTTAGTTGAAGGAGCAATGAGATGGTCTTGGATGCTTCTTGGATTTAGCTCATTATCTTTTTTAGGATTTGGAGTAAGTCCTCCAACTCCCGATTGGGGATTAATGATATCTAATGCTAGAGGATTAATGTCTTTTGCATGGTGGGCAGTAATAGCACCTATTGTTGGGCTAAGCTCATTGATTATTGGAATAAATTTAACTGCTGATGCTTTTGCTAAGGCTTTAGGAATTGACAGATCAACAAAAGCTCCTGTTTAAATTATGAAAACTAATATTCAAGAAATTAAAGACTTATCTATTGGTTTTAAAAGTCAAAAAGGCAAACAAATATCAATACTTAGAAATATAACTACCAATATTAGAAAAGGTGAAACTGTAGGTATAGTAGGAGAGTCTGGGTCAGGAAAAAGTACACTTGCGCTTGCTATGATGGGTTATATTAAACACGGCCTTTTTACTACTGGAGGTGAATGTTTATTTAAATCTCAAAATCTACTTTGTCTAAATAATAAGGAATTAGAGAAAATAAGAGGTAGAAAAATTGCAATGATCCCACAAAATGCTGGGCAA
>CACEKA010000005.1 GCA_902560015.1 uncultured Pelagibacteraceae bacterium
AATGAAAAATATTTGATAAAAAAACTTAAAAATAATGATTTAAAAGGGGCTGTTTTAGACGTTACAGCTGAAGAACCACTTAGAAAAAATAACCCGATTTGGTCTTGTCCAAATTTAATACTTACACAACATACTGGAGGTGGATACAAAGATGAGATTACAGATAAAGTTAACTTTTTCTTAAATAATTTTCAAAGATATAAAAAGAAAAGTAAATTGTTAAATAAAATTAATCCTTTGAGGGGTTACTAAAAAATTTGATAGTCAGCATAACTAAGGTATCCTAGTGTTAGCAAAATTGAATTACTTATTTTGCAAATAAATGCTTGCTTATTAATTTCATAAATAATAATCTATAAAAATTATGGCCACTAATTACAAAGCAATAGCAAAAAAATTAAAATTCGAGGGTAGAGCCTTTATCAATGGTAAATATGTAAATGCTATTGATGGTAAAAAATTCGAAACAATAAATCCAGCAACAGGACAAAAACTTTGTACTGTCGCAAAATGCAATCATAAAGATGTTGATTTAGCAGTGAAAGTTTCAAGAAAAGCGTTTAATAGTGGAGTTTGGTCTAGAAGTTCACCAGAACATAGAAAAGAAGTTTTATTAAAATTTGCAGAAATACTCAGAAAACATGGAGATGAAAATTCAGTTTTAGAATGTGTTGATACAGGAAAGTTAGTTGCTGATTGTATTAATGAAGTAGCCAATGACGCTCCAATGCATTTTCAATGGTATGGAGAATTAATCGATAAAGTATTTGGAAAAGTTGGCCCAACAGAGCCGTCCATTACAAGTTTGATTGTTAAAGAACCAATCGGTGTAGTTGCTGGAATTGTTCCCTGGAACTTTCCTTTAATGATGGCTGTTTGGAAAATGGCACCAGCACTTGCAGCAGGTTGTTCAGTAATTATAAAACCTGCTGAAGACACACCTCTTACAGCTATAAGAGTTGCAAAGTTAGCTCAAGAAGCAGGAATTCCAGATGGAGTTTTAAATGTACTTCCAGGTTATGGTGATGTTGGAGAAGCACTTGGTCGTCATAAGGATGTTGATGCAGTTTCATTTACAGGCTCAACTGAAGTAGGTGGATATTTTTTAAAATATTCAAGTGAAAGTAATTTAAAACCTGTAGCACTTGAGATGGGTGGAAAAAGTCCATTTATAGTTTTAGAGGATGCTAAAATTAATGATGACTTAATTGATAATGCTATAAATTCTGCATTTTGGAATGGAGGCCAAAACTGTTCTGCAAATATGAGGCAGATTATTCATTCAAAAGTTAAAGATGAATTTTTAGATAAAGTTATTAAAAAAGTTAATAAATTAAAAGTTGGTGATCCTTTAGATTTAAAATCAAATATGGGATCTATGATTTCAAAAGGACATTTACAAACTGTTGATGGGTATATTCAAAAAGGAATTGATGAAGGTGCAAAACTTTTATCTGGTGGAGTATCTAACAATAATCAGAAAGGTTTTTTTGCAAAACCCACTTTATTTGATGGATTAAAAGAAAAGATGACTATTGCTAAAGAAGAAATTTTTGGACCTGTTCTTGGTGTATTAACAGTTAAAAGTGATGAAGAAGCTTTAAAAGTTGCAAGTAATTCAAAATATGGATTGCATGCTAGTGTATTTACTCAGGATATCAATCGAGCATTTCATTTAGCCAAAAGTTTACCTTGTGGAACTGTATCAGTTAATACTTTCTCTGAAGGAGATATTAAAACTCCTTTTGGAGGTTATAAACAATCTGGGTCACTGTCTAGAGATCAGGGTACAGAAGCATTAAATTCATTTCTTCAAACCAAAACAATTTGGATTAGCCATACTTGAGACAATTTAGTTAGCTAATATAACTTAATGTTATATCATTAAGCCCAAAGTGGACATTAATTTCCTTTGACTCATCTTTGCTAATTTAGTTTACTTCACTTTAAATTAACTAAGGGGATAATAATGAAAATAATTAACACTAAAAAAATTTGCAAGACACTGCTCAAAGTGTTTGCAATTGCTTTTTTTGCTCAAGCAGCCTATGCAGAGGTAACTCTTAAGCTAGGGACTACTGGAAGATTGGGTATGCCAATTGGTGATGCCATAGATCAAGCATTGATACCAGCTTTAGCAAAAGCTTCTGGAGGTAAGATGAAAATCGAACCACATTATCAAAAAAGTTTATGTGCAGAGCAAAAATGTGGTGAACAAGCCAATCAAGGGCTTATAGCTTTATGGACTAGTTCAACTGCAAACTATGGTAATTTTGGACCAGAGTTAGCAATTTTTGATTTACCTTTCATTTTCAAATCACTTGAAGATGCGAAAAGAATATCAGATGAATGGTTAGCTGAAAGACAGTGTAAACTTGCGCTTGAAAATGCAGGTCATATTTGTCTTTCTGTATATTCAAGTGGTGGATTTAGACAACTTGGAAATGCAACTAAACCAGTTCATGTCCCTGATGATATGAAGGGTCTAAAATGGCGAACTACAAAAAGTCCAGTTGAATTCATGTTAGTCAAAAATTGGGGCGCAACTCCAACACCTTATGACTGGAGCCAGTTATATTCAGGCCTACAGTCGGGTGTAGTTGAAGGACAATATGTTGCTAGTCCATGGCAGCACGTAGCAAAACTTCATGAAGTTGCAAAATACTTTACTGAAATTGGCGGCATGTGGTCAGGAAACATTCTAGCAATGGATGCAAAGCAGTATAATGCATTGTCTGATCAGCAAAGAAAATGGTTACACGAGGCAGCTGATGCTTATGGAGAAAAAGTAAATCAGTTAGACAACGCTTGGATTAAAAATGGTGAAGATGCAATTAAAGCATCTGCGAAAGAATGGTATGTACCAACTGAAGCAGAAATGTCTAAGTGGAGAGCAGGCGCAATTGGTGCTTGGTTAGATGCCAAAGGTACTTTTGAACCAGAGGTAGCTAAAAGAGTGCTTCTAGAACAAGGAATGGATGGATTTGTAGCTCAGTTAGAGAAAGCTGGGGCTCTATAAATCATTCAATAAAAAACTGTATAAAGATCATTTAGCTCAATTTAAGAGCTAGATGATCTTTACCTAAAACAAACCATAACATATAAGTATCTATGGAAAGTATCATTCTACTTGTAGTACTTCTTTTTCTAATTTTATTAGGTGCTCCTATTGGCTTCATATTAATATTAATACCATTTGTTTATATTTTATTTACTGATGCTGTACCGCTTGTTTTAATTCCTAGTCAAATGTTCAATGCAATTGACTCGGTTCCATTAACTGCAATTGCTTTCTTTATGTTGACAGGTGAGTTAATGACAAGTGCCACAATTACAGATCGGTTAGTAGCTTTGAGTAGAGCATTAATTGGACGTATACGAGGGGGATTGGCTCAAGTTAATGTTCTTGTGAGTATGTTTTTTGCAGGGATGAATGGGTCCGTGGTAGCAGATACAGCTACAGTTGGAGCACTAGTTTTGCCAGCGATGAAGAAGGCTGGTTATCCTGCCGCATTTTCGGCGGCAGTCACAGGTGTAAGCTCCACGATAGGAGGGATAATTCCACCTAGCATCATGATGATTGTACTTGCCAACTCGACTGAGATTTCGATTGCAGCATTATTTGCAGCTGGGATCATTCCAGGCGTATTGATAGGTATTGTGATTATGGCAATCAATCATTTCTTCGCAATCAAACATAACTTCGAACGTAGTGATGAACCATTTTCGATACGTCGAGCTGGTAAAGAATTATATCGATCCTCGTTCGCCCTTTTGATACCTTTAGTTTTAGTAGGTTCAGTAATGGGAGGGGTTGCATCGGTTGTCGAGGCTGGTGCTATCACAGCAATGGTTGCGTTATTAACAGGTGTATTCGTTTATCGAACTATTAAATGGAAAGAATGTACTGGTGCTTTTCGTCGGGCATTCCGTAATTCGGCAATGGTCTTTATTATCATAGCTGCGTCGGGACCTTTTAGTTGGTTGCTTACCTCTCTAGGTGCAATCGGTGATCTTGAAAATTGGCTTCTAAGCCTAACAGATTCTCCATTTATTTTTATTTTAGCTGTAATTTTATTTATTTTTCTTCTTGGAACAGTCATGGATTCCGCAGTAAACATTATCATAGTTGGCCCAGTACTAGTAAACGTTATGGCTCAAGCTGGCTTTCCTGAGGTACAAGCAGCTATCGTTGTAATAGTTGGTTTCTTAATTGGATCAGTGACACCACCCGTAGGTGTAGCATACTTTACCGCAGCAACAATAGCACAAGTACGTTTAGAAAAAGTAGCTGTTGCGTTAATTCCTTATCTAGTTGGATTGTTTTTACTTTTGTTTTTTATTCTAGTAATTCCAGAGTTAACTATGTTTCTTCCAAACCTAATGAGTAATTAGCGATATGATAAAATTTTTAAACAACTTTGACCGATTTATCCATCGTATGTTAGAAGCAATGTGTTCACTCTTTTTGGCTGCAATGGTTGGTTTCACCATTTACAACGTTACCATGAGATATGTTTTCAACAACCCTCCTGTTTGGGGTGATCTACTAACAGTATTAAGTAATATTTGGTTAATGTTTGTAGCACTTTCTCTAACAGCTAGAGATAATGAACATATAGCTTTAAATTTAATTTATGAAAAATTACCAAATAAACTTTCACTATATATACGGCAGTTCTGGAAACTTATGATTATGGTAATTGGTATAGTCTTGATAATTTATGGAGTTGAACTTGTAGAGGGTATGCGTGGGAAGTACTGGGAAATGTGGTATTTTGAAATTAGTTTCCAAGGTATTGAGTTTAAAGAGAATTATATGCCAAAGAAATACGCAGTTGCAATTTTACCGTTAGCTGGATTTTTAACAACCATTGGTGCTGTTATTTCTTTTGTGAAAAAGACCTAGTTTTTTGAAATAGTCACAAATAAATACTGCGACTATTAAGTCAAAAAGAAAAGGTTATTTATATCTTTTATAATTTATTTCCTTTGACTCACTTTATTCATTCGCGTTAGACTTAATTTATAAATTAACAGGAGAAAGATAATGAGAATAATAAAAACTACACTTGTAGCTGGATTAATTTCACTTTTTGCTACTTTTTCATCATTTGCTGAAAAAGTAAAAATTGGAGATCCAGGTTGGACAGGTGCAACAGCGATTGCTAATTTATTAGCAGCAGTCGTTATAGATAAAATGGGTGGAGAAGCAGAACTTGTTCCAGGAAACAACACTGCAATCTATGGTGCAATTGACAGAAGTAAAGGTGAAATAGAAGTTCACCCTGATATTTGGTTGCCAAACCAACAAGCTTATACAAACGATTTAGTTCCTAAAGGTACTTTAAAATTAAGTAGTAAACCATATGAAGGAAACCAAGGTTATTGTGTTTCTCAAAAATTTGCTAAAAAATTTAATATCACTGCAATAGAAGATCTAGGAAGACCTGAAGTTGTTAAAGCTATGGATAGTGATGGTAATGGGAAAGGCGAGTTTTGGATTGGTGCAGATGGTTGGGCATCAGCTAATGTTAACCAGGTTAAGTTAAGAGACTATGGTTTATATGATGCAGGTATCGAACCTATTAGAGCAGCTGAAGCTGTTAAAAATGCAAGAGTACTTGATTCAATTAAAAAAGATGAAGGTTATGCATTTTATTGTTACAAGCCGCATGCAATTTGGGGAATGGCTGATGTAGTTATGTTGGAGGAGCCAAAATTTGATCCAGCAAAATACAAAATGGTACAACCTAAGGAAGATGCTGACTGGTACAAAAAATCTTATGTTGCTTCGAAAGATGCACTTAAGAAAATTCAAATTGGTTGGGGAACTTCTTTAGAAAGTAAATCTCCAGCTATCGTTGAATTCTTTAAGAACTTTCAATTAACAGCGGATGATGTTTCAGCTATGGCCTATGCTATTTCAGTTGAAAAAAAACAACCAGCTGATGTTGCAAGAGCTTGGATGGATGCTAACAAATCAACAGTTGATGGTTGGTTAGGTCTTTAATCTAATATAAATTATCTATACTCGGCAATTTTATATTGCCGAGTATATCTTCCTTTAATAAAAGAGATTTAAATGGATTCATCTGAGTCAGCTATTAAAATTGAAAATGTTTGGAAAGTGTTTGGCAACACTTCATCAGAGGCTTTAGATGCAATTCAAAATCAAAAAATTTCAAAAAATGAAGCTTTAGAAAAATATAATTCAGTTATTGGTGTATCTGATGTTTCTTTTGATGTTAGGCAAGGAGAGATATTTTGTGTAATGGGTTTATCAGGCAGTGGTAAATCAACCCTAGTAAGACACATTAATAGATTGTTAGAACCAACATCTGGAAAAATTTTAATAAATGGTCAAGATGTAATGACCCTTGATAGAGATAATTTGCAAGAATTAAGAAATAAAAAAATTGGTATGGTTTTTCAGAACTTTGCTTTAATGCCTCATAGATCTGTTGTTGATAATATTGCAATGCCACTTGAAATAAGAGGCATTAGTAAAAATGATAGATTGGATGCTGCTAATAAAATTTTAGAAATTGTTGAATTACAAGGTTGGGGAAACAAATTTGCTCATGAATTATCTGGAGGTATGCAGCAAAGAGTAGGACTTGCAAGAGCTTTAGCAGCTGATCCTGATTTTTTATTAATGGATGAACCGTTTAGCGCATTAGATCCATTAATCAGAAGACAGCTTCAATCTGAGTTTATTAAACTTTCAAAACAAATGAAAAAGACTACTGTTTTTATTACTCATGACTTAGATGAGGCGGTAAGAGTGGGTCATCGAATTGCAATAATGAGAGATGGAAAAGTAATTCAAGTTGGAACACCTGAGGAAATTGTAGTAAACCCAGCCGATGATTATGTTGCTGACTTTGTAAAGGGGATTTCTAGACTTAAAGTAGTTCAAGCAAAATCAATCATGAAATCAGTTCAAGAATTTGAAAACAAAAATGGAAAATTACCTAACGATTTAGAAGTTGTAAATGAAAGCGATTTATTAAGTAAGTTGATTGAAACTTCGGCTTCAAGAGATAAACCAATAATTGTTAATAATTCAAAAAATCAAATGGCTGGTATTATTTCACAAGCAGATCTTTTAAAAGCAGTGATTGAAGGAGGTGAAGGTGAGTAAAGAACTTAACAATCCATCTAGATCAGAGCTAATTACTGACTTTGTAAAAACTAATCCAGACTATTATATCAATCAATTTCAAAAAATAGGTAGCAAACCCACATTTTCTTTTTCATTTAATATATTTGCTGCAATTTTAGGTCCTATTTGGTTTGGGATGAGAAATATTTGGAATTGGGCATTAACTTTTTTAATTATTGAAACTTTTTCAGTTGTTCAAATTATAAGAGGTTTATTTGGTAATATCACAAAAGATGCTGTTCAAAAAATTGAACAAGTGCAATCAACTATTGCTTTTAGAAATAAACAATTAGAAGCAGCGATTACAAACAATCCTGACAAAGTTGAAGTTTATAAGCGAAACATCAAATCATTAGAAGATGCTATGCAAGGATATATTGATGAAGTTAATAGAATTGAAGCTTCAGCTATCTGGATAGCAATATTTGGAATTACTTTATTAATTTTAATTAAGATTACACAAGGTGTTCTTGCAAATTCTAAATTAGAAAAAAGATACTCTGAGTGGTTATCAGATAAAACTATAAGTCCAGGTATGCAAACTAAAAACTACATCTTAAGTGTCGTATTTAGTTCTGTAATAATGTTCTTTTCAGTAATTCATTACAGTTTTCCAGGGTTAATTAATGTGATGAATGAATTTCCTACTCATCCTGATATCAGATTAACTTCAATTGCATGGGTAGAAACAGTTTTCAACTATGCAGTTTTAAAAGGTGATGCTTTATTTACAGCTATTACAATTGGAATAAGATCAGTTTTAGATTTTCTAGAATTATTGTTTGTTAAAACACCGTGGATTGTAATTATAACTACAATTGTGACATTAACAGGTTTATCAGCAGGTCCTAGAGCTGCAATTTATTCTGCCGGTTTTTTAAGTTATATGGGTTTTTTAGGTTTTTGGGTTAAAGCAATGACTACTCTTGCTTTACTTGGAACAGCTGCAATTTTAAGTATTGCAATTGGAATTCCTCTTGGAATTTTTTGTGCAAGACGTCAAAGATTTTATTCAATGATAAGACCCATCATGGATTTTATGCAAACAATGCCTGCATTTGTATTTATGATTCCTGTAATTGCATTTTTTGGAACAGGAAAAGTTGCAGCAGTGATTATTACAATGATATTTGGTGGTACACCTGTTGTAAGATTAACTGTGCTTGGATTAAGAGGTGTCCCAGAAACTATACGAGAAGCTGCTATAGCTTATGGAGCTAGTAAATGGTACTTATTAAGAAAAGTTGATTTACCTTTAGCTACTCCTTCAATATTAGCAGGTGTAAACCAAACTGTAATGTTAAGTTTAGCTATGGTTGTAGTTGCATCGTTAATAGGCGCAAAAGGTTTAGGTCAAGATGTGTTAGAAGCACTTCAGTACGCAAATGTAGGTCAAGGTATTCTTGCGGGTGTTGCAATATTATTTGTTGCATTAATTTTAGATAGGGTTGTTCAAGGTAAAAAAAGAGTTTAATAAAACTTAATGGAATATTTATTGTTAGGTTTTTTTACTGGTTTAAGTCTTATTCTTGCAATTGGTGCTCAAAATATTTTTGTTATCGAACAGGGTTTAAAAAAACAACATGTATTTTTAGTTTGTATAGTTTGCACTATATCTGACCTAATTTTGATATTTTTAGGAATATTTTTATTTCACTATTTTACTCAATATTTTAATTCAACTATAGAGTTGATATTTAATATTTTATTAATAGTTTTTTTACTTCATTTTATTTATTCAAAAATAAAGACTTATAACTCAAGTATTAATTTTAATAGTGAAACAAAAGATATTACAAAATTTAATATTTTATTAAAAACTCTTGGGTTTACTTATCTAAACCCACATGTTTATTCAGACACTGTATTTTTTCTTGGAAATTTTTCAAAAAATTTTTTATTAAATCAAAAAGTTTTGTTTGGAATAGGAGCTTCAATTGCTTCTTTTTTATTCTTTTTTTTAATTGGATATTTATCTAAATTCTTATCTAAATACGCTCAAAATCAAAAAATTTGGAAAGTAATTAATATATTTATTATTACTTTTATGAGTTTTTTAACCTTTTATATTTTTTTAGAAATAATTTAAACGTTACAAGTCATATCTTGTCCACAGCATAATGGTGATTTTATTTTACCATGATCATTAGGACACTTCGATATTTGTACTTCATTTCCATCATCTAATTTAAGCATGTCATTAACTAAAGGCTCATTGCATTTTCCACAATTAGCATTAACTGACATACCACATTTTGAGCATTCATAAGTATTCATAAAAAATCCTTTTATGTTAATTGCTTTAGTTGATAGAATATTACAATATTTTAATATTTATTGAACGAAATAATCGGTCCCTATGAGTAAAATCTATATAAATGATACAGGTCAAGGTTTTCCATTAGTTTTAGTTCATGGTTATTTGGGCTCTTCAGAGATGTGGTGTCTTCAAAGAGATTATTTATCAAATTTTTTTAGAGTAATATCTCCAGCATTACCTGGTTTTGGAGAAAGTCATGAGGCGCAATCTTTAGATTCAATTAATGATATGGCTAAGTTTGTAATTAATATTATTGACGAAAAAAAAATTAATAAATTTAACTTATTAGGCCACTCCATGGGTGGAATGATAGTTCAAGAAATAGCTAAATTAGCAGGAGATAGAATTAATAAATTAATTTGTTTTGCAACAGGTTCTATTGGTGAAATACCAGGAAGATTTGAACCTATTGATGAGACTAGAAGAAGACTTAAAGAGGAGGGTGCTGATATTTCATTTTCAAGAGTTCCCAAAAAATGGTTTGTCAAAGGAGATAAAGATAAAAATTATTATTTATGTTCAAATGCTGTTCAAAATGTTTCATCTGAAACTGCAGACAATGCTCTTAAGGCAATGAAGAATTGGTCTGGTATAGATAATTTAAAAAATATTAAAAATGAAACACTAATAGTCTGGGGAGATAAAGACACTTCATATAATTTTGATCAAGTAGACACACTTAATAAAAATATTAAAAATAGTAAGTTAGAAATTTTTAAAAATTGTGCTCACAATGTTCATTTAGAAGAGACAGATAAATTTAATAAATTAATTAAAAATTTTATTATTTAAATATTTAATTTGAAAATCCATATTTTCTTAATCTAACATCACCAGTTCTAGCATGAGCTTCCATTCCTTCGTATCTTGAAATTCTAGCACAAGCAGCCCCAACAGTTTTAGTCGACTCTTTCGTCATTCTTTGGAAGCTTAGTGTTTTGATAAATTTTCCAACAAATAATCCTCCAGTGTATCTTCCAGCACCTTTTGTTGGTAATATATGGTTTGTTCCAGAACATTTATCACCATAAGCAACCGTAGTTTCTTCACCTATAAATAAAGATCCATAATTTTTTAATCTTTTATGAAACCACTCTAAGTTTTGAGTTTGTACTTCTAAGTGTTCAGGAGCGTATTCATCACTAATAGTTGCCATTTCTTCGTCAGTATCACAAAGTATTACTTCTCCATAATCTCTCCATGCTGCACCTGCATTTTCTCTTGGTAATTCTGGAAGCTCAGCAATTAGTTCTGGTACTCTTTTAATCACATAATCAGCAACTCTTTTACTTGTTGTATATAACCATGCTGGTGAATTGTAACCATGTTCTGCTTGACCGACTAAGTCAACTGCAACCAACTCTTCATCAGCTTTATCATCTGCAATTACTGCTATTTCAGTAGGGCCAGCAAACAAATCAATTCCAACTTTACCAAATAACATTCTTTTTGCTTCAGCAACAAATTGGTTACCAGGACCAACCAGTATATCAGCTGGTGCATTACCAAATAAGCCATTAGTCATTGCTGCTATACCTTGAACACCACCTAAGTTTAAAATTGAGTCTGCACCACAAAGATCAGCTGTATAAATAATTGATGGATGAACGCCAACACCTGGTTTTGGTGAGCTTGCCACAATAATATTTTTTACACCAGCAACTTTAGCAGTTGTTACACTCATCACAGCTGAAGCTATATGAGCGTATCTACCAGCTGGGACATAACAACCCGCTGTATTAACAGGAATTAGTTTTTGTCCTGCGAATAATCCATCAGATAATTCAACTTCAAAATCTTGACCATAATTTTTTAATTGTGCTTCTGCAAATTTTCTTACTCTTTCATGAGAAAATTGGATGTCATCTTTTGTTTTTTGATCTAAATCTTTTTTGACTTGTTCAATTCTTTCTTTTGAGACAACTACATCACCTTCATATTTATCAAATTTTTTTGAATATTCTTTACAACCTTCTTCTTTAGATTGTTCTATATCTTTTAGAATATCTTCAACTATCTTTCTTGTTTTAGTATCATCTGTTGAAGATGTTTTTGGTGATTTTTTTAAGTATTGTATAGCCATTGATTATTTCCTTTTAATTGAGACAGTCTTAATAGAGTAAAAATTAATGTTATTCAATATTTTAAAAATAAAATCTAAATGCAAAATTAACGCTTACAACACATAATATAATAACCAAGAAATATAAGCTAATATAATCAAATGGTCTCATTTTAATACCTAGAATTAATCTAGAGTAACTACGGCTGCCGCGATCGATGCTAGTCGTGCTTGAGCTTCATCTGATCTACTGGTAATTACAACTGGAACTTTTCCACCAACAACAACACCTGCAGCACAAGCTCCCATAAAATAAATCATCATTTTGACTAAAGCATTACCTGTCTCTACGCTTGGAACTAATAATACATCTGCTTCACCAGCTACTATATTTTTAATTCCTTTTATTGCTGCTGATTTTTTTGAAATACTATTATCAAATGCAAGTGGACCAAAAACATCTGCCTCTAGTTTTTCTTCTTTTGCTAATTTAGTTAACTCTGCAGCATCTAGAGAGCTTGGCACACTTTCTAAAACTTCCTCTGTTGCTGATAAAACAGCAACTTTTGGTCTTGATATTCCTATTCTATTTGAAAAATCAATTACATTTTTTAGAATGTGCATCTTAGTTTTAACGTTTGGCAAAACATTTAAGGCTCCATCAGTAATAATTAGAGGTTTGTCGTCTTTATTTACCGTCATATGCCAGATATGACTTAAACGAGTTTTTCCAAGTAAATTATGCTCTCTTTTTAAAACTTCTTTCATTAAAATGTCAGTATGAATATGACCTTTAACAATAATTTTTACTTTATTCTTACTAGCTAATTTAGCGGCTATTTTTGCTGTATTATTTTCTACTGGTTCATCAATGATTTCATATTTTGAAATATCCCATTTTAAATTCTCTGCACATTTTAAAATTTCTTTTTTATCCCCTATAAAAACTGGATCGATTAAATTTTCATATACAGCATCTTGGATTGAAAGCATTGGTAAAGGTTTTCCAGCATTTACGACTGCAACTTTTACACCTTTTTTATTATGAGCAACGTCCAAAAGGTTATTTGGACAAATAATTTCTTTGTTTGAAAGCATAAAGTATCATTATAATTAATTTACAAAATGTATATAGTGGATTTTATAATTATAGATATTAAATGAGACTAAATGATAAGAGATTTCAACATTAATTTTAATGAAAAAGAATTATCTTCTATTTATCAAAAGATTAAGGACTATCCCTGGAATTCTATCCCAGATTTAGAAGGTTGGGAGCATGGAACTAATAAAGCATATTTAAAAGAATTGTGTGACTATTGGATTAGTGAATTTGATTGGCAAAGACATCAAGATGAGCTCAATAAATTTCAAAATTTTTTATCTAATGTTGATGGAGTAGATATTCACTATATAAAAGAAAAAGGAACCAGTCCAAATTCGAAACCATTACTGTTAATGCATGGTTGGCCAGGGTCAGTTATAGAATTTTTACATATTATTGAAAAACTCGCACATCCCGAAAAATTTGGTGGAAATGAAAAGGATTCTTTTGATGTGATAATTCCTTCATTACCAGGTTTTGGTTTTTCGGGAAAACCATCTAAACCAATAGGACCAAGAAAAATTGCTGAAATATTAAATAAGCTTATGATAGAAAATCTTGGTTACAAAGATTACATGGCTCAAGGTGGTGACTGGGGAGCGACCATTGCTAACTGGATAGGCTACGATCATTCTAAATTTTGTAAAGCGATACATATAAATTGTCTTACTATGCGTCATCCTAATGGACCACAATCTGATGAAGAAAAAAATTGGCAAATAAAGTTTGATAAAGATCAGGTTATGCAAGATGGATATAGAACACAACAAGCAACAAAACCTCAATCTCTAAGTTATGGAATGATGGATAGTCCTGTTGGAATTGCTGCTTGGATTATTGAAAAAATGTACTCTTGGTCTGATTTAAAAGATAACAAACTAGAAAGTGTTTATTCAAAAGATACATTATTAGCAAATGTAATGGTTTATATTTTAACAAAAACATTTGATACAGCTAGTTGGATTTATTTTGGTAGAAGAGAGGAGGGAGGACGATTTTTTCCTAAAGATTTTAAAAGAATTAAAATTCCAACGGCTGCAGCAATATTTCCTGCTGAAATGTCTGAATGGCCACCAAGATCTTACGTCGAAAGAATATTTAATATCAAGCAATGGACTAATATGCCATCAGGGGGGCACTTTGCAGCTTTGGAAAAGCCAGATCTACTAGTTAATGATATTAGAAAATTCTCAAGAAGTTTAAGGTTTAATCCGTATGATGACAGTGGTGGTCAATCTAATCGTTAAGAACTTTGACATCTTTTTCATCCAAACTTAGAAATACTTCTTCACCAACTTTAAATGGATTACTTGTATCTCCAGAAATAACGTACAGTTTACCTATTTTAGAATTTAAGATATATTGATAACTACTCCCTACAAAAGAGGCATTATTTATTGATGCGTGAATACAATTATCATTATTAGTCGTTTCAATTCTAATTTTTTCTGGTCTTAAAGCCACAGAAACTGAGTTTTTTAAGTCCTTATCACTTTCAATTTTAATATTCATTTCTGCAAGTTTTAATTCATATGAGTTTGATTGTTTGTTAACTATTTCAGCTTTAACAACATTTGCATCACCAATAAAATTAGCAACAAATTTGTTTGTTGGAAAATTGTAAAGATCTTTTGGACTTCCTTCCTGAGCAATTACAGCTTTATTCATAACTATAACTTTATCTGAAATTGCTAATGCTTCTTCTTGATCATGAGTAACATAGATTGTAGTTACACCAAGTTTTTGTTGAATTTCTCTAATATCTTCCCGTACTTGTCTTCTGAGTTTTGCATCAAGATTTGACAGAGGTTCATCAAATAATAATACTTTTGGTTCTAGTACAATCGCTCTTGCAACAGCTACCCGTTGTTGTTGTCCTCCAGATAATTCAGAAGGCATTCTATTTTCATATCCTTCTAAATTTACTAATTTTAATGTTTCTAAAGCTTTCTCAGTATATTCCTCTTTTTTTACATTGATCATTTTTAATCCATAGGAAACATTTTCAATTACACTCATATGCGGAAATAGTGCATAAGATTGAAATACCATTGAAACATCTCTATCAGTTGCTGGTAGCAATGTAACATCTTCATTGTCGACTAAAATTTTTCCACTTGTGGCTCTCTCAAGTCCTGCAATTATTCTTAATGATGTAGTTTTTCCACAACCAGAAGGACCAAGCAATGTTGTTAAAGTTCCAGCTTCAAAATTACAACTTACACTATCAACAGCTACAGTTTCATTAAATTTTTTAGTAATATTTTCAAATTTTACTTCAGCTTTTTTCATTACCCTAAATTTCCTTGCAAGATTCCAGCAGATTGATCTCTTCTACCTAATTTACGTTTGCCTATTATTAATTGCATTAGCATAATTGTAAATAGCATAACTATAATTAATGCTGATGAATATACTATAGCCAAACCATAGTCATTATTCTCTAATCTTCCTAAAATATATGAAACAGCTAAATCGTAATTTGCACTAACAAGGAAGATAACAGCACTAATTGCTGTCATAGCTCTTACGAAACTAAAAACTAATGATGCAGTAATTGCTGGTTTGAGCAATGGAAGAATTATATTTCTGAATGTTTGTGAGCTAGAAGCATTTAAAGTTGAAGATGCTTCATCTAAATGAGGATCAAGTTGATTCATTGCAGCAATACCTGCTCTTACACCAACAGGCATATTTCTAAACACAAAAGCAATTACCAGAATTATTCCTGTTCCAGTTATTTCAAGAGGAGGAACATTAAAAGCAAACACATAACTTACCCCAATAACACTTCCAGGGATTGCAAAACTTAACATTGTTCCAAATTCAAAAGCATTTTTACCTCTGAATTTATGTCTTGTTAGTAAATAAGCAGTTAAAATTCCAATTGCAGCAGTCGGAAAAGCTGAAATTATTGCTATCGTAAATGTTGTGTTAAATGAATTCCATGCAGTACCAGTCCACAACAATCCTCTTTCTTTTACCCACTCAACACTAAAAGCCTCAATATAATGTTTTAAGGTAAAGCTATGATCAACACCCCACATTTCAACAAAACCTCCAAACATAATCATTACATAAATTATAAAAGTAATTGATGCCCAAGGAAGTACAGTTGAATAAATCATCCATTTTGCTTTTTTAGGAAGTTCAGGATGAACTCCGCTATCACCTTTACCAGAAATTGAAATATATGATTTTTTTCCTAACCATTGATTCTGAAGATAAAAAACTACTAATACTACAGATAATAAAATCATTGCGAGTATTGCAGCTTTAGTTTCATCGTATTGTGCACCAACAATTGCAAAAAATATTTCTGTAGATAAAACATCGTATTCAGCACCAAGTACTAACGGGTTTCCAAAGTCTGCTAAGCTTTCAATAAAACCAAGTAGAAATGCATTAGCTATTCCTGGTCTCATTAAGGGCAACGTTACAGTTTTAAAAACTTGCCACTTAGAAGCTCTTAATGTTTGTGAAGCTTCTTCCATTGATGGACTAACACTTTCAACAACTCCAATTAAAACTAAGAATGCAATTGGGGTAAATGCAAGTGTTTGTGCAAACCATATTCCTGGTAAACCATAAATCCATCTTGAAGGCTCGATATCAAATGCCCATTCAAGAAAAGTACTTACTACCCCAGTTCTTCCAAACAAAATTATTATTGCTAAACCAATTACAAATGGTGGAGTGATTATTGGTAAAACAGATAGTACTTTTATTATTTTTTTAAATTTAAAACTAGTTCTTGCTACCAATAATGCAAAAGCTAAACCTAAAACTGTCGATGAAAAAGCTGTTAGTGTTCCCATGGTAACTGTGTTCCAAAAAACTCCACAAGCGTAATCGCTATAAAGACAATCTAACCCCCAAATTCCTTTATTAAATATCTTGTCTGAAAAATTACTTATTTCATATCCACCTTCAGTTCCTTTAAAGGCAACTCCAAACATTCTAAAAATTGGGAAAAATACAAAAGTTGATACTAAAATAATGATACTTCCAATGCTACCAACTATAAAATTATCTCCATTCAGCCATCCACGTGAAGAAAGACCATGTGTTATATAGAATATGTATGTGCAGCATGTTAATACTGCCCCAGATCCTATTCCAAATTGATTCTCTATATCACCAAAAATCGATTGAAAAATCTCAAAATTCCATCCTCTAATTCCAATTGAAAATCCCTGCAGAAAAAAATAAAAAAAACCAATTAATCCTGAATATAAAAAAATTTTAGAATATAGAGGATTATTTTGACTTAATTTTATTGTTACTAAAGGAAAAAATAGAGGAATAGCTAATGGTAAAAGCCAATTTTTATTATTTAAGAATACTTGAGGTAATACTGAACCGTAGTCCTCTAATGAATATTCTAAAATCCAATTAATAGAGAAAAACCCGTCACCTGTTACATACCATGGAAATATTAGGAAACCCAATCCTCCTATGAGCATCCAGCAGGTAACGAGTCCTCTCATTAATTCCTAATATTATCTAGGAATTACAGATACGTCGTTATCCCACTTAGATAACAGGCTTGCTCTAGTACTTTTATCTCCATAAACTTTAAAGTTATAATCAATTAAGTTAATAGTTGATAAATCTGGAGCATCAGGATCAGCTTTTGCCTTAGTATTAGAAGGCACTTGCAAAGATTTTCCTGAAGTGAAAACCATAGTTTGTATGGCAGGACTTAAAGCCCAGTCATAAAACTTTTTAGCTTCCTTCATATTTCTTGCACCTGCAATAATACTCATTGATCCAACTTCATAACCAGTTCCCTCAGCTGGTGAAACAGTTACAACCGGTAAACCTTTTTTAGTTTGTTTAACACCATCATGCTGGAAACAGATACCAATTAAATTTTCACCTCTACCAGTTGCTTTAATTGGAGCAGAACCAGATTTAGTGTAAGTGTTTATATTCATATGAAGTGCTTTCATATAGTCCCAACCTTTGTCTTCACCAAAAATCTGAAGAATTGTTGCTAAGGTTGTGTAAGCAGTTCCAGATGAATTTGGATTTGCTACTTGAATTTCACCTTTATAAATCGGTTTAGTTAAATCCATCCATGATTTAGGCGCTGGCAAACCTTTTTTTGCTAAAAGATCTTTGTTATAACCAAAACCTAATGCACCAACATAAATACCTACAGATTTATAATCTGCATTTTTTGCTTGGTTTTGTGCTGCTGGTAATAAATCATCAAAGTGACTTGATTTATACATTTCAGTTAGATTTTCTTGAGCTGCTGTTAAGTGTGGATCACCAGTTCCACCAAACCAAACATCTCCTTTTGGATTAGAGGCTTCCGCTTTTATTTTAGCAAAAGTTTCACCACTACTTGCTCTTGTCATTGCAACTTTAGTGCCTGTTTCTTTTTCATAAGCTTGTTCAAGCATTTCACAAACATCAATTTCAACGCTACAATATAAAGTTAATTTTGCAGCCGAAGCTTTGTTTGTTAATCCGAACAATGTAAATAAAAGAACCAAAGCAATTGAAGCTAGTTTCATTATATTTTTCATTATTTCCTCTCTAATGTTTATATTTATTTTAAAATTTTATTATAAATCAATTGTATTTGTCACTATTTTTTTAAAAGTTATAAAACACTTTGCAATTAGAGGTTTAAAACAAATTGATATTTATCACTCAATTTATATAGTGATCATAATTTAGATAAAGGGTAAGAGAGAGTGGAGATTGTAACTAAAATAGCACCAATTTGTTTAGCATTAATAATGTTAGGGCTTGGTCTTGGTCTTTCGGTAAAAGATTTCACAAGAATATTAAGAGTTCCAAAAGATTTTTTTATTGGATTTTTTTCACAATTACTAATTTTACCTATTGTTGCTTTAGCAGTAGCTTTAATATTAGATTTACCATCCCCAATAGCTGTTGGTTTAATAATTATTGCAGCAGCACCAGGTGGTGTTACTTCAAATGTATTAACTAAATTTGCGGATGGAGATGTTGCTCTATCCATTTCTTTAACAGCAATTGTTAGTTTAATAAGCATTATATCTGTTCCTTTTGTAGTAATTAACTCAGCTGATTTTTTAGGAGTTGAAATTGCAAAAGATATTTCAATCACAGGCATTGCTTTAAAAATGGCATTAGTGGTTACAGTCCCGGTTATTATTGGAATGATTATTAGAGGTTTTGCAGAAAATTTTATTTCATCTAAAATAAACTTCATTAATAAATTAACCGGCTGGCTATTTGTAATTGTCTTTGCAGCAATATGGATTGAAGAAAAAGACAATATTTTAAATTATCTCGCTGAAGCTGGTTTAGCAGTTTTAATTTTAAATGTTGTAATGATGACGTTAGCTTATTTAATAGCTAAAAAATTTGTATCAGGAATTGCTCAACAAAAATGTATTGCACTAGAGTGCGGTTTGCAAAATGGAACTCTAGCAGTGTTTGTTGCAACATTAATGTTTGATGAAGTTGCTTACATGATGCCAACAGCTGCTTATGCGCTGATAATGTATATAACTGGTTTTATCTTTATATATATTTTAAGAAAATCTAAATAGAGTTGATTATTTTTATTTGATTAAAAACTCTGTATATAAAATTACTTAGACCAAGCATATTTTGATCTACCATTTTAGTTGTCGTTGTAAAAGCACTTTCTTTAGCATTGAACGTAATTAATTTCTTTTTGTCTATATGAAGAAATTTCTTATCAATCAAATATTTTAATTTTCTAACAACAGTAGGTCTTGGGATACCAGTTATTTCAGAAATAGACATTGCGTTTACCCCTCTAAAGTCAGATCCCATAAGTTGTTTTTGAAATGAGCGCAGATTTTTTTTTGGATTAAATTTTTTATTTTTTACTGCATTAATCAGAACAACCATACCAATACACAAAATTTCTAAATCTTTAAGCTCATCCCTCCATCTATCCATATATGAAAACCAGAATTTATTAAATTGGTACAAGCAAAAAGAAAAATTTACTTTCATTGATGCAATTATTTCTTTCACAGAAAAAACTTCATTTACTAGTTTTTCTTTTTTTAAAATTTTATTGAATTCATGTAATATAGTTGCAATTTCATTAAGAGTATTTGTTGCTCTAGCTGAATATAAAGTATCTCTAATAATAAATATTTTTTTTCCAGATTTTTTAATTACACCACTTTTTTCTAAATCTAGAATTTTTCTTCTTGTGCTTTCTTTAGGTATATTTAGATCTTTAGAAATGTCTGAAATATTAATTTTATCAATTTCGATGCTTTTATCTCTGTAAAAAGTTTCGTAGTCAATTTTTACGCCATTTTTTCTAAAGAATATTAGATCTTTATTAATCAAATATATAATTATCACAAACTTATCTATGTCTTTAAAATGGTCATATGCTCTAATAAACCAATTGCTAGTTAATGTAAAAAAGGAGGGAGCTAATAAAGCAAAGTTATTTTTAATTACTTGATTAATTAATTTCTCATCAATTTGAGCTGATATACTTGGTAAAGTCTTAATCATTTAAAAAAACCCAATATGAACAACTACTTAATCAGAGTCAACCCAATTTGGACATTAGAGTTATGTTAAATTACTAAATTTGTGATTTATTGCGGATATGAGTACTGAAAGCTTTAAAAGAACATCCAGCAACATTAATACCCCCAATATAAGCTTGGATGTTCTAAAGCAAAACAATAAAATAACTAATCATAAAAAAATTTGTGTTAACACTCTTAAACAAAGACTAATTTTAAATAAAAAAAAAGATAAAATCAAAAGAGCAATGATTGTTTCCTCTGTTTTTTTATCTGTTGGTGTATTAAGTTTTATTGTTGGCTAAGAATTTTTCAAAATTTCTAAATCTTTTTTTATAATTTCTGGAATTGAGATCTCTTTTTTAAGATTTGATTTAAATCGATTATATTTATTTTGTCCTGGATACATTATTTCTTTAACACCTTTAATTTTAGGAAGTTTCTTAATTAATTTAATATTTTCTTTTATTCTTTGATTGTAATTTTTTTGAAATAAATTTGCTTTAAAAGTTATAAATAAATGACCTATATTTTGTGGTCCAGAGAAATCATCAAAAGGATCTTTTACACGACCTGCATGATTTCCACCTGTTAAAACTCCGCTTAAAATATCAACCATCCATGCAAGACCTGAACCTCTAAAACCAGCAATTGGAAGTTGAACACCGTTTAATGCTTTTTTTGCATCTATTGTTGGATTGCCAAATTTATCTAATGCAACACCTTCAGGAATTTTTTTGTTATTTCTTGCTGCAACTCTAATCTTACCTCTATTAATTACAGAGATAGATGTATCTAATATAAATGGAATTTTTGAACCAGTTGGTGTTCCAAAACAAATTGGATTAGTTCCAAATAAACTTTTTAAAGCACCATGTGGAGCAACAGCTGGTGGAGCATTAGTATATATCATTGCTATTAAATTTTTTTTAACTGCCTGTTCTGCATAATAACCTGATAAACCATAGTGTCCGCTATTCTTAACTGCAACCATTCCTATTCCAGTTTTTTGTGCATTTTTAATTGCTGTTTTAATTCCATGATCAGCAGCAACAAAACCAATACTGTTATTTGCATCTATATGAGAAATTGATTGAGATATTTTTTTAATTTTAATTTTCGGTTTTGGGTTAATTACTTTTTTTGAAATACGATCACAGTACATTTTAAGCCTCGATAAACCATGACCATATGCTCCAACTAATTCTGCATTAATTAATGCATTTGCTGAAATTTGAGCATGATCTTTGTTAAGACCATATTTTTTAAAAATTTTTATGATTTCTCTTTTTAAAATCGGAGTTTTCACCACTAACCTTTACCACGCCATGGGATAGTTTTATCAATTATTTTTCTCAAAGTGATATCAAACAAAAGTCCAAGCATTCCCATGATAAATATTGTTATCCAAATAACTTCGTATTGGAAATATTTTTTAGCAACGTTTTCAACGAAACCAATACCAGTTGTTCCAGCTAAAAATTCTGCTGCAACTAGAGTTCCCCAACACATTCCAACGGCAACTCTAATCCCTGTAAGAATTTCAGGTAAAGAATTAGGGAAAATAACATGTCTTAAAATTTGTCTTTTTGAAGCTCCTAAAGAGTGAGCTGCATGAATTTTTGAAAGCTGCGTTCCAGATGCCCCGGCTCTAGCTGATATAATCATAATTGATAGAGAGACCATGAAAAGTAAAAACACTTTACCTGTATTATCGATACCTAAAACAGAAATGATCAAAGGAGCCCAAGCTAAAGGTGGAACAGGCCTATATAATTCTATTAAAGGATCAAAGAAACCTTTTGCAAATCTGTTAAGACCCATAAACAACCCTAAAGGAACTCCAATAACTATCCCAAAAACTAAACCTAAAAATACTCTTAAGAAAGAGTCCCAAATATGCCCGTATGGAACTGGGACTTTAAATAATTTAAAATCACCGGTTACAAATTTATACATATTGCCCTTAAAGTTTTCTTTAACAACACCATCTTTTGTATGCACAGGGTATTCACCTGGTAAAATATCCGCAATCCAGTCTGGTAATATAAAACCTATCATTGAGCTTACATCCACCATCTCTATCCATAACAGTGGAATATTTTTGTAACCAACACTTGGTTTTGACATTAATACAAATTTATTAAAAGTATCTGATGGTTTAGGTAGCCATCTACCAGAACCTTGTTCAGAACAGCTTGGTCCACTCGAAACTATTGTTCCTGCAGGAAATAGAAATATATCAACTAATCTTAAACCTCCTTGTTGATCTTTTTGCACATTATCAAATTCAATAATTGCATTTTGCATCTTATTTAATGCAGTAGGAGGATAGATACTTGCATATTCAATTCTTCTTGCAATTTTAACGATGTCTTTACCATAAGTTGAAGCTACTTCTTGAGTATCATCTAAACTTTTTCTGTAAGCTTTAATATCATCTTTAATTTTTTTAATTGACTCTTTGAATTGTGGGTTGTGATTTCTGAGTTTGAAAAATTTATCATTGATAATTTTAAGTTCATTTGCTGCTGCTTGAAACTTTAAACCTCTTTTAGTTTCAGGAACCAAAGGTATTTCTATTGTATTTTCTATAGATCCTGTGCCAGTTCTAACATTAATAATACCCCAACTTCCTTGCTCAGAAAGAGCTTTTAGTCTTTCATTTTTTTCTGCTTCTGTCTCGAACGGATAATCTTTCTTTTGGAAATCAACACTTAAAAGTTTAATTTGATCAGTCATCTCTTTAATCTTAAGTTTTGTTTCCATTTCCATTAAATCTTCGTTAGTTAATAAGGGAATTAACTTTCTAGTTTGATCGATATAACCTAACAAAGTAGCTTTTTGTTGATCGCTTAAATCAGGTGAATTTTGAATTTCTTTAGTAGTTCTTTGAAGATTTTTATTTTCTATTTTAATGATTGAAGTACTTTTGAATTCTCTTTCTTCAATTGGGAATTGGTATTTTAAACCTAATAATGACTCGTTTATTTTAGCAACTTGGCATAATTCATTAGCTGACTTTGGATAAAAACCTTTAGCTATGTCCCATGAATAATAAAGCCATATTAATAAAATTGCACTAGTTCCAACTATTACCCAATGAGTTCCACCTTTTGCTCTTTCTGGATTACCAAAAACCGCATCAACTTTTTCAGTTTTAATTAATCGTCTGCCATAAAGTATACAGCCTATAATAGCGACAAAGATTAAAGCAGTTACAAATTGGGTTAACATTTAGTTTTCTTTCCCCATAATTTCTTCTTCCATATTCCAAATCATTGTTAAGATCTCTTCTCTCTTAGATGAAAATTCTGGATTTTTTTTAATTTCTCTTAAATCTTGTTTTAATCCCATTTCTGCAAAAGGAAGTTTGTATTCTTTATGAATTCTACCTGGCCGTGGCGCCATAACATATAATCTTTCACCAAGAAGTAATGCTTCTTCAACTGAGTGAGTAATTAAAATAATTGTTTTTCCTGTTTCTTTCCAAATTTTTAAAACTAGTGACTGCATCTTTTCTCTAGTTAATGCATCTAGCGCACCTAATGGTTCATCCATTAAAATTAGATCTGGATCATTGATTAAACATCTAGCAAGAGCTACTCTTTGCTGCATACCACCTGATAATTGATAAGTTGGAGTGTTACCAAATCCTTTTAAACCCACGATATCTAACCATTCATCAACTTTTTTTGCTGTAACATTTACATCTTCTTTTTTCATTCGAAGTCCAAAGTTGACGTTTTCGGCAACTGTTAACCATTCGAATAAAGCACCTTGTTGAAAAACCATTCCTCTTTCAACCCCAGGACCATCAATTTCTTTTTCATTTAAAGTTATTTTTCCAGAGGTAGGTCTTAAAAATCCTGCCGTGATATTGAGCAAAGTCGTTTTCCCACATCCTGATGGACCAAGCACAGTAAGTAGTTCTCCTTTTTTTAAAGTGAAATTTACATCTTTTAAAGCATGTACAGTTTCTCCCTTTGGAGTTTTGAATATCATATTAAGATTTTGAGAAATCAAATCACTCATAAGAAAAACTTTATATTTGAATTTTTATTAAAAAAATAGGCACCAATTTTTTAAAATTGGCGCCTATTAAATATTTTCTTTCTCTATAATTATAGAGGTAAGAAACTAGTATCTACAGCTCCGTCAGGAGTACCCATTCCTTTTAAGAAACCATCAAGATTTCCTGAAGTCATAGATTTTTCAGTCTCTGCAGGAGTTAGAAATTTAAATCCACCAATAGTTTCTTTCATATCAGCAAGTTTCATTTCAGCGTCTTTTGCTATTACATTCAAGTCTGATTTACCAGCTGCGTATCTAGCATTAGCTTCGTGAGTTACTTCGATGAAAGTTCTTAACATTCCTGGATTTTCTTTCATGAATTTGTCAGTTACAGATGTAATATCAATACCTAAGATACCAGCATCTCTAGCTTCTTGAACAGTTAAAAGTCTTGATCCAACTGCAGTTGCAGCTTTGATAGAGTTACCACCAAATAAACAAGCCATAACAACGTCACCACTTACTAATGCAGCAGCACCTTCTTCTGGATCCATTTGAATAACATCCATTTTAGATCTGTCAGCTCCAATAACTTTCATACTTTCGTCAAAAACGTATTCAGCCATTGTTCCAAGTGGAACAGCAACTTTTTTACCTTCTAACTCAGAACCATTTGCTTTTGTAATTCCAGAAGCATTAGATGTAACACAAGTTGTTCCACCCATTCCGTATTCCATAGCAATATCTACAAGTTTCAATGGTGCATTAGATTTTACAGCATTGATAAAAGGTACTAAACCTTGAGAGTAAGAAATATCAATGTCACCAGCTAACATAGCGTCAGTCATAGCACCACCGTTTGAAAAGTTAGTCCATTTTACTGGAACACCTAGAGCTTTTTCATATATTCCTTTTACTTTATCTTCTTGGTTTGGCGTTGGCCATTCTAGAAAGAATGCAACTCTAACTTCATTAGCTGCAGAATTTGCAACTGAAATAGATAGGTTAAGAGCAACGATTGATCCAAGAATAAAACTTAATATTTTTTTCATTTATTCCCCTTAGTTAATTTAATTAAATTCTGCATATTAAAATTCAATTTAAGAGCGATGTAAAACAAAAAGTATTAAGAAATACAATCTATAGTTGTGTCAATAATATTCTTTTAAAGTATTTATTTTAGTCTAAAGAGGCCGTAGATTTAGAAATACAAAATTAATTATAAAGAGAGAAACTTTTATGAGCTCAGAAAATAGAACTTCAGTTCCAAATTCATTAAATGAACATTGGATGCCGTTTACATCTAACAAAGATTTTAAAGCAAACCCAAGGTTAATTACTGAAGCTAAAGGAGTTTATTTAAAAACACACCACGGCAAAACTCAAATTGATGCAAGCTCAGGATTATTTTGTAATCCATTAGGTCATGGTAGAAAAGAAATTACAGAAGCAGTTACAAAACAATTAGAAACATTAGATTACGCTCAACCATTTCAACAAGGTTTTGGCGGATCATTTGAATTAGCATCAAAAATTTCAAAACACACACCTGGTGATTTAAATAAAATGTTCTTTACAATTTGTGGATCAACTGCAGTTGAAACAGCGATCAAAATTGCGGTTGCTTATCATAGAGCGAAAGGGGATGCGCAAAGATTTAGATTTGTAGGACGTGAAAGAGGTTATCACGGAATGAACATTGGTTGTGTTTCAGTTGGCGGAATGGTTAACAATGTAAAAACATTTGCAAGTATTTTAATGCCAGGTGTTCAACACATCAGACATACTCATTTACCAGAACATAAATTTGTAATTGGCCAACCTGAGACTGGTGATTATTTGGCAAATGATTTAGAAACTATTTGTCAAAACTTTGGTGGTGAAAATATCGCTGCTTGTATCGTTGAACCTATTGCTGGATCAACAGGAACTTTAGTTCCACCGAAAGGATATTTGCAAAAACTAAGAGAAATTTGTGATAAACATGGAATACTTTTAATTTTTGATGAAGTAATTACTGGTTGGGGTAGAACAGGTTCTAAGTTTGGTGCACATGAGTTTGGTGTCACGCCAGATATTATGACAATGGCAAAAGCTACAACAAATGGAGTTGTACCAATGGGTGTCGTTGCCTGTCATGATGATATTTATGATGCAGTAATGGATGCTTCTCCAACAGGGGCTGTTGAATTATTTCATGGATATACCTATTCAGGAATTCCAGTAGCGGTTGCTGCAGCTTTAGCAGTTCAAGATATTTTTGAAAAAGATGATATTTTTAATAGAGCTAAAAATTTAGCACCATATTTCCAAAAGGGTTTATTTTCTCTTCAAGATTTAGAGTCAGTAGATAATATAAGAGGTTATGGAATGATGGGTGGGATTGATATGAAATTAAACACTAAACCAGGTAAAGCAGGTTATGAATGTTTTAAAGCTTGTTATGAGGCAGGTGTAAACTTTAAAGCAACAGGAGATTGTTTAATTATTGCTCCACAATTTATTTGTGAAGAAAAACATATCGATGAGATAATTGATAAATTAAGAACTGGTATTACTAATTATCAAAAAAACCAAAAGAACTAATTAGTTTTTTTTTATAAATTTAAAAGAGAGAAGAGGGTTCATGAAGATAGGCGTACCTAAAGAGATTAAACCACAAGAAAATAGAATTGGACTTACGCCTGAAAGTGTTAAGACACTAGTTTCAGAAGGTCATGAAGTTATTGTTGAAAATAATGGTGGTTTTGAAGCAGGTTTTGAAAATGATCAATATACTAATGCGGGAGCTAAAATTGCAGATACTGCAGCTGACATTTTTAACGATGCAGAAATAATAGTTAAAGTCAAAGAACCTCAAAAAGTTGAAGTTGATATGATTAGGGAAAATCAAATCATCTATACTTATTTGCATTTAGCAGCTGCTAAGGAATTAACTGAAGGTTTGATTAAATCTAAAAGTATTAATATTGCCTACGAAACAGTAACTGATGATAATGGAAGACTTCCACTTCTTGCACCAATGAGTGCTGTGGCTGGCCGTATGTCTGTTCAAGCTGGTGCACATTGCTTAGAAAAAAATCAAAAAGGTAGAGGTCTTTTATTGGGCGGAGCCCCAGGTGTAACTGGTGGTACAGTTGTAATTTTAGGTGGAGGTGTGGTCGGTGAAAACGCAGCTGTGATTGCAACGGGTATGCAAGCTAAAGTTCATATCGTAGATAAATCGGAAGTAAGACTAAAACAACTTGTTGAAATGTTTGGTGATAAAATAATTCCTGAGCAAGGCGATCAGATAGATTTGAATAAATTAGTTGCAGAAGCAGATTTATTAGTAGGTGGAGTTTTAATTCCAGGAGCTGAAGCACCAAAATTAGTAACTAAAGATATGATTAAATTAATGAAAAGAGGATCAGTTATAGTTGATGTAGCAATTGACCAAGGTGGATGTGTTGAAACAAGCAAACCAACAACTCATGGTGATCCAACTTATATAGTTGATGATGTTGTTCATTATTGTGTTGCTAATATGCCTGGTGGTGTGCCAAGAACGTCTACTCTAGCATTAAATAAAGCAACTTTACCTTTCTTAGTTAAACTTGCAAACAAAGGTTATCAAAAAGCTTTAGGTGAGGATAAAAACTTTTTAGCTGGACTAAATGTTCATAAAGGTTATGTAACATATAAAGCAGTCGCAGATGTTTTTGGACATGATTATGTTTCACCAGAAGAGGCAATCAAAATCTAATTAAATGAAAAAAACTTTACCAAGCAGCACTAAAGTTGTTGTTATTGGTGGAGGAGTTGCTGGTTGTTCAGTTGCTTATCATTTAGCTAAATTTGGATGGAAAGAAACAATCCTTCTCGAAAGAGACCAATTAACATCAGGTACCACTTGGCATGCAGCAGGACTTGTTGGGCAGTTAGGAGCCACAGCAACAATTACTAAATTGAGAAAATACTCTCTCAATTTATACAAAGAGCTTGAAAAAAAAACTGAACTATCAACAGGTCTTAAACAAAACGGTGCAATAACTGTTGCAAGTTCGAAAGAAAGATTACAAGAATTACTCAGACAAGCAACAGCAGCTAAACTGTTTAATGTAAATGTTGAGGTGTTAGACAAGCAAAAAATTAAAGATTTATACCCAGTTATTAATGACCAAGATATCTTAGGGGGCGTTCATATGCCCGAAGATGGCCAAGCAGACCCTGTAGGTGTTACAAATGTTTTAGCAAAAGCAGCTAAAATGGAAGGAGCTCAAATATTTGAAAAAACTCCAGTTACAAAAATATTGGTTAAATCAAACAAAATAGTTGGGGTTGAAACATCAAAGGGTAAAATTGAGTGTGAATATGTAGTTCTTGCAACTGGTATGTGGTCAAGACAAATAGGTCAAGAAATAGGAGTTAGCATTCCTCTATATCCAAATGAACATTTTTATATAATTACTGAACCAATGAAAGATTTACCTAAAAACCTTCCAGTTCTTAGAGATTATAATGATTGTTTATACTTGAAAGAAGATGCAGGAAAAATGTTAGTTGGTATTTTTGAACCTGGTGCAAAAAATGCTTTTAAAGACAAAGGTATAGTTCCTGCAGATTTTTCTTTTGCTGAATTTCCAGATGATTTTGATCATTTTGAGCCATATTTAGAAAAATCATTTCATAGATTGCCCATGTTAGAAAAAGTAGGAATTAGAAAATTTTTTTCAGGACCAGAGTCCTTCACACCTGATACACAATATTTATTAGGCGAAACTGCTGAAGTAAAAAATTTATTCACATGTTGTGGATTTAATAGTATTGGCATTGCAAGTTCAGGTGGTGCAGGAAGAGTAACGGCAGAATGGATAATCAATGGTTACATGAATGAAGATTTGTTTTCACTAGATATTAAAAGATTTCAAAAATTTCATTCTTCAAAAAAATTTATAATGAATAGAGTAACAGAAACTCTTGGAGATTTATATGCAATGCATTGGCCTTATAAACAACATGACACATCTAGAAATCAAAAATTACTTCCTTATCATAATGAGTTGAAAAAAATTGGAGCATGTTTTGGTCAATTAGGAGAATATGAGCGACCAATGTGGTATGCATTAAATGGATTAGAACCTGAATATGAATATAGTTTTAATTATCAAAATTGGTATCCTTCAGTTGAATATGAATGCAAGAATACCATTAAAAATGTTGGATTGTTTGAGTTAACACCATTTTCAAAATATGAAGTTAAAGGTGAAAATGTTTATGAGGATTTACAAAAATTATGTACTGCAAATATTAAAAATGAAATTGGAAAATGTACTTATACCCATATGCTTAACAAAGGAGCTGGAATCGAAACAGATTTAACCGTTGTTTGTCTTGAAAAAAATTATTTTAGAATAATAAGTTCAGCGGCAGTAAGAACTCATGATAAGAATCACATATTAAAATATCTATCTGGAGATACTGTATTTAAAGATGTCACAGATGAATTAATTTGTCTTGGAATTTTTGGACCAAAAAGCAGAGATTTATTATCGAAAATTTCTGAAGAAAATTTTTCTAATCAAAGTTTTAAATTTGGTACTGGTAGAAATATAATAATAAATTCTACAAATCTTTGGGTACAAAGATTATCTTATGTTGGAGAATTAGGTTATGAACTTTATATAAAAAAAGATAATGCTAGAGATATATATAATTTAATAGTAAATGTAGGTAAAGATTTTGAACTATCACATTGTGGAGCACACACAATGGATATAATGAGAATGGAAAGTGGTTTTTTACATTGGGGTCATGATATCTCTCCAGAAGAAAATCAATATCAAGCTGGACTTAATTTTGCGATTAGCTTTAAAAAAGATTTCAATTTTATTGGAAAAGAGGAACTTAAAAAAATAAAAGAAAAAAAATTAGACAAAAGATTTGTTATGTTAGTTTTAAAAGATAGCAATCCAGGAAATCCTTTGCTATTACACGAAGAGCCAATATATATGGATAATAACATTGTTGGTAAAACAACTTCTGGAAATTATTCGTTTAATTTTAATAAAAATTTATCATTTGGATATATTAGATCTGATCTATCAAATGAGGAATTGAATAAAAAAAATATTTTTATTGAAGTAGAAAAAAAAAAATATGCCGCAGAAATAATATCTAAACCTTTAAAAGAGACAAATTTCAAAAATATTTGATTTACGATCAAATTTATTTGTTTTTTTTGGATTAACTGATTAAAATAACTTTATGAAAAATAATTTTAGAAAAAATACACTTTTCGATTCAAATCCTGTTGTAAATCAAAATTTACCTTTAGAAAAAATTAAAACTACGAATGTAAATATACTCTTAAATAGGGTTAAACTAGATGAAAAAAAAGACTTTAAAAAAAAAATTGTCTTTGTATCAATTATGGCGATGGTGCTTTTAGGTGTTGGTCTTTTTTCAGTCATTAGTTAATTTATACATTTAATCCAACTAATTTTTTTATTTTATTAAATCTAATTTTTAGACAATTTAGAAATACTTGATTGCACTAAAAATAAAATCTATTATAAAACATCAATAATTTAATGGCGGGGTAGCTCAGTTGGTTAGAGCGCAGGACTCATAAGCCTGAGGTCAGTGGTTCGATCCCACTTCCCGCTACCAAAGAAATAAATGAATTATAATGATATTACAGTAGGCATAGTTAGTTTTAAAAGTGAAAAAGTCATTTTTAATTGTTTAAAAAGTATTAAGTATTTCAAAAGAATAATCATCTTTGATAATTCTTATGATGTTAAAACTAAAAAAAAAATTCGAAAAATTTATCCTAATATAACTTTTTTACTGTCTAAAAAAAATTTAGGTTATGGAGAAGGAAATAATAAAATTATTAAATTATGTAAGACTAAATATTTATTTATTTTAAATCCTGATACAATTTTACAAAATAAATGTGAGACACAGTTAATCAAATCTATCAATAGTATTAAATCAGATTTTACTATTATTGCTCCCATTTCAAATAAAAAAGACTTTGGAAATTTTAATAAAGTAAGAGTTAATTTTAAAAAAGGTCTAGCCAAAGTAGATTATGTAAAAGGTTATGCTATGTTAGTTGATGTAAAAAAGATTAAGAAATTAGGGATGTTTGATAAAAATATCTTTCTATATTTAGAGGAAATAGATCTATGCAAAAGAATCAAAAAAAATAATCAAAAAATTTTTGTTATTAAAAATGCAAAAATTTTACATTTAGAAGCTAAATCATCAAACTTAAAATTTGAATTTGAAAAATGCAGAAATTGGCATTGGATGTGGTCTAAAGTTTATTTTAATAAAAAATATTCAAATTTTTTTGTAGTTAATTTGAAATTCTTACCTGAATTAAGTATAATTTTTATTAAATTTTTGTTTTATTTTTCAATCATGAAAAATAAAAAAAGTAAAATTTATTATTATAGAATGTCAGGTATGTTTAATTCTTTAATTGGAAATTCATCTTGGTATAGGCCAAATTTAATTGATAGTTAAAATTTTTCTTTAAACTCATTTATATCAATTACTCTTAGATAATTACGATAGTTATTAAAGTAATCTTTAAATTTTAGACTGTTAATTGATTTATTAAGTTTCAATATATCAGAGTTTTTACTTTTTTTAATAATACCAATACCCTCATCTATTTCGCAAGTATAAATATCTAACTCTTCATTTTGCCTTAAATCGACTATAGCTTTCCAAACATCGCCATTCCATTTCATTTTAAATCTAGGAACTGCTTGTTTTGCTAATGAGTCAGGCATACAATCATGCACAAGTATTATCCCATTTTCTTTAAGACATTTGACAGAGTTAATAATATCTTTTTTAACTTGAACATAAGTATGAAGGCCATCAATAAAAATGATATCAAATTTATCTTTATTGCTTGAAAAAAAAGCATCACTAGTTTTTCTTATATTGCCACCGCTTACAGGGTCAACACCAATTTTATTATCAATTTTTACTTTTGAAAAAAGCTGATTTTGATCACAACCAATTTCAAGATAATCTTTGTAACCATTTTTTTTTATTAAATACTTGATTAAATCCCATCTATAATAATTTTCTGGAAAATTATTTTGTATTTTTCCTTTAAAATTCTCAATAAATAAATTGTAATAAATCTTATTAAAAATTTTATTTAGTTTATTTAATTTCTCCATTCAGAAATTTTAATGACCAGAAAATTCAATTAAATTTTCAACTTGGTAACCTTTTTTAATTAAGTTATCACAACCTTTTAAATCAAATAAATTAATTACAAAGATAAATGCAGAAACTTTTCCCTTTGAAATTTCAACTAATTTTGCAGCAGCTTCTGCCGTTCCACCTGTTGCTATTAGATCATCAATAATTAATACTGAGTCATTTTCATTTATAGAGTCTTTATGAACTTCTATAGTAGCTTTTCCATATTCTAATTCAAAATCAACAGAATGAACATCTGCAGGTAATTTATTTTTTTTTCTCAACATAATAAATGGTTTTTTCAAAATATAAGAAACAGCTGATGCAAATACGAAACCTCGAGACTCGATTGCTGCAATTTTAGTAAAATTAAATTTTTTTGAATTTTCAACTATTTGATTAATTGTTGCTGCAAATGCGTTTTCGTCCTTAATTAAAGTAGTTATATCTCTAAATAAAATACCTTTTTTAGGGTAATCCGGAATTGATCTAATATAGTCTTTTAAATTCATAATACTTAATTATAAAACTATAGATAAATATATTTTATAATATGACAACAAATAAAATAGCAATAATTGGTGGAAGTGGTCTTTATGACGTAGAAGAGTTTAAAGATAGAGAATTACTTGATTTAAACACGCCATGGGGTAAACCATCTGACAAAATTTTAAAAACTATATATAACAATAAAGAAGTTCATTTCCTACCCAGACATGGGCGAGGTCATTTTATTTCTCCATCAAATATAAATTTTAGAGCGAATATAGATGCACTTAAACAATTAGGTGTAACAGATATTGTATCAGTTTCAGCTGTAGGCTCTCTTAAAGAGGATTTGCCACCAGGAAAATTTGTTATTGTTGATCAATTTATTGATAGGACATTTGCGAGAAGTAAAACTTTCTTTGATGATGAAATTGTTGCTCATGTATCAATGGCTCATCCAACTTCAAATGGATTAATGAATGCTTGTGAGGAGGCGATTAAAAAATCAAATATTGATTACCAAAGAAAAGGCACCTATGTTGTGATGGAAGGGCCTCAATTTTCAACATTAGCTGAGTCCAATCTATACAGATCATGGAAGGCAGATGTAATTGGTATGACAAATATGCCTGAAGCAAAACTAGCAAGAGAGGCTGAAATTAGATATGCATCAGTATCAATGGTTACAGATTTTGATTGTTGGCATCCAGACCATGAAAGTGTTGATGTCCAACAAATAATTAAAGTTTTATTAGGCAACGCTGAAAAGGCAAAAGTAATGATTAAAAACTTAATTGATAATTTTGAAGATCATATTGATCCAAATGATCCAACTAATAATTGCTTAGATGTTGCAATAATTACAGCACCAGACAAAAGAACTCAAGAAACAATTGAAAAACTTAAAACAGTAGCTGGTAGAGCTCTATCCAAATGAAAATCCAAAATAAAGAATACAGAACAATCTGGTATGAAGAAAGTGTTGTCAAAATAATTGATCAAACAAAACTTCCGCATCAGTTTATTATTAAAGATCTTAAAACAGTTAAAGATGCAATTAAAGCCATTAAAGTAATGGAAGTAAGAGGTGCTCCATTAATTGGGGGAACCGCTGCTTACGGAATAGTACTTGCTGTTCAAGAAAATAATGATCCTGAATTTATAAAAAAAAGTGCAGAAGAACTAATCCAATCTAGACCTACTGCGATAAATTTGAAATGGGCAGTAGATCGTATGAAGAATAAATTATCTGGGATTAATAGTGAACAAATTTTAGATATCGCTTTAAAAGAAGCTCAAGAAATATGTGATGAAGATGAAAAATTTTGTGAAAATATAGGTATTAATGGGTTAAAAATAATTGAAGAAATTTACAATAAAAAAAAAGATACAGTTAATATTTTAACTCATTGTAATGCAGGTTGGTTAGCAACAATTAATTGGGGAACAGCAACATCACCAATTTATCATGCACATAAAAAAGGAATTCCAGTTCATGTATGGGTAGACGAAACTAGACCAAGAAACCAAGGTGCAAATTTAACTTCTTATGAATTAAATGAGGAAGAAATACCAAATACTATAATTGCTGACAATACAGGTGGAATTTTAATGCAAAGAGGTGAGGTGGATATGTGTATTGTGGGGACTGATAGAACTTTGTCTAATGGAGATGTTTGTAATAAAATTGGAACTTATCTAAAAGCATTAGCAGCTCATGATAATAATGTGCCTTTTTATGTAGCATTACCAAGTTCAACTATCGATTGGGAAATTAAAGAGAGTAAAAATATCCCAATTGAAGAAAGAAATTCAGAAGAGTTGTCTCATGTTGAAGGAGTGGATGAAAATAATGATATCAAAAAAGTTTTAATTTACCCTAAAAAAAGTAAAGCAATGAATCTTGCCTTTGATGTTACTCCAGCAAAGTATGTAACAGGTTTGATAACAGAAAAAGGTATTTCTGAAGCATCATCTAATGGTCTAAAAGAATTATTTAAGAAATAATTCTGGAAGAAATTAATCCATCAAGTGGTTTTGGGTGAAACCACGTAGACTTTTGAGGCATATATTTTTTATTTTTTGCAAAGGATAAAACTTGTGAAATATTTGTAGGATATAGTTTAAAAGCTAAATTATATTTTTTAGTATCTATTAAATTTTCCAATACTTTTTTACCTTTAAAACCTGATACAAAATCAATATGTTTCTTATTTTTTAAAATTTTATTTAATATTAATTTTCTCAATATAGTTACATCTAGTTCTTTTGATTTTTTAAATGGTTTAAGTAAATACCATTTTTTATTATGGTACATCTCTATTTGGCTTTGTTTAAGTTTATTATTTTTATTCAAAATATTGATAAAAAAATTTTGTGAAATTATTTTTTTTATTTCTTCAAATTTTAAGCTAGTTCTTACTACACGATTGTAATCTAATATATTTACCTGTTTATCTGGAAAAGCTATAATCATAGGTGCAATTTTTTTTTTACTTTTAAGCATAGCTTGAATTCGGTGATGACCGTCACAAATATATATTTTGTTTATATTTTTAATATAATTTTTAACTAATTTTTCTAAATTTTCTTTTCTCACAACCCAAAGCTCATGTGTGCAATTATCTTTACTTTTTAGATTATAATCTGACTTTGATTTAAAAATATTTTTCAATTTTTTAAGAGAGGTTTGGTCAATTTTGTAAGTTGTATAAATTGGACTTATTTGACTATTAAACTTAATTAATTGTTCTTTTCTTTTTTTTATTCTTTCTACAAAAGTCTCTTCATGACCTAAAATTTTTTCGTCATCATAATTATTAAGGTTAATTTTTCCTACTATCCCTAATAATTTTTTTTTACCATAAGTAATACGATATAGATAAAAATGATTAGATTGATCTTGTTGAACAATGCCTTTTTTTCTAAGACTTAGAAGTATTTTTTTGGATTTATTTATATTTGAAGTATTTAATAAATTAAGAAAGTTTAGTTTTTTGCTTGGTTTGTAATTATCAATATAACTTATGTTTGGTGACGTTATTTTTTTAGCGTATTTCTTTTTAGGTCTAATTCCGCTAAATGGTTTTATAAGACTCAATTTTTTAAATTAAGCAATTTTTGGCAATTCTTCTAAAGCTTTATCAACACTTGCTTGATCAAATTTGTCTTCAGCTAAATTTCCATCAAAGAAATCCCCATAAGCTTTCATATCAAAATGACCATGTCCACAAAGATTAAATAGAATTGATTTGGACTCACCGTTCTTTTTGCACTCTAGAGCAGCATCAATTGCTCCTTTGACTGCATGAGTAGCTTCAGGAGCAGGAACTATTCCTTCTGTTCTTGCAAAGTTTACTCCCGCTTCAAAACATTCTTTTTGACCATAAGATTTTGCTTCAATCGCATCAATTTCTTTAAGATGACTAACCATAGGTGCCATAGCATGATATCTTAATCCTCCAGAGTGAGTTGCTGGCGGCACAAACTGGGATCCTAGTGTGTGTGTTTTCATTAGTGGAGTTAATCTACCAGTGTCACCGAAGTCATAAACAAATTTCCCTTTTGTAAGTGAGGGACATGATTTTGGCTCACAAGCAATTACTCTTGTGTTAGTTCCTTCTCTAAAGTTTTTACCTATAAATGGAAAAACTAATCCTGCAAAGTTGCTTCCTCCACCTGTGCATCCGACTAAAATATCTGGATAATCATCAGCCATTTCCATTTGAAGCAATGCTTCGTTTCCAACAATTGTTTGATGCATTAGCACATGATTTAAAACACTTCCAAGGGCATATTTTGTGTCAGGGTTTTTAGCAGCCATTTCAACTGCTTCTGATATGGCTATTCCTAAGCTACCAGAGCTATCTGGAAATTTTTCTAATATAGCTTTTCCACTATCAGTTTCGTTCGATGGACTTGCTACACATCTTGCGCCATATGTTTGCATTACTAATTTTCTATATGGCTTTTGTTCAAAGCTAACCTTAACCATGTAAACATCTAATTCTATCCCAAACAATTTACATGCAAAGGCAAGGGATGTTCCCCATTGACCCGCACCTGTTTCAGTAGTTATTTTTTTTGTACCTTCTTCTTTATTGTAAAATGCTTGCGCAACTGCAGTATTTGGTTTGTGACTTCCTGAAGGACTTACTCCTTCGTATTTATAATAAATTCTCGCTGGCGTATCTAAATGTTTTTCTAGTTTTCTAGCTCTATAAAGTGGAGAAGGTCTCCATTGTTTATAAATATCTCTTACTGGCTCAGGAATTTCTATCTCTCTTTCTTGTGAAACTTCTTGTCCAATTAAAGCCATTGGAAATAATGGAGCTAAATCATCCGGTCCTATTGGTTTTAAAGTTCCTGGGTGTAAAACTGGGTCTAGAGGTTTTGGAAGATCTGCAGCAATATTGTACCAAGTTTTTGGCATTTTGCTTTCTTCTAGAAAATATTTAATAGTATCACTCATATTTTTATATTTCTAATTTTGAAGATAAAATCTGGAAATTGCAAGAGTAAAATTTAATAAACTATCTTAAAGAAGCAGCTATATTTCCGCCATCAACCGATAAAACTGCTCCAGTTGTTTTTTTAGAAATAGCTAAATGAAAAAATGCTTTTGCTACATCTGCTGCTTTTACTTCGCTTAAAAGTAGGTTTCCTCTCATATATTCATCTGTAGAAACTTCCCTAGCTTTAGCTCTAGATTTAATCATTCCATCATTTAATAAACCACTTCTTATTCTGTCTGCATTTACACCATTTGATCTTATTCCAAGTGAACCGTAATCAACAGCATACTGTTTGCATAAATTTAATAAAGCTGACTTAGGTAATCCATAAGGTCCAAAATTTTTACCAGGATTTACAGATTGTTTTGAGATGTTGAATAATAAACACCCTTCAATATTTTGTTTTTTCATTATTTTAATTGTTTCAGAGGCACAATTTTGATGAGAAAAGAAATTATCTTCAAAACTTTGTCTTAAAATTTTATCATTTACTTCAGCTATAGAACCACCAGTTGCTGATCCGGCATTAGAGATCAAAATATCAATTCCTCCATAAGTTTCGGTGATTATTTTGAAAGCTTTTTTAACACTATTTTTATTTGTCACATCACAATGCAAACAAAGGTCTTTAACTTTTGATTTCATTTCTTTTACTTTTTGTAAATCATAATCAAGTAAAACTACTTCAGCTCCAAAATTTTTAAAAAGCTTATAAGTAGCAGAACCGATTGCACCAAAACTTCCAGTTATAACAACAACATTACCTTGAAGTTCTTTTTTAGCTTTTTTTATTTTAGCTTGTTCTAAAGACCAATACTCAACATCAAATAAATCTTTTTCTGGTATAAATTTATATTTTGATGTTTCTTCAACAGATGAAATAACTCTAGCATTTGTCTCAGTTAAATCTCCAGCAATTTTGGCAGCACTCAAACTATCTCCAACACTAAATAGCCCAACATTTTGAACCAAAATAACTCTTGGAGAAGTATCAAGCATTATTTTTTTGTCTTTTACTTTCTTTTTATTTGTATCAAAATATTTTATATATTTTTTTCTATAATCTTTAAAACACTTTTCAGCCAATTTCTTAAAATCTTCTAAAGTGGAGTTTAGTTTTGGTGTGATAACTAATGGAAATGGTTTTACTCTTATAACATGATCAGGTGTAGCGGTACCAAGACTAGTATATCTTTTGACTTCTTTACCATTGATAAAATAGTCTAAAATTTTATTAGATCTATAATTTACTATAAACTTAACATTTTTAGTTTCTGACAATAATCCTCTTAGTATTGGAGAAATTTCATGTGGCTTAAATGAGTTATTATATTTATTTATCTGTTTTATTTTTTTTCTTTTAATATTTTTGACCGCTCTTTCAGCAATTGATACATATTTGATCATTAAGTCATAAGATTTTTTAGCATCATTATCAAAAGTAAAAATCCCATGATTTAAAAGAATTAAACAATTAATATTTGGATTTTTAGAATAAACCTCATTAATTTTTTGAGCCAACCCAAACCCAGGCATTACATAAGGAACAATACTTACTTTAGAACCAAAGATTTTCTTACAAAAATTTTTACCATTTAGTCTATTTGTAACTTTCATTATGGCATCTGAATGAGTGTGATCAACAAATTTAAACGGTAAGAATGCGTGTAGGAAAGTTTCTACTGATGGATTAGGCGAGTTGATATCTATCAAATTTTTTTTTTGATAAGCAACCATATCCTCGTCACTTAAATATTTTTTATTTTTGAGAGCCAATAATGGACCAAGCTTTACCGCAGGTAATCCGGCTGGCTCAATATCTGCCATGTCCCATCCACTTCCTTTAACACATAAGACATCATAGTTTTTGTTATCGATATCTTTAATAGAAGTTTTTACTGAAGTGTTACCACCACCATGAAGAACCAGTTCACTATTTCTTCCCAATAATCTTGTAGTATAAACCCTTAAAGCCATGTCTTTAGAATGACCAAGTTTTCTGTACTTGTTGATGTATTTTTTTGCCTCTAAATTTGACCAATCGTTTTTCAAAGTTTCAACCTCTGCGAAGTATTATAATAGTTTTTTGATTGAAAGAAGCAAAAAATACTAATAGTAAGATCCAATCATACTTAAAAATGACTAAAGTAGGCGAACATATAACACTAGATATAATAGGAACAACAATGGAGTATGATCCTTCAGTATTTGAAAGAGTCATTAATGATATAGCAAAAGCAGCAAATGTAACAATCCTCAATATTTCAAAATATAAGTTTGAACCACAAGGTTTTACTATTTTAGCTTTATTGGCTGAGAGCCATATTAGTTTTCATACATTTCCTGAAAAAGGAATAATTAGTTTTGATTTTTTTACTTGTGGAAAGGTAAATCCATCAGTTGCTATAGATATAATTAAAAAAAATTTTGAACACAAAAGAATTGTTAAAAAAGAATTTAATAGAGACACAAAATCTCTTTATCATGACATTTATAGTTCACCAGGATTACAAAAATCGTACGTTGTAAATGATGTTCTTGAAGATTTTAAATCAAAAGTTGGTCAACATATTGAAATTTTAGAATTAGAACAATTTGGTAAATCATTATTTATTGATGGAGAAATACAAGTTGCTACAACAGATGAGCATTTATATAGTTCTACTTTTGTTGGTGCAGGCTTACATTTAAATAAAAATAATGAAAGAGCAGCTATTATTGGTGGTGGTGATGGTGGAGTAGCTAGAGAATGTATCTCAAAAAATTTCAATTTTGTAGATTGGTTTGAGTTAGATCCAGAGGTTGTGGATGTGTGTAATAAACATCTTGGGGATATTGGAAAAAAAGCCACTGAAAAAAATTCTGTTAAATGTGTTTGGGGCGATGCTTTTGAAAGTATTAAAACAGTCGAGGATGATACTTATGATCATATCTTTGTTGATCTAAATGATGATCAGTTTTGTATTGATCTTGCAGCAAAAAATATGGACTCAATGATTAGAATTTTAAAACCCAAGGGTGTAATCACTGCTCAAGTTGGAAGCCAAGATAAAAAACCTAAACAAGTTGATAGCTGGCTCAATGTATTCAACCACCACTTTGGAAACACTAAATTATCAAGAGTTTACATTCCAAGTTTTGATTGCTCTTGGAATTTTTCGTCATCAATAAATCATTAATTTTTCTTTTTAAATTATTAAATTTGTGAAATAATTGCTCTAAATTAAAGGAGAAAATAATGAATATATTTAAAAAATCTATTTTAACAGTTCTTGCTTCTTTATTAGTTATCGGAAATGTTTACGCTGACAAAATAAAAATTGGAACTGAAGGTGCGTATCCTCCATGGAACTCTAAAGATGCTTCAGGCAATCTTATAGGGTTTGAGGTTGAGCTAGCTCAAGAACTTTGTGCAATCATGAAACATGAGTGCACTATCGTTGAACAAGATTGGGATGGAATGATACCAGCTTTGTTAATGAGAAAGTTTGATGCGATTATGGCTGGGATGTCAATTACAGCTGAAAGACAAAAAACTATTACTTTTTCTCAAGGTTATGCTGACGAAGTAGCGTCACTTGCAGTAATGAAAGGTTCAAGCTTAGAAGGTATGGATACTCCAGAAGGTGTTAATTTAACATTAGGCGGATCTGACGTTAAAAAAGCTCTTAAAACTTTAACAGGTGCACTAGCTGGAAAAACTGTTTGTACTCAAACAGGAACAATTCACCAAAACTTTTTAGAGTCTGGTGATGTAGGAAGTGTAAATGTAAGAACTTACAAAACTCAAGATGAAGTTAACTTAGACCTAACATCTGGAAGATGTGATGTTGCCTTAGCTGCAGCAGTTGCATTTACGGACTATGCCGATAAATCAGGTAAGCCAGTTACATTAGTTGGACCAACTTTTTCAGGTGGTGCATTTGGTAACGGTGTTGGTGTTGGAATTAGACAAGGAGGAGATGATGCGATTGGAAAAAGAGATGCTAAACTTCTAAAAGATTTCAACAAAGCAATTGATAAAGCTAGAAAAAAAGGAATTATTAGCAAACTTGCTATTAAACACTTTGGTTTCGACGCTTCTATGTAATTAATTTCAGATTTGGCGACTATAATATATAGTCGCCAATCTATATGGAACTTCTCGCATTTGGCAAAACTGGTTGGGGTGATGAACTATTTTATGCTACCCTGATGACCATTGCTGTATCGGTTACAGCAATGTTTATTGGATTTTTTTTTGCACTTATATTTACTCCTTTAAAATTATCAAAATATAAATCTCTGAATTTGATTGGAAATTTTTATACAACAGTTATTAGAGGTGTCCCTGAACTTTTAGTAATTTACCTTTTCTTTTTTGGTGGAAGTGGCGCGATAATGTATGTGGCATCAATTTTTGGGTACTTTGAATATATAGAGATAAATGCTTTTATAACTGGCTCAATGGCAATTGGAATTATTTCTGGTGCTTATTCAACTGAAGTGTTTCGTGGAGCAATACAATCAATTGACAAAGGTCAGTTTGAAGCTGCTAAAGTTTTGGGAGTAGGTAAATTTGCACAGTTTTATAAAATAATTTTACCTCAAATGTTAAGACTAGCTATTCCTAATCTTAGTAATGTTTGGCAAATTACTTTAAAAGATACATCTCTTATTTCAGTTACAGGGTTGGTTGAAATCATGAGACAATCTTATATTGCAGCAGGATCTACTAGAGATCCATTATTCTTTTACTCATTCGCTGCAGTTTTATATTTATTGTTAACTTATTTAAGCATGAAACTAATCAATAGATTAGAAGCTAGATATAGTAGGGGGTATTAATGGATTTTGATTTAATGTTCACTAGTTTCCCTAAATTATTAGGAGCAACTGTCGTTACTTTAAAACTTTTATCTGTTTCTTTAATCTTTGGTTTGTTTATTGGATTATTGTTTGCAATTTTAAGATTAAACAAAAATATATTTATCAATAAATTTGCTTACGGTTATTCTTATGTCTTTAGAGGAACACCTCTATTGGTTCAGATCTTCATCATTTACTTTGGTTTAGGACAAATTGAGTATTTAAGATCAACATTTTTGTGGGTTATTTTAAAAGAACCTTACTGGTGTGCAATCATAGCTTTCACCTTAAATACAGGTGCCTATACATCAGAGATATTAAGATCCGCTTTTCAGACAATAAAACCAGGCATTATAGAAGCTGGTAAAAGCTTAGGAATATCAAATAAAATAATATTTTATAAAATACAAATTCCAATAGCGATTAGACAATCACTACCAGCTTACGGAAATGAAATAATACTAATGATGAAAGGAACTTCATTGGCAAGTACAGTTACCTTAATGGATTTAACTGGTGTTGCTAAATATATAATATCAACAACCTTTAAACCAATAGAAGTATTCATTGTTGCAGGTGGAATTTATTTATTTATGACTTTTATCATCCACAACGTTATTAAATACCTAGAAAAAAAATATAGTTTTCAATAATAAAAATGTTCTTATCAGAGAAACAAATTAAAGATTATCAAACTGATGGTGTCATAATTATTAAAGATATTTTTAAAGACTGGATTGAACCATTAAGAAAAGGATTTGAAAAAGTTTTAGATAACCCAAGTAAGCATGGAAGAGAAAATGTAAATGATGATAATGGTAGATTTTTCGAAGATTATTGTAATTGGGAAAGAATAGAAGAGTTTAAAGATTGTATTTTTAATTCACCAGGTGGCCAGATTGTTGCTGAGGCAACTAATTCTAAATCAGCTCAAATTTTTCATGAACACATTTTTATTAAGGAGCCAGGCACTAATAAAGAAACACCTTGGCATCAAGATATGCCTTATTACTGTGTTGATGGCAATGATACAGGGAGTTTGTGGATACCACTAGATGAGGTTGATAATAAAAATAATCTTCAATTAATTTTAGGCTCTCATAAATGGCTAAAGTTAATTAGACCAACAAAATGGTCTAATGATCAGTCTTGGTATAAAGATGATACTTCATTTATGAATTTACCTTCGTCAGAAGAATTTAAAAAAAATATTTTAATACCTAAGTTAAGTTTAGGTGATGCAGTGTTGTTTAATTTTAAAACTGTACATGGCTCAACTGGAAATAATACATCTAAATCTCGAAGGGCATTTTCAATGAGATTTATAGGTGATGATGTTAAGTATATTAATAGAGGAGGGCCAACCTCACCTCCATTTGATGGAATTAACTTAAAGTCTGGTGATTTAATGCGCGAGGACTGGTTTCCCAGAGTTTTTAGTAGTTAGTATACTCTTTAATTTCTTTAATTTTTGATCCTGAATGATTGTTTATGTCGAGCTTAATTTTTGCTCGAGTATCATTAAGAAAATGTACATCTCGAGATAGTCTTATAAAATTTTCTCCAAAGTTTGAGTCTTTTTCACACTTTCTTTTATCGTCTTCAATAATCCATAATTTATAATTTATATTTTTCAATGCCACAAAAAATTTTTCTAATTTTTCGTCAAGCTTAACATTTTTTTCAAGTTCACTTTTTAAAACCTCATATTCATCATTTATAAATTTAAGTTTTTCAGAATCTTTAATTCTATCTTTTTTAATTTCTAGAATTGATATTTTATCAAAAAGTTCACCAACTGATACTTCAACTAGTATTTTGTTCATAAAGTTTTATACTATGTTATGTTGTTTTAAATATGTCTAATATTTTAATTATTAAACATGGGTCTTTGGGTGATATAGCTCAAGCATGTGGTGCAATTCAAGATATTTCTGAAAATCATAGTAATGATGAAGTTCATTTACTAACAACAAAACCATATTTTGATTTATTTAAAAAAAATCCCCATATTTCAAATGTTATTTTAGATAAGCGGTTATCACGATTAAACCTTATCTACTTATATTCATTGATGAAAAATATTAAGAAATACAAATTTTCTAAAGTTTACGATCTACAAAATTCAAGTAGAACAGCATTTTATAAAAATATATTATTTCCTAAAGCAACAAAAGAAATATGGTCATCTACAGAAACCACGTTACCTGAAGGAACTACAAAAGATGATTTTGATAAAGACTCAGTTTTATCTAGATTTGATCATCAATTAAAAAGTTCTGGTATTAATACCAATCATACTTTAAGCCCTGATTTTTCATGGAGCCTATCAGATATATCTCAAATAAAAAATTATCATCAATTAGATAAATACATTGTTGTTTTTCCTTTTTGCTCACCTCATTTAACTTCTAAGAAGTGGCCTTATTACAATGATTTAATTTCTATGATTAATGAAAAATCAGACAATAAATTTAAAGTAGTTATAGCCCCTGGTCCTGGTGAAATAAAAGAAGCATCAAGTATTAATGCGCTTTGTGTTTTAGATAATGGTAAAGCTTTAGATATTTCTCAGCTAGCGGCACTGATTAAAGATAGTTCGTTTGTAGTTGCTAATGATACGGGTCCTGCTCATATGACAGCTCATTTAGGATCAAAAGGAATTGCTCTATTTGGCTCTCACACAACGCCTTTCAAAGTTAGTATTGAAAGAGAAAATTTTAAAGCAATACAAGCCCCAGAATTATCCAAGTTGTCAGTGGAAAAAGTTTTTGAAAGATTGTCTGAGATTATTTCTTAAGTTTTTCTAATATTCTTAAAAATATAGGAACCGTGAAAAGAATAAAAAGTAATCTTATTATATGATGAAATGCTACAAAGTCAGGATCTAAATCAAAAGCAATTGCTATAACTGCAACTTCATAAATTCCACCAGGACTAAAAGATAGGATTAAAGTTAAAATATTAGTATCAACAAAGAATGTGGCAACATATGCAGCAAGCAAACCTAGTAAGACCAGTATAGTTGTAGCAACTATGCTATGTAATGAATTATTGGCAATTTCTTTAACAGTTTTTTCTGCAAACCTACATCCAACAGAAGCACCAAGTATTAAAAGACAAAAATTAATAGAAGCATCAGGCAATTTATATGAGGCAATATCTGTAATTTGTAGTAATCCACTAGCAAATAACGTTCCTGATAATAAAGCTGCGGGAACTCTAATTTTATCGAAAACAAAAATAAAAAATAAAGATGCAATGATAAGTAAAATTAGATTTAGATGATTTTGACCCATGTAATCAAAACTATCTAATAGCAATGCTTCTGAACCTGTATTATTAACAATAATAAATGGAATAACTGTTATTATTATAATTAATCTAATTAGGTGTGAAGTTGCCACTTGAGATAAATCAGTTTTTTCATTTTCTGCTAAAATCATTAATGGACCTAATGCACCTGGTGCTGAAGAAAATATTGAGGCCTTTTCCCCGTAGCCTGCATATTTTTGTAAATATTTTGAAACTATTAAAATACAAATAATAATGTAGATAAGCATTATAGCTGATGTCCAAATCCAATTAATCATCTGATTAAAAAGATTTTGATCAATATAATTACCTATATGTAGTCCAAGGATAATTAAAATTGAACTTAAAGCTATTTTAGGCATTACAACTTTTAATCCAGCTAACGCAGCAATAGATGTGATAATCATGGGGCCTAACATCCAAGCTAAAGGAATATTGAAATAGTCAGCAACTATAGCACTAGGAATTGAAATTAAGATTACAGAAATAAACTTGCTAGTAAAAAGTTGTTTAAAATTTGAATAATAAAAAGTAACCTTAGACTTGATCATAAACAGTTCTTCTATCACCACTTTGAAAAAAAATAACAGAAAAGAAGTTAACGAAAAAAGTGAACTTAATTTTTTTTAATAAAATTTTTTATTAATTAATACTGAGTTTTTGTTCCAATAATTAGAATCAATCATTAGTTGAATAATAATATTATAAGTTGCATTAATATTTATACTGTAATTTACTATGATTTTTAAATTAGAGAGGTAAAAATAATGAAAAACTTAAAAAGAATAGTTTCAGTATTATTTTCAGCAATCCTATTATTCTCAGCAACAACAACTAGCTCAGTAGCAATTGATAAATTGCACTTTGTAATTGGTGGTGGTGCTGGTGGTGGTTGGGATGGAACTGCTAGAGGTACTGGAGAAGCTTTAACAAAAGCTGGAATGTTAAAAAGTGCATCATTTGAAAATATGTCAGGTGGTGGTGGTGGTAAAGCTTTAGCTTTTATGATTAATACTAAGCCTGCAAATACAGTTTTAGTTCAATCTACACCATTAGTTTTAAGATCAATCACTAGACACAAAGGTTATGTAAAAGGTAGTGGTACATTATCTTATAAAGATGTTGTGCCGATTGCTGGTGTAATTGGTGACTATGGTGCAATTGCTGTTGCAAAAAACTCACCTTACAAAAACTTTAAAGATGTAGTTGATGCATACAAAAAGGATCCAAGCTCTATTAAAATGGCTGGTGGATCAGTAAGAGGAAGTATGGACCATTTAATTGGTGCTTTAGCTTTTCAAGCAGCTGGTGCTAATCCAAATGATGTAGCTTACATTCCTTATGATGCTGGTGGAAAAGCGTTAGCTGGACTTTTATCTGGTGAGACACAAATTATCTCTACAGGTTTAGGTGAATTGATGGGTGCAAGAGACCAAGTAACAATTATTGGTATCACTGCTCCTTCAAGAGTTTCTGATGCTCCAGATGCGCCAACTCTAAAAGAACAAGGATATGATGTACAATTCGTTAACTGGAGAGGATTTTTTGGCCCTCCAGGTATGAGCAGTGCAGATAAAGATGCAATTGCTAAAATGCTAGGCGATGTACAAAAAACTTCTGAATGGGAAACTGTTAGAGCAAGAAATGCTTGGGTTAATATTTACAATCCAGGTGACAAGTTTGTTTCTTTCTTAGAAAAACAAACAGAAGAAATGACAGCTCTTATGAAGAAATTAGGAGTTATATAATCCTTAGGGTTATTTAAAAATTAGAGCAGTGAATATAAATACTACAAAAATTATATCACTGCTCTTTTTTATTTTTTCAGCATTTTATTTATATACTGCTTACCAAATTCAAGTTTTTGCATTTGATGAAAATGCACCTTTTAATGCCAGAACATTTCCAATTTACTTAGGTTATGCTGGTTTATTTTTTTCAGCATTAAAATTAATCTTACCAGATCCAAATACAATTAAAGTAGAGCACAAAACTTTAGAATATAAAAAGACTGCAATCTTGGTTTTAATTGCAATTATATATGGAGCAACTATTTTAAAAGTTGGTTATTTTTTAACCACATCTTTATTTTTATTTGCTTCTTATTATTTCCTAGGAGAAAGAAGATGGATACTAATGTTTATACTATCTTTCCCTTTTGTAGCCGCATTTATGTATCTACTTCATGGAGTTCTTAACATTTATTTAAGAGATCCATTCCTACAATCAATTGGAGTAATGGGATGATTGACGGAATATTAATTGGATTAACTACGGCTTTAACTTTCCAAAACATACTAATGGTTATGGTTGGTTGTTTTTTTGGAACAATTATAGGAATGCTCCCAGGCCTTGGTCCAATGACTGCAATTGCTTTAATGATTCCTATTACTTATGGTTTTGATCCAGCAACAGGATTAATTTTGATGGCAGGTGTTTATTATGGAGCGGTATTTGGTGGATCTACTTCTTCTATATTGTTAAATGCACCTGGTGTTCCTGGGACTGTTGCAACTTCATTTGATGGTTATCCAATGGCACAACAAGGTAAAGCTGGAAAAGCTTTGGCTATTGCAGCATGGAGTTCATTTGCAGGAGGAACATTATCTGCAATCTATTTATTATTTATGGCACCAAGTTTATCAAAAGTTAGTTTATCTTTTAGATCGCCAGATTATTTTGCATTAATGATTTTAGGTTTAACAGCTATTGCTGCTTTTTCATCTAAAGGTCAGTTTTTAAAAGCAATGATGATGGTAGTACTTGGTTTAATGTTAGCTTCTGTTGGTCAAGATAGTTTGTCTGATATTACAAGATTTACATTTAACAATATGAATTTAACTGATGGTATTAGCTTCGTACTTGTAGTGATGGCAACATTTGCAATGAGTGAAGCTTTAACAATTATCTTAAAAAGAAATGATCCAACAAGTGCTGCTAAACAAGTTTCTTTAACTGAACTTGGTTCTATTAAAATAAATAAAGAAGAACGAACAAAAATGTATAAAACTATTCCAAGATCATCAGTGATTGGTTTTTTAATTGGCGTTTTACCAGGTGCTGGTGCAACAATTGCATCTTTCTTAGCATATGGAATGGAACGAAATGTAGTTAGTGATGAAGAGAAAGAAAAATTTGGTAAAGGAAGTGTTAATGGTTTATCCGCACCAGAAACTGCAAATAATGCAGCTTGCTCTGGTTCATTTGTGCCAATGTTAACTTTGGGAATTCCAGGAAGCGGAACAACTGCAGTAATGCTAGGTGCACTTTTAGGATTTGGGGTTCAACCAGGACCAAGACTTTATATGACTAATCCAGAAATTTTCTGGTCAATAATTATGTCTATGTATATTGGAATGGTAATTCTTCTTATATTAAACTTACCGCTCATTCCTTATATAGCCAGAATTCTTGCTGTTCCCAAGAACTATTTAATTCCTTTAATCTTATTTTTCTCAGTGACAGGAATTTATGTAATGTCATTTAATAACTTTGATATTTATTTAATGATTGGAATAGCTGTGGTTGCAACATACTTAAGATTGTATGATTTTCCAATGCCACCTCTAATATTAGCTTTTGTTCTTGGAGGATTAATGGAAGAAAATCTAAGAAGATCTTTGTTATTAAGTAATGGATCGTGGGAGTTTTTGTGGGATAGAACCCTTACCGCTTGTATTTTAGCCACTACTATATTTATAGTTTTATGGCATATTTATAAGACGTTAACTAAAAATAATTAAGTTGTTAAATCTAATTATAATCTGTTAACATTATTGATGAAAAAGATATTATTACTTTTTCTTTGTTTATTAATTACAAGTCCTGCTTTAGCATTTAATAAATTTATGCTTAAGCTACAAAAAAAATTTAAAAATAGTGAGTTAATAAAAATTGAGTCGTATAGAGCTTTTGACTTTTACTCTATTCAAGAAGGTTGGCATAAAAACTCACCAAGTAAATTTGATGCATTAATTATATATCCTAAGGGTGAAGGTCCATTTCCACTAGTTATGATAAGTCATAGTAGTTGGGGACCTGAAGAATATATTTCTAAATGGATGGTTTTTCATAAAAGACAGGCAAAAAAATTACAAAAAAAAGGAATTGCAGTAATGTTCATTGATCATTTTACCGCGAGAGATCAAATAGGTAGCACTGCTGGAAATCAATTTACTGTAAATATTTGGTCACAATTTTTGGACTCCTTTATTGCTCTTGAATATTTATCAAAAAACCCAAAGATAAATATAAAGAAAGTAGGTATTACAGGTGGTTCAAGAGGTGGTATGGTTTCTATTTTGGCATCTGAAAAAAGAATGAGAGATGCATTAATAAGTAAAGATCTATATTTTGCAGCAGCCCAACCAAGATATCCAGATTGTGAGGATGTAGGTATGTTTAGAAATCCTCAGCCAATAAAAGAAACAAAAACATGGATGATATTGGGTGGTTCTGATAATTATACAAGACCTGAGCCATGTATTCAGCTAGGAGAGAAAATTAAAAAAAATGGTGGAGATATAGAAGTTACAGTAAAAAAAGGTTGGTATCATGATTTCATTGGAAATTATGAAGTTGAAGAAATGGAATACGCTCAAATTTTTTGGAAATGCCCAAAGTGGTATACTGAGGATAATGGAAAAATGAGCAAATCATATATGGATTTTTTGTTAAAGTATGTAGATCGATGGGAAAAAGAGGAAGATTTTTATCAAATGTCTAAAGAGGATCCTTTAAGAACATTAAAATTTAGTTTTGATCCTTATAATTATAGTGCATGTATGTTCACAGGTGCTAAAGGAGGAGGAGATCATGGCAAACATCTAGCAAGGGATGATTTAAAATTTTGGATGGAAAATTTGCTTAATTAAAAAATTTTTAAGACTTAATATCTATTCTTTTTCTAATTATTTCTTTATCTAGCTTCATTTCTCTATAAGAAATTATAAGAACGCCAGTAAATATTATAAGAGCACCAATCCAAGTATACAGATCTGGAATTTCATCAAATACAAAATATCCAATAATAGATGCAAAAACTAAATTTAAAAATGAGTAGGGTTGAGTCATACTTACATCAACTAGTTTAAATGCATGGTTAAGCGTTAAATGTAAAACTGTTCCACACATAGCTGCTAAGATTAAGTAGATGAGTGTTTTTAAGCTTGGCATTTCCCAAAAAAATAAAACTATAAAAAAACTGAGTAGACTCATAAATATAGATTGATAAGCTAGAATAGTAATTGCACTATCATCTTTAGAAATTTTTTTAGTTATAATTATATTAATTGACCAAAGTAATGCTGAAAATAAAACCATATAAACTCCAATAGATATATCTACAAAACCAGGTCGAATAATTACCAACATTCCACTAAAACCAAGCATTAGAGCAAAAGTTCTGTAGATATAAATCTTCTCTCCTAAAAAAAATACCGCAAGTATTGTTACAATTAAAGGAACAACAAAAGATATTGCGGTAAGTTTTTCAATAGGAAGTAGTACCAAGGCAGAAAAATATAAAAGCATTGCGGGTAAACCAAGTATTGCTCTTAAGAAATGTTGTTTAAGATGAGTTGTTTTAAGTACAGCATCTTTATTTTTAATTATGTAAGGTAAAATAATTACTAATCCTAAAAAAAATCTAAAAAAACCAGCCACATAAACATTAACATCTTCTTGAGCTATCTTTAAAAAAGAAAGCATTACAGTTCCAAAAAAAACAGAGGTAATTATTAAAAAAATAGCTAATTTATTATTGGACATTAATAAATTACTATAAGTATAACTAAAGTATTAACAATCTTTGTTTAGGTTAATTCAATCAATTTTTTGATGTTTGATTTAAAACAAAAATACCAGAACAAGTGATTATTACTGCCCCAATGATTGTGAACATATCTGGAATATCATTATAAAATATATATCCAAAAATTATTGCCCAAAAAATTAATGTGTAATGAAACGGTTGGATTATGCTAGCTCTTGCTTTACTCAATGCAATGATTTGAAGGTAAAGACCTAATGAAAAAAATATACCAATGCCTAAAAACATTGAGTATGAAGAACTATCTATTGGTCTCCAAAAATTAGTAGCTAATAATGACATAACTAATAAACCAATTATTGAGGTAAAAAATAAAGATGTTTCGTTTGAGTCATATTTTGAAACTTTTTTAGTTATGACCTGATAAAGTCCTAGTACAAATGCTGCCATCAGAGGCAATAAAGCTTTAGGATTAAAAATTGATGAAGTTGGTCGAAGAATAATTAAAACCCCAACAAAACCGATGAAGATAGCTATCCAGGTTTTAGGTGATACTTTTTCTTTTAAAATTATTGTAGATAAAGCAACAATTATAACTGGAGCCAAGGAACCTACACTATGAACATTTGCTAAAGATAAATATTTAAATGATAAAACAAAACAACCAGACTCTATCACTGATAGTAAGCTTCTAAAAATCTGCAATTTAATATCTTTAGATTTATAAAATAAATTATTTTTTTTTCTCTTAGCCTCAAACAAAGCTAAAAATAAAACAAAAAAATATTTTATAAGAAGTAATTGAAAAACAGAATGATGAAGTATTAAAGTTTTTTGAATTACATCTAAAATAGAAAAAGATAAATAAGCAAATATACCAATAAGTATCCCAACTGACTCGGTGGATTTTAACTGAGACATAAATTAATTTAAAATTTTTTTATATTCTTTAATAATGTTTGGCCAATAGAACCTAGAAACGAAGCTTTTAGCATTTTTTCCATATTCTAAATATTTTTTATTTTCCAACATTGAATTAATTGACGAATAAATTTCATCTAAATTATTACCATCACAAATTAATCCTGTTTTTTCATGATCAATTGCATCAGATGCACCTCCATCTTTACCTCCAAGCGAGGGAATACTATATTGTGCAGCCTCTGTATAAGCTATTCCAAAACCTTCAACTGAAGATTTGTGTATAACGGAAGGCATTACAAAAATATTAGATTTAGCAACTAAAGCATTTTTTAAATCATCACTTATATCTTTAAAAAACATTACCTGAGCTTCGAGATCTAACTCTTTAACTAAATTTTTAATATTTTCTTCCTCTTCGCCATAACCAATACAAATATAGACAATGTCAGGATAGATTTGTTTTAGATTTCTTAAGGCCATAATTGTCTTTTCATGATTTTTTCTCTTATCAAATCTTGAAACTGTAATTAATCTTGGTGTTTTAACTGCAAGTAAGCTTTCAACTTTATCTAATGACTTTTGATCAACATTTTTTACAGGATCAATGCCTGGATTAATAACAATAATCTTTTCTGGATTTACTCCAAGCTCTATTGCTAAATTTTTTGTGTAACCTGAATTTGCTATTACTTTTTCAACGTTATTCAATACTTTAATGATACGTTTATTAATTCCTGAACCTTTGGAATGATTAATTTCTTTACCGTGAATTAAGCAGTATTTCTTTTTATTAGTTTTTAAGTGTTCTAAACTTTTCCAATGATCTGCAATAATTCCATTAACCTTACTTTCCTTAACATATTCATCAATTAAATAAGCTTTTCTATATTTTCTTAGCAACTTGGGGCCACCAACTCTTTCAATTGAAAATGATACATGCTCATCAAACGTTTTATGATTTTCAATATAATCAGCAAAAACTTTAATCATAAAGTTCTTCGAAAGCTCTCTTGCAAGACCCCACATTAAACTTTGCATACCACCTAGTTCTGGTGGAAAAGATCTAGTAACTATCAAATACATTAATCATACTTCCATTTAATGCCACATCCAGCACTTGGAATTTGATCTTGTGGTCCATTACCAGTTTCAGCAATTTGCTTCATAGATTTTAACAGATCACTTTCTCCATCTTTAACTGGTACAAAGTTTTTAAGCTCTCTTAATCTGCCTCTATACTGAAGTTCTAAATCTTTATTGTAACCAAAAAAATCTGGCGTACATACTGCTTCATATGATTTAGCAATTTCTTGCGTATCATCGTGTAAGTATGGAAAATTAAAATGATTATCACTTGAAAATTTAATCATATTGTCAAAAGAATCTTCTGGATAGTTAATAAAATCATTAGAACATATCGCAACAGAATTAATTCCTATATTTTTTAATTTATTACAGTCTTCAACTATTTCTTTGGTAATAGCTTTTACATATGGACAGTGATTACAAATAAACATTATCAAAGTTCCATTTTCTCCTTTGATATCATTTAAAGAAATAATTTTATTATCTGTAGATTTTAATTCAAAGGGTAAGGCTTTTTTACCAAAATCACATATTGGAGTTTGAACTGGCATATTGTAAGAATATATAAATTATGTTTTACGATTTAAAAGATAAAAAACCACAAAACTCTGGCGAAAATTGGGTAGCCCCTAATGCAACTATAATTGGTGATGTTACTTTAGAAAAAAACTCAAGTATATGGTTTAATGCAGTATTACGGGGAGATATCGAAAACATTCACATAGGTGAGGGATCAAATATCCAAGATGGAAGTGTTTTACATACTGATCCAGGCTGCCCCTTAAAAGTTGGAAAAGACGTAACAGTAGGTCACTTAGTAATGCTTCATGGATGTACTATCGGAGATAATAGCTTGATTGGAATTGGAGCAGTTATACTTAACAAAGCTAAAATTGGAAAAAATTGTATTATAGGTGCTAAAGCTTTAATTACCGAAAACAAAGAAATACCAGATAATTCATTGGTAGTAGGTTCACCAGGTAAAGTCATAAGAGATGTAACAGATGAAGAAAAAAAAGCAGTATTAGAAAACACAAAACGTTATCAAGATAATTGGAAAAAATATTCAAAATCAATTTTTTAAAAAGGAGAATAAAATGGCAGTAGGTTATGTAATAGCACAATTAAAAGTAACTAACCCTGAAAATTACAAAGAGTATGTGGAAAAGGTACCTGAAGTTATTAAAAAATATGGTGGAGAATATCTTGCGAGAGGTGGAGATCATCAGGTAGTTGAGGGTGAAGATAATTTTCCAAGAATAGTTATCATTAAGTTTCCATCTTATGAAAAAGCTTTAGAATGGTATCATTCAGATGAGTACAAACCTGTTAAAGATATACGTTTGGCAAATTCTGAGGGAAGCAATATTATAGTTAAAGGAATATGAAAAAAATTTTACTAACATTACTAATTACTCTATTCAGTTCATCAATTTTTGCTTCTGATGATAAACCAGGTAGATTCTTTGAAGATCAGCCAGATATAACAGATGATTATCAAATTCATTTTAATTATGTATTAGCAGCTGATAGTGAAGATCGTGAGTGGGATATAAATGGTAAGATGGAAAAAATATTATTAGAATTAAATGAAGCTATGGCCAAAGCAACAGCTGAATATAAAAAAGGGGACGGGGTATCTAGAAAGTATAAGTTAGATTATCGTGCAGATGGCAAATTAGATATTACATTTATAAGATTGGATAAAAAACACAAAGAACTACATAAATGGGCAAACAATGACATCATACCCTTCTTAAATAAAATTAAAGGTCAAAATAATATTAAGAAACATTATTATAATTTTGCTGATTTTAATAATGTAGATGGTGGAGAAGCTGGTGTTGGTTATGGCACAACTTACTTGAGAAATAAGCATAATGGATCAGATAAAAAAAAAATGCTAGTTACGTTGCACGAGTTACATCATAGTAATGGTGGAGGTTATAATTGTGTTCCAGGTGTAAGTAATGGCCATTACACCAATCGTGATTTAAAATTACAATTAAATCAGGGAACAAAACTAGGTAAGGTTTATGCCCATAATAAACCTGACTGTCCACAATTGCAGGACTCAGTGTTTTTATCACCCACATCAAAAACACCTTATGATCCCTATGAGGTAAATTGTTTGTTTAAAATAGGTAAATTTACAAACAAAAAATTTATGAAAGTAATTAATAAGATGAAAAAAGATCCAAATAAAAAGATAAGTTGGAAAAATAGATTTGGTTCAAGTTGTCGATACAGAGATTGGGATCGTGCTAAGGGAGGATTTTATATTTGGGGCGTGCAAGAAAATATTGCCGCAACATTAAATAATTGAAAATGAAAAAATTATTCTTAATTTTAATAATCACATTATTCAGTTCATCAATTTTTGCAGCTGACGAAAAACCAGGAAGATTCTTTGAAGACCAGCCAGATGTAAATGATGATTACCAAATTCATTTTATCTATCTCCTAGCAAAAAAAACTAAAGATAAAGAAAGAGATATCAATGGATGGATAGAAAAAGAAGTTAAAAAAATAGATGATTTATTTTTCAAAATGACTGGAGATAAGCAAAGATTAAAATTTGATTATCGAAAAGACGGTAAGCTTGATATTTCATTCGCGAGATTGGATCGTAAAGCAAGAAAAGGTGGATGGAATGTTAATTATCCAGATTATTATTTACAAAAACAAGGATTTAATAATCCAAAGAAATTGTATTTTTCTTTTACCGATGCATCAAGTGGTGATGGAGGACAAATGGGACCTCATCATGGATATTTGTTTATTAAGAGAGCCTCAGGTCAAATAACAAAAATAGCAATCCATGAATTACTTCATGGAAATGGGTTTGCTATGCCTTGTACTAAAGGGGTTAAAAATGGAGCTCATTTAGGTACAGGTATTCTTAGCCAAGATCTGTCAAAAAAATTTGGAAAAGCTGTTTACGATCATAAAGATCCAACATGTCCCGATCTAAAAGACTCAGTTTATTTAACCCCAACATCAGATAATCCTTTTGATCCACTGCAAATTGCATGTGCGTTAGGCCAAAAAAAAAGAGGGAATCCTCCTGGTAATTACGAGATACCAGCTAGATATACTCATAAAAAATTACTTAAAGGTAGAAAAAATGAGTGGTGCACATATAAATTGACAGAATATGCAGAAGAAAAATGGTTTAAAAAGTGGAAAAAATAATAATTTTTTCAATTAAATAAGAGACCGTTGACTGAATAAACTATTAATCCAATTATTATTAAAAATAGAGTTAAAAAAGAAATTTGCCCGCTTAACTTTGTTTTAATCTTCGTTTTACCTTCTTTAAATTTTTTAACATGAATGCTGCCAAATCTCATTACAACTAATCCTAAAATTATAAGAAATGCTGTGAATATATATCCAGTAACCATCTATGGAACTAACCAAGTATCTTTATTATTTTCCAAATTAAACTTAGCTCTCCGGTGACCTTTGGCTGCTAAATAAAGCCATTCAATAGATTTTATTTTACATTGAATAACGGTAAAGTTTTTATAACCTTCTTCACTTTGTTCTTTAGTATAATCAAAATTATCTAATTCTGGTTTTAATCCAGAAGTTGGAATTTCACTTTCTGTACCTGGTCCATTATCAACTAAATAACATTTTCTAGATATATGTTGTGTTTTTGACCAAGACTCCTTTGTTATTTCATTATCATGATTAACAATACATTCAACTTTTAGTCTAACTTGGATTTTTTCTTCTTTATCATAAAATAACATTGCAGCATGTTGATTAGCTTTTAATTTTGCAATTTTATCCGATCTAATATCACTATGGTATTGGACAAGATTATTATTTTCATCAGCCTTTCTAAGAACGACTATTCGTCCATCAAGGTCAGATTGATCTCCACAAATAAAAACTGGTATTCTAAAAGGTGAGCTTCTATCTTTGACTGCATTAGTTAGCATTGACCAAATTTTCTTTTTGATCTCTGTAAAGTCCTCGTAATAAGGAACAGTGTCAGTCACAGATTATTTTTTCTTCTTGAGAAGAGCAATTAAGCTTGAGCTATCCCAACGATTACCACCCATTTCTTGAACTTTAGCGTAGTAACCATCAATTAGCTCTGTAATTGGAACAGGTGAGCCATTCTTTTTTGCCTCTTCAATTACAATTGCTAGATCTTTTCTCATCCAGTCTACAGCAAAACCATAATCAAACTTATCATCAGTCATGGTTCGATATCGATTTTCCATCTGCCATGATTGAGCAGCTCCTTTTGATATAGTCTCCATTACTTTATCCATATCAAGACCAGCATTAATTCCAAAGTTAATAGCCTCAGATAAACCTTGGACAGCACCTGCGATACACATTTGGTTCATCATTTTAGTTAATTGACCACTTCCAGTAGGACCAATTAATTTTACTTTTCTACTATAGCAATCAATAACTGGCTCTGCTTTTTTAAATATATCTTCATCACCACCAACCATAACAGTAAGAATTCCACCTTCAGCTCCTGCTTGGCCACCAGAGATAGGTGCATCTAAAAAATCAAAGCCTTTGTCTTTTGCTGCTTTATATAGTTCTCTAGATATCTCAGCAGATACAGTTGAGTTATCAATATAAACACAACTCTTTTTTGCAGTGTTGAACAATCCGTTTTCTCCAAGAGATACCTCTCTTAAATCATTATCATTTCCAACACAGGTAAAAATAAAGTCAGCACCTTCAGCTGCTTTTGCAGGTGTATCAGCTTTTGAACCTTTGTATTCTGCGATCCATTTATCAGCTTTAGCACCTGTTCTGTTATAAACAGTTACATTGTGGCCAGCTTTTGATATATAACCAGCCATTGGATAACCCATGACACCAAGACCTATGAAAGCAACATTACAAGACATAATTTATTTCCTATGTTTAATAGTTTGAAGTTTAAAGTAATTTTTTTTGGATTTATTTTTACATTTTTTTCTAGCTTTGGACAGAGTTATTTTTTAGGACTATTTAATTCTAGTATTAGAGAGACATTATCAATAACACATGGACAATTTGGCTCAATCTATGCATCAGCTACTCTGTGTAGTAGTATTTTATTAATTTGGGTTGGAAAAAAAATAGATGATGTAAATGTTTTTAAGTTTGCACTTTTTGTAACCATCTTATTATCATTTGCTTGTTTTTTCTTTTCAAAAATTTCATCAGTTTTATTACTTTTTATTGCAATTTTTTTAATGAGATTTTCAGGTCAAGGAATGATGTCTCATACAGCATCAACTACAATTTCAAGATATTTTACTAAAA